>JAITLL010000003.1 GCA_031277915.1 Acinetobacter sp.
TTTTTAGATCACATTAAATCGTTTTAGTTCTTCTTTATTAACCCAAAAAGGTGAGGGATAGAATTATGCAAATAACGATTCGTGGACATCATTTAGCAATTACACCAGCTATAGAAGAAAATATTAAATCAAAATTTAATCAGTTAACGAAACATCTCGATCAGGTGAATAGTATGCAGATTAAATTAACTAAAGATCATCAGATTGATAAGCGCTCACATAAGGGCAGCTCTAATCATGTGGCAGAAGCGATAGTCCGTTTACCTGGGATTGAACTATTTGCTCAAGCAACAGCAGATGATATGTATACTTCAATTAAAAAACTGACTGAAAAATTAAAAAAACAATTGTTAAAATACCGAAAAATGCAATGTACGTATTCACAAGTTGCTGTTTCTATTTAATAAGTTTTTAATAATTGAGAGAGGCTTGAAATATAGCCTCTTTTTTATTGATAAAATATAAACACGTACTGAATTCTTGGAAAAAGTTATAGTAAAATACTTCGTTTTACACCGTAGGTTGTGCCAGAGGTCTTTGCAATGAATAGTGAACAGCTCACTCAAATTTTAAAAGAAGCTTTTCCTGAAGCGGAAGTAGCGGTGAGCGGACAGGCTGGAAAATTTGACCTCCGTATTGTGGATGATCAATTTGAAGGTAAGCGTACTGTTGCTCGTCAACAAGCAGTTTATGCACCATTAAATACCTATATTGCAAGTGGCGAAGTTCATGCCGTAACAATTCGTGCGATGACCAAAGACGAATGGCGCAAAGCAAGCCTTTTCGGAGCTTAAATATTAATGGATAAATTTTTAATTACGGGCGGTGTTAAGCTCGAAGGGGAAGTACGCATTTCTGGTGCTAAAAATGCGGCTTTACCATTACTTGCGGCAATCATTCTCGCGGACTCACCTATTACTTTAACCAATGTTCCAAATCTTAAAGATGTAAATACTTTGGTAAAATTAATTGGTGGACTAGGTGTCACAATTAGTTATGAAAATGACACAGTAAAAGCAGATACTTCTACATTAGATAATCAATTTGCTCCCTATGAGCTTGTTAAAACAATGCGAGCTTCTATTTTGGTATTAGGACCATTATTGGCGCGTTATGGAAATGCCAAGGTTTCTTTACCAGGTGGATGTGCGATTGGATCTCGACCAGTAGATCAACATTTAAAAGCCCTAGAAGCATTGGGTGCACATATTGAAGTTGAGAATGGTTATGTCCATGCTACAGTCGATGGTCGTCTAAAAGGCGGTGAAGTGATCTTCGATATGGTCACGGTTGGTGGTACTGAGAATATTTTAATGGCAGCTGCTTTAGCAGATGGTGTAACCACAATCCGTAATGCTGCACGTGAACCTGAAATTACCGATCTTGCTCAAATGCTTATTAAAATGGGTGCAAAAATCGAAGGTATTGATACAGATACACTCGTTGTTACTGGCGTTGAAAGTTTACATGGCTGTGAATATGCAGTTGTTGCCGATCGTATTGAAACAGGTTCGTACTTAGCTGCTGCTGCAATTACGGGTGGACGCATAAAAACTACTCATACAGATCCATCATTACTTGAATCTGTTTTAGATAAGTTTGAAGAAATGGGTGCGGAAGTCACTCGTGGTGATGATTGGATTGAATTGGACATGATGGGTAAACGCCCTAAAGCGGTAAGTTTTAGAACATTACCTCATCCAGAATTTCCAACTGACATGCAGGCGCAAATTATGGCCGTAAATGCAATTGGTCGCGGTTTTGCAACGATCTCCGAAACCATTTTTGAAAATCGTTTCATGCATGTTCCTGAATTATCACGTATGGGTGCTAATATTCAGGTTGAAGGTCATGATGCTGTTGTGACTGGTGTTGAAAAATTACAGGCAGCGCCAGTAATGGCAACAGATTTACGTGCTTCATTCTCTTTGGTTTTAGCAGCTTTAGTTGCTGAAGGTGATACTTTAATTGATCGTATCTATCATATTGACCGTGGTTATGAGCATGTCGAAGAGAAACTTCAAGGTTTAGGTGCCAAAATTAAGCGAGTAAGTTAATGAATGACGTAAGAAACGATGATCCTAATTTTGATGTAATGGGTAATTTTGATCATGGTTTGACCTTGGCACTCAGTAAAGGGCGTATTTTAAAAGAAACTTTACCTTTACTTGCAACAGCAGGTATTAACTTGCTTGAAGACCCAGAAAAATCTCGTAAGTTGATTTTTCCAACAACACATAAGCAAGTTCGTATTTTGATTTTACGTGCGTCTGATGTGCCAACCTACGTTGAGAATGGTGCAGCAGATTTAGGTGTAGCAGGTAAAGATGTACTTATGGAGCATGGTGCTCAACATGTCTATGAGTTATTAGATTTACAGATTGCTAAATGTAAATTAATGACTGCTGGTAAAGTTGGAATGGAGCATCCAAAAGGCCGTTTAAAAATTGCAACTAAGTACGTCAATCTGACACGTCAATATTATGCGAGCTTAGGTGAGCAAGTTGATGTGATTAAGCTTTATGGTTCTATGGAATTAGCACCACTCGTGGGTTTGGGTGATTATATTGTTGACGTTGTTGATACTGGAAATACTTTAAGAGCTAATGGTCTTGAGCCATTAGAAGAAATTTGCAAAGTATCCTCACGTCTTATCGTCAATAAGGCAAGCTTTAAGCGTAAGCAAGTTTTGTTGAATCCAATCATTTCCCAACTTGAACAAGCTGTTCAATCACGTTAAAAGTAATTTCCTATCATGCTTTTGCGATAGTTGTAGATATGATGCCCACAAGGGCTTAGAAAAAGAGTAAACTTGGTTTTTCTTTTTCACCTTGTGGGTAAATTGATGCGACGTTTATCGACTCAAGATCAGAACTTCAAACAGGTTTTTGCCGAGCTTTTGGCTTTTGAAACCGTTAATGATCCTAATTTAGTTCAAACAGTAGATCAAATTATTGCTGATGTTCGTCAGCATGGTGATGATCATGTTTTAAAACTTACTCAACAGTTCGATCGACATCCAGCGCATCAATTTTCCGATCTAGAATTGTCTCAACAACAACTCAAAGCTGCTTTTGATGGTTTAAATCAAGAGATTCGTGAAGCCCTACAACTTGCAGCTGATCGTATTCGTACTTTTCATGAGGCTCAGAAACAAGACAGCTGGACTTATGTAGATGATTTGGGTAATACACTAGGACAAAAGGTGACTCCACTTGACCGTGTTGGTATTTATGTACCTGGGGGGTTAGCATCTTATCCATCATCTGTACTGATGAACGCAGTGCCAGCCCACGTGGCAGGTGTACCTGAAATTATTATGGTGGTACCAGCACCAAATGGTGATTTAAATCCTCTCGTTTTAGCTGCAGCTTATCTCGCTGGTGTGAGTCGAGTGTTTACTATTGGCGGGGCGCAAGCTGTTGCCGCTTTAGCTTATGGTACTCAAACTGTTCCACCTGTAGACAAAATCACTGGTCCCGGAAACCGATTTGTAGCAGCTGCTAAACGTGCTGTATTTGGTCAGGTCGGTATCGACATGATTGCAGGGCCTTCTGAAATTTTAGTATATGCAGAAGGAGTGAATAATGCTGAGTGGTTAGCGATGGATGTATTATCTCAAGCTGAACATGATACCGTTGCTCAAGCTATTTTTATTACTCCAGATGAAGCTTTACTAGAAGCCGTAGAGGCAGCAATTGAAAAGCATTTGAATGACTTGCCTAAAGCTGATATTGCACGTACATCGATTGAAAATCGTGGTGCTCTAGTCTTGGTAAAAGATCGTGCAGAAGCGGTTGATTTGATTAATCAAGTTGCACCCGAGCATTTGGAATTATGTCTTGATGATGCTGAAGCAATGAGCGAAAACATTCGTCATGCAGGTGCAATTTTTATGGGTCGCTATACACCTGAAGCAATTGGTGATTACTGTGCTGGTCCAAACCATGTGTTACCAACATCTGGCACAGCTCGTTTCTCATCACCACTAGGTGTATATGATTTTCAAAAGCGCTCTAGCTTGATCATGTGCTCAAAAGAGGGTGTAAAAACATTGGCTAAAACGGCTGATATACTTGCCGTTCAAGAAAATCTTGATGCTCATGCGCGCTCGGCTCGTTATCGTTATCAATAAGCTTTAAGCCTTTCAGTATTTTAAATGATTATTCAGGGCTGACTTTCAGCCCTTTTTTGAGATAAGACTATGACTGTATCTACAGCACAAATGCGTTTTTGGAGTCCTGAGGTTCGTGAATTAGAGCCTTATGTGCCAGGTGAGCAACCTAAAATCCAGAATTTATTAAAGTTAAATACAAATGAAAATCCGTATCCACCATCACTGAAGGTAGTAGAAGCAGTTCAAGCTGTGCTACATGAGCAAGCTGATGCACTGCGCTTATATCCAGATCCAGATGCGACAGTCTTAAAACAAGCCATTGCTAAGCAACAGAATATTGAGGTATCTCAAGTTTTTGTAGGTAATGGCTCTGATGAAGTACTTGCTCATATTTTTAAGGCGTTTTTCCTTCAAGATGAACCGATTCTTTATCCAGACATCACTTATAGTTTTTACCCAGTTTATAGCCAATTTTTTGGAACAAAAACTAAAGAAATTCCACTCAATGAAAATTTTGAGATTGATGTTAAAGATTATGTGCAGCCCAATGGTGGCGTGATTATTACTAATCCTAATGCACCGACTAGTATTGCACTCAGCTTGATAGAGATTGAACAACTACTACAGGCAAATCCAGATCGCGTAGTTGTGATTGATGAAGCTTATGTCGATTTCGGTGCGGAGTCTGCTGTAAGTTTGGTAAACCGTTATGAAAATCTTGTGGTATGCCAAACGACTTCAAAATCGCGTTCTTTAGCAGGTTTACGCGTTGGATTTGCGATTGCTCAGTCACACTTGATTACAGCACTTGAAGCGGTAAAAAATAGTTTTAACTCATATCCAATTGATCGTTTTGCTATTGCAGCGGCTGTGGCTTCTTTTGAAGATCAAGCATATTTTGAAGAGCAGTGCCAAAAAGTTATTACAAGCCGAGAAAAACTGGTTAGTGATTTAACGGAACTTGGTTTTAATGTATTACCATCAAAGGCCAACTTTATTTTTGCTACACATCCGCAACATGATGCCGGACTACTCTCACAAAAATTACGTGAGCAGGGCATTATTGTTCGTTACTTCAATAAGCCTCGTATTAATCAGTTCTTACGTATTACGGTTGGCACTGATGAGCAAAATGCACGTTTAGTTCAAACTTTGAAGCAAGATATTCTTTAAAATTTATTCTGTTGTGCTGTTCATCAAGTTCAGCATAGCAGAGATTTTATCAAGACTTTCTTGATATTCGGCCTCGGCTTCAGAGGCAATCGTAATACCACCGCCTGCCCAAATAGATAGCTGGTTTTGATATTGTTGAAAGCTACGAATAAGAATATTCCAACGTCCAGTACCATCAAAATTAAAATATCCTAAAGTCCCACAATATGCGCCACGCGGTGCACCTTCTAACTCTTCAATAATTTGCATTGCCCGAATTTTAGGTGCACCAGTAATTGAGCCTCCAGGTAATGCACTGAGCAACATTTGCATAGGATTGATATCATTTTTAAGTGTAGCCGTAACTTCACTTACCATATGATGAACTTGATTGAAGCTTTCAATTTCGAATAACTTTGTTGTTTTTACTGAGCCCGTATTGGCATAAATGCTCAAATCATTACGTAATAGATCAACAATCATGACATTTTCTGCCTGATCTTTTTGCGAGTTTTTTAAGGTTTGTTTTGATTGTAAATCTTGTTCTATATCTTCATAACGGGGCATTGTGCCTTTGATTGGTCTAGTTTTAATTTGTTTATTTATATTAAATTCGATAAATAGTTCAGGAGAGCAACTTAATAACTCAAACTCCTTTAATTTTAAATAACCAGAATATGGGGCATTGGTTAGATTCCATAATTCTTCTGCTTTATTTAATAATGAACCACTGAAATTTGTATTAAATTCTTGAGTAAGGTTAATTTGATAACAATCTCCAGCTTTAATATATTCTTGTATACTATGGAAGGCTGTTAAGTATTCACTTTTAGTCCAGCGAGGTTGAATAAGTTTCTCTAGCTTAAAACTACTTTTCTTTGATTTAACTAAAGGTGTATTTAAAAGTTTGACAATAGTATTAAAAATTTCTATAGCATTATTTTCATTACTATAAAAATACCATTCATTATTTATATTTTTAAGGAAAGACTGGTAAGAGCCGAAAAATAAAGAGGGTTGTTTATGTAATTTGTTATTTATAAATTGATGTGCAGAAAAATCATAACTAATAAAACCAATATAACCTCCATTAAAACTAACAGATTTAATATTTTCTGATTCTTGAGCATGAAATTGAGTAAATTCTAAAAGACTTTGTGTATTAGTAGAAGCGACATAGCGATTTAGATCAGTTTTATCAAATAAAAAATTTCTATCATCTTGAGCAATTAAATAATTTTTTGGTAAGAAACCAATAATAGGGTTGTTATCATCATGAAGATATACAAGTCCAGTTAACTCCTCTAATTTTTTTAAAATATCGGCAGCCGATTGATAGCTTTCTAAAGAGATTTTTTTCTTTAACTGAGACATTTTAAATATGTGAGAGTCTGGAAGAGATGACATAGTTTACTACAAGTTCTAGCTTATCCGGCAGGCCAGTGAAGAGAGTCTATCATTTCGTGGAAAAATTAACCGAATTTTACTCTCAATGTTAAACATATTGCATAAACTTGATCTATGAATCAGATACTGTACCGTTTGTCGGGTAATTGGCAAAAAATGCATTACAGTAGTTGAACAAAAATTAACGTAGCTGTAATTTAGTAATTGCTAAGCAAAACTACTCAAGGATTGGAAGTTTCGGTTGCCATAAAAGAAAAATGCAACTTGAGACAGTGAGAGTGGTTAAGTCAAAAAATAAATGCTCTTGGGAGAGTGCTCAATGAAAATGTTCACTAAACTTGCTTTAGTTTCTTCTTTAGCTATCAGTGCAAATGCAATGGCAATGCAATCTATGGATGATGCTGCGCTTAGTGCTGCTACAGGTCAAGATGGTATTAATATCGGTATTGCTTTAGGTTCTGGTGGTATTTCTATCGATAAACTATATCTACACGACAATGATGGTTTAGCGTCGGCTACTGGTATTACCGGTGCTTCAGGTACTGCTGGTGCAATCGCGATTAGCGGTGTTACCGTAACTCAAAAAGGTACTGGTAATCTTTTAGATTTAGCAATTGATACAAATGGTGCTTCAGGTTCAAATGGTGCTTTCTTAAACGTTGCAGCAACAGTTGGCGCAGTTGATGTACATGTAGGTTCAATTGGCGTGGGTACTTCTGGTACATTAAATACAACTACTGCTGTGCGTGGTATTACAGAAACAGCTCCAACTGAAATTATCTCTGGTTTAGATTTATCTTTGGGTCAAATTTCTGCAAATGTTCAGTTAGGCTCAACTCCGCAAGGCGCGATGATTAAAGTGAACTCAAGCTTGCAAGGTGGTTTAACTTTATCTAACTTTGGTATTAATGATGCTGCTGGTGGTGGTAAAATTGTCCTAGACAAAGTAATGGTTCGTGGTTCTGGTAATACAACTGGTGATATGGATGTAAACGCAAATATTTCTGTTGTTCCTACAGGTTTACGTATCCAAAATAACAGTACTCAAGGTATGAATGTTTATGCACAAGGTATTCACCTAGGTGCACAGACTAATGCTTCAATTGGTGATTTAGAAATTCAAGGTTTAAATGTAGGAACTTCTACAATTACTATTTCTGGTCACTAATTTAAAGATTGATAAAAAGCGCGTTTATACGCGCTTTTTTATTTATATTAATAAAACCAAATCTTATAAATTTATATAATAAAAAAGAATATAAAAATAAAATGAGAATTAATTATCAGTTTATAAATGTAAAACTATACATTCATCAAAAAGATTAAAAAAAAGCTGTTTTTTACATAAAAAAAAGGTATCTTCAACACACAGGGATGTAGAGCTATTGCTCTAAGAATAAAATGAATAAGGCCGGTTAGGCCACAATTTAGACCAAGTGCTTATGTTAGAGATAGTTTTAGGCTCAGCATTGATGTATTACTTTGCGACAGAAGCCTTCGAAATAGAAAAAAAGCCGCCGGGAACTGTTTATTATACAGAGACTGCCGATTCACGTAATTTATCATTTCATCGAAATCATATCGAACCAGTCCAGATTAAACCAGCTGTAGAAGATCAGTTTCGTGGCATTGTTCGGCAAGCCTATGATTATAGTTGTGGGTCTGCTGCACTTACGACTTTATTAAATGGTTATGTAGGGACAAGTTTAACTGAACAGCAAACAATGAGTGGTTTGCTACAGTATGGTGAATATCAACGTATTATTGAGCGCCGAAGTTTCTCATTACTTGATATGAAGCGCTTTGTCACAGCAATTGGTTTAGACAGTGGTGGTTATCGTGGTGAGTTTTCTGATTTAGTTAAACTTGGCCAACCCGCAATTGTGCCTATTTCGTATGCAGGTTTTAAACATTTTGTCGTATATAAAGCTTATAAAGATGGACGAGTATATGTAGCTGATCCCGCTTTAGGGAATATTAGCTTTGATGAGAATCGTTTTAAAGAAATTTGGGATAATAATACTTTATTTGTTATTTCTGTTCCTGAATCACAGCGTAAAGACTTATTGGCATTAAAAGATGCAGATATGCGCCATGTAGACGATGCAACGGTCAATAGATATGCTTTTGTTGATGTGCAATATCCGACATTTAATTTTGATCGTTTAGCCAATAAAGCTTCAACTATGAGACGTGTGATAGATAGCGATAATCATTCTCCAACATATGGACAGCCGATAGAAACTTATATGCGTCTTTATTACAAACGTAAATAGTCAAATTTTAAAGTTAGTAAAATAAATAAATTGGGTGGGAAAAACATGAATAATCGATGGATGAAGATGAGTGTGTTGGCCTTAAGTATGAGCGCCATTACAGGGACAATTTATGCCGAAGATCAAGTACAACAAGCGCAAGTATCTAGCGCGGATCAAGCAGTAGAAGAGGGAACAGAAAGCTCTGGTTCTGCGCAGGCTATATCTGGTTCAGCAGCAACAGATAATACAACGCAAACAGCTAATGTTGTGGATACGAATGGTGTAGTAGCTGCTCCTACTGGTGAAGCACATCAAGCTGCAAGTGCATTACAGAAAAAAGAAGGTGATGCTAGTCAGGAGACAAATTTACAGGAAGTATTTACTTCAAATGAACGCCAATATTCTTTGATTAAGAAGGGCGTAATTTCCTCTTATTATGATCTTGATTACACCTATTATCGTGATACCCGTATTGACTTAGCTTTATCAGATAATTCTTCTCAACTTAACCGTTTACGTGTTGAAGAAGATGCTAACCATACAGTAACGAACAGTTTTACCTTTCAGTATGGGGTATTAGATAACTTAACTTTGTCTGCAACTCTCCCTTTTGTTGCGAAGTCTGAAATTATTAAAGATAAAACAACAGCTGGCTTAGGCGATATTTCATTTGGTGCACGCTGGGAACCATTTCCGTTAAAACAAGGCCGTTTACCACTGGTTCTTTTTGGTAGTGTCTCAACTAAAACAGGTGATAGCCCTTATGAAATTGGTATAGATGAGCTTTCAACAGGTAAGGGGTACTACTCAGTTGGTGTAGGGGCGAGTACGCGTAAATATATTGATCCAGTCGTTCTTTTCGCTTCTGCCTCAGCCAATTATGGTTTTAAAGAAAGTGGTCTCAATCAGGCACGTGGTAGTGGAGCTAAAGGCCCACGTTATCTTCAGAGCTTTGATCCTGGAATCAGTGGTGGTTTCTCGTTTGGTTTTGCTTACTCATTTAACTATGACGTATCTTTAACAATGTCATATCAGCAAAGTTTTAATACAAATGCTGAATTCCAATTTAATAACGATGAGTCATCTAAGTCACCAGATTTAAGCAGTGCAATGTTATCTTTTGCTTTAGGTGTACGTGTTTCACCAGATACGATTGTGAACGGTACTGTTGGTATTGGTTTAACTCAAGACTCACCAGATGTTTCACTTGGTTTGTCGTTCCCGTTAGATATTTTAGGTTTTAACAAAAAACAAAAATAAGGAGATATGCAGGTGAAATATCCTAAATTATGTCCTTTAACGGCGGCAATTGTTATCTCCGGTTTTTCTAGCTTTGCCAATGCTCAATTAGGACAAAATCTAGCTGTTGATATTCGTTCACTATCAATGGGGAATGCTGTAACTGCAGATCCTCCAGGGATTAGTGCAGTTCATTTTAACCCTGCGGCACTCGCTAAAATTGATGGGCTGCAAACAGATGTGCAGGGGATTCTTGCTAACTTTGACATCCAGCGCGAGTTCTCGGCTCCTCCTGGTTATAACGTTTTTGGTTATTCAGATGATCCTCTTGTTTGTAATGATGGTCCTGAAGTTTCTGCCAATATTTGTACAGATTTTAAAGGAACAGTGCATGGCGATGTTGAGTATGCAAGCTTATATGTACCTATCCTTAAAAAAATGGTTGATCTTGGGGCAGGTTACCCATTAGTTGCACCTACAGCAGGTATTGCTTATAAACCACCAGGTTCGAAAGTCACTTATGCAACAGCAATATATGCACCATTAGTCGCAGGGTTCGGAGCAGAGAATGGTAACCCAGGTAACTACATGGGCCAACAAGTTGCAGTAGAACGAATCACCTATTTATCACCATCTTTTGGTTATCAAGTAAATGACCATTTATCAATTGGTGCCTCTGTCGGGATGTCCTATAACGCAATCGCATTAAAAACTGATCTACGTTTTCCAAATGAGATGATTGGTGTATTGCGTATGGTTGATGAAGTTGTGTGTGCACCTTTTAAAAATAATAGTGACATGATTACGGACTTACTATTATTTGGTATGTGTAATGCTCAAGAAGGTATGAATCCATTTAATAAAATGGGTGCATTACAGGTTTCATTAGAGCAGTCATTAAGTCCAAGCTATAACTTGGGTCTACTTTGGGAACCAACAGATGACTTTGGCTTTGGTATGGTCTATCAAAGTTCTGCCAAGATGCGTTTAAAAGGCAAGTACTTGATTGATAATGCTAAGGCCCCTCAAGAACTTATTAAAGGTCTTAACTCCTCTGCTACAGGACAAATTTTAGCTGCTATTTTGGGATTGCCAGGATCTGTACCTAATATGGAGTCTGGTTTGGTCGCCATGGATCTTGAATATCCAGCACATTTTCAAGCAGGTATTAAGTATAAAATATTACCTGATCTACAAGTTAACTTTGACGTAGGCTGGACTGATTATGCAGCTTGGGATAAGTTTAAGTTTGAATTTGATCGTCAAATCACTTTATTAAAAGTGGCTAAGCTTTTATCTAATGACGTAACGGATAATTCATTGGCATTGCCACTGAAGTTTACATCGCCGTGGAGCTGGGGAATTGGCATTGAATACTCAGCAACTGATCGTTTGAAATTGCGGGCAGGTTATGAGCCTCGTGCAAGTTCTATTCCTGATGATAAACGAAATACCATGGTTCCGATCAATAATGCACAATTATTTGGTCTTGGGTTAGGTTACCGTTTTGATGCAGATACGGACTTAGATCTTTCGGTCGGTTTCCTACGTAGTCGAGACAATATTCCAGCTTGTACGAGTACATTATCGAATAAATGTGGTGTCGATAATATTTTATTAAATCCGTATGCTGGCTTAGATGTAAAAACGAATACTAAAGTTACAGTACTTGGTTTGAGCTATAGAACAAAATGGTAAAACAATATAAATGGATGTTTCGACCTAGATTTGCTATTTCGACTTTATGTGTTGTGATAGCAAGTGTTTCTGTTTCTTATGCAGACGGTTTTTATACAATCATTGGTCCAGATGGCCGTCCGATGATTGTGCCGAGTAAAAAAGTCGAACAAAAGCAGTCAAATAGTAAATTAGCAACACCACATCAAGTGATACAGCCTCGATCAGCTGTTACTCCTGTTCAAGAAGCACCTCAAGAAAATGTTCAGAACTCAAAAATGCTTAAAAAGTTTGAACAACAATCTACAAAAAAATTAAATACTGCACCGACTGCACCGACTGCACCGACTGCACCGACTGCACCGACTGCACCGACTGCACCGACTGCACCGACTGCACCGACTGCACCGACTGCACCGACTGCACCGACTGCACCGA
>JAITLL010000054.1 GCA_031277915.1 Acinetobacter sp.
GGATTAGCGAAGATGAAGAACAAGCCAATACCAACACCGATCATAGGCACAGCATCAAGAAGACCCGCGATTAAGAACATACGAGTTTGAAGTTGTGGAGCCAATTCTGGTTGACGAGCAACAGCTTCTAAAAAGCGACCACCCAAAAGACCAAAACCAATCGCAGTACCCAAAGCACCGAAAGCGATCAAGATAGCAGATGCAATTGCAACTAGACCTAAAGTGAGTTCCATGAAAAATTCCTCAGAGGTTAGGTTATTACCAAATTAAATTAAAAAAATTCAGCCCAACCATCATTTGATAGTTAGGCAATACCATTAATGTTTTTCGCTTGCCATGCTCAAGTAAACGATGGTAAGCATCATAAAGATGAATGCCTGCAACGTGATTACAAGAATGTGGAAGATCGCCCAAGGCACAGATAACGCCCATTGAATCCAAAACGGCAATAATGCAATCAGGATAAAGATTAACTCACCGGCATACATGTTACCGAATAGTCGGAGAGCCAATGAAATAGGACGAGCAAGGAATGTTACCAATTCCAAAATCAAGTTCACTGGAATAAGCAACGCTTTTGCAACCGGATTACTTGGGTTAAATGGGTTAAGTGCCAACTCGCCTACGAAACCACCAACACCCTTCTCGCGGATGCTGTAGAACAAGATAAGTACAAATACAGATAAAGACATACCAAGGGTAATGTTTGGATCTGTAGATGGAACGATCTTGAAGTAAACGTGGTGAGGGTTCATACCAAATACGTGTGTACCCACAAATGCAGCAACTTGAGGTATCCAGTCAACTGGAATCAAGTCCATTAAGTTCATGAGGAAAATCCACACAAAAATAGTGAGTGCAAGAGGAGCAATTAAACGTGATTTGCCATGAAAAGTATCACGGACACTTGAGTCAACAAACTCAATGATCATTTCAATTGCAGATTGGAATTTTGTTGGAACACCAGCTTTCGCAGTTTTCGCAACCATCCAAAATAACAAACAGAAAATCACACCAAGGCCAATTGACCAACCCATTGAATCCAAGTGAATTGCAGTGAACCCCATCGAATGAGCTTCTTCAGCAGTCTCAGCCAATTTCCATGTACCATCTGGCATTTTGCCATAGGTCATATTGGTCAAGTGATGCTTGATATACTCTGTCGAAGTGAGGGCATGTTCTTCAGCAGCCATAAATCACACCTGGTCAATGTCAATTACTAAAAAGAAGGGAAACGAACATCGGCGTACTGTCGATATCTCGCCACCCTCCAAAAAATCTTCAATTCTTCTTGTTTCTATACTCGTTTTTGTAGACGTGAAACCCAAAAAGGAGCAACCCACGACATCGTTTGAACGAGGATAAAACCAAACAGCAATGCTAACGGTGATAAAGGTTTAACATTGCTCAAAATCAAAATAAATCCAACGATCATAATTGCAAATTTACCTAACATGCCCCTATACATGTTAGACAGCACTTGTTTAGATGCTCTCGCACCTGCCGTCCTGAAGGATTGCCACGCAAAATAACTGGTAGCAAGCCAGCAGACCAATGCACCAAGTGCTGCACTTAATGCTGCTGTCATGTCTTTTATGCTCCACGCCACGAGTGCGGAAACAGGGATCATGCATGCTTGTAAGAAGACCAAAGCTTTTGCTAATCGTCGGTCAATCAAGCGACTAGTTTGGCTCATTATTTATCCACTCACAGCATAAATGCTTGACAAGTTTAGCTGATGATCGCTTTTAATCGCAGGCATTATAGAGTTACACCCCTGAACATGCAATCTTTTCCCGACTTTAGTCGGGGTTTTTCGTGACAGGTGGTGCTGACGCTACAGTCAGCCTTTGTTTACTTTTTATCTTACTTTTGCGTATTTAATACACATTTATCGGTTTTTATAGCCAGTTTCTTCCATGCTGTTACAAAATCATCCTCATTATTCATACTTTCATCAACGGGTTGGAAGGTAATAGTACCTAATTTCTGATATTGACCTTTTGTTGTGAAACTTTCTGCAAGTAAACACATCTGAGGTTTTGGTCGATTATCATTAAGATACTTAATTTGAGCCGCTGTAGGAGCAACATGCGGATCATCCGTTAAAGCACCAGCAAACTTTAAATTAAGCGAACGTTCCAAATATTGATAAGCATCATGATAAGACCAATAAGGCTTACCATTACTTGAGCTATCGTAAGCTTGAGCTGCCTGTAACATATTCCGAGCAAATGTATTAGCATTATTCCAATACTTTGCTTTATTTTCAGGATGCTGCTGCGAACGCAACGCTGCAATAAAAAAACCAATGCGCACAGCATTGTTTGGCTCCAACCAAACATGAGTATCTACAGTATTTGATAAAGCAACACCACGCGTATTACGCTGTGGCAAAACAGAAAGAATACCACTATCTAATAAGGCAATTGCTTTCTTATTGTTACTCAGCAATTTGTTTAGCGGAGCTTCATGGGCTTTTCCTAACCAGATTACTAAAGAAGCATCATTAATTGCTTTACGATGTGCCGGTGTGAGTTGAACGTCATGCCCACTTTGCCCTTGCAGCAATAACTGTGGTTCTTCAACGCCTTTAGTAATTTCTTTTGCAATCAAATAGATTGGGTGTGTAGAGACAACCAAACCCTGACTCCAACCTAACGTACTCAAAAGAGAGAACATACTGAAAACAAAAACGCGGAACATGACAGACCATCAATTAGTAATAGCTCGAAGCATGTTATAATATAACAAAGTTACAAAAATACCTAAGATTAATCGAATGAAGCATCGCTTCATGCTAATATTCCATTAAAAATTTGAGGTTATGTCTATGAGTTCTTGCACGCATGAACATCATGATTCTTTGCATGGTGTGCATGATCACCATAATGTCGCAAGTCGTTTAGCTGAAGCAGAAACTTTATGTTCTGCAGTTGGTGCACGTCTTACGCCTTTACGTAAAGAAGTTCTTGAACTCATTTTAAATGCCTCAGGCCCGATGGGTGCGTACGATTTATTGGCGCGTATTAAAAGTCAAACAGATCGCCCTGCCGCCCCTCCTACTGTTTATAGAACTTTAGACTTCTTGTTAGAAAAAGGTCTAATTCACCGCTTAACCTCTATTAATGCTTATATTCCATGCTGTCATCCACGTGAAGGACATCAAGCTGCATTCTTAATTTGCACCGAGTGTCACACTGTTAAAGAAGCATCCTCTCAAGGTCTGACTCAACAACTCAACCAACTTGCAGCTTTAGATGATTTCACAGCACAACACAGCATTATTGAAATTTCGGGGAAATGCCAGCAGTGCCGCACAGCTCGCTAAATCCTGTATTGATTCAACTAGAACAGGTTTCTGTTCACCGTGATGATCGGGATATATTAAAGAAAGTTGATTTTGATCTGCATCAAAATGAAATTGTGACCTTAATTGGTCCGAATGGTGCGGGTAAGTCGACTTTAATTAAAGTTCTACTTGGAATTTTAAAACCAAGTAGTGGACGTGTCATAAGCGACAAAAAACTAAAAATGGCTTATGTCCCTCAAAAGTTTAATCCCTCTCATAGTCTTCCTTTACGTGTTCAAGATTTATTAGACCTTGAAAAATGTAACCCTGCCCTTCGCCAAGAAATTATTCAAGATACTGGCATTGCGAAGCTACAACAATCAAAAGTACAACAGCTTTCTGGCGGAGAGCGTCAACGTGTGCTGCTCGCACGCGCTTTACTGAGAAAGCCAGATATCCTCGTTCTTGATGAACCTATGCAGGGTCTCGATATTCAATCTGAAGCTGAGCTTTATGAATATGTGCGTAGTCTGCCGGAACGTTATGGTTGCGCCATTTTAATTGTTTCACATGACTTACAATGGGTTATGCAAGGGACACACAGGGTTGTTTGTTTAAATAAACATATCTGTTGCAGTGGGTTACCCGAAAATATTCAGCAGCATCCTGAATATCAGGCAATATTTGGCACCCAGCGAGTTTTTTACCAACACCATCATGACCACTGTGCGCATGGTGATGCTCCACCCCCCTGCCCTCACAATAGTAAACCCCACATTCACCCAGAACCGGAAGCTTAAGCCATGATGGAATGGTTACAATTATTGTTGCCCGCATGGATTATGGGAACCCTATTGGTCTTTTTGACCGCCCCACTTGGTTGTCTCATGCTATGGAGACGTATGTCTTTTTTTGCAGACACCATGGCACATGGAACCTTACTTGGGGTAGCAATTGCTGGTGCTTTAAGCCTCCCTCTGTGGCTTGGCGTAGCAGGTACGGCTATTTTATTAGTCGCTATTTTATGGGCACTACATGACAATCGTTTGCCAAACGATGCTTTACTTGCTTTATGCTCAGCAACATTACTATGTAGCGGTCTTTTATTTATTCAACATGTTCCAAGCTTAAGACCAGAGCTTTTAAGTTATTTGTTTGGTGACTTACTGAGTATCGACTGGCACGATTTACCTGTTTTCACATTAATTATTGTGGTATCCCTGGTAATTCTTTATCGCTTTTGGCAGCCTCAAATTCAAATTGCAATTGATCCAGATATTGCAATTAGTGAAGGCGTAAATGCTAAATGGCAGCGTCTCATTTTCATGTTACTGCTAGCCTTATTTACAGTATTAGCTTTACGTGCAGTAGGTTCATTATTAATGGGCGCATTACTAGTTATTCCTGCGTTGAGCGCTCGACTACTCGCTCATTCACCAAAACAAATGGTTATTTGGGCTTTTGTTTTAGCTCAACTAGGTGTCAGTGTTGGCCTTTGGTCAAGCGCAGCACTTAATATCTCAACTGGCCTTAGTATTGTTTTATGTATGGCTTTAACTTTTGCTCTTATTTTTATGCTTCAAAAAATCAAAAACCAAACTCAAGCGGCCTAAATCAGGACGCTTGATGAACTGTGCTAAGCAATAAAGCTGCACAACTAAACATGACAGCAAAACCACGGTTTAAATATTTTTGTTGTTCAGGTGAGCGAAGCAATCTTAAAACTTTTGATGCTAACCCTGTATATCCGGCCATTACAATCAAATCAATCGTAATCATAGTTACTGCCATAATTAGATATTGTATCCATTGAGGCTTACTCAAATCTAAAAACTGCGGCAAAACCGCCAATAAAAATACGATGGCTTTAGGATTACTAATATTGACCACAAACCCATTTAACAACAGAGCAGAAACAGATTTATCCTTTTTTTCATGCTGAATTTTGATGTCTTTTATAGGCGCGTTCCACTGTAAATAAGCTAAATACAGTAAATAGGCTACACCAAACCACTTAACCACCTGAAAAGCCAACGGTGTCGTTGCAAATAAAACACCTACGCCCGCCGCTACAATCATGATTTGAATTAACAAAGCAATTTGCAAACCAATTGCATTCCAGTAGCCATGTCTAAGGCCATAATTTAAGCCACTTGACATAGAAGCAATCGCCCCTGCTCCCGGAGAAATACTAATGACCCAACAGGCCAGCATATAAGCAAACCAAATTTGCAAAGACATAGTGAAATAGACAATAAAAGTGGAATTATACCGTTTTATAAAACTATCGCGGCGATAATTCAAACAATAAAATCAATAAATAGACTACTAACAGCTCTTCGCATCAGGCACAATAATTGAAGCTCATACTAAATTATAATTGAGGAGATACCTTCCAATGACTGCTCAATCTGTCATTTTACCATTGCCATCTGATCATGCCCGTTTTATTGTTCTTCGTTTAAAAGATTTAACAATTGCTGAATTAAAAGAACAACTCGAAGCTTTATTTGAAGCACGTGACCGTCTCATGACTCAGCATTCAGACGCGCAAATTAAAACAGCAGTCGCTTTTGGTCCGGAACTTTGGAAACAGCTTTACAGTCAATCTCCTGCTGGCTTTAAACAACTTGAACCAGAAAATGGCGCATTCAACATGCCTGCCGTACCAGCTGATGTACTTATTCACATTGCCAGTATGCGTTCAGATATTTGTTTTGCATTAAGCCAAGCATTTTTTGAGGGTATTAAAGATAAAGTTGAAGTTCTAGATGAACGTGTTTGCTTCCGTTATTTCGATGGTCGCGATATTACCGGCTTTATAGATGGTACTGAAAACCCTCAATTTCCAGATGACCGCGCAGAAACAGCTCTATTACCAGAGAGCACAGGAGTTTTTGCTGATGGTAGTTTTATATTTGCACAGCGCTATGCCCATGATTTAGAAAAATGGAAAAAACTTAAAGTCGATGCACAAGAAAATATCATGGGACGTACTAAGCTTGAATCTATTGAATTAGATGATGATGTTAAACCCGAAAATGCCCACGTCGCGCGTACTGTTGTTGAAGATGATGAAGGTGAAGAAATGGAAATTCTACGCCACAGCTTACCGTACGGTGATGGTAATGGTGATCAAGGCTTATTCTTCATTGCTTACACTAAAGACCTGAATATTATTGATGCCATGTTAAAGCGTATGTTTGGTACAAGTGGCGATGGCATTCACGACCGCCTATTGCATTTCGTAACACCGCTAGACGGCGCATATTACTTTGCACCAAGTGAAGAGTTACTAGAAGAAGTTTTATAAAAAATAGGAGCTTAAGCTCCTATTTTTTTATTCTGTTCAACTTAGAAAGGAATACGTTTATATTTACGGTATTCTGGCTTCCAGAATGACTGATCAATTTTCTGTTTCAACAAATCATCACTAATGGTTACAGCTACACCGTCTGCCATAGCAGCTTTGGCAACTTCAAATGCAATAACTCTAGAAACTTGCTGAATCTCACCCAACGGTGGCAATAAATCAGCTTGTGGATCTTTCAGTAATGGTGAACAGTTCGCTAAAGCACTACTTGATGCCATGAGCATATTTTCTGTAACACGTTTAGCACCCGATGCCACTACACCCAAACCAATACCTGGGAAGATGTATGAGTTATTGCACTGCGAAATATTGTAAAGCTTACCGTGATGATTCACAGGTGCAAAAGGACTACCCGTCGCAATTAATGCTTTTCCTTCAGTCCACTCCACAATATCAGCCGGTACAGCTTCAACACGTGAAGTCGGGTTAGATAAAGGCATAACAATTGGTCGTTCACAATTGGCAGCCATGGTCTTAATAATTTCTTCGGTGAATAGACCTGGTTGACCAGAAACACCTATTAATACTGTAGGCTTAGCATTTTTAACAACATCAAGTAGTGAAATCACTTCCTCAATGTTGCCCCACTGATCAATCACTTCAGCTTTCTGAGCTAGCTTACGTTGGAAGTCTAGTAAGTTTGGCTGATTTTCAGTGATCAAACCAAAGCGGTCTACCATATAAACACGAGCACGTGCTTCAGCATCGGTTAGACCTTCTGAAACCATTTGCGCAACAATTTGCTCGGCAATACCACAGCCAGCTGAACCTGCACCTAAGAAAGCAATTTTTTGGTCTTTTAACTGTTTACCTGCTGCACGGCTTGCAGCAATCAAACTACCAACAGATACCGCTGCCGTTCCTTGAATATCATCATTGAAGCAACAAATTTTATCGCGATATTTTTCCAAAAGTGGCATCGCATTTTTTTGTGCGAAATCTTCAAACTGGATGAGTGCTTTTGGCCAACGACGTTTTACAGCTTCAATCACCATATCTACAAAGTTATAATACTCATCACCGCTAATACGCGGTTGGCGCCACCCCATGTAGATTGGGTCATTTAATAATTGAGGATTATTGGTCCCTACATCAATTGTAATTGGCAATGTGTAAGCAGGGCTAACACCACCACATGCGGTATAAAGTGAAAGTTTCCCAATTGGAATACCCATACCACCAATACCTTGGTCACCAAGACCTAAGATACGTTCACCATCAGTAATGACGATGACTTTGACATTGTTTTTATTTACGTTCTGCAAAATATCATCAATCACATCACGATCTGGATATGAAATAAAAACACCACGATGACGGCGATAGATATCAGAGAAACGTTGACATGCCTCACCTACGGTTGGGGTATAAATAATCGGCATCATTTCTTCAAGATGATTTTCGATTAAGTGATAAAAAAGAGTTTCGTTCGTATCTTGGATATTACGTAAATAGATGTGCTTATTTATATCATCATTGAAAGCACAGTATTGCTGATAAGAGCGTTGGCTTTGCTCTTCGATAGTTTCAATAATATGTGGAAGTAACCCGTGTAAGTTAAAGTTACTTCTTTCTTCTTGAGTGAAAGCAGATCCTTTATTTAAAAGGGGTAACTCTAAAAGTGTATAGCCTGCATAAGGGATATAAAGTGGGTGTTTACTTGGGTGTCCTGATATCATTGCCTATCTCATTTTCCAGCTTAGAACTCCGAAAAGTACAGTTTCAGCACTCTCTAAAGCTCGTTGTATGCGTAAGCTTAAGACTATTTGATACGAAATAGGCATTTTAAACTGTGATATTAAAATTAAACACTATTTAGTAAATATATATAACAAAATAAATGTTAAAAATTAATTACTTATTATTTTAATGTTTTTCAAATGATTCATTCTTACCGTTATACCCGACTTAGAATCTTATATTTTTATGACCTCCAACATTTTCATAAAAAATACCAAGTGTTTTACTGTCTTATAATTTCAAAAATATTGTCCAAAAAGCCTATATTTACGGGCTTTAAGAATTTATTTGGGTTTATTTTTTAATATTTACAAAAAAAATAGTTGTAAGGAACTGAAAGAAAGAAATTCAGTTAAAGCGTTAAATGCACTCCCCCAACTCACAGGAAATTTGCTATATTTGACGTTTTTCTGCGACATCTATTTTCGATTGATATGAATACGGCAATACAAGCAGCTCTCGACCATGCAGTGCAAACCCTTCAGCAAGAAGGCGTGCTTCCTTCGGATTGGAATAATTCAAGCAATTTAACGCGCACCAAAGACCGAAGCCATGGCGACTTTGCTTCTAATATTGCCATGATCGGCTCTAAAGCTGCTGGTATGAAACCACGCGATTTAGCTGAGAAAATTCTAGCAGCGCTACCAGAAGTTGCAGACATCAGTAAAGCTGAAATCGCAGGCCCTGGTTTTATCAATTTCTTTTTAAATGCAGATCAGCGTTTTGCGATTCTTGACCAAATTCAAGCTCAGAAAGAAAGCTTTGGTCGTAGCCAATCAAATGCAGCTAAAAAGATTCAAGTTGAATTTGTTTCTGCGAACCCAACATCTAGCCTACACGTAGGTCATGGTCGTGGTGCTGCTTATGGTATGACTGTTGCAAACTTACTTGAAGCAACAGGTGCTAAAGTTGATCGCGAATATTATGTAAATGATGCTGGCCGTCAAATGGATATTTTGGCGACTTCTACCTATTTACGTTATTTAGAATTATTGGGTCAAAACCTTGTATTCCCAAAAAATGCTTATCAAGGCGACTACGTTAAAGAGATTGCTCAAAGCATTATCGACAAAGATAACAATGCATATGTACGTGATGTAGCAGACGTCTATAAAGATGTGCCAGAAGATGTGCAATATGCAGATGAACTCGATAGCGAAGGCAATAAAGTCGTACTCTCTGGTGATAAAGAAAAGCACATTGATGGCCTTATTGCCAATTCACAACAGTTATTAGGTGAAGGCTACCGCGTTTTCCATCAAGCAGCACTTCATGCGATTTTAGATGACATTAAAGATGACCTTGCTGACTTCGGCGTAACCTTTAACCAATGGTTTAGCGAAGCATCATTGAGTGCAAAAATTGACGAAGCGTTAGAAACACTTGATCAACGTGGCTTCCTTTATGAAAAAGATGGCAACATCTGGTTCAAATCGACTGAATTTGGCGACGAAAAAGACCGTGTTGTTAAGCGTCGTAATGGTCAAACGACTTACTTTGCCTCTGACATTGCTTATCACTTAAATAAACTACAACGTGGTTATACTGACCTTGTTGATATTTGGGGTTCTGACCACCACGGTTATATCTCTCGCGTAAAAGCTGCAATTGACGCAATGGGTTATGACTCGAAAAAATTGACTGTTCTTTTAGTTCAGTTCGTAAGTTTGTGGCGCGGTGGTGAGATGGTTCAAATGTCATCTCGTTCAGGTCAGTTCGTGACTTTACGTGACTTACGCAAAGAAGTAGGCAACGATGCTGCCCGTTTCTACTATGTAATGCGTAAGAGCGAACAACACATTGATTTTGACTTAGATCTTGCTGTGTCACAAAGTAAAGATAATGCGGTGTACTATATTCAATACGCTCATGCACGTATCTGCCGTATGTTAGAAAAAGCAGCAAGCACTGGCTTACAATTTGAAGTTAATGCTGCTCGTTCACATGCTGCCCGTTTATCTCTTGATGCAGAAACTGAAATTCTTGCTAAACTGGCTGCATATCCAGATGCAGTATTACGTGCTGCTAATGCTTATGAGCCACACCAAGTAGGTAACTACTTAAAAGAATTAGCTGCGCTATTCCACGGTTGGTACAATGAACATAAAGTTTTAGGTGATGATGCTGAACTTACACAAGCACGCTTATTACTTTCAATGAATGTACAACAAGTGTTGTGCAATGGCTTAGAATTACTTGGTGTTTCTGCACCTGAAGCCATGTAATTAACTGCTTGGGTATATGGTAGAACTACATACTCAAGCATGTTGTAAAAATAACGCTTTGTAAGGGATAACCCGATGCAAAGCGATGTTTTAAAGTAAACGAGAATTAAACTCGAAATAGAACAATCAAAAGACAGAGGAATAATCCACGTGTTTGGCAAAACGCAACGCGGTGTATCTGAAAGACCTAATAAGCCTAAAAAGCCTTTAATTCCCAAATGGCTAGGGACACTTGTCGCTATTTTAACGGTCTTATGTATCGCAGTAATGCTCATGCTTTGGAAACCGTGGCAACCTGTTTCTTCAAAGAATCAGATTACTTCCGATCACTATAAAGAAGAAGAAACCAATAAAGACTACCGCTTTTATGACCTGTTACCTCAGCAGCAAGTTACCCCTATTCCAGAACAAGCAATTCCGGAAAGCAAAAACCAAGGTACAGCTATGATTGTAGAGGCGCCTAGTACAGCTCAACCCGCTGTATCAGAACCTGTAAGTTCAAGTGCTGATGACAATACTGACTCAACAGCTGCTGCACCTCAACAGCCAAATTACATTTTACAAGTCCGTAGCTATGCTGACCCTGATCAAGCAGATGCTCGACGCGCAGAGATCATTTTAAATGGCTTATCGGCGGATGTAATTAAAAGCTCTGAAAATGGAAAGACCTGGTACCGTGTTATTTCTGGTCCATATGATACTCAAGAAGCTGCTCTTGCGGCTCAGCAAACATTACAGCATAGCGGCATTGACTCTATCGTGATTAAACGCAAATAAAACATAACTAATAAAAAAGGAACAAATATTTGTTCCTTTTCTTTTATATATCAGCACAATTTCTTTCGTTTGAACCCAAACCTTTCTGTCTTGCCTTTTGAAAAGCTAGTCTTTGTTGAATCCGATGTAAAAATGCTTGAATATGCGGATATTTCCCTTGAAGACGTGACTGTAAGGCTTCTAGTGGAAAGCTCATTTGAATATCTGCAAATGAAAACTCTCCAGCAAAATATTCATGGTCTGCCAAATAGTTTTCTAAAAAACTAATATGATCCTTCATACGTGGGCGAACAAAATTTGCCTTAACCCCTTCTGTAATTTTTTTAGCTACTGGTTGAATTAACCAAGGTACATGTTTGTTCACATTATTCATGACTAAAGTCATGACCAATAATGGCATAAGTGAGCCTTCAGCATAGTGCATCCAGTAAATATACTGCTGCAAATCCTGAGCTTGCTTAGGCTTAAACTGTTGCTTCTGATCATACCGTTGCTGCAAATACTCTAAAATGACAGCGGACTCCGCAATGACTTGTTCATCATCTGTCAAAATTGGTGCTTTGCCGAGCGGATGGATACATTTCAATGTTTCTGGTGCTGAATAGTTGGGGAGCCGTTGGTAGTAATGAATATCATAATCCAAGCCTAACTCTTCTAAAGCCCATATGATTCGAAACGATCGCGAACATTCCAGGTGGTGTACAGTAATCATGTTATTGCCTGCTTTTATTTTTATTTTTTACATAAAAAACAGCATGTGAACATGCTGTTTTATTCCATTTGTGGGATGGATATAAAATCATCCACCCCAACAAAATAGCATTTTTACGCTGTAACAAGCACAGTATGAATGTCTAAACTACGTAACAAAGTTTTAGTTACTGGCGTTTTACTGCATACCGCTAGGATTTTTTGTTGAAGCTCTTCATTTGGTAGTTCTTTAAAAATAATACGGCGCTCGATATGCTCTTCATGCTCACGATTGGTATGAAAATCAATTTCAACCGAGAATTCACCAAAGTCATAATCTTTATGCTTTGCATACATTCTTAACGTAATGAGTGTACAAGCTGCCAAGCTTCCGGTAAGCAAATCATAAGGTGCCGGCCCTTGATCATGCCCTTCTAGCTTTTCTGGCTCATCACAAAAATATTGGTGACGCCCACTGGTAATCTCACCTTTCCACTGTTCAGCAAAAGGCTTAGCTTTACTACTCGCAATTACTACTGTCATTTTGAGGCCCTCATTTGTTCAGGAAGAACTGGCGCCTCTAAACGAGCACCCATATAATCTGGAATTTCACCAAAACGTACATCGTGACTAATCCACTGTTCACGTGCTTCTTTTAAGTCATCCATTGTACGTGCCACAAAATTCCACCATAGCAAAATTGGAGTTTCAAATGGTTCACCACCAATTAACAGCACACGATTACCTTTTTTGATTTCAATCTCAATTTCGCTTAGTCCAGTATCTAAAACCACCATATTGTCAGCCGTTAACTCATGACCATTCACATGGGCAACGCCATCTAACGCCATAAAACCATATTCATAGTTAGGGTTTAATGGAATACAAGTTTTAGTATCTTGGGTAGCAATAAGATCAACACCGACCAACGGTGTATGTACTACGACCGGAGAAGTAGTTGCCAAGTATTCACCGACAAGAACAGTAAATTCTAGACCGTCTTTTTCAACAATAGGTAACTCAGGATAATGTTCAAATTTCGGAGCCATGTTGCGCTTATCATCAGGTAAGGCAATCCACAGCTGTGCAGCATGCATTTGAGTTTCTGTATCAGGCGCAACTTCTGTATGCGAGATACCATGACCTGCTGTCATCAGGTTTACTTGTTTAGGGCGGATCAATTGCTTTGAACCTAAACTATCGGTGTGCATCATGGTACCTTCAATCATCCACGTGAAGGTTTGCAAACCGATATGCGGGTGTGGGCCTACATTTAAACCATCACCAGCAGGAAATGTTACTGGCCCTGCATGATCTAGAAAACACCACGCCCCAATCATGCGTTTTTGTCGGCTAGGTAAAGCCCGCTTAATCACTGTTCCCTGTCCAATTTCAGCAGAGCGAATTGGAAATTCCTGAATAAACTGATTGGCAAATTTCTCGCAATCCTTTGAATCAGAAATATCGTAATCATTATTATTGCTCATGATATTACTCTCTTTTACCTATGCTTTTGCAATGAGTTGTTCTACTAATCTTAACAATACCCTCATTATTCAATATAGTCTTTTAGTAATACACAGAGTGTTATGAATGAGACAACCGATTTTTAGTTACAGAAAATAATTAAAGCTGCTTCACGCAGCTTAAGATAATTAGGTTTCAACGAGCCGTTTTAAGTTTTTCATAAATTGGCCAAATTGTGAAAAGAACTCTTCAAATAGTGGGTGGTCCCAATTTTCCAACATGACTTCACTAAAAAGCTTTAGACCAATCCCAAAGGATTTTGTAGTTTCATCATCAAAAAATCTGCTTTTTTTAAGCGTTCAACAATTTCAAAGATATCGTCATGATTTCCCACGTAGAATTCATCATAACTGCAATACCAAAGAGTATCTTTAGCATCACACATTCCTAACCTTAAAACAGAAATTTTGCTAAGAGCTATTGTTTTAAAGAAAGATCATCCATTATTAATAACATTTATATGTAAATTGTCCGCACTAAACATTAAAATGGCTTTTGTTTGAGAAGAACTTAAACACACATATTTAATTTTTATATAATTTTCAGCATGTGTTAAAGGAAACAGGAAATAAGTCATACAAAATGAACTTAACTTCAAAATTATTTTAAGCACTAATTATTTCCCACTACGTTTATTACAAATTTTTTACTTTAAAAGTCTAAAAATATCGGTCTTTATTAATAGATAATTCTATATTTTTCTGCCTAATATAAAATCAGGGAGAAAATACTATCGAATCAATGTACTATTATGCTTTTGATATTATAAAAGCACTAAAAATTATGCCTACAATAAGTATTGATATTAGAAATAAATATTCGCCCCAGTTTGAGCAAGAACTGATAAATGCTGTTTATCTTGCATGTAAACAGGTATTAAAATTACCTGATCATGATAGAGATATACGCTTAAACATACATGAGCCACATTTATTTCTCTGCCCACCAAATTTGCAAAAACCCGAATGTTTTACTTTAATTCAGATTGACTGCTTTGTTGGTCGCTCAATAGAAACTAAAAGAACTTTATATCGGTCAATCGTTAAAAACTTATCCCTACTAAATATACCAGACGACCATATCAAAATTCTTATTCGGGAACTCCCCGCAGAAAATTGGGGAATACGAGGGGGACAAGCTGCTTGTGATGTAAATTTAGGATTTGATATTCATATTTAATAAAATTTACAAAGTTTGCCTCTGCTAAAACTAAGTAGGAGCAAGAGTATCTATACACTCTTACTCCTACTAATATACAATAAATATGTATCTCTAATATCTTTTTTAAAGTCTTGATAAATATATAACCATATAAAAATAATAATTTTAAATTAAGATAACAACTATTATGTTAAATGTGATGATTTTCTTCAATTAGCATATATCAAATCAAGCTCAGGACAATCATATCCCATTGAGGTTAGAACTGCTGTGACTTGCCCCCTGTGATGAGTTCCATGATTAAAAACATGTAGTAGTGTTTTAGCATATGGCAAGCTCATCTCTTTACCAGTAGATGTCTTGTACTGTAGATCGTATTTAAATTTTTCAACATCAACACACTTTAAAAAATTTATCCAATTAGAAGCTTTGTCCTCCAACTGCAATATTAGCTTGTCTTTATCGTCCTCTATGATGGTATTTAACTTTAATACAGGTGAAGGTTTACCTAAAAAACGAGGAAACCAAAGATAGTGTTCACCAACAAGTAAATGATTTAAGGTTCCGGCAATACTTTTGAAATAAAGTCCACATTCAGCATTAAAGTCGTCATTAGAAACATTCCTCAAAACCTGATTTAATTTTTGAGTAGCCCAAACGTTGTATCGAGCTAATAATTCAAAAGTCATTAAATCCATTTTAAAGAACCGATTATTAGTTTGCCTAAATTAACATAGCATGGCTTATACAAAATTAAGTTAAAGTTTTTAATAAAACTCAACAAATATTTAAGACTTTCATTTCATTATATAAAACAGCAAAAGCCGACTTTTCCAAGTCGGCTTAAATATCACTACCGCGAGCACAGCTCTTGGCTTAATTCAGGCAAGAAGCATTGCTTCTTGAAATATCTGAATTACTCCCACTCAATCGTTGCTGGTGGTTTAGATGACACGTCGTATACAACACGTGATACATCTTTAATTTCATTCATAATACGTGTTGAGATTTTATCAACTAATTCGTATGGTAAATGTGCAAAACGAGCTGTCATAAAGTCAACCGTTTCAACCGCACGAAGTGCAATCACCCATGCATAACGACGACCATCACCTACTACACCAACTGACTTAACTGGTTGGAATACAGCAAATGCTTGAGCAGTTTTGTCATACCAGCCGCTGTCACGAAGCTCTTGCATAAAGATGTCATCAGCAAGACGAAGAATATCTGCATATTCTTTTTTCACTTCACCCAAAATACGAACGCCTAAACCAGGACCTGGGAATGGATGACGGTAAATCATGCTGTGTGGCAAACCAAGTGTAGTACCTAATTTACGTACTTCATCTTTAAACAAGTCACGTAAAGGTTCAACTAACTCAAACTCTAAATCGTCTGGTAAACCACCCACGTTGTGGTGAGATTTAATAACATGTGCTTTACCTTGTTTGCTTGCAGCAGATTCAATTACGTCTGGGTAAATCGTACCTTGAGCCAAGAATTTCACGCCATCAAGCTTACGTGCTTCTTCAGCAAATACTTCAATGAATTCACGACCAATAATCTTACGTTTTTTCTCTGGATCAACTTCACCAGCCAACGCAGTTAAGAAACGTTGTTCAGCGTCTGCACGAATCACACGGATACCCATGTTTTCAGCAAACATTTGCATCACTTGGTCGCCTTCGTTTAAACGAAGTAAGCCATTATCAACAAATACACATGTTAACTGGTCGCCGATTGCTTTATGTAAAAGCGCAGCAACAACAGATGAGTCAACACCACCAGAAAGACCTAAAAGAACTTTTTCATCACCAATTTGTTTACGTAATTGTTCTACACGTAAATCGATGATGTGTTCAGGTGTCCAAAGGCCACCACATCCACAAATTTTATGAACGAAGTTCGCAAGTAACTCTTCACCTTTTGCCGTGTGCGTTACTTCTGGGTGGAATTGCACGCCATAGAAACGACGTGCTTCATCACTTACAGCAGCAACTGGACAGCTTGGTGTGCTTGCAGTAATCGTAAAACCTTCTGAATCTGGCTCACTTTGTCGCCGTGGCTCATCCAAACGTGTAACTGGTTTTCACGGTCTTGTAAATTGCCAATAAGTTGGTCACGTTTAACGATATCAACTTCGGCATAACCAAACTCATGTACAGTACCTGGCTCAACTTTACCGCCTAACTGTTCAGACATGGTTTGTAAACCATAGCAAATACCCAATACTGGAACGCCTAATTCAAACACCACTTGTGGTGCTCGTGGGCTGCCCTCTTCATGCACACTCTCAGGTCCACCTGATAAAATAATACCGTTTGGCTTAAAAGCACGAATGTCTTCTTCAGACATATCAAAGGCATACATTTCAGAGTAAACACCAGCTTCACGTACACGACGTGCAATGAGCTGACTATATTGAGAGCCGAAATCCAGGATCAGGATACGATCTTCAGTAATTTGAGTATTGGTAGTCATGACAAACCACTAAATGGCAAAAGAATTAAGCGCGCCATTTTAACATTTTTCACGCTTCGGCGCACCGCAAATCATCATATATCTTGTTTTTTTCATATCATAATCATTTTCATATTTAGATTGATTGATATAAATATAAATTTATTGATATTTATCAATGCACTGCATGCCCATTAAAATCTTCATACACATTGATAAATTCATCACATTCTATGCAACATCCTCCTGAATTTGATGTTAAGATGACCCGATAAAACAGGCATTACCATGGAAAGGTAAATACCATTAAGCGATATTTGTCTGTCCTTAAACAGTGATCCGTTTTTTATGGCTTGTTGCCCCATATCAAAATCAATAGAAATCTAAGGAACAACAATGCTTCAAACTATGATTGCAGATTTCCAGCAACATTTTTGGTTGTATGTCTCTATTCCTTTCATGAGTGGTTTAATTGGCTATATCACTAAAGTGATTGCCATTCAAATGATGTTTTCACCACTTGAATTTAAAGGTATTAAACCATTTTTTGGCTGGCAAGGTATTGTGCCTCGTAAAGCTGAAAAAATGGCAACCATTGCTGTTGAGCTCATGACAGCCAAGCTCATTAAGCCCGAAGAAATTTTTGCTCGCCTTGACCCAAAGCGTATTGCCAAAGAAATTGAAAAACCATTAATGGCAGCAGCGGAAGATATTACGCGAGAAGTCGCGCAAGAGTATCAACCCGGTTTATGGGAAGGTATGCCTGAATTTGCCCGCCAAAGATTGATCCGCAGAGTACAATCAAAAGCGCCTGAAATTGTCGAGCACATCATGAGTGAAGTGCAACGTGACGTAAATCGGTATTTTGATATTAAGCACTTGGTGATTAGTAATTTGCTTAAAGATAAACGTTTACTGAACAATATTTTTAAACGTGTCGGTAAACAGGAATTTAAATTTTTCAGTAACGTTGGTTTCGTATTCGGCTTTGGTATTGGTGTCATCCAGATGCTGTGCTGGATTGTCACTCAGGGTAAATATCCTTGGATGTTGCCACTGTTTGGTGGATTTGTAGGATTCTTCAGTGACTGGATTGCCCTACAAATGATGTTTAGACCGCTCTATCCTAAAAAAATATTAGGCTACACATGGCAAGGTCTATTTATTAAACGTCAAAATGAAGTAGCAGCGGACTATGCAGCCTTAATTTCCAAACAACTTTTGACTTCACGTCATATGATGGAAGAGCTATTTTCCGGTACTCACTCTGCACGTGTGATTGATTTGGTTAACCGCCATGTTAAACAGGAAATTGACATGCAAGCAGGTGTGATTCGCCCACTTGTTGTTTATGCAATTGGTGGAGAAAAGTACCAGAATATGAAAACCCAGGTTGCAGAACGTATTATGCAACAACTGCCAGAGACCATGAAATATGTTGAGTCTTATGCAGAAGATGCCATGAATATTCGTCACACCTTGATTGAACGTATGCAGAAATTAACACCATCTGAATTTGAAGGCATGTTACGTCCTGCGTTCAAAGAAGATGAGTGGGCACTCATTGCTGTAGGTGCAGTACTTGGTTTTGTTGTTGGGGAATTACAAATCCAGTTTATGCTTTAATTTTAAAATCCTAGAAATGAAAAAACCGGATGCATTGATCATCCGGTTTTTATTTTGTCTTGAATATTATTTTTCAATTGCATGGTCTAGGCTAATACGTCCAGCGCCGTGAAGCATCAAGAAGAATAAACCGCCGGCCATTGCAAAGTTTTTCATAAAATGGATGCCATTGTTATATTGCGCTGCGGCATCAGCACCACCTTGGTGGAACAAGAACGCAGTCAAGATACTAAAGATTCCCAGACCCAAAGCTGCGAAACGCGCTTGGAAACCGAATAACAACGCTAAACCACCACCGAACTCAACCAAAATTACTAATGGTAGAATTCCACCTGGAACACCCATAGCTTCCATATACCCTACTGTTGCTGCATAACCGGTAATTTTTCCCCAGCCAGCAACAAGGAAGATATACGCAATAAGTACACGAGCAACAAGGCTAATAAAACTATCTGCGCCTGGTTGCGTTACGATATTTTTGACCATCACATTTGGATTAAACATACAGCCACCTTTATTTAAATGCTTATTTGTTGATGAACTCATTCTAGGTTTGGGACATTGATAATTAAATACTCAAAATCCATATATATCGTTGCACAAACAGGATGATCAATTTGTATATTTTTGATGTTTTATACTGACTTTCTATAGGCTCACTGCTACGATTTGAATACGGTTTACCACTTAGTCATCTCATGGAACTTCTTGATTTTATTCTACACGTTGACCAGCATCTCGCCGACTTTATTACAAATTACGGGACCTGGATTTATGGCATTTTATTTTTAATTATTTTTGTCGAGACTGGTTTAGTGGTTATGCCATTTTTACCGGGCGACAGTTTATTATTTGCGGCAGGTGCTTTAGCCGCGTCTACAGGTAAGATGGATCCATGGTTGCTGGGTACTCTACTCTTCCTTGCAGCAGTTCTGGGCGACACAGTGAACTATCACATTGGACGTTTTATCGGTCCACGTGTGTTTGAAATGAACTCGCGCCTCATTAACAAGCAGCATTTAACCAAAACTCAAGAATTCTTTGCCCGCCATGGTGGCAAAACAATTATCTTTGCTCGATTTATTCCATTTGCTCGTACGTTTGCCCCTTTTGTGGCGGGTGCTGGTAGCATGAATTATAAATTTTTCATCACCTACAACCTCATTGGCGCACTGGGTTGGGTGGCTTCTTTTGTAACGCTAGGCTATCTATTTGGAAATATGCCAGTCGTTAAAGACAACTTTACTCATCTTATTTTCGGCATCATTATTATTAGTATTCTACCTGGTATTATTGGGTTTATCCGTGAAAAACTAAAGAATCGTAAAGCCAAAGCAAACGTTTAAGACTTCATTTAGAAGAAACGGAATACCACTGGAAGCATACATACAATCAGCAACATGGCCGATCCTTTATACAAATGATCGGCTTTTATTTTTTTCATCGAACCTGTTAATAAAGCGCGTCCGAAAATCATCCAGAAACTTGCTGCTGGAATGAGCGTCAATGTAAATACTCCAAATACCAAGAGAAAGTTTTCAGGTGAATTCCATGTTTCGGCTGGGAAAATACCAGCTGCAAAAAGTAAAGATTTTGGATTTTTTAAGGTTGAGAAAAAGAGTTGGCGTGGACGAATATTACGGTGGTTTTGACTAAATTGTTGTAAGTGTGTGGTTTTCCATAAACGAAATGCCATCCAGAACACATATAATACGCTAGTAATATGCAAAATAAGTAATAGCGCAGGCCAAACCGGAGCAGCCAAATGGATGAACACGGCCCAAAAACTAATCCCATAGGCATAACCCAACCATTGCATTGGAATAAGCCAGAATGTTTTAGATAAACCTTGTGAGTGAGCTGCGGTTGCAAGTAATGCGTTTGTCGGCCCAGGGATAAGCAAAACAGCCAACATTGCTAATACAAAAAACCAGCTTTCAATCATAAAGTTTCCACATTGGTAAAGATGCGGCCACCTTAAACGAAATAGGCAAAATATAGCAAGTTTATAGGGACTTTTGATTGGAAAAAAATACAGCTCAGACCAAGTTTAATTTTAAAAAATTATTGATTTATATTCATTTTATTATGAAACATTTTGCTAAACTTTATTCATCACAATATGCATTGATTAGCATATTGTGATGAAAAATTGACTATTAATTAACCTTTTTTGCGAACAATTATTGGGCAACTCTTAAACTGAGCCGCCTGAACAATTGCTTCTTGCTGACCTAAAACACGTGAAAGTTCGGTATTTTTGGTTGAAGAAGATTGCCCCATATTTACAGAGATGGATGGACCGAATCCCCAACCGCCTCGTCCCCAGCCGCCGCCAAGTCCAAGCCCAACGCCCATACCTGTACTTTTTGGAGTCTGTACACCATTGTCGATATATTGTTGAATGCGATTATATTCACTTTGTAGCTGTTGGCAGCTCAAAGATTGATACTGTGTCGGAGACACATAAGTCGGTTTTACCGTTGTGGCACAAGCACCCAATAATAAAGTGGCTACTGCCAAAGGCACAATGTATAAGCCTTTCATCGTTTTTCTCTTATCGTTTTGGTTCAATTTCGCTAAACAATGCCTCATAAGACTGAGTCAATTTATGTTCCGGTGCAAAATGAGCCAAAGGTAAATTTTTCTGATGCGATTCTTTCATTAAAATTGAAGGTGGTAACATACTGTTCAGTACGGGTAACCCCTCATCTTTTAATTGTTGAACCACTTCCCGAGGTAGTTTTGCTTGGGATTGGAATTGATTTACTACAATACCTTCAATTTCCAAGCGATCATTATGATCATCTTGCGTTTCGAGAACATTTTCAATCAATGTTTGTAACGCGCGCTTTGAAAAGACATCACAATCAAAAGGAATCAAGACTTTATCTGCGGCAATTAGAGCCGACAAAGTAAAAAAGTTAAATGCAGGTGGCGTGTCTATATAAATACGATCATATCGTCCAACTAGACTTTGAACTGAATCACGTAATTTGTAAATTTTATGTTTACTTTCAAGTACATGCTCAAGAGAACCAAGTGTTGGGCTTGCAGGAAGCACATCTAATTTTGAAAACGGTGTGGAATGTACAAAACTGTCAATATCTTTGTTACGAGGTGCTTTTAAAATTGAGCCGAGTGCATTACCAATTAAGCCCTTTTGTTGATTGTTCCCCAACACATCTTCAAAAAAGTTTTCAATATTTGGTTCTAAAACTGTTTTATCAGCAGCATAGGTTGCTTCTTCGCCTAAAAGGTATTGGCTAGAATTGGCTTGAGGATCAAGATCGATAACCAAGGTCCTAAAGCCATGTTTGGCGCTAATTGCAGCCAAATTTACAGTAATACTTGATTTCCCTACACCGCCTTTTTGGTTAAACACCACACGAGTTAACATGTTTCCCTCTGCATATTTTTTACTGTATGCAGTTTAACCTAGAGCTTAATCAAAAAGGCAAAGAATGTAGAACAATTAAGCAAAAACCGGTTTCACAATAACCAAAATAATAATGGCAATAAATGCAATCGCACTAATAGCTAAACCTGCACGGCGCTGAGCCAGCAAAATGGTGTCGTCCTTTTTGAAGGCTTTCATCAATGACGATAACAACACTAAAAACAGGATAATTTTAGCGTAAAACCACGGTTGAACTTGAAAGTTCTTCATCACCAGTAAAATTGCACCAGTAATAAAAACCACAGTAAAAGACAAATGCTGTAAAGCAACTAATGCTTTACGCCCTGCTGGGTTAGGTTGTTGGCCTTGTACACTAATGAACAGTGTAGAAGCGCGTAAAACAAATACCATAAGTGCAGCAGCCACCGCAGTCATATGAATAATTTTAGTGAGTAAATGTGCATCCATTAAATTAGCCCTTAGCTTTTAGGTGCATGTGCACATTCTGGACTCGCAGGCGCTTGCCCTTGCCACTCACTTGGCAAATAAGCATGAATTGCTAAAGCATGGATTTGTCCCGGATTCATTAAATCAGAAGCCAAGGCATAAACTTTTTGATGGCGTTGCACCAAGCGTAACCCGTTGAATTCTTCACTCACTATAATCACTTTAAAATGAGATTCTTTACCTGGGAAATAACCACCGTGGCCAGCAGATTCATTAATAACTTCAAAATGGCTAGGCGCAAGGGTTTGTAACCGCTCAATCAACTGTTGTTCAAGGCTCATAGCTTTTCCTTTTACGATTATTCGCATATTTGAACCTAGTATACCCTGTCTACACACAAACAAAAGTTGCTCTTGTATGCATTAACTTCAAACAAAATGTCTATTTATTCGGCAACTTATCAATAAAAATAGCTCTAAATGCTCATTTCTGTTTTTATTTTATGCAATCAGCATAATTATTTGCATAAAGTTGTTGACCCTTGTTTTGCTTAATGTATTATAAGCGGCACGCGGGAATAGCTCAGTTGGTAGAGCATAACCTTGCCAAGGTTGGGGTCGCGAGTTCGAGTCTCGTTTCCCGCTCCAAATTGGTTTTTTTTGAGAAAGTTTTAGTAAAATCTGCTTATATATGCGGGAATAGCTCAGTTGGTAGAGCATAACCTTGCCAAGGTTGGGGTCGCGAGTTCGAGTCTCGTTTCCCGCTCCAAATTTAAAAGGCCCCAGTCGAAAGACTGGGGCCTTTTTCTTTTTATTGATTCATAATTTTTACGGATCATCGATACACCGTATACTTTTTTGAGAATGGCTCGTCTTAAGGCCAAGTAAAGATTTACTACTTCATACCAGATTCAGATTTTAAATCGTCAGTCATAACGATTTAGCCTAGTTAGATGTACACGGTACTGGAGTCATCCGATGCTGAGAGATACAAGGCAATAATTGAAAACAATCCAAGTTAAAGCTTTCTAAGCGTTGACTCTGCTGTAGACATATAGAAAAAATAAAATTGCCATCATAAATATAACTTTGAAAATGATACTGCTCTGCATTTTGAGCATTCTTGGTTGAATCTGAAAACTGTATATGCTCAGGCGACACATGAAAGTTGAGCTTCTTTAAATGACTGCTCATCCCATGACCCGTACATTTAATATAGGCTTCCTTTAAAGTCCATATTTGAAAAAACCGCTGATATACACCAAATGGATCAATCTGTTCATTTTCTTGAATCCATTCAATTTCACTGGGTGCTAACACACTATCGACACGCATCCAGTCGAACTCTTGATCCACTCGTTCAACATCGACTCCTATTTCTCCTTCTTCACATACAGCAAGGACAATAACATCCGCTGAGTGACTCAGATTAAAATACGCAGGCTTGCTCCCTTGTATAAAAGGCTTGCCATTAGGTTGTAATTGAATGTTGATCTTATGCGGTGAAATACCTAGCCGATCTGCTAAAACTGACTTCGTTAAGGCCCTAGAAATCAAGAAAAGACGTGCAGCATGAGGATGATATTGATCATATCTCAACTTTTCTGCCGGATTGAGAAAGCTGAGATAATGACTCAATATCAAGTGATCTTGTGGTACCCGTGAAACTGGGCAAATATAAACCTGCACTTGTGCTATATCAGACATCGCTAAGCTGTGCTGTAGTGCTGATGTACTTTGTCAGAACTGGCGTGAGGTAGTCATAAACCGCCTCTACATGGGTAATGTGTGGATTATGACCTGCACCAGCGATGATATGAACAGGAATATCAGAGCTGATTGTGCTAACAATTGGGTCGTTTTCTCCCACAATGATTTCGATTTTAGATCGAAGCTCAGTGAGCAAAGCTATCTGTATTGCACGCTGCTGTGGCAAATTAACGCGGTGCATATATTCACTAATATGCTTAGATACCGACACGCGATGTAATGAGTCCATCGCATATCCCACTGACGGATTTTTTTGTCCATCTGGATGTAAGTCTTTAGCAATCACATCTTTTGGCACAAAACGGAAAATCAGATTGGATACCGCTTGTATTCGAAATATTTTAGCGGCCTGTGCCTGAACAAAATAAGGCGATATAAGGATAATGCGTGCAACTTTATCTGGATGTCTTTTTGCAAGATTCAAGGCAAAGAAACAGCCTAACGAGTGTGCAATAACAATACTATTTGGAGCTAGAAGCTTTGCAGCAGCCTCAATAAACTGATGATTGTTATCCTCCATTACATCATAACCACCTGAACGTCCGAGTCCCGGTAGATCCATCATAGCGACCTGATCATATGTAATTCTATTGATGATTGGAGACCAACATGCGCTATCGAATGGAATCCCATGTAAAAATAGTGCGGAAGATTTTTCCGAACCAACTGGCTGTTTCGTATAAATTTCTGTCCAGTAACGGTTCTGATAGCTGAAAGAGTTAGGCGTTGGCACTTGCATACGACCAAAGCGTGTAAGTACCAGACGATCAATCCAATGAGAGAAATAGGGACTAATATTAATCAGGTCCGCGATACCCATCTTCGCTGCCATGGCCTCTGCCCCAGCAACATGATAGTGCTCATTAGAAATGAAAGCGAGTTGCTCTTTAGAACCATCAAGCAATATCTCGGGTAATTTTTCGAGCAGAACTTTAGGTAGTTGTAAATGCGGTGTGCTAACTCCCAGATGCTCAGCAGCAATGTGAATTAAGGTATGAAACTTAGGTGTCGCAGGATCAAGCAACATATACTCCTGAGAAATGGTCTCAGGATAAAACATTGTTCGGATCAGAAAGCTAACAATATATTGCATATTGCACAGTGGTAGGAATGTGTCCTGTCCACCTGGCAGTGCCAGCAAGCGACCCTGATACAACTTATCAATCATGTCGGCGATACCTATATATTGCATATCACCATACGTATAGAAACCATCAATGACTGTAGCAGGATGTATTGCAGTCCATGGTACATTTAAACGCTTGCAGGCCTCAATGAATGCTTGATGACCCAAAAGTTTCGAAGCCTCATAACCACCGTATTTGCGATACAAATCATCAGCCGATCCTTGTGGTGGAGTAGCCATGCGATATCCACCGATCCAGATGAATCGCTCAAGCTGCTTCAATGTCGCTGCCCACTCAATCAAGGCAAGACCTGATTTGACATTCGTAAGATGAGCTTCAGCTTTACCAATACCCCAATTAAATGATGCAGCAAGATGATAAACAACATGGATCTTTGCCTGAGCATCTGATAGTAAAGAGTCCAGTTCAAAGTCCCGACTCAAATCATATTCGATAAAAGAAATAGATGGATCAGCCAGCCCCTGTATTGCAATGAAGCCTAATAGCTTATCTTTCTTTGTTGCAGCATTGCGCAGTGCAGCAATCACTTGATGACCTTCACGTAAAAGTTCAACGATCAGTCTGCTGCCGATAAATCCTGCTGCACCTGTTACTAATATGGTCTTCTGTGAAAAATTATCTTTTTTTGCGTTATTTAAATTATCCATAAATCACCTTATTAGGGAGTGCGAACTCCAGCATTGTTTTGAAGCGAATTATCTTAAAAATTATATCGAATCTGGGCATACACCAGACTGTTATCTCTAAATTGTCCTAACACCGTATCATTTTTGCCCCAGAAACGGTCACCACCTGCATTCAACTGCCAGTGATCATTGAGGTTGTAGTTAATACGTACTCGGAGCATTTCATTAGGTTCTGGTGCAAAATAGAACCCTGTCACTTCTAATTTCAGATTGTCATTTAGTAGGTTAAGTGCATAGCGCAGCATAGCTCCATACTGATTCTGCTGATATTGATCACTGATCGTTTGCTGATAACGGTAAACTTCTCTTAATAACGGATTGGTTAAGCTGTCGGCAGACCTTACATCTTCCGTATGTTTGTAGACACCTACCAAACTCAGTGTGGAATTCTTTAATGACAACTCTGGACCCATGACCACAGTCAAATTATTTTTTTTGTGAGTAATATCTTCACTGCCATCCGAGTCAGTCTTTGTATAGGCAGCTTCACCTCGCCACACGATATCATTATGGTTATAACTGAAATCAACTCCGTAGACAGACATAGGATTATTTTTCAGCTGTAATGTTGCTCCTGTTGGAGACAATGATTGCAGTGACAAATCAGGCATGTGATCCAAACCTGAAAAATACGATGCCCCAACATCTAGACCATCTACAGAATAATCCCAACGTACTGCAAATGCAGGACGGCTGTTATGATCTATTTCATACTGGACACCCTCAACCTGACGCAATGGAATCACATCTGAACGGCTACGCGGATACCATAATGCTGTCCATTTATTAGTTCCAGATTCAGGAATATACGTCAATTTGAGTGCATCATTTCCAAGACGTTGATCCGTCTCGTCTGGTACTAGATGCGTAAAGTCACGAGGCGATAGATTATCTGTCGGGTTAATTCCATCAGCTCGCCCCCACACAACAATCTGGCGACCAACATCGATATAGACTGTCTGGTCCCAGTTATAAGACGCGTACAACTCACGTAAGTTACGATTTACCTTACTCACCTGATCTGGGTTCACTGTATGGTCCGTTTCGTCTGCAACTACTATGTCGTAATGCATCTTAAAAGCAGGATTAAACTTGAGCGTACCATTGGACCAGAAACTTGCTTGCCCAATGTTTTTTAACGAACTTAAATCACGATCTGATGACCACACATCGAGTCTGGCTGAGTTCTGGCTCACAAAACTCATTTCACTGTCATCTGCATAAGCATAAGCATGCTGCAGTAGCATAAAGCTACTGCAGCATGCAAATACCCAATAGGCACCTTGCGTCATTTTTCAAGACTCTGCGGTGAGAAAAGCTTATCGGATAAGGTTTTTTCTGCCACAAAATCATTGACGATCACTTGCGTCATATGTTGAGTTTGCAAATTTTTCGCCATAGATTTCATGGCCTGCCATCTTGGCTTCACTTTGCCGTAAGGACGGATATCGGTGAACTCAATGTGTTTTAAAGGCTTACCTGCAGTGTCCCAAATGTCGATGGTTGCTGTAACAAAGTTGTCTTTGAGTATACACATGCGACGTTTGCTATAACCAAAGTCACTTTTCACAGTATTATTAATTGGTGTTGCTTCAATCATGTAGCAATCTTTGCCATTAAATTTACCATCTGCCAGTTTCGTATACTTCCAGTCACTGAGCTTATAGCCAAGTACATCACCATAACTAAAGTCCGTACCAATAAAAGCATCGCCTTTATTCGCCGATGCAAGACGACGTACTTTTTTCAATGCAGGCAAATAGACAAACATGCTATCACTGCCTTTTGCATTCTCAATCAATAGCGTCGTAGTTCCTTGTACATCTGCAGGCGAGATAAACTCGGTTAAACGCATGTTGTTCTGAGTATTTCCAGCAAGCTTAGTCATATTTTTAGTCAAACGTACGCGCTGCTCACCATTTTTAGAGGTCAAAATAAATTTGGCGCTAGCGGTTGAAGACAAAAACTTAGAGGCATCATCACTACGATTAACAATGTCTTGAACTTCATCTGCATGAGATGTTTTAGGCAATGAAAAAGTGAGTGCCGTACCCAACAAAAGGCTTGTCACCACTGTTTGTGCAACAGGAATACTCTTCTTATCTGAAGAAAAGATAAAACGAGGTTTCAATATTAGAATCATTGTAGGTACCATAATTAAGGTTGCAAACACACTGAAAAGCATCGCAATCACAATAAACATCGCTAGCCATTGATGCACATGGAAGCCTTGCGACAAAGACAATACGCCATACCCACCAGCAACCGCAGTCGCGACAAAAAGAGAAGCCTTACCAGCCGTACTTAAAGTTTTACGAATAGCATCTTTGATATCTCCGCCTTCTTCGCGCAAGATTTCACGCAAGCGATAGAGGAAGTAGATGGCATAATCCGCACCAATACCTACAGCCATAGCCGAGATGAGTGAGTTCGGAATATTGAGCGGAATGTCGAGCCATCCCATCACGCCAAAGATGGCAAGAATTGAGAACAGAAGTGGTGTTAGGACAATGAGTCCCGCTGAAATCGAACGAAAAACCAGTGCTGAAATAAAGAATACGGCAAATGAAATTTGTAGAATGTTCATAAGCTTGCCGTGAACCATCGTTTCAGTCAAAGCAATGGTCTGCGTCACATCACCGCCAAAACTCACGACAGCTTTATCGCCTAACTGACCCGCCATATACGTTTTAAGCGACTCAAGAATTTCTTTGATACGATGATTACTACCTGTTTTCAGTAGAATCGTGATCTTGGCATAGCGCTGAGTCGTATCAATGTAGGATTCAAAATCAGTCGGTTCACCAGACATGGAATACAACAGCAAATACTGGGCAACTACATCTTTGGTTGCAGGGACCTGAAATGCCTGTGGCTGATCGGCATTCATTGCCTGATTCATCCGTTTGATATAGTCCACGATCGAGATTGTTTTACCGACCTCTGGAATCGAATTCGCGAACTTTTCTGTATTATCAATCGCCTTTAGGATCTCAGGGTTTTCAATACCATCACGAACCTTAGTATCGACCATAATGTAAAGACTATTTGTGCCACCAAGAGACTGATTCAAAAATCTGTCATCCTGCTGCATCGGTAGGTCACGTGAGAAGAAGTTGCGGCTATCGTTATCCACCACAATACGACTCGTGCCAATAGCAAGAAAGACACCCACTGTTGCAATCGCAGTCATTAACATCATTCGCGGACGAACTGACAGAATGACATCACCAATACGGTTTGGTATCCAATCCCAGATCGGTAAGCCTTTGCGTTTAACCTTAGTAGCCGAAGGTGGTGGCAACATCGAACGCAGTGCCGGAATGAAAGTCATCTCAATCACCAGCGTACTGATGATCCCGATTCCTGTAAAAATACCGAATGAACGAATAGTCGGAATATTAAAGGTCAACAGCGAGAAGAATCCTGCCGCTGCAATTCCGCCAGCCAATACCATAACTGGACCAACACGGACCAAAGACTGGACCACAGCTTCGCTATTGGCAGCTTTAGGCTCCATACCTTGGGCAATCAGACGATCAAAGTCTTCATAGTAGCGTTTGAGCAACTGCACAGCGTGCCCTGCCGCAATGGCCAGAATCAGAATTGGTGTAGGAGAATTAAAAATATCCATTGGCTGTTTGAACAGACCCATCATGCCCATACCCCATGCCACAGACAACAAAGCTGTAACTAATGGCAGGATCAAACCTTGCTTGCTGCGGAATGCTTCGAAGTGCAACAACCCAATCACCAGCACGGCAATCGGGAATAAGATATTGATACGCTTAGAGTAATCTTCAGCTTTATCCAGATAAACTGGGTTACCACCGACACTGATGGTCATATCCTTAGACTGTTCAGCCGCTACGATTTTGTTGATCGGGCTCATCATCTTTTGGAAGCCCTCTGGACTTTCTTCAAGCTCAAGCAAAATCGCAGCAGTTTTCTGATCTTTAGATACTACCGAATTCATATAGATGGGGTTCAGTGCAAGCAGTGTTTTCAAGTGATCAACATCACTCTCGGTCACAGAACTGTTCGGTAGTAGTTTCTTGGCATCAAATCCATCCGAATTGGCTGTGATCCCTTTGGCCTGACGTGCGGCCAGACTCATCAAAGTGGACCGAACAACGCCTGGTGCATTATCAACTTCTTCGGTAATACGTTTGACTTTTTCCAACACTTGCGGCTGATAAATATCACCCTGCTTCGGCGTAATGCCAATCACGACCATGTACTTGGAGCCGAATTTTTTTTCGATCAGCTTGGTCGAGGTGATATAAGGATGTCCATTAGGTGCAAGTGCACCTGGATCAATAATAATTTTTACGCCAGATGCAAGATATGCCAAGGCAATTGTCAAGAGCATCACTACCGTCAGCACAATACGGCGATGGCTAAGAATCCAGCGCGCATATTGCTCCATCACTGGATGAGTCTTGTGAACTGGCTTTTCGATCTCTTGCGATAGTTTTTCAATCTCCTGTGATGGCTTTTCGATTTCCTGTGATAGTTTTTCGATCTCTTGCGATGGTTCTTCAATTTCTTGCGTTTGCTGGCTCACTGCCTCATAGGTTCCACCCTTCTGAGCCAGTGCTTGGAGATTAATAAGATCTTTCTTGAACTGGGCAAGAACCATCTTTTTTAGCAGTGCATCGGGAAATACACCAAAAAAACCGCCAGGTTCTGCCTCAAAGAGCCACTCAATCCATGTGCCTTCAGGATGTGGTTTGAAGTGGTAAGTACCCTTATAAATAAAAGGTCCTTCTAGTACTTGAAAGGCATACAATTCGTTCGGTACTAGATGTGTAATTTCACCTTTAAAGGCCAACTCACGACCAGCAAAACTCAAACCGATTTCATACTTGCTGCCCACATGCGGAGTATTATCTAACAGTTCAGAATGCTTACATGACAATTGCCAGCTTGCATCATTACCCGGATTTGCAAGATATTTAAAAACCTTATCAATTTCGCCTGGTATGAGGAAAGCATGTTCTATGGTCACCATAGTGGTTCTACCTTCTTATATTTTTTATGCAGGAATTGGATACATCTGATCAATTGTCTGGGCCACAGCTACGACGTTCTCAGCGAACATAATCGATGAATGGTCACCAGGTAGATCCACCTGTGTAAGCGTATCTTTGATTAGTTGGTCCCAACCTAGACTTTCTCCAAAGTCTTCCTGCTCATCTTTAGCTTTAACCAACAGAATCGGGAAATCCTCAGGATCTGGGAAATAGGTCTGGAGTGCGACGCCATTAGCCAAATAAGTATCAAAGTAAAGTCGGAAATCTGATGGGTTGGCATCCAGAGGTATGACATTGATAGCCTTGGCTTCTTTAAGCACGTGATCAAACATGTGATCTGGACTCAATTCACGCAAGTATTGAGCTGGAATCGTCAGCTTTTTGCCATAAGGCACAGCAAGATCACGAGCGAACCAAGATAAAAGCATGGCATCATCGGCATCTTCAGGCACATTCTCTTGAATTGGAGCACGAGTATCGATCATGACAATGCCTGTTACCTGCTGCCCCATTTGACGCAACTGACGACTGATCTCGTATGCAATTGCACCGCCAAAGCACCAACCACCGAGGAAATAAGGCCCCTGAGGTTGCATCTTTTGCATTTCAGCAATATAGAGCGTCGCCATTTCCTCAATCGCCACTTCAGCAGCATCTGCTTCAATCAGCCCAGGAGACTGAATAGCGCGTAAGGTACGACTCGGATTGAGATGACGCGAGAGCTCCATATAACAGAAGGTACTGCCACCGATCGGATGGAACAACCACAGCGGTTGCTCATAGGTTCCACGGCGCAACTCAATTACGATGGAAGGTTTGATTTCTTTATTTTCACGGATGATCTCACCCAAACTCTCTACGGTAGAGTACTGTGCCAGTAAGGCAACTGATAATTCGGTACCAAATGTCTTCTTGAGATGATTGACAAGCTTCACAGCTAGTAACGAATGCCCACCTAACTCGAAGAAATCATCATATATACCCACTCGCTTGACCGACAAGATCTGCTCAAAGGTAGTACATAGTTCGATTTCGATCGAATCGCGTGGTGCAACATAATCACTGCTCTGCTCAAACACTGGCTCAGGAAATGCTTTACGATCTAACTTATTGTTAGCCGTCATTGGAAACTCATCCAATCGAATAAACGTACTTGGCACCATATAAGCTGGGAGATGGATTTGTAGGGTCTTTTTCAAACCAGCAATATCAATCTCATGCCCAGTCACATACGCCACTAGTTTCTGATCGTTGTCCACTGTGGTCTTAACCAAGACTACTGCATCTGTAATACCTTCAATCTGTTTGAGAACATTCTCGATTTCACCCAGTTCAATACGGAATCCACGGATCTTGACCTGAAAGTCTAGACGTCCATGATGAGTCAAACGTCCATCCATCCGCAGACAGACTTTATCTCCTGTGCGATAGAGTCGACCAGCATTTGGCAGAGATGGTAAGGTTCTAAACTGCGCATCCGTCAGCTCAGGTCGATGCCAATAATCGACTGCCAGACCATCGCCTCCAATCCAGAGTTCTCCCATAACCCCCCGTGGGACCAACCGCTGTTGTTCATCAAGAACATAAAGCTGGGTGTTTGCCATTGGTTCGCCTAAATCAATATATTTTGCATCAGTGATGTGGGCTGCACTGGACCACACAGTGGTTTCTGTCGGGCCATAGACATTCCATAGACAGCTGACTTTACCCAGCAGTTTTTCTGCCAGTATAGGATCCAGCGCTTCACCTCCGCTCAATGCTGTCAGATATGGGATGCCACTCCACTCACTGTCCAAAAGCATTTTCCAAGAAGATGGTGTCGCCTGCATAACATTGATCGACTTCGTCTGCATGTAGTCCACCAGAAGGTTACCATCTAGTGATACCTCACGTGGACACACATGCACCACACCGCCGTACATCAACGGAATCAGTAGTTCAACAACTGAAATATCAAATGCATAAGTGGTGATCGCCAACAACTGAGTCTCAGTCGTTGCTTGCAGCCTATCATTCACAGACAACAAGAAATTGGCTATTGAAGGATGTCCAATACGCACACCTTTAGGTTTGCCGGTCGAACCTGAGGTGTACATCACATAAGCGGTATCACCAAAGGCAAGTGTCTCACGCACTTGCGCAAGGGGCACAACACCAGCTTGATTGATATCCAGACGTGGTACAGGGGCTGTGAGAGCATCCATCAGCTCGGTCTGAGTCAAGATCACTTTAGGTGCAGCATCTTCTACGATGTTATGTAGACGTTCTCTTGGAAAACTAGGATCTAACGGTACATATGCTGCTCCTGCCGCCCAGATTCCGAGGATTGCCGCTGGCAATAGCGCCGTACGCTCTACCATCAGACCTACACGATCACCATTGGTAATACCGTGTGCACGCAAATATTCAGCAATACCAGCGATATGCTGACCTAACTCATAATAGCTAACCGCATGATCTTTAGAAATCATAGCGTAGTTGTCACCACGCTCATCGATCTGCTTTAGAATCATTGCTAATAAATCATGTCTAGGATAGTCATTAACCTGACCACGTAAGTAGCCTAACTGGATACCATTCGCATAATCAGGTGCGATATCTAACTCAACGATCTTACATTCAGGATGAGCTACCATCTCTGATAGTACGACTTGGAGTAGTTGCACCATGTTCTCTGCAGACTCTGCAGAAAATAGCTCGGAGTTATATTTCAGTACACCAACCAGTTCACCCTGATATTCCCCGCCCATTTCCAGCATAATATCTAATTGACCTTCTTGCTGGCGAACCGGAAAACTTCCTAACGTCAGGTCTTGACCAACCAAAGTAGCTGGATTTTGGATTGGCAAAAGTAGTTCTTTAAACTCATCCATACCACCTAGACGTTCCCAGAACATTCCCACCTGAGCCAATGGATTAATACTGCCATCACGCTTTGGTGAGACAGCCTCAACCACTCTGGAAAAAGCAACCTTTTGATGCTTAAGGCTCTGTCTTAATTGTTCCTGAACCTGCTGTGTAAATTGACGTAAAGCCTGATCAGCATCAATGTCCATGTGAAGAGCAATTGTATTGACAAACTGCCCTAACGCATTGCGCAAAGAACGTTCAAGTCTACCGGCTACTGCTGTGGCAATGACTAAATTATTTTCATTCGATAGTTTGTTCAGCAGGATATAGAAACCAGACAATACAAGACCGAATAATGTGATCTCATAGTCTTTCGCCAAGTTCACAAGACCAGACGATACTGACTCAGGCACACGAAAAATCACCGAGCTGCCTTTATGTTGCTGCATAGCTGGACGAGGGTAATCAAGCGGAATGCTATGCACATGTGGAGCATGCTTTAACGCATTTTTCCAGAAGAGTAGGCTTTCATCAGAATCATCAATCGCGTTGCTCTTCTGCTTATCAGCATACTGTGCAAACTCGATTCCGTTCACTACATTCGACTCTGTTACCAGTCCAAAACGCTTGCAGACATCGCGTAGCAATAGGCCAATCGACCAAAAATCCATTAAGGCATGATGAATCACAACTGCAATCACATAGTGATTCTGACCACGTTCATAACAATGAATACGCCACAATGGTGGTTGAGTCAGGTCAAACGGCTGCTTGGTGTCCTGTTCAACCAATTGGGTCAAATCAGAAGCTTCAACATGACGAGCATCAGAGAAAATGATATTAGGATATACGCGATCCCAAATGAATTGCTCAATCCCCTGATCATTGGCAGGCATGCTTACACGTAGTAACGGATAATCATGCATCACCGCTTCCAAAATCTCCATCGGCTTGTTGCCTAATGGTTGGTTAACCTTTACATCAAAAGCCACCACCATATTGTAGGCACTGCAAGTTGGTTCAAGACGTTGGATATACCAAATACCGAGCTGCTCTGCAGAAATCGCGTGACGCGACAGAATTTTTGGTTCTAGGTGTGCAATGTTGTTCATGAAGCAACTCCCTGTTGCAACTCAGAAACAAGATATTCAGCCAACTCATTGATTGTTGGATAATCCCATAGTAATGTCGGTTCAAGTTCCAGTTTTGTCAGATCTTCTAAGTCCCCAGACACAGACAAAGCAACGATCGAATCAAGACCATAACTTGTAAATTTTTTCTCTGGATCAATCGTCTCAGGCTCTACACGCATTTCTTTAGCTACGAGCGTACGAATGATCGTGCTCCAGTAAGCTTTATCTTTATTCATGGGGTAATCTCCTCTTTAACCGGTTTGGCATCACGTGGTGCCAGTGCAAAATCGATGACAGATAACATATGGTTGGTTGAAATTCGGTCTAGCAAATCTGCCAATGTGCTTTCACGTAATGACGTCATAGGAGGAGCTGTCTGTCCTTCAATGGCATTTAAGAAAATGATCAGCCATGAACCATCTTGTAAAGCTGGTCTTAAGCCCTGACGGTTAAAGACCCAGAAACCCAACACAGCAATGCGAGCAAATAACTCGGCGTAGCTACGGGCAAGACTAAAGCGCAACGTTTCAAACTCTTTGCTCTGCTCAGAATTTGAGAAATAATCTTGAATTTTTTGATCCAATGAATGCTGTTCAACCAGAAGCTGCTCTGCTCGCTCACGTAGCGTAGCAAGTGTCTCAGCAGACAATCCCACTGTGGCATCGGCATCGTGGAGCATTTCGATGATTGTGCTTAGTGACTCCATCACTAAGTCACCATCTCGGTTGAAAATCTCAAGATCGCGGAAATCAATAGCACCTGTCTCTACCTGTAAGTCATACAGCTGGCGATAGCGTGCTTTAGCTTTGGCTTGGTTGAGATGGTCAGCTTTTTTGTTACGACCTTTATTGGCAGATTTGAGCTGAAAACTCAGACTGTCTAGACAGACGGTGCTACTACCGTCAAACACACTAACGATCAGATGATCTCTGAAGGCTTTCTGGTACATTCCATCAGCATATGCATTTCTTAAGAAAAAACGTGACCCAAGTACTGAGGAAGTGATCTTAGCCAATGACTCGACATACTCAGGCACCAGTACCTTGATGATCGGTGACCATGTGCTGAACTGATTGATACAAACGTGTAACCCACGCGCGCCAACGAGTGACAACACCTCAGCTGCTAACAGATAGGCATAGGCAGTAGCCAGTTGCTCACGTACGAGCGGAATGCTTATTACTTTTTTGTTATACAACTCACGTTCAATAGCAAACTCGGTCGCGATGCGCAGCATCGTATCGCCCGCACCCAAAGAGAAGCTGCTGCAATATGCACGCGTCACCTGTAACGTCTTGAGTCCAAGCTCTAAGCCCTGACCTTCTTCACCGATCAGAGCATCTTTGTGAATTTCAGCATTGTTAAAGCCAATACCGCTGATATCTAGCCCACGCATACCCACTGTTGGCAGACGGTTCAGGCTATAAGTTCCCTTAGAAACCATATGGCGTTTATCAAGCCAGAATGCACTCAGGCTACGTGGTCCACGGTCATCTGACGTTTTAGCAATCAGACTTAAAGAGTCACCTAGAGTCGCGCGATTGATTGACCATTTTTCGCCATTTAAGACGTACTTGCTCTCGACAGATTGTGCTGTCACCTCACTAGATAACAAGTCAGCACCATGCGCTTTCTCACTATAAGCCAGCGCTGGAGCAGCCCCACTTAAAATTCGACTAGCGATGTTTTGGCATTGATTCGCATTACCGCCGATCCACACAATCACAGACCAAGCATTCGTGCTATAGGTCGAATTGATTGTTAGATCACGTCGTGCCAACACACGATGCAGATATAGCAACTCTTCACCAATTTCCATGCGACCTCCGAGCTCTGAAGGCACATAGAAACGGTTCATACCCACCGCGTTCAGAAAATCAACAGCACGCTGAGGGTACTGCTCCTTCTCATCACGCTCAATGGCAGCGGACCAAGAAAAATCATTATTGGTATCATGTACGGAGCCTAAAATTTGCTCCAGACGAGCAGCAGATTGAAACTGCCGCAAATTGGACGTAAGTGACATGGATTTTCACTCAAATGATTAAAGGGTAAGGGTTAAAACAAAGCACTTTTCAGACGATTAAAAATCAGCGTGCGTACTTCACGTTCCTTGATCATTGAGTTGAGTAGATTGGAGCTATAACGAATCAGCTGCCCCCGCTGCTCACGATCACGGATGACTTCTAAGCCGTTCTTAACATAGTTTCGAGCTATCACCGTTCTACGGTTTGGATGGGTTAAACAGACCAATTGACCGCGCTCAATCTGCTCTTTAATTTTTCTTCTTCTGATTTTGCCGCTAGTAGTCTTATTTATTCGGCCTTGGTGCAGTAAATAGACACCTTCTACAGGCAAGCCAATATCAGCCGCCACTTGTTCTTTAACCTGAGTTCTGATGGTTTCAAAATTAAGTGTCTTGTCTAGTGACTTCTTTTTGATCTCAAGTACAACTGTAACACCGTCAGAATCAGCGAAATTCACTGCTGCAACACAGCCCTTACGAACAGCGGGATGTGCCATTTCAACAGAACACTCGATATCTTGTGGATAATAGTTTTTGCCACGGATGATGATCACATCCTTAAGACGACCAGTCACATATAGGTCTCCATTTTTGACAAAGCCCATATCACCCGTTCTTAAGTAATGCACTTGGCTAGGTTGCCCCGCCTCATCAATGATAGTTGCCTCAAAGGTTTCCTGATTGACCTCTGGCTTCTGCCAGTAGCCTGCTGTAACACTCTCACCTGCTAGCCAGATTTCACCGACTTCATGAACCGCTACTTCTTTATGGGTATGCGGATTGACAATGCGGCAATCAATGTGCGTAGAGATTTTGCCACAGCTCACCACTTGCACAGCAGTCTGGTCATGACTGGTCTGTGCCAAGTTGGTGTTTAGCTTGTCACGATCCAGCGAAATCGCATTGAGAGGACCAGTCACACCACTGACTAAGAGCGTCACTTCTGCCAAGCCATAGCATGGCAAGAAAGTATCTAGTTTCAATTTTGACTGAGTATTAAACTTCTCCATGAAACGCTGCATGACGTGAGCTTTAATTGGCTCGGCACCGTTAAACAGCACACGGACACGGCTTAGATCAAGCGCTGCTGCATCCTCATCCGATATACGATGTAGGCACAATTCATATGCAAAGTTTGGCCCACCACTAATCGTGACACCTTTTTCACTGATAAATTGTAGCCATTTAAGAGGTTTACGAATGAAGTCCAGTGGTGACATTACATAGCAGGTCAGCCCCACATATACGGTCTGTAAAACTGAACCAATTAATCCCATATCGTGATAGACAGGCAGCCATGTAAGGCCAATATCATCAGGTTGCGTACAAAAGGCTTCGGCAATCATGACTTCATTTGCCATGATGTTTTTATGGGTGACGATCACACCTTTCGGCCAACCTGTTGACCCTGAAGTGTATTGAAGGAAGCAAACATCATCTTCAGCAATATGCGGAAAATCCTTTTCCACCAAGTCACGCTGCAATTCGGCATCAACAGCATGCAATATTAAACTTTCATTTTGAGCTTTTAATGTGATAAGACCCGATAGCTCAAGAATCTTTTTTGTTGTAAGTACTATTTTGGGTTCACAGTCATTCATAATATTCAAAATATTAGAAAAACCATTACGATTAAACGGCAAGCTAACTGGTACTGCGATAATTTTGGCTTTCAGACAAGCAAAGAACGATACGATAAAGTCTAATCCTGGCTCGAACAGCAACACTGCGCGATCACCACTGTCTACAAGGTTCATTAATATCTGAGCTTGGTGTTGAACTCGCTCGTTCAGATCTGCATACGTTAGAGATTGAATACCATTAGATTGGCGCCCCAAATACTCGAAAGCGACTTTACCTCCCTGTAAGTTTGCATGGGATTCCAAAGTTGCAATGATATTATCCGTACACATTACAGCCATAACTTACTCCGATTAATTATAATTAACCCTTAAAACCTGCTAATTCAAAAATTAAATTTCTAGCTGGGATTTTTAATAAAAATGAATATACTTTTTGTTTAAAATATAAATTCACATTACATTTTATGTGTGAGTGTTTTTTATTACACCTGTAAGTGTTTACAGGTTAGATGACATTTATTGAAAATTAAGAAGACAGACCACTTTCATAAATCTTTTTTTATTCAAATAGATATTTTAAATTCTTATAATTAATTAGAGTTAACATCTAATTTAGATAATTCTAAGCTAAAATTTTGATGTTTTTTCAATCTAAAAAAATCCTTACTCAATTTCTGTTTTTATTTTGTCGATCTTTTTATTTTAGACTTTTAGATGGGACATAATTTATCATTTTTTATGATGCCAGATTATTCAAATATCAAACCCAACTCTCCCATACCCTTTATTTCCAAGGGTTAAGTATTGAATTAAACTCATTTACCCAGCATTTTAGTGTTTCAAAAGCATATCCTCCACAGCTAAGATAAAAGTTCTTAATCTATTTCATTTGTGTGATTGTTCATAAATCATTAAGAGCTTACAACCACAAGCCCAATAAAAATAATTTATCACTTAAATAATCAAAAAATATATAAAACCCTCACATTTTATTTTAAAAATAAAACAGTGAAACTTCATAAAAACTAATTTAATAAATGATTCATTAAATCATCTTAAACTTAAAATCCATTTTAAATACTTAATTTAAAATATAAATTCCATACCCGCTTATTTCTTCCTACTCTAATATTTAATTTTCTATTAATGATTTCTATAAAAGCCCTAACATTACAGCCCGAATAGCTGCTGAAATTTTATTATTCACATTTAACTTTTGCATTGAGTTGCATAAATGAAAATTTACTGTTCTTTCGGTCACCCCAAGAATCTGAGCAATCTCTGCTGACGTTTTACCCTCAGCTGTCCAACGCAGGGCTTCTTTTTCTCGGCTCGTTAAATAAAGATTGAACTGAGAGAACTCGACAGCATTCACAATTTTAGCAATGCTAGAATGCACTGTTTGGGTCAACCAGTACATATTTGTATATTGTGCTTTTTGCTCTTTTTCTGATAACTGGTCGGTAGATCTTGCTAGTGTTAACATCCCTCTAGTCCCAATAAAATCACGGCCTGATTGAGCCCAACCGACATTTAAACCATAAGAACGCGCTTCCTCCCAGAACTCTTTTTCTTCTTGTGTTTTTGCACATTGGCTCGACCAAACAAGAGGTTGAAGTGATACCATACAATGCTTCACTGTTGGATCTATCTTTACATAGCGCTGTTCCACATAACGCTTCTGCCATGCTTGAGGGTAATTATTCAGCATAATCGTTTTTGGTTCAGCAATAGATAATGGCGACTGCATACCATAAGCACAGTAATCAAATCCAAGCCTTAAAGCTGTAGATTTAACAACCTCAAACAGCTCATCTTCATCTTTTACGATCAGAAACGCTGATAATAAATCCTCTTGCCAACTTTCCATTTACGCTCGTTAGACTCCATTCACAAATCATTTTTTGTTCAGTTGTATATTGTGAATCCAAGTAATCAAATTGAAGTATAGGCCTAATCTTTTACCTTTATTTCATAAAGTACGACGAAAATCTAAAAAGATTGAGGTTACTAAAATATTTTCAATACCTACTCTTCTTTAACCGACTTCTCAATTGCAGATTTTGAATTCATCATTTAATTAATAACTCTTTTAAGCTCAACATGGTTGCAAATTATTCAGATAAACTAAATTTTTGAAAGCTTTAAGGTTGTTATACTTCATATGTAGATTATGCTTGAAAAAATTTATTTTTACAGGATGTATTTTATTCCAAAAAACAAGTATTTTTTAATTAATAAAATGAGTCTATTATTTCTTCTTGAGATTATATTTTTATTAATTTAATTAAATAATATTTTTCACCTCCTCTAAAACCTATCTAAATTTACCACTCTTTATATATAAAAACTAAAGACCCCCACAATAATTCAACAAATCAAACAATTACATCATAGCTTTACTTACTTATAATTATTGTTTCAATAATGAGAATAGATACTATCTAAAAAGTCCAACACAAACCTATTCTATTTAGCATTTTTAAAAAGAAGTTTTCATATTAAAACTACAAAATTTTCAATTTTACATAAGTAAAGCTTAATAGCTGAATGACTCTCCAGTAAGAACAACTTAACGATGTAGGACATCAAATTACATTCAACCTGTTAAACATAACAGTATTTTATTGGCAATAATTTATGTTATTTATCCATTGAATCCCCATTCAGGTTACTTGAACAGGTAGCATGACCAACATCCTTCCTCACTTTCTAATCTCAACAGATGGTTTTATTCGCATGAATGAAAATCAACTCATGAATTATCCTTTCCAGCACGTCGTATCTATTATTGAATCTACACAAATTGAAGAATCTCAAATTCTCTATTACGGTTTTACCGAATGGGCGACATTAAAGACTCCTGCTTTAAGTACAGGGTGGGACTGGGAGTTCGTTGAACAAAATGGTTTTTCTACCTTAAAACGAATCGGTCTACCCAGAAGCAATATTATGATTGTTGATGTATCTGGTACAGATATTGGATTTGATGTGACTGAAACACTGATCGAAAGGAAAATCGATACTTTGTTCTGGGAACAGTTCATTTATGCTCAAATCAATGCAACATTAGCAAAGACTAAGTTAAGTCTGACTTTCTCTTAGAAACCTGTAAATTCTTACAGTTACCGCCTTTCCAGCTGTTCAGTAAAGTCACATCAAAAATAAGTGGAAGCACTTGTAATGAATATTATTGCTGGATTTCAAAACAATTTTTCAGAAGGCTTATATACCAAATTTAAAAGTTACCGCTACAAGGTATTTGTTGAACATTTGGGATGGGAATTAAACTGCCCACATAATGAAGAATTAGATCAATTTGATAAAGTCGATACAGCTTATGTAGTTGCTCAAAATAGAGAGTCCAATATTATTGGCTGCGCCAGACTATTACCTACAACTCAACCTTATTTACTGGGTGAAATATTTCCTCAATTACTCAATGGAATGCCTATTCCCTGTTCATCAGAAATTTGGGAACTCTCAAGGTTTTCAGCCGTAGATTTCTCAAATCCATCTACAACAGCTAATCAAGCAGTATCATCGCCAGTTTCTATTGCCATTCTGCAAGAAGCAATTAACTTTGCAAGGGAACAAGGCGCAAAACAACTTATTACGACCTCTCCTCTTGGGGTAGAGCGTCTATTACGTGCTGCTGGTTTTCGTGCTCATCGTGCAGGCCCACCAATGACTATTGATGGATATTCAATGTTTGCATGTTTGATTGATGTGTAATTTATTATTTAGGCCTCATACCTTTTCGGCATGAGGCCTAATTTTTATATAAGGTTAGCAATGTAACTAAGAAACTTTTACGCCTATTAATCAATCTTGGTCTTTAAATTTAAGTTTACTTTTTTATGATAATTTTCATCTGTTTTAGTGTTCCAATCACGTGGCATAAATGATGTCGATATAATTGCAACGATAGCCATACTTCCAATATAAAGCATAATTAAGTAAGGATTACCCTGCCCAATACTGAGCAGTTTAGTAGCAATCATAGGGGCTAAACCACCACCCAACACACCTGCCAACTGTACCGAAATCGAGATTCCGCTGTAGCGAATTTCCGCAGGAAACTGCCGTGCAAAAAGCTGAGCTTGCGGGGCATACATAATTGGAAACACGACGCCAATTGCTAAAACAATTGCTGTCCAAACTAATACCGGATCTTTTGTGTTGAGCATAGTAAAAAATGGATAGCAGTAAAGTGCCAGCACGCATAGGCCAAACATAAACATATTACGTTGACCGACTTTATCTGACAAATGCCCACATAACGGCGTCATAAATAAAATAACGACTGCCCCGCAAATGGTGGCAAATAAAATATCTTGGCGTGCGATCCCAAGTTGTGCAGTGGTATAAGCCAATGTAAATGTTGAAGCAATATAGAACCATGCATTCTCGGCAGCACGCGCAAAAATAATGGTGATGAGTTGCTTCGGATGATTTTTAAAAACCTGTAAGGCAGGAACTTTAACTTCTTCAGACTGCTGTTTTACTTTTTCAAAATCTGGTGATTCAGGCACTTTTACACGAATGTACCAACCCACTGCCAGTAAAATAATGCTGGCAAGAAATGGTAGACGCCACCCCCAACTAAACAGTGCTTGCTCAGGCAATAACGACACCAGACCTAGTGCAATTGAGGCGAGCATTAGGCCCCCACCTGTACTGGCTTGAGGCAAACTTCCCCAAAAACCTTTACCGCCTTCGGGTGCATGTTCAACAGCCATAAGTACAGCACCGCCCCATTCACCGCCCATTGCCATACCTTGAATAAATCGCAAGATGACCAGACCGATTGCAGCCCAGTAACCTATTGATTCGTAGGTTGGTAAGAGGCCAATCAGTACCGTTGGAATTCCCATGAGCATTAGAGTTAACAGCAACATCGACTTACGGCCAATTTTGTCACCAAAATGCCCAAAGACTAGGCCTCCTAACGGCCGTCCAATAAACCCAACAGCATAGGTTGCAAATGCAGCAAGCACACCTGTCAACGGGTCGAGATTTGGAAAAAACAACGTGTTAAAAATAAGAGCTGCCGCCGCACCGTAAACAAAAAAGTCATACCACTCAATGGTAGTACCAACCATGCTAGAGATGCCTGCTAATCGATGTGACGACTTTTTAGAATGTGAACCGTTTCCATGTACTGTTTGCATCGTAATGTCCTTTTTAGATTTTCTTGTTTTGTCTTTTTTATGCTTATGATCAGCCCTGACCATAAGCATTTTCAGGTCTCGCTTTATCTCCTTAAGCTTTTTAGAGTTGCGTAATGGCTTAGCTCAATTTTTCTAAAATTGGCTCAAATTTCGAATTACGTTCTTGCCACTGTGGCTGTTTGTCTTTATCGACAATGAGCGCGCGGACACCTTCAATAAAGTCACCATGCTCAAACCAGATATTCTGTAAATCGCGCTCAAGCTGCATACATTGCTGTAGTGAAAGTCCTCGACCTAAATGTTGCAGTTTTAGGCTGGTTTGTTTGGCAATAAATGAGCGCTGCTGCAAAATACTGAGCATCTTACTTGCCCAAGTTTTCAAGCCTTCATCTTGTTCATTTTCAAGACTTTGTTCGATTTCATCTAAATGCTGATATCCGAAGTGTTTACGAATACCTTCCGCCAATTGTTTGAGTTCACTTTCGGCAGGACGAGTAATAAATCGGGTAATGATGTGTTCAATTCCCTCTTTACTTAAACTTTGCGCATCAACCAGGGCATCTTGCAAAGCTTGTAATTGCTCGTTTGGCACATGGTAGTCAATTAAATCGAGGTAAAGCGCATCACTACTGCTGATCTGCTCACCCGTAATTGCCATATAAACGCCAATATCATCAAGGCGAGACAAGAAATGAGTTGCGCCAACGTCTGGGAAAAAGCCAATCGCTGTTTCAGGCATAGCAAATCTGGACTTTTCACTGCTCACCACAATGTGACAAGCCTGAGCCAAGCCAAAACCACCACCTAATACATAGCCATCAAGCACAACAATGACTGGCTTTGCATATTCACGCAGTATATCTAGCATTTTATATTCGGCACTAAAGTAGCCTTTATAATCAGCCGTGCCATTTTTATAACTGTCGTAGAGATAGCGAATATCGCCACCGGCACAAAAGGCTTTTGGACTATTTGATTTGATTAAAATTGCCTGAACAGCAGCATCATTTCGCCACAGTTCCAATTGGGCACCAATACTTTTAATCATATCTAGCGACAATGCATTGAGATGAGTCACACGATCTAAGGTAATAATGCCTAACTTACCTTGTCGCTCAATCATTAAGTGATTTTCTGTATTCATTTTATTGATCTCTTATTGATTTTTAAAATTTGGCTTTCGTTTTTCAACGAATGCCTGCATTCCTTCTTTTTGGTCAAATGTTGCAAATATTGAGTGGAACATACGTCTTTCAAAACGTAAACCTTCCGTGAGATTCACTTCAAAAGCTCGGTTAATGGTTTCTTTGAGCATCATATTTGCAGTTAAAGATCGTGCCGCAATTTTTTCAGCTGCTTGAATGGTTTGTTCAAGTAATTCTTCTTTAGTAAACACACGTGCAACCAGTCCACTTTGCTCTGCTTCTACAGCGCCCATTTGACGAGCGGTAAGGCACATTTCCATAGCTTTGGCTTTACCAATGGCATGGGTTAAACGTTGTGTGCCACCAATACCCGGAATTACCCCTAAAGTCACTTCGGGTAAGCCAAACTTGGCATTGTCAGCACAATAGATAAAGTCACACATGAGTGCTAGTTCACAGCCACCACCTAATGCATAACCACTCACAGCAGCAATTAAAGGTTTACGGCGCTGCGCGATACGGTCTGCAAGATGAAAAAAGTCATCAAAATAAATATCAGGAAATGCTAAATCAGCCATTTCTTTAATATCAGCCCCTGCGGCAAAAGCTTTTTCAGAACCTGCTAATACCATACAACCAATTTCGCGGTCTTTTTCGAGCTGATCTAATGCCTGATTAATTTCACTAATTAATTCGCTGTTTAAAGCATTGAGCGCTTGAGGGCGATTTAATGTAATCAGTCCAACCCCATTACGCTTTTCTAATAAAATACTTTGCCACTGCATTATTTATTCCTTGTTCTGATTTTATAGACTACGTGCAATCACTAAACGCTGGATATCACTCGTGCCTTCGTAAATTTGACAAATACGTGCATCACGGTAAATGCGTTCAATTGGGAAGTCTCTGAGATAGCCATAGCCACCAAACACTTGTAAGGCGTTTGAACACACACGCTCAGTCATTTCTGAGGCAAATAACTTGGCCATTGAAGCTTCATTAAGACACGGTTGACCTGCCTCTTTTAAACGTGCAGCGTAATGAACCAATTGTCTCGCTGCTTCAATTTCAGTTGCCATACTGGCAAGGCGAAAAGCGATGGTTTGATGTTCAAAAATTGGTTTCCCAAAAGTAATACGCTCTTTGGCATAACGAGTCGCTTCTTCAAGCGCCGCACGTGCTAGACCGACTGCTTGTGCAGCAATACCAATACGTCCACCTTCTAAATTGGCAAGCGCGATTTTTAAGCCTTCACCTTCTTTGCCAAGCATGAGGCTTTTATGAATTCGTACATCTGTCAGTGCAATCTGACACGTATCTGACGCATGCAGACCGAGTTTTTCTTCAACACGAATCACTTCATAGCCCGGTGTCTCGCGTGGGACTAAAAATGCACTAATCCCCTTCTTGCCCGCGCTCGGATCGGTCACTGCAAACACAATAATCACGCCAGCATTATCACCAGAGGTAATAAACTGCTTGGCACCATTTAAAATGTAATCATCGCCATCTTTCACCGCTCGGGTTTTAAGAGCTGCCGCATCTGAACCTGTATGCGGTTCGGTTAAAGCAAAAGCACCGATCATTTCACCTTGTGCCAAAGGTTTTAAAAAACGCTCTTTTTGTTCGTCAGTACCAAATTTTAAAATAGGCACACAGCCAACCGAGTTATGTACACTCATAATGGTCGAGGTTGCACCATCTGCTGCCGCAACTTCCTCGAGTGCCAGTACATAGGCTAAGTTACCCGTGTCTGAACCGCCCCATTGCTCTGAAACAAGCATACCCATAAAACCGAGTTGCCCCATTTGAGCTAAGGTTTCTTTCGGAAATGTCCCATCTCGGTCCCAATCACTGGCATGAGGCTTGATTTGTTCTTGGGCGAAACTTTTCGCCATGTCACGAATGAGTAATTGTTCTTCGGTAAATTGCATTATTATTTCCTTTACCCTGCTTTAGCTTGTTGTTTAGCAATTTCTTGATTACGCAATAAAAAACGCTGAATTTTTCCACTTGGAGTTTTAGGTAATTCACTCACAAATTCAACTAATCGTGGGTAAGCATGAGCAGAAAGTCGTCTTTTAACAAACTGACTAAGTTCTTCAGCAAGTGTTTCTGATGGTTGAGTACTCGCAGCCAAAATTACAAATGCCTTAACCACTTCGGTACGGTCTGGGTCAGGCACACCAATCACTGCTGCTTCAATGACAGCATCATGTTCAAGCAGAGCACTTTCTACATCGAATGGACCAATGCGGTAACCCGATGTCGTGATTACATCATCACTGCGTCCTACAAAGCTCATACTGCCATCGGCATGTAACTCGGCAGTATCGCCCGTTAAATAGTAGTGACCAATAAAAGGCGATTTTCGGCTTTCTTTATAGCCACCGAACCACATCATTGGAGACTGGCTAATATCGACCGCTAAAATTCCCGGTGTATCTGGCGGAAGCTCTTCACCTTGTTCATTAACAATTGCAACACGATAGCCCGGACTTGGGAAGCCTGCTGAACCAGCATGAATTTCATGTTTTAAACCATGATGGTTACACACCACCATGCCTACTTCGGTTTGCCCATAGTGATCATAAATTGGAGCATCAAGCATTTGTTTAAACCAACGAATTACTTCTGGATTAAGCGGTTCACCGGCACTGCTCACTACACGGAACTGACCTTTTAACGGCGCCATTTGTGCTGGATCGGCTGCCATCATCATGCGGTAAGCCGTTGGAGCTCCTGCCAAGTTGTTAACTTTATAATCTTTCACAATTTGGCATAGGCTATCTGTGCTGAAACCACCTTCGTAGAACAAAGTAGCGTGGCCCAAGAATAACGGTCCAGTAATTGCATAGTACAAACCATACGCCCAACCCGGATCGGCAATATTCCAAAACGAGTCTTCTTCGGTTAACCCAATGGCGTTTTGCATATATTGCCCAAAGGCAATCAGTGCTTTTAATGGCACTTCCAATGGTTTGGCAGGCCCTGTAGTACCTGAGGTAAACATAAGCAAGAAAGGATCTTGGATGTTACGCATGACCAACTCGCATTGATCTGACTGCTGCTTCACTTCATTCCAAAAGTTAAAATCACCTGCTTTAAGCGGAGTACCTTGTACATCGGCAACTGTCACAATTGCAGGGCAATTCTCAATTTCATCGAGCTTGCTACGGTTGCCCATATCAGTCACCACCAGCTTACTTTGTGCAAGCTGAATACGGTGCTCAATCGCTTTTGGACCAAATGCAGTAAATAGGGGTTGATAGACTGCACCAATTCGCCAAGCTGCCAAAATAGTTACGATCAGTTCTGGTGTTCTCGGTAACAGGCCTGAAATACGGTCACCCGTTTTCACACCTTGTGATTTTAAAAAGTTGGCAAACTGACTCGACCATTCTTTTAGTTCACGAAAGGTATACTGCTCTTTTCGTCCGTCTTTTCCTTGCCAGTACAGCGCAATTTTGTCGCCATCTGCATGTCGATCGCAGCATTCATAACATGCGTTAAGTGCATCGAGTGAACCTGACAACATCTGTTTTGCAGTACTTTCTAAATCGAAAGCTTGTGCGGCTTTTTGATAATCCATCATATCTTTTCCCTCAGTCCGGATTTGTTGTTATTCACGACAGGGTTTGATTTATTGGTTTAAAGCCATCCTTTGGCTTTACCGTTATGCTTCTTGTGGCAGGTATTGCTGAATAATGCTCGAAAAATCGAGATTGGCATTACCACGCATACACATTTGCTGATAAAGCTGCTGCACCATGCCACCGAGTAAAATTGGCTGTTTGACTTGGCCCGCAGCCTCTACAGCAAGTCCTAAATCTTTTAGCATTAACTGAGTTGCAAAACCGTCTTGATAGCCTCGAGATGCTGGGGCATTTTCATTAATATGCGGCCATGGGTTACATACATCTGAACTCCAGCAACGACCGCTTGAGGTGTTAATGACACCTGCCAATGCTTGTGGGGCGATGCCCAGCTTTACACCGAGTGCCATACCTTCGGCAACAGCAGCCATTGAAATACCTAAAATTAGGTTATTACAGATTTTAGCAATTTGACCTGCGCCGACATCGCCACAATGAACAATATTTTTGCCCATGTGGTTAAGTACAGGTTTCACTTCGTTAAAGGTTTGTTCATCGGCACCCACCATAAAGGTGAGAGTTCCTGCCTGAGCACCAATGGTTCCACCCGAAACTGGTGCATCACAGATTTTAATATTTTTGCTTTGCGCAACGGCGGCAATGTCTTTAATGGTTTGCGGGTCAATGGTACTGCTATCAATGCATAAGCTACCTGCTTTTAGCACTTCCAATACACCATTTTCACCCAAGTAAACTTCTTTAACATGTTTTGCCGCAGGCAACATACTAATGACCACATCAGCTTGTTTTGCTGCTGCCTGTGGGCTGTCGCAGACTATGCCACCTGCCTCGGCGAAGTGCTGAATAGCAACTTCACTGAGGTCATAACCGTAAACTTTGATTCCGGCTTTAAGTAGGTTATAGGCCATTCTGCCGCCCATATTGCCTAGACCGATAAAGGCGATATTCATCCGTGATCCCCTTAACGTAAACTAATGGTTGTATTTACACTGCCAACTTCATGGCTATCTTCAAACCAACGACTGGTAATCGTTTTGGTTTGCGTATAGAACTGTACAGCTTGTTTGCCATATGGTCCCAAATCGCCGAGTTTTGAACCTCTTGAACCCGTAAAACTAAAGAAAGGCACTGGCACAGGAATTGGAATGTTAATACCAACTTGACCTACATCAATTAAGTTTTGGAAAGTACGTGCAATAGCACCGCTTTGTGTGAATAGACCTACACCATTACCAAATGGATTGGCATTGATCAGAGCAATCGCCTCTTCAAGAGTGTCTACACAAATAATTGAAAGTACAGGGCCAAAGACTTCTTCTTTATAAATACGCATGTCGGTATTTACGCCGCTAAAAATCGTTGCACCTACAAAGTTACCCGACTCATAGCCTTGAACTTGAACATCACGGCCATCGAGTAGCAACTCTGCCCCTTGCTCAACACCGCTATTAATTAAATCAAGCACACGCGCTTTAGCACGTTTTGAAATGACTGGGCCAATGTCAGTATTTGGCTCATGGCCTGCATTTACTTTTAAGGTTTTCGCCTTTTCGACTAACTCTTGAATCCATTGTTTGCTTTCACCAACCATGACTGCAACCGACAATGCCATACAGCGTTGCCCCGCTGCACCAAATGCTGCACCGACCAAGGCATTTAGCGTTTGTTCTTTATTGGCATCTGGCATGACAGCCACATGGTTTTTTGCGCCCATCATCGACTGTACGCGTTTGCCATGTTGCCCTGCAAGGTTATAAACATGTGTTCCAACAGCAGTTGAACCCACAAATGAAATCGCTTTAATGTCTTTATGCGTACACAAACGGTCAACCACTTCTTTGCCGCCATGCACAACGTTGAGCACACCTGCTGGAACGCCTGCTTGAATCGCAAGTTCAACCAACATCATGGTTGATAAAGGATCTTGTTCTGATGGTTTTAAAACAAAGGTATTGCCACACACAATTGCCATTGGGAACATCCAAAGTGGAATCATGGCAGGGAAATTAAACGGCGTAATACCAGCACATACGCCCAAAGGTTGCTGCAAGGTATACGTATCTACACCACGCGCTACACCTTCGACGTACTCGCCCATTTGTAGAGTACCAATCGAACACGCATGTTCAACTACTTCTAGACCACGCTGAATATCGCCTTCTGCATCTGCCAAGGTTTTACCTTGTTCCGCAGTTAATACCTGTGCAATTTCCTTCATGTTGGCACGAATCAAGTCTTGCAACTTAAGCATGATGCGCATACGTGCCTGAATTGGAGTTTGGCGCCAAGAAGCAAAAGCATCTTGTGCAGCTTGAATAGCAGCGTCAACTTCTTGAACCGTAGCAAATGGTACACGACCAATCACTTCCTGAGTTGCAGGGTTAACAATGTCTTGCCATTCCTGTGTTTCAGATTCGATAAACTGTCCGTTAATGAGTAATTTAGCAGTTTCCAATTCGATTTTTTGGATTGTGTTCATAACCTCTCCGTAGGCCATATTTTTATTGTGTTCAGTTATTAGAAAATACTGATCTGTGTATTTTCTTTATTCAGGTTTTATTTGAGACTAACAAAGAAAGCTTTGACCACCAACGCAAATTCATGCACGATTGTTGTGCAAATATGCACAGGGACAATAACAAAAATGAAAGTGGATTGGGATCATCTACAGTTTTTTCTGGTTTTAGCCCGCACTAAAACCCTAACCAATGCTGCACGTATTATTGGTGTTGAACATAGTACGGTGGCTAGACGGATTCAGGCTCTAGAACTTGCTTTGGGCACAACACTGTTTAAGCGTGAAGCAACGGGCTATGAGTTAACTCTCGAAGGGATGGCTCTGGTTCCTCGAGTTGAGCAAATGGAACAAGCCTTTTTACAAATTGAAAAACCACATCAACCGTTGCAAGGTCGTGTGCGAATTGGCACACCTGAGGGCTTTGGAACTGCCTTTTTAGCACGCTTACTGGCTGAGTTCTCTATTCAGTATCCCTTACTCACCATCGACCTGATACCAGTACCAAAAATGATTAAGCTCTCACACCGTGAAGCAGACATTGTCGTGTCGATTGAGCGCCCAACCTCAGGCCCTTATATCATTACCCGCTTGTCAGACTACTGCTTAAAAATTTATGGCAGCCAAAACTATCTAGCACAAAACCCACCGATTCGCGGTTTAGAAGATTTAACCCAACACCGCTTTGTAAACTATATTGATGATCTGGTGTATAGCCCTGAGCTGTATTGTTTAGAACGGTTACCTTTAAAGCTTAATGCCAATTTTCGTAGCAGCAGTATTTTGGCCCAACAAATTGCGGTGAGTGCTGGTGCAGGACTTGCGATTTTGCCCAAGTTTTTAGCAGATGATAAACCAGAACTTGATGTCGTTTTAGAACAGCAAGTTCGTTTTACGCATACCTTCTGGATGCTGACCTTTGTTGATTTACAGCATGAACCGCGCATTAAGTTAGTTTGGGACTATTTGCGTAAACAAGCCGATAAATATCAGCATTTGTTGATTGATTAGAGAGTGTAAATAAAAAAGCCAATCATGATTGATTGGCTTTTTTTAAATTATGAATAATTAATCAAAAGTTTCTTGGCCTAGTTTTTTCATGCGTGGCTTATAAAACACATGATAGCTAACGCCTAAAACAACTAACCACAATGGACTAACATATACCGCTTTTAATGTATCTGGCTCTAGTGCCAAAATCACTAAAGTGAACAAGAAAAATGCAATGACAACATATGCCATCAACACTCCGCCCGGCATTTTAAAGGTCGATTTAGCATGTAACTCTGGACTCAACTTACGGTAACGTAAATAGCATGCCATGATCAGAAGCCATACACTAATAAAGAGAATCACACAGAGTGAACTTGCCAAAGTAAATGCTTCCATGGTGTTTGGAACAAAGTACTGAAGCACTGCCCCACCCATAATGAAAATACATGAGAAGATTAAACCATTTGAAGGTACGGCACGTTTTGATAAACGCCCTAATGCGCTCGGTGCCTGACCATCTTTCGATAAACCAAAAAGCATACGACTGGTTGAAAACACACCGCTGTTCATTGAAGACATCACTGAAGATAGCACCACCAAGTTCATGATGATGGCTGAAACAGGAATACCCGCATTTAAGAACAACTCAACAAACGGGCTTTTATCTGCACGAATGTGATCCCATGGAGTCACTGACATTACAACAAAGAGCGCCAGCACATAGAATAGAATAATACGTACAGGAATCGCGTTAATTGCCTTCGGTAGATTTTTCTCTGGATCTTTGGTCTCAGCGGCTGTTGTACCAATCAATTCAACGCCAATAAAGGCAAACACGGCAATCTGGAAACCTGCCAAAAATCCGCTTACGCCTTTTGGAAATATGCCGCCATGCGACCACACATTACTTACACTCACAACCTCACCATGCGGAGCTTGAAAATGTGTAAGGAGCATGTAGCCACCGACTCCAATCAGGCCAATAATGGCCAAAATCTTAATGAGTGCGAACCAAAATTCAACTTCACCAAACAACTTCACCGTAAGAAGGTTAAGCCCTAAAATGAATAGTACACAGCCTGCACTAATCATGGCCTGTTGCATGGGTGAAAAACTGGTGCCTTCAGGCAGCCAGAAACTTAGATAGTTAATGACCGCAGACAAATCAGCAATACCGACCAGTACCCAGCCTAACCAATAAGTCCAGCCTATATAATAGCCAGCCCATGGTCCAATCAAATCATATGCCATATCGACAAATGATTTGTAATGTAAGTTGGCAAGCAGTAGTTCACCCAATGCACGCATCAGAAAAAAGAACATGCCACCAATTATCATGTAGATAACGAGGATTGAAGGACCTGCAAGGGAGATGGTTTTGCCCGAGCCCATAAATAGGCCGGTTCCAATTGCACCGCCAATTGCAATCATTTGTAGATGGCGATTATTTAATTTCCGTTGTAAATGATCAGGGGAGCTTGCCTCATCGGGATGATGAACCATTGTCATATTAGAAGTCCTTTTTATATTTTGCTTAATTTAAATCAGCAACCTATAGGGAGAAAACGAACCGTATATCGTGGGTTGCTGAGTCTATACCTCAGGACAAGATGTTCAAGTATATTTTTTCCTTAATTGATCTATCTGTTGTCCCAGTTTTTTTAAGTCACATTATTTATGTAATGCCTTCACGGCAATTTTAATTATCCAATCTCGATTCACCAGATTAGCCGAAGTTTAGCATGTGGTAATACGAGATGTCGCTTTTCTACCCCCCTCTAAACTGTGCTATTGATTCAAAAACAAACAACATTATTCCGATAAAAAAACTGATGAAAATAAAAAAAGCCAATCATGATTGATTGGCTTTTTAATAAAACTTAATGATCGTTAACGAGTTCACGTCCTAGCTTTTTCATACGTGGTTTGTACAACATATGATAGGTAATACCTAAAATGATCAACCATACTGGGCTGACATACAAAGCTTTTAAAGTATCAGGTTCTAGCGCCAAGATGACCAAAGTAAAAAGCATGAATGCCAAAACTACATAGCTCATCCAAATGCCACCCGGCATTTTGAAAGTAGATTTTTCATGTAATTCAGGACGTAATTTACGATAGCGTAAATAGCACACCATAATGAGACTCCACACACTAATGAATAGAATCACACAAAGTGAACTTGCTAAAGTAAATGCTTCCATGGTGTTTGGAACAAAGTACTGAAGTACTGCCCCACCCATAATGAAAATACACGAAAAAATCAAACCATTTGAAGGTACTGCACGTTTTGATAAACGCCCAAATGCACCCGGTGCCTGACCGTCTTTTGATAAACCAAAAAGCATACGGCTAGTTGAAAACACACCGCTGTTCATTGAAGACATGACTGAAGACAGCACCACCAAGTTCATGATGATGGCTGAAACAGGAATACCTGCATTTAAGAATAACTCAACAAACGGGCTTTTATCTGCACGAATGTGATCCCAAGGGGTTACTGACATCACAATAAAAAGTGCTAGTACATAGAACAAAATAATACGTACTGGAATCGCGTTAATTGCTTTCGGTAAATTCTTCTCTGGGTCTTTAGTTTCAGCAGCCGTTGTACCGACAAGTTCTACCCCGACAAAAGCAAATACGGCAATCTGGAATCCAGCCAAGAAGCCTTCCGTACCTTTCGGGAATAAACCGCCATGCGACCAAACATTACTAATGCTTGCAACAGCACCTTGAGGAGCTTGGAAATGGCTAAAAATCATGTAGCCACCCACTCCGATCAGGCCAATAATTGCCAAGATCTTAATCAGTGCAAACCAAAATTCAATTTCACCAAATAGGCGTACAGTCAGTAGGTTAAGGCCCATGACAAACAACACACAACCTGCGCTAATCATGGCTTGTTGCGTTGGCGAAAAGCTCGTGCCATCGGGCAGCCAGAAGCTCAAATAGTTAATGACCGCTGAAAGGTCCGCAATACCCACCAGCACCCAACCTAACCAATAAGTCCAACCCAAATAATAACCAGCCCAAGGACCAATCAGGTCATGAGCCATATCAACAAAAGATTTGTAATGCAGATTTGCAAGGAGTAACTCACCCATTGCACGCATTAAGAAAAAGAACATGCCTCCAATAATCATATAGATCAAAAGGATTGAAGGACCTGCGAGGGAGATAGTTTTACCCGAACCCATAAATAGGCCGGTTCCAATTGCACCGCCAATAGCAATCAGTTGTAAATGACGGTTAGACAGTTTTCGTTGCAGATGATCAGGAGAATTTTCCGTATCTGAATGACGAGCCGTTGTCATATTAAAATTCCTTTTTGAATTCCTTTGTTAAGATCAGCAACCTAGGGCGAAAATCGAACCGTATGCCATAGGTCACTGAATCTGTTCACCAAAAATGACTGGATAAACCGTATCTATCTTCCTTCTGTTAGATACATCATCATTTTTGGAGTAAAAACGAATTACTTTGGTGCTGCCGTCACGGCAATTTCAATTAACCAATCTGGATTGACCAAATCGGCCTGAATTGTGGCACGCGATGGAGCAACACACCCTTTTAACCAGTCAACCCAAATTGCATTTACGGTTGAAAAGTCAGAAAGATTTTTCAAATAGAGCTGTGCAGAGAGCAAGCGAGATTTGTCGGTATTGGCTAATGCCAAAAGTTCATCAATCGTTGCAAGAATTTCACGAGTTTGGCCTGCCACGTCTTGCTCGGTATTTTTAGGTACCTGACCTGACAGATAAACCACTTTGTTAAAAACAGTCACGGCGCTCATGACTTCGTTAGTGTTAATCTTTTGTATATCTGAATTAGACATTCGGATTTCCTTATACCTGATTAATAAATTGAACACGGGCGGTGACAGCACACATCAGTTCATAGCCCACCGTACCGGATGAAACTGCAACATCATCAATAGGTAAAACGACACCTGTACTTGATTGGCCCCAAAGTACGACTTCACTGCCGACTTTGACACTCTCAATGCCGGTTAAATCGACTGCCAACATATCCATGCTGACGCGGCCAATTGTACGAGTGCGGACAGAGTCCACTAAAACCGGAGTATCTGTTGGTGAAATACGCTGATAACCATCGGCATAGCCACAAGCGACAATCCCAATCGTCATGGGTTGCTCTGCGACAAAGTTTGAGCCATAACCTACGCTTTCATTCGGTTCTAAATGCTGAACTGAAATAATTTCGCTACGTAAGCTCATGGTCGGTTGTAAGCCCCAGTCCGTAATACTATGCGTCGGGTAGTCTGGCGAGCTGCCATAGAGCATAATGCCACTACGTGCATAATCTGATTTGAGCTGGTCTTGATAACGCAGAATTGCTGCGCTATTACTTACCGACCTTTCACCCGGTAAATCTTTAATAATTTCTTCAAATGCAGTGATTTGATAATCAATGCCTTGCTGGCCGAAACGATCGCCATCTGCATCTGAAAAATGCATCATGTGCGTAATCTTGGACACATTTGCCAAGCTATTTAAACGTTCCCATGCCTGAACATAGTGTTGTGGTTTAAAACCAAGACGGTTCATACCACTGTTCATTTTTAGACAAACATCAAATTGGGCTGGATAAGGATGCTTTTCTACCCACTCAATTTGCGCTTCACTATGAATGGTGAAACTGAGTTGATACTGCACACAATCAAATAAGTCTTGAGGAGAAAAAACTCCTTCGAGCAATAAAATTGGACCTGTCCAACCTAAAGCACGAATGCGTTTTGCTTCATCAAGATCAAGTAAGGCAAAGCCATCTGCGGCTTTAAATGCTTCATAAACACGTTCAATTCCGTGTCCATAAGCATTGGCTTTTACAACGGCAAAGACCTTACTGTTTGGCATAGCCTTGCGTACCACCGCCAAGTTATTTTGTAAGGCTTGACGGTGGATCACTGCGGTAATAGGACGAGGCATGATTACTTTCCTAACGTCCGTTATGCAGCATGCGCGTGTGAATAACGCTGAATTGAAAGACCATCTGTACTGATTTCAGTCTTATGATTCAATACGATGTCACTGATTAATTTTCCTGAACCACATGCCATCGTCCAGCCTAAAGTACCGTGACCTGTATTCAAGAACAGATTTTTAAAGCGAGTCGCACCAATAATTGGGGTACTGTCTGGTGTCATTGGACGTAAACCTGTCCAGAAAGACGCCTGTGCCATATCGCCACCCGGGAATAAGTCCTGAGTCACCATTTGCAAGGTTGCACGGCGGTCTTCGTTCAGACCTAAGTTAAAACCACTTAACTCTGCCATACCGCCTACGCGAATACGTTGATCAAAACGCGTAATCGCAATTTTGTAGGTTTCATCAAGCACTGTAGATTGCGGAGCAAAAGCAGGGTCAACAATTGGAATCGTCAACGAATAACCTTTCACAGGATATACAGGCAACTGTAGATCAAGTGGTTTCAAGAAATCACGTGAATAGCTACCAAACGCTAAAACATAACGATCTGCGGTTAAGACCTTACCATTGACCTGAACGCCCTTAATTTCATCGCCTTCAACAATCAATTTTTCTACGTTCTGGTTGAACTGGAAGTTAACACCTAACTCTTTGGCAATTTGAGCTAAAGCATTGGTAAATAAATAACAGTCACCTGTCTCGTCATTTGGTAAATGTAAACCACCAACGAGTTTATCTTGCGCATTTGCCAAAGCTGGTTCTACACGACCAAGTTCGTTGCCATTTAATAATTCGTAGCTTACGCCGCACTCTTGTAGCACGCTAATGTCGCGTTGAACCGCTTCCATTTGCGCTTCTTTACGGAATAACTGCAAAGTACCTTTAGCGCGGTTTTCGTAATTAATGCCTGTATCTTTTCTAAGTTCACGTAAGCAATCACGGCTGTATTCAGCCACACGCATCATACGTTCTTTGTTCACAGCATAACTTTGTGGATTACAGTTTTTTAGCATTTGCGCCATCCACTGTAACTGCCACATGCTGCCATCTAAATTAATCGCAAGCGGTGCGTGATGTTGGAACATCCACTTCACAGCTTTAAAAGGGATTCCTGGTGCTGCCCAAGGGGTCGAATACCCTGGCGAAATTTGACCTGCATTACCAAAGCTTGTTTCTTCAGCAGGGCCTGCCTGACGGTCAAGAACAGTGACCTCAGCTCCTTGTTGAGCTAGATAATAGGCACTTGCCACTCCGATAACGCCGCTACCTAATACAATTACGCGCATTTCCATTCCCTCACGCACACCAGTTTATTTCACTAGTATATTTCTGCTTCAATAGTTTATTTCACTGTTTTTCAGGGTATAATCTAGGTAAATTTATGTTTTTCTCGCGAGAATTTTAAAAAAAGAGGAAATATCTATGCGCCCCCTAGATCGTATAGATCGCATGATTCTGGACATTTTGCAGCGTGAAGGACGAATTGCGATTAGTGAATTGGCATCGAGAGTCAACCTATCAACCACCCCCTGTTCAGAGCGTGTAAAACGCCTTGAACGCGATGGCATTATCATGGGTTATTACGCCCGTCTAAACCCAGCTTACGTAGACCGTAACCTGCTCGTCTTTTTAGAAATTAAATTATCTGCCAAATCTGGTGATGTATTTGATCAGGTGGCCAGAGACTTAGTTGAGATTCCTGAAGTACTCGAATGTCACCTTATTTCAGGTGAGTTTGACTATCTTGTAAAAGCTCGCTTAAAAGAAATGAGCGCATACCGCCGCTTATTAGGAGATCTTTTAAAGAAACTTCCCGCTTCGGCATCGTCACACAGTTATGTGGTCATGGAAGAAGTAAAAGAAACTCTGTATTTAGATGTAAGCAAGTAAAGCGAGCATTATTGAACTCGCTTTATTCACGTTTTAAAAATTAGAAATATTTTAAAATCGAAATATGTTTATTTTGATGCTTAAACTTCGAGAACCACTTAACCGCTGGATAGAGTGCAAAAGACAGCACAATCGTAATTAACCACAGCATCCACACATGGTTGACCGACAAGTAATTTCCGTAGTTGGCTCCCCATATACTGAGTGCAAGCACATACATTAGTTTCAGCACATATAAGTGCAGTAAATAAAAGAACATAGGCACCGAGCCAAACACCACCAATGGTTTTAAAAACGAGTGCTGCTGCATACGTTCAAAAGCAACGAGCACAAGCAAGCCAATTCCAACATTTAGCAAAATAAACAATAACGACGGCGGATACTTAGTGAGGTTAAAAAAGCTCATGAGGCTTTGTTGTAATGACTCAAAATGCTGCCACGGCTGGTCGCCATAGACGTTTATCAAACGCAATAAAACAAATAGCCCAATACTTGCCAAACCAAGACTGAGTAAAGCGCGGCTTCTTTGCTTTGCTATATATTTAGAACTAAAGAACTGTCCTAAAACGTAGCCTAATAAAATCACCCCAATCCAAGGTAAAACCGGATAGCTTGTACGAAGCTTGATGCCTGCAAATTCAATCCAACCACGCTCATGTAAAACGAACCATATATTTTGTAAGATGCCTTGTGAGAAGTGCACAGAATCTAGCAAGTTATGCCCAAAAATAATGACCAACGCTACACCTGCAAGAATTGGCAAAGGCAAACTTACACAGCAAGCTAACACCACCATGCTAATACCGATTGCCCAAATCACCTGTAAATAAATGACTTCAGGTGGAAAAGTGGCCGTCCATGCAAAGTTAACGAGAGTAAGCTCTAACACAATCAAAAATAAACCACGTTTTAGTAGAAAGGCTCGCGTTTGCTGTAAATCTTGTTTTTTTGACTGAAATAAAAAGGCAGAAATACCCGTTAAAAGTACAAAAACCGGAGCGCAAATATGTGCCAATAACCGACTGCCAAATAAGGCAGGTTCTGTTACTGTTACATCCATTGGGTCGGTAACCTGTTTATGTAAATAGAAAGTTTCTCTTACATGGTCGAGCAACATAATGAGAATGACCAAACCACGCAATGCATCAATCGACTGTAAACGTTCAATATTTTTTTCTATAGGCATAGCGGTAATCAACAAAATAATGTAACGTTATACTATTACATAATACTTCTTTTGTCTTTTATGGCTGATTATTTATGCAACACAGATTAGGATTGTTGTCTTCGTTAGGGTTATCTTTTATATCAACATTCTCTTGGGGAGACGAAACCTCAACAGTACTTGAAACCATACGTATTCAGGCTGAAAGCACCCAAGAAGATGCAAACCAAAATAGCTCGGCGACTAAATTTTCTCACGATGTTCTAGATGTCCCTTTTAATCGTGCTTTTGTCTCTAAGCAAATGATGGAACAACAAGACGTTCAACGGATTGATGACGCATTAAGCTTGGTGAGTGGGGTTTTTCATCAAAATAGTTTTGGTGGCGGCTTTTGGGATAATTACTCTTTTCGTGGTTTTAGTACCGATCCCAATTTAGGTGCATCCATGATCCGCAACGGCTTGAGTGTAAACCGAGGGATTAGTGCTCCAAAAGATATCGTAAATATTGAATCTTTAGAGTTTTTAAAAGGGCCTATGGCGGCTTTATATGGCCGCGGCGAAACAGGTGGTTTGCTTAACCTCAACAGTAAAAAACCACAGTGGGAAAGCGAAAATGAAGTTAACCTACATGCCAATACCCAAGAACAATATCGAATTAGTCTAGAGCATACCGCGCCTATTAACGATGAACTGGCTTATCGTTTAGCAGTGGCTCATGAAGATAATCAAAGCTTTCGTGATCATGTCAGTAGTGAACGCTGGTTCTTTTCACCACAGCTCACATGGAAAATTTCAGATCAGACACAACTCGACTTTGACAGTGAATTTACAGAACATAAAGGAACCTTTGACCGTGGTGTAAGCACCGTCAATCACCAGTTTGTGATGAACCCTAAAACCTTTACAGGTGAACCTGACGATGGCGATTTAAAAATAAAAGATTACTTTTACCAATTACGTCTGAGCCATGAATTTAACCCTGACTGGAAGCTAAATAGTGCTGTCAGTTATAAAGATGCCAAAATGGTCGGCTTTGCAACCGAACCACGGCGTATGCAAGCCGATGGACGTACTTTAGAGCGTCAACGTCGCTATCGTGATTATACGAGTGAAGATGTTCTGGCTCAGACAGAGTTACTGGGTAAGGTTGATACGTCATGGGCTCGCCATGAAATTTTACTTTCAACCGAACTTGGTCAACTTGACTATAAGCAAAACCAGCTTCGTCGTAATCATAGTGCGGGCATGCCTAACACAATTGATATTTACCAGCCTGAATACGGTAAATATTTACCCAACCTAGTTCCATTTACCAACACCAAAGAACAGCAGCGTTACTTTGCACTTAATGTACAAGACCAGATCTTTTTTAATGACCAATGGAGCGTACTCTTCGGCAACCGTTTTGATCAGGTCGAACAAGACTTTAAAAATCACCTGACTCAGACTGAAAACAGCCAGACACTTCATCAAAATAGTCCGCGTTTCGGAGTAAATTTTAAAGCCTCTGAGCAATGGGCTTTTTATACCAACTATGGCCGCTCATTTGCCATGAATAGTGGTATGAACCGAAATGGTCAGACTTTTGCCCCTGAAAAAGGTGAAAGCTACGAGGTCGGCACCAAATATAAAATGAACGACCAAAGTGTGCTGAGTCTCGCTTTGTTTAAAATGAAAAAACAAAATGTACTGACAACAGACCCCATCGACAGTAACTTTCAAACCGCAGCAGGTGAAGTGAGTAGTAAAGGAATTGAGTTTGACTTAAATAGCCAGATCAATGACCGCTGGTTCGTCAATGCCAACTATAGTTATACCGATGCTCAAATTGAAAAAGACCAAGACCTTGCCAAAGGTGCACGTCTGAGCAATGTACCCAAACATCAAGGTTCAGTAAGCACCAATTATGAATTTCTACAAGAAGGTGCAAGAAAAGCAGGTGTAGGAGCTAACCTTACCTATGTTGGCGAACGCAGCGGACATAATCTGGATAATGGCTTTAATTTACCAAGCTATACCCTCCTAAACTTAAATGCTTACTATGCTCCATCTGAGCGTTTACGCTATCAGCTCAATGTAAACAACCTATTTGATAAAACCTACTATGTCTCGAGCTATAGCGATTTGTGGGTTCAACCAGGTGAGTCGCTCAATGCTTCAATTTCAGCACAGTGGAAATTTTGATTCATCCATAAATAAAAAAGCCCGAATCATTTCGGGCTTTTCACTAGAACATACCATTTTCATTGATGAGTGGGTCAGGTTGTACTTGACCGACATCCCAAAGCTCAGCAATTTTTCCATTTTCAAAACGGCAAATATGAACCACAGCCACAATAGTGGGTTTGTCGTTCATTTGCATTTCAAGTTTCGAATGTACAGCAACCAAAGTCCCATCTTCAATCACATGTTGAACGTCAAAGACTTTGTTGGGATTTGCAGCCGCACTTTCACGCATTCCTTCCTTCAACGAAGTCGCATCACCCGCATAATAAGGATTGTGATGCTTGAAGTTAGGCGCGGTATAATTGCTATAAGCTTCATCAACTTCGCCTGCTGCGGCAAGCTCTAAAAACCGTACTGCAATTTGTTTTTGAGATAAGTTCATATTTATCTCCTACTCTTTATTTTAGACCTTACTGTAACAGGTCATCTTCTTCGTCGTCTTCCTCGAAGACATAGGCCATACAGCCCCATCCATCATATTCGCCCTGAAACTTTTCAGCGATGCTGGCAAACCATTGTTCCAAGTCAACAATATCCGAATACTCAGGTTCCATATTCACAAAGATGGTAATCACCCACTCGTTTGGCTCAACAGAGTCATCTTGGAAAAGTGAAACTTTTTGTTCTTGGTAAAGCAAATACAGCGCACATTGCTCTGCATTCTTTTGATCTTGAAAAGCAATAGAAAATTCAATTTCATGTAGCTCGGTTAAATCATCCCCATCTTCAGCCATTTGCCAAAGTACATTACCGTTATCGTCATCTGGAAATTGTTCGTAGTCACGAGTCATCATATGATCCTTGTTGTTGTCGCCGTATTAATATTATTCGGCCTTAGAATACCCGACTTTTATTGCAGTTTGGGTATATATTCCGTTCCCAATTGCACCAAATTGAATTTTTAATTGTATATAAATTTTAAAAAGGCACTTGTGATTCAATGACCACATCTGTTCCTTTCAATGGATGCTGAAAAGCGAGATACGCAGCATGTAAAGCCATTCGGTTTAAATGAAAACGTTTAGGCTCAGAGTGATAAAGCTTGTCGCCCATAATCGGATGTCCAATATGCATCATGTGCACACGTAGCTGATGTGAACGCCCTGTGACTGGTTCAAGTAAAACACGAGTTTGATCTGTTTTTTCATCATAGGTGAGAGGTTGAAATAAGGTTTTAGCGTGTTTGCCTAATTCAAAATGTACTATTTGTCTTGGGCGATTTTCCCAATCGGTAATGAGTGGAACTTCAACACTGCCCTCTTCTGCGACTCGACCTTGTACCAAAGCAATATAATGTTTTTTAACGGTTCTGGCCTGAAACATTTTACTTATAGCAACCTCTGCATCACGATGCTTGGCAAACATAAGCAAGCCCGATGTTGCCATATCCAAACGATGCGTGACCTTAGCCAAAGGGAACTTTTCTAGCACTCTTAAATAAGCACTATCATGATGTTCAGGCAAACGACCCATGACCGACAACAAGCCCGCAGGCTTATCAACCACAATCAAATCATCATCTTCAAATAAAATTGAAAGCGGATCTTGTGGCGGAGCGTAAACAAAGTTGTCGTTTAAAGGCATGGTCGTAGAAACAGCAAGGGAGCATGGCGGCAAATCATAAAGAAATTTCTGATCTACCGCAAAACAATCTATAAGCTATCATCATGTTCCACGTGAAACTCGGAAAATCTTTATCGTTTTTTATTCATTTCAGCCAAAAGATCAAGCTGAATTTCTTGAATATGTGCAAGCCTTTCCCACTGATGCGATAAAAGATGATCCATTTTTTCATGCAAATGGCGAATCTCAAGTTCAGCTTTTAAATTAATTTGATAGTCATGCTGAGAGCGTAACCGATCTTTGGCTTCTTGACGGTTCTGGCTCATCATAATAATAGGTGCCTGAATTGCAGCTAAACATGACAACACTAAATTGAGCAAAATAAAAGGATAAGGATCGACTGGACGTGCCACCACCACAGCTGTATTTAAAATAATCCAAGCAATTAGGAAAATAGCAAAACAAATAAGGAAAGCCCAACTGCCACCAAATGTCGCGATCTTATCGGCTAATCTTTCTCCAAACGTCCACTTTTGATCAAAATCAGATTCGGTATTTCGGCTAATTAACTCATGGCGTTGCATACTTCCAATCACTTCATTTTCTAAATTAGAGAGTTCACCCTTTTCAGAGCGTAATAGCGATTGAACGTATTTAATTCGATAATCTGCCAAATCGGCTCGGCAAATAAAACTTGAGAAAGACCAATCCGGATGATCTTGAATAATTTCCTCACTAATGACATTTCGAATGACTTCGCCAGAGACTAGATCTTTTAAAGGGAAGTTTTTCCCACATACGGCGCATTGGCGACACTGGTTTTTATTCTCCATGTTATTCAGCTCGCAATTATAATGATAAGAATATTATATAAACGATTTCCGATAGGGATATCGTAAATAAAAATAGTGCTCTAACCCAATATCTGTAAAGTTGCTGGCACTATTTTTCGATGTGCAGGAATCACAGGCACCATATAAAGCCGACCAAGCCAATTTTTAATATGTACCACAGTGGTTATGGTCAATACTTGGGTCTTTTCATTCTTATAAACAGATAAAGTTACATTTAAATGCTTATCATCGTCTCCAATCACTAACTCATTTTCAGTACGTTGACGCAAGGTAAAAATTCCAATTCGGTCGCCTGCGACATACTCATTTTCTTTTTTATTCGAATCAATCTGTTTGAAACTTCCTAAGTCTTTAAGTCCAATCTTGGAAGTAATTTTATTACGCATATTCATGCTCCACTCTACCCACTCTGGAGTGTGCTGGAACAGTTTAATAATCTGCTGAAATACATTCAGGTCGGGCTGACCCAGCACAATACTCCACGAGTCGTGGAAGTAGGCATTGTTCAATTGAGATGAGATTTGGCTATCGGTAGGTAGCACAGAAAGATAAGGCTTATTCATAAATTATATTCTTGTAAAGTATCGTTTTTTATTATAGAGAATTTTTTAGGGTGTCAAGGGAAAACATCTATGGTTTACTTCAACAATCATAACTTTGTAAGTTATAACCTTGTGCCTATAAACTTTTGATCTATAGCGTCCTAAGCCGAATCGAGACCTTTTGGGTGAGTACACACTAACGTTATACGTTTTGGTGCATGCTACTCTTTTCGATCCCTATCACACCCTTGAGATATAGTTTAGCCAGCACCCTGTGGGATTGTTTTTCTAAGAACAGCTAATTTTAATTATTTTTGGGAAATTTTACGCAATAACCCAAATAAAAAAGAATATATTTCCATTTCATAATAATTAGTTAAATTTAAATTCCACTTTATTTGTTTTTTACGGTTTATTTTACCAATTCACAAATTATTTTGAGTGACAGTACATCAAACTATAAAGATTAAATTACCCTTCATTTTTTAGTCATGAAGGGCAAAATTTTTTAAGAAGACATAAAGCCATGTTTACGAGCATGGTAAACGATACATAGTGCGATCAGAGCAAAAGCCAGCATAAACCACGGAAAAGAAGCCGCCCCAAAACTTTCAAGCAGTCCTCCGCCAATCATTCCACCGAATGCAATAGCAAGGTTAAATACCGTGACCAACATAGACTGTGCTACATCTGCTTCGTGTCCCGCAGTATTTGCCAAAGCTGTTTGTAATAGTGTTGGAGCTCCACCAAAAGTAACTCCCCATAACACAACACCCATGAGCACGACAAAACTTGAAGAACTATAAATACCTAAGAGCGCGGTCGCGATTGCAAAGATAAATAAACTTAAAAGCGTTATTTTTCTTAATGAACGATCGATAAACATCCCTGTAAGCAAGATGCCCACTATAGAAGAAATGCCAAATATAAAAAGGATAGTCTCAACTTTGTATGCCTGCCCTGTCGAGGCCAAAAATGGTGAAATATAAGTATAAAGAATGCTATGCGCCAATATCCAAAGAAAGACAACTGCTAAAACAGCTCTAATGCCCGGTATGAAAAGAACTTTTAAAATGGGTAGCCTTTTTTGTGCTGACTGCCCTGCAAAATCGGGAATACTAAAACGAATCCAGACAAATAAAATCAATGCCAGTAAAGACATGATCCAAAATACGCCACGCCATTCAAACAACGTTCCCAACCATGCACCCAAAGGAACACCTATCGCCAAAGCAATCGGCTGCCCAACCCCAGCAATTGCCAAAGCCCGTCCTTGATACGATGCTGAAACCATGCGTCTTACATAACCTGCTAAAAGCCCCCAAATAACGCCCGCTGCCATCCCTGCAATAAAACGAGCAATCAAAGTCAAAATATAATCATTGGATAAGGCAGTAATCGCATTAAATAAAAGTAAACCTGCAATAGCACTGAGTAATAAGGGTCTCCGGTTCCAACTACGGGTAAGACTAATCAGAGGTATTGCGGCTAAAACAGAACCTAAGGCATACACTGCTATCAGTTGCCCTGAATAAGCTTCTGAAATATTTAACCCTTGACTGATTTGGGGCAACAGCCCTGCTGGCATGGTTTCTGTCATGATGGTCAGAAAGCCTGCAACGGTAAAAGCCAACAGTTTCCAAATTGGCAATTGCACAGAAAACTCTTCGTTTAACTGATAAGATGTTCCATCACTCTTAATATTCATAAAGGTTTACTCTCACATTCTTTTTCAAGTTTCTTCGCTTTCTCTGCATAGCTATAACTCGTTTTATAACGTTAGGATGGAAAGACATTTGTTCTCCATGTGAACTAAAAACCATTATTTTGGAATGATCATTCCAATTTAAGTTAAATAAAAACCTTAACTATCCAGCTCAACCATAGTTAAGGTTCAATTGAGTTTTATAAAACGTTTAAAGCAACCTCAACCACATCCATTAAACATTGTTTCCTTTGTTCAAGTGGACTGCCTTTCCCTAAAACACGTAAACCTTGCATGGTGTTTAGAAAGAAACTTGCTAGCGCACGTGGGTTTTGGGCAGAAGTAATTTCACCAGATTGTTGAGCTTTAATTAATAAACTTTCTAAAGCATGTTGTAGTTTCTGTAAATTACTTATAACGAATTTGGAGACATCTTCATCATGCCCAGCCAGTTCTAAACATGCATTTGCAACGAGACATCCTTTGTGCTCTGAATCATTCAGCTCATCTTCAACCACATTTATCAGTAATTGCCGAATAAGGGCTTTTGGTGAACCTGAACCAGACAACAGCTTCACATTGTTAAGTGTAGTTAAAAATTCATAGCGCTGTAACGCTTTTTGATAAAGACCCTGTTTGTTTTGAAAAGTACTGTAAAGGCTACTTCTAGATAGTCCCGTACCATCAACCAAGTCTTGAACTGAAGTTGCAGCATAACCATGACGCCAAAAAACCTGCATTGCAGCATCAGCAATTTCATCAGTTTCAAATTCTTTGGTTCGCATAAACACACTTAACAGGAACGATCGTTCCAATTAATTTATGATATACCTATAGAGAAGTCAAACTAAAAAATTATTTCTTCAATTTGAAAATTACGACTCTACATTTTTTAAAAATTAAAAATTTTAATAAAAGCTACACCATGCAGACCAAACTGACTGATTGATGTTTGTCATATTTTTGTCTTGTTCTTTCTGCATTATTTTTAGATTTAATTTTTTCGCTTGAATACATTATAAAAACATATTATAAACTATTTCTAACCAAATAATTGGTTTCTTTGGAACTTTATAATGAACAACAATATTATAATTTTTGGTTATGGAACAGGTATTTCCAAAGCCGTAGCACATAAATTTGGTAAAGAAGGCTATAAAATCGGTTTAGTGGCACGTAATGCTGAAAAACTCGAACAGGCCATTTTAGAACTTAAAGCACTAGGTATTGAAGCTTATGCTTTTAGCTGTGATTTAGCAGTTCTTGAAAACATACCAAGTCTTATCAAACGTATTAAAGATCAATTAGGAGAGATTAAAAATATTCATTGGAATGCTTTCCATGATATTGAAGGCAATATATTAAAAAACCCTCCGCTAGAGCTTACCAAAAGCTTTCATATTCGCGTTTCGAGCTATATTGCTACAGTACAAGCTTGCTTACGTGATTTAGAAAAGAACCACGGTAGCATTTTATCGACAAACGGAATTTTTGCATTTGATGCGGTGGGCATCGATTTGGTTGCTAAAGAATATTCATCTTTAGCAACTACTGCTGCTGCTCAATATAAAGCCACCAACTTACTTGCTCATAGTCTTGCTGACTCAAATGTTTACGTAAGCCAAGTGATTGTAAATGGTTTCGTTGATGGAACAGCAGGCGCACAAGATAAGACCTACACAGTACATCCAGAAACCATTGCGGAGCAGTTTTGGTACTTACACCAACATAAGCAAGAAACTGTCTCTCTTTGTGGGGAAGCAATTCAAGCTGCTTAAATAATTTTCTTATGGCAGAAGAAGCGTAATTTATTAGGCTTCTTCTACTTTTTAAATTTATGCTTATAGAGTGCAAAATTCTTTAATTATTTTTCTTCCCATACAATTGGAAATTTTTCTGATTTAGAGACATTACCAATCATTGCAGAGAAAACTGCTTGGCATTCTAAATTAATTTTTTTAACTGAACTTATATCTATAGGCTCGCAGCTTCTATTATCATTATTTGAGCAGAACTTCACGGATACCTCAATTTGGTTACTCTCAAATCTATCGATATCCGCATCTAATGTTTGCTGAGAATCAATCATATTTTCACAAATGAACTTTTTTGATGATGACTCTCTTATTTTATCTAAAACCTTATTATCTTTAAAATTAATAGAAAAAATTAACTTTTCATTACTTTTAACTATATTGTTTATCGTAAAGTTTGAAATTTTTTCACTACATCCAGTTAAAAAAATTAGCCCTGATAAGTAAAGAATTTTTTTCATTTAAAACTCTAGTGGAAATTGGATTTTCTTATAGCTTCTTTTGATATTAAAATATTATCTGCTACAACTTTACTACTTTGTAATAAGCCTCCAAAAACTACTCTACAAGACATATTGCTAGTTAATAATTTTTCCAATTGATTCCTATCGATACATACATTCATGGATTCATCTTCGCAAACTTTGAAGTACCCAGATGAAGTATATTTTCCTTTCTTTAACTTTTCTCCTTCGACGGAGATAGCACCTACAATAAGATAATTTTTAATATTATCGCACTTAAAATGCGAGTATTTATAATTCCCATCTTGATAAATATTCTTTAAATCATCAGTTATTTCCAAATTAAATTTAAAAATATCACCACTCATACCATCCATATGAGAATAAGTTAAATTCTTAAGGGCCATATCCTTAAAATTTTCTTTCTCTTTTTTGGTTAAAGGATTACAACCTGACAATAAAATCGATAAAATTATTAAAAAAATTTTCATAAATTATTTATCAATTTTTAAAATATTTTATTTAAAATAAACCTTGTAAGTATATTCCTTTGTAAATTTACCATCACCACTACCATATATTCCACCAGAGATTTTAATTTTAAAATCACCACTATATTTTGGAACCCCATAAATAACTAAATGATTATATGCATCAGAAACGTCTTGATTTAATGGTTTAACAACAACTCCCATATCCTCTTTAAAATCTGTGGTGATTTGTACAGTATAGGGTATAACCACACCTCCACTTACATCTATTTTTTGATTATATAACTTACCTACTGTACCTGCAGGGATTTGATTGGGCTCAACTGGATAATCTTTTCCTGTAAATCCATAAAGGCTGAGCACAATTAATAAATATTTATACATCCATTTTATTCTACAATAATTAATTTATATTTCTTATTTAGCTCATCACTACCACGGCCATAAAACCCTGTTGAAATATTTATTGTATATTCACCTTTATATTTGGGAATACCTTTAATTGAAAAGTCATTAAAACCGCTAGTATCATTGTTCGGTTGAATTTTTAATCCTAAATCATCAGGCATATCAGTATCTATTTCAAAATACTTATCCACTACTTTTCCGCCAGTAATTTTTATATTCTGGGAATATGATTTATTAACATAAGCTACAGCGAGTTCCTTTGATTGTGCATCATAGTTGCTACAACCACTTAGTATTAACCCTAATAAGATATATCTAAACATATATCTTATTCTTTAACTACAAACTCATAGGTCTTATCCAACTCCCCATCACCACCAGAATAAAAACCAGCATATATATTAATAGTAAAAGTTCCCTTATGTTTTGGAACTCCAGAAATTTTTAAATTATTATAAGCATCTGCTTCATTTTGATCTATTGGCTCAATAGAGATATTCATATCACTTGGAAAATTATCTTTTACTTCAAAAGACTGTGGTATGACTCTTCCACCAGTAATTTTTAATGTCTGATTATATTCTTTGCCAATATGTGCTATCGGAAGCTTATTTGGTTCAATATTATAATCCTTACTACAGCCACAAAGACTCAAAATTAAAAATATTACAGCCAATTTATTAAATTTCATTAGAAAGACTCCCTTTTTACTATTAACGCAAAAAAAACTGCTTTTTCAAAATCATATAGAGACAAATTAGGTTTTAATTGTTGTTTATTCTCTCCCCAAGAAAAGGCTTGTAATTGAACTTCTGTCTTATATGGATCTGTTGTATTTGTTATAGGCTGACCATTACTCTGTCTTAATTTGTCAGTCCAAACAATCCAATGATCTGGAAAACTTTGCGTGCCTGAACTAGAACCACTACTTAATAAGCTCGCAGAAATTAAACTAACTACATAGTAACCAGTTCCAGCATACTGGTTCAGTTCATTAATTAAACTAGGATTATAACCATTAATATAAAATGGAAAAGTTTGTATCCCAAGAAATCCACTTTTTTTAAACCAATTTATTAGCTCTCCCCATAGTGTAATACCTGCAACTTCTTGATTAGGATCTTTTAACCGTAGTGCAATATTTTCTGATTCTCGTAAACTAGCTAAAGTTATCCAATCAATTGGTGGAATTTTAGGAGTTCCATTTTTTCTATAATAATTTTTTACTCGACGACATCCATCTAAAGTTGCCTCTATATTTAAATCCCCAATCTTTGTCTTTCCTGTTTCCCATAATTGTTTAACTGCAAACTTATATTTAGTCGGACTTAAATTGATAAGACAGAAGAAATAAGCTGCTGGGCCACACAAAGAAGCGTCAAATTGGTCAGGTAGAGGTTCGTTCAAACGAGCTTGTAAACCAGCTTCAATTTGTAGTTTTGAAAATGGGTCTTTCGCTTCCCCAGGCTTACAGCCAGGATCTATACATTGAAAAACTCTATCTCTGCTCAAATTGAGCTGGAATGTATTTTTAGACTTAACCTCTTTAACAACCTTAGTCATGTAAGTTGCTTCGTTATACTTTACTTTAGATATCTTAGTGTTTTGGCTAAAATTTGCTGAAGGATAAGACTCAATCTTATCTGGCAAAATATAATTACTTAATACTAAAGCTTCTTTTCCACTTATACTTAATCTATATAAGTCAAAAAGAATTACACAATCCCTGATACTTTCAATAGCTAATTTACTACTATCTATCTCGGCAGATCTTGTTTGATAAAGATTATTTCCTACTTTTTTGAATTCATTACTCGTAAAAAGTATCGAAGTTTCTGCTTTATTTTTTACAGTATTGTAAACGTACAACCTATACTTTAATAAGCTAGGTTTTACATTTGTTTCCAAAACAACATACGGGTAATACTTTGCCATTATTATTTTTACTCTATATCAATTTTTTCATCTTTAAATAAATGAAGTGATATCTCTTCTGGTTGGTAAGATTTAAATAGATCTGTATATCCTTTATCATCCGTACAACCTTCTACAATATCCCCATTAGGTAAGAAAGCGATATATTTATGATTTGCAAAGTTATTGCCATCTTTATCTTGCAAAAAATATCTCAAGTTATATTTATTAATTTCTCCTAATACCGGCAACGCAGGAACATTCGCATTCGCACTCCCGCCTCCCATAAACTTATGCTGCCCAGCCTTCACCTCAAACTTGCCGCCCGTGGTCATAAAAATACCTGAACCAGTAATTTTGACTTGAGAGCCACCTGCGGTAAGTACAATTTCTTTGGCTGCGGTCGCTTCGATTTTGTCTTCGGTCGAAATCACTTGTACAGCTTTACGTGCAATTAAATCTGCTCCATCGCCTTGCGCTTGTATCTCAACTTTACCTTTGCCTGCATAGAGTCTCGCCCCTTCTTGCGCCGCAAAAAGGCTGATTTTATTTTGAGCGTGTGCGATCAGGTTCTTTTGAGTAGATAGGTTAATGCTGTCGCCCGCAGTTTGGTTGAGCTGCCCATCTGCACTTAAGTGAATGTCTTCATTACTGCTCAGTGCGATGCTATTTGGGCTTGCCAGTAGCATGATCGCATCTTTGAAGGTTTTGGCTTTTGCGTTGTCTTGCTGCTCAAGTTTTTCAATAAACGATTTTAGGTTTTCTAAATGTTCTAATGGGTCAGTTTTCTGATTTTTAGCAACTTCACTGAGTGCTTTAGCATTGCTAAGCCCGCCTTCAATTTGTTGTTTGGCCTCAGCTGCCTCTAGATGTACGCCTTGAGCTTGGTCTTGTTTATGGGTACTAATGAGTAAGCCACTGCCTGCTCTTACTGCGCCCCACTGGTCAGTTCTGAGTTCAAACCCTTCACCACGACCGTCGCTCTCTGCCTTGTCTTTTGGATGGCTTAAGTTACCCAAGTTGAGCTGGCTTGCCGCATGGCTACTTTGTAGCTGGGCACTGATTTGACCTGTTGTGTCATCAAAACGGAGTTGGTTAAAGCCTTTGCCATCGACTTCTTCGGAGCGGATGCCACTGAGCTTTTTAGTGTCAGGTAATTGGCCTTTTTGGTCGAACTGGGTTGGGTGGCGTTCCGCTTCGTGAATACGCCCCACCACAAATGGGCGGTCAATGTTGCCGTCAAAGAAGTCAATCACCACGATCTCACCGACACGTGGTAAGAAGCGTGCCCCATAACCGGCACCTGCCCATGGGGTGAGCACATCGACCCAAGCCGAGTCGGTGTCATTGTCGTTACTGCCTGCGCCACCGTCATGGCTATGGTCGTCAGTTCGGGTAAACAGGAAACGGACTTTAATACGCCCCCACTGGTCAACATGGATGCTTTCGCCTTCCAAGCCCACCACTTTAGCGCGCTGCGGGTAAGCTTCTGGTCGGTGCTCTAGCGGGTGATATTCAGGCACAGCTTGAATGTTGCGTCGAACGACATTGAGTTCAGCAAAGTGGCGCTGCTCTGGGTTTTGTGTGTCGAGCTGGGCTGCCTTGAGCTTATCCTTTGGTAATAGTCGCTCAAGTTGCTGTTGTAATTCTTTCGGTAAATTATTCTGGTTATAGTAGTGCTTGCTTAAGATCAAGAACTCTTTATCCGCACTGTCATGTTGGTCGAGTTCAGGGTGGTCATTCAGTTCAAACCAGTAACCGACCTGTGCATCACGGACGTTACCTGAAACCGTAAACTGTTTAGAACTCAGGTGATGATAAGCATTAATGTGCTGGTTTAACTGTTCAATCTGGCTATTACCTGAAGCTGTGGCTTGGTCTTCACCGTTTAAGTCCTGCATCCAAGCTGGGCTGACGTGCCATGCATCTTCAAGGTTTAAGCTGGCATTGTCATAGTGTTCGCTGTGCTTTTGTGTGCCTTGTACGCTGCCACTGCCTTCTTCTTGTTGCAAGGCATCGGCTTGCCAGCGTTGAATATGAACAGACGTCGGCTGTAGGCTTCGCTCAGCTTTAACTTGCGTAATAGTATCGAACTGTTCTGTCGCGCTGCTGCGTTGATAGCGTAAGTTACGGCGTTCAAGGGCTTTATAGTTTTGATTTTCATCAATTAAACGTAGTACTTGTGGCTGAATAGAAGCATTCGGGTCGGCGACTAAAAGCTGAGATTCATCGACCAACCAGTTAATGCCTTCACTACGCCACAGGCGAGTTAAAAAGTCATAATCGCTTTCGTTAGACTGCATCACAAATGGACGCACATCGTAGTCTTTGATTAAACCTGCTGTGTCGAGCGTTAGACTTGAGGCAAATAACGGACTTTTGCCCTGCCATTCTTTAAACAAAATTTCGCTAATATCCCGTACACTTTTATTCATAAATACGCGGCTATTACGGCGTTTATGCCAGAGTGCAGTTGGGTCTTTTAAGGTGAGGTTATAAATGGTGAGTGAGCCGTCACTTTGACCTTGGCTCGCTTCGGTAATAATACCTGTAGTTCTAAAAAACTGGCCTGCATCCGTTACCTGATCGATGGCAACCTGACAACCAATAAATTGTTTTAATGCAATATGCGCATTTGTAGACAGGCACAGTAACTCAGCAACGCTGCCCTGATTAAGCGTATGTTCGCCTTCAATACGTTGTAAGAAGACTTGCTGATTTAAAGACTGATTTGAGAACTGGATATGAACAGCACGATTTTGTGAAACAAGGCCTAAACGCTCCAATATACTCGACACACTCATCTGCATTTTTATTATCAATCAAACTTATACTTAAGCCACATTTTAATTAAAAAAAGACTAATCTGTCTATCTATACTCATTTTCAAAATGTAACTGGTCTCAATATACAGTTTTAGGTTAATTTTTTTATTAAGTAAGTATTTAAACCGTAAATTTAGATTATTTTAATGCAATATAAACCACCGAGCATATATTTAGTTTTTTCTTTTATTATCAAATATATATTGATGAAAAAAATATTTAAATTAATAAAATTCAGGATGAGATATGAAAATAAAAAAATCTGCTTTTTATATATTTATGGTGATTTTCTCACTTCATTCTTCAGCCTTTGCCGAACCAAGTGTAGCCGATATTCAATATCGCGCAGAACAAGGGCAACCCATTGCTCAATATCATTTAGGCATGATGCTTTTAAGTGGCGAACAAGGTGTTGTTAAAAATTTTGAACAAGCTTTTAAATGGTTAACTGCTGCTGACCAAAATGGCAGTGTAGGTGCAAAATATAGTTTAGGAATGCTGTATTACACAGGTACAGGCGTAGAAAAAGATGCCAAGCGCGCTTTTGACTATTTTAGTAAGGCTGCGGCCAAGGGCCATGCTAAAGCGCAACACAGCTTAGGGGTTTTATACGACAGAGGCGAAGGAACTGCGCAAGATATGGACAAGCATTTGAGTGGTTTAGTCGTGCTGCCGAGCAAGGCTACCCACCCGCAGAATATAATTTAGCTCAGCTCTATAAAAAAGGTCACGGCGTCATCCAAAGTGATGAGCAAGCGCTGAAGTGGTACACCAAAGCGGCCGAGCATAACGAAAGTGATGCCCAGTACAACTTGGCCAAATGTATTTAAATAGTGAAAGCACGCCGAAAAACCTACAACTGGCAAAGAAATGGTTCCAGAAAGCTGCCAATACTGGCGATGTAGATGCGAAAGAAATGCTTAAAAGTTTAGAATAAAGAATCAAAACTTAATGTTTATCTTGTTCCAATAAATTACTAATTTCTTCACCGTATAACCATTTATTTAAAATACCTTCCGAACTTTCTAAGCCTACAATATCGAGAAAATTTTCAAATGTAGTTGCCACTTGTTCTCGATCTTCTGTATCAAGCGTATCAGGATCGATTTGGCTAATTCCATGAGCAAGAACATGTAAAAGTTCTGCTTTGGTTGGCTCACTCTTTTGTTGATAGAGAGTAATAAAAGCTTGCGCAGTATCAGCTACTTTACGGTTTAAACTTATAGCTAATGCAGGCTCTTGAACACCCGTATATAGCTGCCCATCTCCAGCAAAATGATCTTGAGTTTTGAACTGTTCTAATTGTTGAATCACAATAGAATTAGAATTTTTAACACTCATTTCTGTTTTATTCTCACTTTTTTGAGCACAAGAAACTTGTGAACTCAAGATAACCATGACTAAAACTAAAAGTTTTTTCATCTTTCTATTAGTTCTTTATTTAAAGGAATTAAATATAAACCAATTTGATTACAAAGTCATATATCTATAAATTTTTCATTTTATTATTTATTTTTTCTAATTAAATATAAGTATTAATTCTATTATTTTAAAAATACATTTAGTTTTATTATTAAATCAAAAATATTTTAAATATTAAATTGACGTAATTAAAATCACCGATTATTATCTCGTTGCTGGCCTACATTGCCAGACGGTTTTGACAGACCGTAAGCTCATAGCGGATTGTAGTTCTACTATAATTCGTTAGACCCTTGCGTCCCCTTTCTTTGCGGTAGGACGGGAGGGGGACGCCCTGTGCGTGCTGGGTCTATGAGCTCCAGTCTGTCAACCCCTTTCCGTTCTACCACCCTAATTAATTGACGGTAATTTGGTGGTAGGACTCCATTTTTAAGGAGTTAACCATGACACTTTTCAAACTTATTTTCTCTCTTATTTAACTATTTTATTTATTTAAAATTTAGGTTTTCTATGCCCTAATATTTTAAATTTATAAATTATTTTTATTTTAAAAATTTAATTATTTTATTTTCCTGTATTTACGGGAGGATTAATTATTACCTAAAATTTATTTAAAACCTCAAAAACAATTGTATTTTAATACTACTCATAGATATAAATCATTATGAGAACAATATGACAATTTATAAATCTATTTTAACTTTTAGTTTGGTTCTAGGTAACTTGGGTATTTCGGGCTGTAACCTCCACACTCAACAGGAGTTTGAAAAAATTTGCCTGTCGGGTGGACACACCAAGACCAGTTGCGACTGTATTTATCAGCGACTTGAGCAAGTTTATTCCCCTAAGCTCATGCAACGCCTAGAACATGTCAGTTTGCAAAGTCCTGTTCTCCCACAGGACTTTGCCCCTACTTTTTTGAGCACCATGCAGCGATGTGACAAAAATGAGATTGGTTAAGCGCTTGACTTAGCCCCTTTATCTCTGTGCCGCAATAGTTTATTACTTTAAATCCGCGCAAAAAATTAAAGTCTGTTGTGGCACAGAGGCCTAAACCGAATTCAAAACAAGATAAATAAATGGCGATCTTGTACGTTTTATCCTACAAACTTTTAGGGTTTTTGCGGATTGGCGACACCCTACTTTTTTCTTAATATGAAGTCATACAGGAACAGGATGTTCCGGAACATAAAACAACAATAATAGGTTCATGCATCAGGATCGTGAGATACGACAGGAGTCATATCTAGTACCCAAATACGAAAAAGCCC
>JAITLL010000002.1 GCA_031277915.1 Acinetobacter sp.
AAGATAAGAATGTGAAAAATTCATAGTCAATACAAAAAAACGTTTTGAATACGCAAACAAGTGTGGATTTTATGGGCTTGGTCTTTATAATCATTGCTTTTAAACTTTATCCTTGTGGGATCAAACACGATGACTGACTTAGTTCAGCAGTTGGCAAGTGAGCTTGCCGTACGTCCAAACCAAGTAGAAGCTGCCATCCGCTTAATTGATGAAGGTGCCAGTGTTCCATTCATTGCCCGTTACCGTAAAGAAGTAACACAAGGTTTAGATGATACGCAGTTACGCCAATTAGATACTCGTTTAGCGTATTTACGTGATTTATATGAGCGCCGTGAAAAGGTTATTCAGTCATTGCAAGAACAGAATAAATTGAGTGATGACTTGTTGGCGCGGGTGAATGCAGCCGAAACAAAAAATGCTTTAGAAGAAATTTATGCGCCATATCGTCCTAAGCGTACAAGCAAGTCTTTTAAAGCAAAAGAAGCAGGTCTAGGACCGATTGCTGAAAGAATTATTGCAGAACAAATTGACCCGACAGAAGCATTGGCTGGTTTTAGTCATGAAGACTATCCAGATGCTGAAAGTCAGTTAGATGCGATCCAGCATATTCTGATTGATGATTGGGCACAAAATATTGCGCTTACTACAGAATTAAAAGCAACTTTTGCTAAAACAGCAGTATTAAAAAGTGCAGTTGCGTCTGAAGAAAAGAAAGAAGTAGGCAAAAAGTTCCGTGATTATTTTGAATTCTCTGAAGGCCTAAATAAACTACCGTCGCATCGTCTACTGGCTATGTTACGCGGTCGTCAAGAAAACGTACTTGGTTTAAAAGTAGATGGTGAAGATGATGCACCATTGGTTCGTATTGAAACTGAATATAACCTTGAACAGGTTCAGCCACAAACGCGTCAAGACTTTTTAAAACAAACCGCAAAATTATTCTGGTTAGGTAAAGTTCGCCCTCAAATCGAACATTCATTACTTACAGAAAAACGTCTTACTGCCGAAGCGGAAGCAATGCAGGTATTTGCTGAAAATCTTCGTCATTTATTGCTATCGGCACCAGCGGGTAGCCGTACGACTTTGGGTGTTGACCCTGGTATTCGTACCGGTGTGAAACTGGCTGTAGTCAGCGATGCAGGTGATGTACTTGCACACAGCACGATTTATCCATTTGCACCAAAAGAAGATAAAGAAGGCTCGATTGCTGAGTTAGCTCGTTTATGCCGTGAATACAATGTAGAGCTCATTGCGATTGGTAATGGTACTGCGAGCCGTGAAACAGAAGCTGTAGTTGCTGAAATGATGGCTGCAAACACAGACCTTAAATTAACACGTGTCACAGTAAGCGAAGCTGGCGCATCTGTTTATTCTGCAAGTGAACTTGCTTCGGCAGAACTTCCAGAGCTTGATGTTTCAATTCGTGGTGCAGTGTCTATTGCGCGCCGTTTACAAGACCCACTTGCTGAACTTGTGAAGATTGACCCGAAATCAATTGGTGTAGGTCAATATCAACACGATGTAAATCAAACTGGTTTGGCAAAAACACTTGATGCGGTAGTTGAAGACTGTGTGAATGCTGTTGGTGTTGATGTAAATACTGCTTCACCAGCAATCTTGGCTTACATTGCGGGTTTAAACAAAGCGATTGCTCAGCAAATCGTTGAGTATCGTAAAGAACATGGTCGTTTTGATAACCGTCAAGCTTTGAAAAGCGTACCTCGTTTAGGTGAGCGTACTTTTGAACAAGCAGCTGGTTTCTTACGTATCCAAAATGGTTCTGAGCCATTAGATGGTTCTGCTGTTCATCCTGAGAGTTATGGTCTTGTTGAGAAAATTGTTGCAGCAAAAGCGACAACGGTTAAAGACATTATTGGTAATACCGAAATCATTCGTCAGGTGAAAGCCGATGAGTTTGTCGATGACAAATTTGGTTTGCCAACAGTTCAAGATGTATTAGCTGAACTTGAAAAACCAGGCCGTGACCCGCGTCCAGAGTTCCGTACTGCTAAATTCCGTGAAGACATTACCGAAGTTGGTCAGTTAACCGAAGGTATGCAACTTGAAGGTGTTGTGACGAATGTGACGAATTTTGGTGCCTTTGTTGATATTGGCGTACACCAAGATGGTTTAGTTCACATCTCTGAATTAGCAAATGAGTTCGTTTCTGATCCACATAAAGTGGTAAAACCAGGTCAAATCGTACAAGTGCGTGTTATGCAAGTTGATGCCGAGCGTAACCGTGTGAACTTGAGTATGCGTGCAGAAGGTGCAGCACCTGTTAAAGCACAGCGTCCTCCACGTCGTGAGCAAAATAACGAACAGCGTTCTGAGCGTAAACCTCAAGGTAAGCGTCCTCAACAGCCACGTAAAGATCAGGTTGAACGCCCACAACGTAGCAAGCAAGAAAAACCTCAAGAGCAAAAAATTGGTGGTTTTGGTGCATTGTTATTACAAGCGGGAATTAAAGGTTCTAAATAAGAGCCTTTAGAAGACCTAAAGAAACCTCCCAAACGGGAGGTTTTTTATTGTTTTGGAGTTTGATTTAGAGAGCGTGAAATGCGGTTTTTCAGAATTCGCAGTCGTAAAGATGAGGTGAATCTTAAGATCAACAAAAACGTTGTGAAATCTACAATTAACTCTACAACGTTATAGCATAACTCAACTTTAACCATTTCTAGTTGTCAGACAATATCGATGAAGCCTTGAAGTAAGTTCCTCACTTTCAGGTAATTACATTAAAAATTGATTGTTTTTTATATTATAAATGGTTGTTTTTATGCCGGCTTTAGAACTGAAAAATAGATTTCATTTAAACGATCTCCTTTCGGGAGTTGTCGTATTTCTGGTGGCTTTACCCTTGTGTTTGGGTATTGCCTTAGCCTCAGGTGCTCCAATCATTTCTGGCATTATTGCTGGGATTGTGGGTGGAATTATTGTTGGCCTGCTGAGTGGTTCCCATATCAGTGTCTCGGGGCCAGCAGCAGGATTGACTGCGGTCATCCTTGTACAGTTAGATCAATTAGGCGGCAATTATGCCGCTTTTTTATTGTGTATTGTATTTGCAGGAGTTTTACAAATTTTATTTGGGATTTTTAAGTTAGGTTTCTTTGCAAACTTTATTCCAAATAATGTCATTTTAGGATTGTTGGCAGCAATTGGTGCCATTCTGATTGTGACGCAATTACCTTATTTATTTGGGTTGACAGACTTTTCATGGCAAAAAATCTGGACAAGTACACCCGATGCTTTTTTTCAGCATTTTGATGCGGGAGCCGCATTTATTGGGTTACTGAGTTTATTTTTAATTTTGGCTTGGGATAGTAGTCCGCTTAAAAAGTTAGCTCTCCCTTCGGCTTTAATTGCGGTCGTACTTGCAGCTGTTTTTAACTTTTTTTTGATGAGTATTGGTTCGCCTTGGGCTGTACAAAGCAGTAATTTGATTCAACTGCCGAATATATTACAAGCGCCGCAAGAGGTTCTGGTTTTTCCCGATTTTAGTTATTTGGCCGAACCATTAATTTATACTGGAGCAATTACGCTTGCGATTGTGGCCTCTTTAGAGACATTACTAAACCTAGAAGCAGCAGATAAACTTGATTCCCAAAAACGTTCATCTCCGCCTAATCGTGAACTGTGGGCACAGGGTGTAGGTAATATTTTTTCTGGTCTAATTGGTGGAATGCCGGTGACTTCGGTTATTGTGCGTAGTTCCGTAAATGCAAATACGGGTGCGAGAAGTAAGTATTCAACTATTATTCACGGCTTATTATTGCTCCTAGCAGTTCTTTTTTTTGTTTCACTCATGAACATGATTCCGTTATCTGCACTCGCAGCGATTTTGATTGTAACGGGCTTTAAATTGACGCATCCAAAGTTATTTAAACAGCTTTATCAAAAGGGCTGGAAACAGTTTCTACCGTTTATTATCACACTTGTTGCAATCTTACTGACAGACTTGTTAACCGGAATTTTGGTGGGTCTATTTACCAGTAGTGCATTTATTTTATATGGCAACTTCAATAAAGGTGTTCGTGTTTATAAAGAAAAGCATTTGCATGGAATCGTGACCCGTATTGAGCTTCCATCACAAGTAACTTTTCTTAATCGCTCAGCGCTTATTTCTGCATTGGAACACGTTCATAAAGACCAGCAGTTGATTATTGATGCGACTCAATGTGATTCGATTGATCCTGATATCTATCAGGTGATTCAAGACTATCAAAACGAAACAGCAGTTAAGCGTCAGGTCGATCTTAAACTTATTGGATTTAAGCAACACTACGAAGAGGTAGACGACGCCGTTCTTGATATTTACATCAGTACCAGAGATTTGCAGCGTAAATTAAGTCCGCAGCAGGTTGTGACCTTATTGAAAGAAGGAAATGAACGTTTTGTAAAAAATGAACGTTTACAACGTGATATTTACCGTCAAATTCGTGTCACTGCAGATGAAGGGCAACACCCGATTGCGGCTGTTTTAGGATGCATGGATTCTCGTGCACCCACTGAAATGCTTTTTGATGTGGGTATTGGCGATTTATTTAGTTTAAGAATTGCTGGCAATATTGCAGGTCAAAAAGTACTAGGTTCACTTGAGTTTGCCTGTCAGGCCAAAGGTTCTAAAGTCATTTTGGTTTTAGGCCATACTGACTGTGGTGCCGTGACCAGTGCATGTCAGCTACGCTTACAGCAAAAACAAGTTTCTGATGTCAAAGAGATGCCACATATTCAATATGTGCTTGGACCGCTTATGCATTCGGTGGAAAGTGTATATAGCATTATGCAGCCACGTGAATTGAATAAAACATTTATTAATCAGGTGACAGCGATGAATGTTCACTACAACATCCAATACATTATTAATAACAGTACCGTTCTTAAAGACTTACTAGACCGTGGTGAAATTGCAATTGTTGGTGCGATTTATGATGTTAAAACAGGACATGTTGAATTTTTAGATGCGTAAACGAACCTAAATAACAAAGCGCTTCTTAAGAAGCGCTTTGTTATTTTTAGATGAATTTAATAAATTAAATTACCAATGTTCACCTGGAAAAATACGTGCATAAGCTTTTTGTGCCCAGTTCAATTTCTCGGTTTTTTCACCTTTTGCCGCATCAGAGCTTGGGAATAAACGGAAACCAATTGACATAAACATGTTGTTGATGCCAGGCGCTACAGAATATGTCATAGAAGCTAAACGGCCTAAATTAGTTGCAATACGTTTTGGTCGTTTCACGATCGCATAAGCAATTAAGTCTGCTGCTTGATCTGGTGAAAGAGTCGGTACGTATTTATAAATTTTGGTCGGTGCGATCATTGGTGTACGCACTAAAGGCATATAAATCGAAGTAATCGCAATTTTATGTGCATGAACTTCGGCAGAGAGACAGCGGCTAAATGCATCAAGCGCAGCTTTAGAGGCAACATAAGCCGAGAAGCGTGTTGCATTTGCTAATACACCGATTGAACTAATATTAATAATTTGACCGTCTTTGCGTTGAATCATATGAGGCAAAATATTAAGCACCATTCGTACAGCGCCAAAGTAGTTTAATTGCATGGTACGTTCAAAGTCATGGAAACGATCATAAGACTCATGAACAGCACGACGAATAGAGCGACCTGCGTTATTAATTAAAATATCAATATGATCAACAGAAGCTAAAATATCTTTAGAAACCTGATCAATCATGTCCATGTCGTTAAGATCACATGGGAAAATTGATGCCTGACCGCCACGGCTTTCAATATCTGCTTTCACTTCTTCTAATGTTTCTTGAGTACGTGCAACCAGTAAAACATGCGCACCAGCGTCAGCAAGTTTGTTTGAAACCGTTAAACCGATTCCACTTGAGGCACCTGTCACTAAAATGACTTTACCTTGTACCTTTTCCTGGAACAGAGCTTCTAATTTTTTATTCACAGCATTTTACCTAAGTAGGGGCAGGGGCTATTTATTCCGGTATGTAATTTTTATTTTTTACAACCGTTGGTTCATCCTGATGAACTCCTAAATATTGCCCTATCTTAATAGATGTTTAAAAATTGTCTAGTATGTAAATATATGAAATTTAACAATTTATTTAGAGTAAAAACTCTAAATTATTACCCTAATCCATTAATTATTCTTAATAGCTGAATCACTTAAAAATAAAAAAGCCCCTATATTCCAGAGGCTTATTTAAGAGTTTGAAATTTATACAGATGAAAGTGCCTGTTCTAAATCGGCAATCAGGTCATCAACATGCTCAATACCGATAGAAAGACGAACCATATCTTCACTTACCCCAGCAGCTTTAAGTTCTTGTTCATTAAGCTGGCGGTGAGTGGTTGTTGTAGGATGACAAGCTAGACTTTTAGCATCACCAATGTTTACGAGGCGGGTAAATAACTGTAGTGAGTCAATGAAGCGAGTACCGCCTTCATGACCATCTTGAACACCAAAAGATAAAATTGCAGAAGGTTTACCTTTTACATATTTTTGTGCAAGTTGGTGTTGCGGATGATCTTTTAAGCCTGCGTAATTGACCCATTTTACTTTTGGATGATTTTGTAAATATTCCGCGACTTTCTGAGCATTTTCAGTATGACGTTCCATCCGTAAGTTTAGAGTTTCTAAACCCTGTAAAATCAAAAAGACACTGAGCGGGCTAATTGCAGCCCCTGTATTACGTAATGGCACTACACGTGCTCGTGCAATATAAGCAGCTTCACCTAATGCTTCGACATAGTTGACACCATGATAGCTTGGGTCTGGTGTATTCAAAACTTTAAAGCGTTCAGGATATTTACCCCAAGGGAATTTACCGCTATCGACAATCGCACCGCCAATACTATTACCATGACCACCAATATATTTAGTAAGTGAATGGATAACGATATCTGCGCCATATTGAAATGGTTTGAGTAAAGCAGGCGTAGCAACCGTATTATCGACAACGACAGGCACTCCGTATTCATGAGCAATTTTAGAAATTTCTTCTAAATCGATGATATTTCCGAGTGGGTTACCAATTGACTCAACAAAAACAAGTTTAGTTTTATCATCGATTAAGCTGCGCAAGTTTTCAGGCTTTTGATAATCAAAAAAGCGAACTTCAATTCCTTGTTTTGGCAGGGTGTGAGCAAATAAGTTATATGTGCCGCCATATAAAGTTGAGACTGAAGCAATATTGTCACCTGCTTCAGTAATGGTTTGAATAGCATAGGTAATTGCTGCCATTCCTGATGCTAGGGCTAAAGCACCAATGCCACCTTCGAGTGCAGCAAGGCGTTGTTCAAGTACGGCAGTGGTTGGATTCATAATACGCGTATAGATATTACCTTGAACTTTCAAATCGAAAAGGTCGGCACCGTGCTGTGTATTGTCAAATGCATAAGAAGTGGTTTGATAAATTGGAACAGCTACCGCTTTTGTGGTTGCTTCAGGAGTGTAGCCTGCATGAATCGCTAAGGTTTCATCTTTATAAGTCATGATTACTTCATCTTCGTGAGTTAAATATTCAGCGAGTCTAGCCTAAAATTTATATGGAAAGTTGCATAAATTTTGGTTTGTTTTGCAGTTTTATGAATAAAGATAGAAAAATATACGCTGAAACGTTGTATAAATCTTATACATAAACATTTTGCAACTTATTGAAAAAGAAAATTGTTTGATAAATCCGTACGATGGAAATCATAACTTCAAGTCGTTAGTGTTTTCATCGTATAATATGCGCGATTATTTTATCGCTTCTTGCGATGTATTGGTTTTTCAATTGAGGAGTCCTGCGTGGCCCAATATATTTATACGATGAACCGAGTGTCTAAAATGGTTCCGCCAAAGCGCGAAATCTTAAAAGACATCTCTTTATCATTTTTCCCGGGTGCCAAAATTGGTGTTCTCGGTTTGAACGGTGCAGGTAAATCTACCTTGCTTCGTATTATGGCTGGCGTAGATAAAGATTTCTCTGGTGAAGCTCGTGCACAACCTGGAATTAAAATCGGCTATTTAGAGCAAGAGCCGCCACTTGATCCAACGAAAGACGTTCGTGGTAACGTTGAAGATGGCGTACGTGAAGCTTTAGATGCTTTAGAACGTCTAGATCAGGTATTTGCAGAATATGCAGACCCAGATGCAGATTTTGATGCGCTTGCAAAAGAGCAGGAAAAATTAGAATCAATTATCCATGCTTGGGATGCGCACAACCTAAACAACCAGCTTGAAATTGCGGCAGATGCCCTGAACCTTCCAGCTTGGGATTCAGATGTAACATTACTTTCAGGTGGTGAACGTCGTCGTGTAGCGCTTTGTCGCTTATTGCTGTCTAAGCCGGACATGCTTCTACTTGATGAACCGACGAACCATTTAGATGCAGAGTCTGTATCTTGGTTAGAGCGTTTCTTGAAAGATTTCCCTGGCACAATCGTTGCGATTACGCATGACCGTTATTTCTTGGATAACGTTGCCGAATGGATTCTTGAACTTGACCGTGGTATGGGTATTCCTTACCAAGGTAACTATTCTTCTTGGTTAGAACAGAAAAATGCTCGTTTAGAACAAGAGCAGAAACAAGAAGAATCTTTTGCTAAAGCATTGAAAAAAGAACTTGAATGGGTTCGTTCAAATGCGAAAGGTCAGCAAAAGAAAAACAAAGCACGTATGGAACGTTTTGAAGAGCTTAACTCTAAAGAATTCCAACAACGTAATGAAACGTCTGAAATCTACATTCCACCTGGCCCGCGTTTGGGTAATAAAGTTGTGGAAGTTGAAGGTATCAGTAAATCATTCGATGGCCGTTTGTTGTACGAAAACTTAACGTTTACCGTACCTCCAACAGCTATTGTGGGTATCGTTGGTCCAAACGGTGCGGGTAAAACGACATTATTCCGTATGATGACTGGCGAACAGCAACCAGATACGGGTACTGTGACTTTAGGTGAGTCAGTAAAAGTGGCTTACGTAGGTCAGATTCGTGACACCTTGGATAACAATAAAACGGTTTGGGAAGAAGTTTCTGGCGGTTTAGATATCCTGAAAATTGGTGATTACGAAATCGCATCACGTGCTTATATTGGTCGCTTTAACTTTAAAGGCCAAGATCAGCAAAAACGTGTAGGTGAATTGTCTGGTGGTGAACGTAACCGTTTACAACTTGCGAAGATCTTACAGATGGGCGCAAACGTAATCTTACTGGATGAGCCATCGAACGACTTGGATATTGAAACTCTACGTGCACTTGAGGATGCAATTCTTGTGTTCCCAGGTACAGTAATGGTGGTATCGCATGACCGTTGGTTCCTTGACCGTATTGCAACGCACATCTTGTCGTTTGAGAACGAACAGCCAGAATTCTACACAGGTAACTATGCAGAATATGAAGCTTACCGTCAGTCACGTTTAGGTGACGATGCATCTCAAAAACGTACGAAATACAAAAAAATTACGGGTTAATTCTTCGTAAATAAAAAACCAGCCTAAGGGCTGGTTTTTTTAAATCTTTTTATGAGAAGGCAAGTTTGCTAAAGGCTTCTTGTAGGCAACGTTCAGCGTTGGGATGACCCTGACTTGCTGCTTTTTGTAGCCATTTTTCAGCTTCACGATAATTTTTATCTAATCCAAATTGGCCATTTAAATAACCAATACCAAGTTTGAAGGAAGCATCAGAACTGCCTCTTAAAGCTGCTCGTAAGTAACACCACATGGCATTTCGATCATTAGGGGTTACATCTAACCAGTTTTGCATACGTTCATGATCTTGTTCTGCTAATTCCTCAAAGCGTAAACCCTGTTCAATTTCATCAACAGCCTGCGAATGCATATCGGCGGTTACATTTTCAAAAGCAAACAAGTGATTAAGTCCATGCTTAATTGATTTCATGTTCATGATAGTCTCCCTTGTTTCTCAATTTGATTGAATTAACTCACACTTTTAAGCTATTCCCTTATATTGAAATCTTATGTTTTATTTTGTAAATGTGATATAGCGCAATTGGATGAAAAATGATGAGGTTTTAGCTTACATAAAAGTTACATGTGTTTTTACGATTAGCAAAATTTCTATAAGAATAGTGAGCTGCTTTAATAAAACTAGAGCTTTAAAAATTAAAAAATAGTTTTTTATTTAAGGCAAAAAAATTGAGAAAATTTATAAATATCAAACAGAAAACATTCTTAAACAAAGCCAGCTTAAGAGCTGGCTTTGTTTAAGAAAAATTTTTTTTATTGAGTAAAGTCGCGATGTAAATCTGCCCAAATGTGTGAGGGAGCTACTGTGACTACATCAAATGCCATTGCCAAAGGATAGATTGCCATACGTGTTACACGTTTAAACGGATGTTTCTTTTTTATTTCATCTTTTTGCTGTAAGGCGATTGGGTGGGGGAGGTAGCATTTGTTGAGCTTTTTGAGTATTGCTAGTTTGATAAATTTGACCCATTAAAACGAATGATGGAGTAAGGATATAAAAGCTGTGTTTGGTTTTGTGTGACTATGAAGTGATTTTTAAAACCTAAGTTTTTTAACTTTTCTTGTTGTGAATCGTTCAGCTTTGAGGTTGGGGTGTTGTATCGAAATTTAAGTTCTCCATGAAAATGGGTTGGGTCATCCATCTCTAGAATTAAAGGGAGTGAAATAATTTGATCTGTTTTTAAAATAGTTGTTTTGACTTCAGTCGTTTCATTAGGAAGAGCAGTGGATAACATAGACGTTGCACATCCACTTTATGCCAAGACAAGTTATTAATAGGCAAGTGGTTGGCGTTTCATACATAAACATAGCTCTTAAAAAATTATTTTTTGTGAAGATAAAAAATGGCTTAGCTTTAAGTGAAAAGAACAAATCCAATAAATCAATGTTTTGTAATTTTATTACATGCTATGAGCCTGCTATAGTGCCCTTGTTCAACTTTTTAGTTTAATGGTGTGCTGTTGCCACGTTCTGCACTTTTCATGTCCGTCTTGTTCTGTTTGCTTATATTCCAAAGTTTATGGAATGTAGCAGCAGCTTTCTGCGCGCATGAAAATCAGGAAAAAGCTTTACATCATTTTGGCCATCATGCAGCGTTGAATTATGAAGTTTCACAGCATAGCCATACTGAAAAGACAAATGTAGCAGGGACTACTCATAAAGCTCCCTTAAATTTGTTTGATCATCATGACCATTTACCTTCATGTTTTCATGTTTTGATGGTCGACGCACAAGAAAAAATTATTTCACCGTTAATACAGTCATCTGAGCCAAAACAACAATATTACTGGTCCAATTCTTATCAGTCTCCTCATATCTCTAAACAAGACCCGCCTCCTGTTTTAACCCTGCTATAGGTGGGGTAGCCGAAAATTAGCCCACCAGAAATATTATTTATTTCATAGGGTTAATTTATGTCTGTTATTTTATATGAAAAACGTTCCGTTAGTCTGAGTTCATCTTGGGTACTTAAATCATTAGTTATTGCTGTTGCACTTTCAACTAGTGTGGTTACAACTGCAGCTAGTTCAAATCAGAACCTTGCTGAGAATACTCAACCGCAGCGCGTACAGAATGTTTTAACATTTGACCAAGTGCTCGATCAGGTCAAGCAGTTTCAGATTCAAACAGGAATTTGGCAAGCTCAACAAGATATTGCAGACAGTAATATCAAGCAGAGCCAGCTATGGGAAAATCCTACTGTTTCAGTACAGCAAACGGGTTTTAACTCTGGAAAAGATCAGGAACTTGAACTTGGGATCTCCCAAAAACTAGATATTTTTGGTGTGCGCTCCGCAGCAAAAAAACTAGCAAGTGTCCAGCAAAATCAAGTTGAGTTAAATCAGGTTCTGTATGAGGCTCAACTAAAACTAGCAGTCAAATATTTATGGTCACAAGTATCAATTTTAGAACTTGAACATGAAGTGGCCAAAGCCCAGTTAAGAACGAGTAAGAACCTTTTAGATGCGACTCGTTTACGCTTTCAGGCGGGCAGTATTGCTCAGGTTGATTTAGACCGGACTTTAATGACGCATGTTGAAAATCAGCGTTTATATCAGGAAGTTGAATTATCACTGAGTAGTGCCAAAAGAAAACTGGCGAACTTATGGGGTGAGACAGAAGATAATTTCACCTTACGTCCAGATATAAAAAGTGCGTGGCCTTTAAAAAATGAAGGTGATATCGATCAATACTTAAAACAGAATTTGTTGGAACAGTCCATGCGACTTCAAGCTATCCAACAAAATTCTGAGATTAATTATTTAAAGGCAAAAAATCACCCTGCACCTACCGTAAATATGGGCGTGGTTCGTAGCAAAACCGCAGAAACAAGTACTACTGATAATCAGATTCGAGTAGGTATTGCAGTTCCCTTAAATATTTTTAATCGTCAGCAATATGCCTTGAAAATTGCCCAAAGCAAACTTGATTTAATCGATCAGCAGCAAAGCTTTTATAAAAAACAAAGTCTGAATTCTATTCGTACCCTACAGTACGAGTTGGCTGGTTTGAAGCAGCAATATAACTTGATGAATGAACAACAGATCCCTTTATCAGAGACGGTACAAGAGAAAATGTTGCTTGGTTTTAAAGTTGGTAAATTTGCAATTACCGATGTTCAGCAATCTACCCTTCAATTACAAGAACAAAGGTTGAAAAAAGTTCAACTCCTTAAATCTGCTTGGCAAAAAGCAATTGAGGCAGAAAGTTTAGCTCTCGGAATCGATCCAAATATGGTGATGGCTGGGGATGCATTAAATCAAATTAACCAAAATTTATGGCAAGACACCTATAAGTTGCCGACAGTTGGAGGGGCAGAGTAATGTCAGTTAAAAAAATGAAAAACCAATGGTTTATTGCTCTTTTGCTGTTAATTGTCTGTCTTGCTTTAAGTGCATGGTTATTTTTCTCTGGAAAAAAACAGGCCAATACTGAGAAAAGTGAAGAAGGGCATGCAGAGGGTGAAGCGGGTCATGGTGAGTCTGAAAAAGAGGAAGGAAGTTTAAATCTGACTTCTAAGCAATTGGTTGAATATGGTGTGAAGTTAGAGCAAGTAAGACGCGGAGAAGTTGAGCAAAGCCTCTCTTATCCTGCCAAACTCGTCGTAAACACAGACCAGCAAGCCCATGTCTCTTCAACGTTTTCTGCACGGGTAGATAACGTAAATGTTGCACTGGGACAACAGGTTGAAAAGGGTCAGGCACTTGCGACTTTATTTGTACCAGATTTAGTCGATCAGCAAGCCAATTTAAGCATGGCACAAGAAGCGCTTACATTAGCTCAGCAAGATTATCAGCGTGAAAAGCAATTGTGGGAACAGGGTGTTTCAGCACGTCAAGATTATCAACGTGCTTACAATGCTTATCGTCAGGCACAAATTCAGGTGCAAGCTGCAAATAGCCGTCTAAGTGCCTTGGGAGCGAATCGCTCAAGTAAAGGTCGATATGTTTTAACTGCGCCTTTAAGCGGTGTAATCAGTAATAAAGATATTGTCATTGGTGAGCAAATTGGTCCTGATAAACAGTTATTTGTTATTGATCGCCTAGATCAGTTATGGGTTGAGTTTGTGCTACCAAGTACAAATACCAATATTCAGCCTAATCAGGAAATTGAATTTAAATCGCTGCAAACGAACAATATTTTTAAGGCAGAGGTACAAAGTTTAACTTCAGAAGCGGATAGTCAAACTGGTCGTTTACAGGTTCGTGCCAAGGTGCTGACACCTTCAAAAGAATTACGTCCAAACTTGATGGTCAATGTGTTACTGAAACAAAATAATGCAGCAACTGTATTACGCGTTAACAAGACAGCGGTACAACAGATTGATGGAAAGAATGTGGTCTTTGTTGCAAAACAGGAGAAAGACAAAATTCATTTCGCTCCTGTTGCTGTAGAGTTAGGTAATTATTCTTCAGATGCACAATGGGTCGAGGTTAAATCTGGAATTACTGAAAAGCAGCAATATGTGACCCAAGGTAGTTTCTTGCTCAAGTCCGAACTTGAAAAAGGGGAGGCTGAGCATGGACATTAATAAACCTGATTTGCCAGAGGCTGAAGGTTTGTTTGATCGGATCATTCAGTTTTCAATTAACAACGCTATTTGGGTCATGATGTTTGTCATTGCTTGGATTGGTGTTGGAATTTATAGCTACCAGAAGCTTTCAATTGATGCCGTACCTGATATCACCAATGTGCAGATACAGATCAACAGTCAGGCCAATGGCTTTACGGCGCCGGAAGTTGAGCAAAGGATCACTTATCCGATTGAAAATGCCATGTCCGGTATTCCAAATCTGGAACAGACCCGCTCAATTTCCAGATATGGACTTTCTCAGGTCACGATTATCTTTAAAGATGGCACTGATATTTACTGGGCAAGGCAGCTAATTAACCAGCGTTTACAAGAAGCTAAGAGTGCTTTACCGGATAGTATTGATCCGCAAATGTCTCCAATTTCAACTGGACTCGGTGAGATTTATCAATGGGTGGTAAAGGCAGAGCCAAACGCTAAAAAAGCAGATGGTTCAACCTATAGCGCGATGGATCTGCGTGAAATTCAAGACTGGATTATTCGGCCCCAGCTGCAACGCGTACAAGGGGTAGCCGAGGTTAATAGTATTGGTGGATATAACAAAACCTATGTGGTTTCACCAAATCTGACAAGGTTACAGCAGTTGCAGATTCCACTCACCGATTTACAGGATGCACTTCAAAATAATAACGAAAACCGCGGTGCTGGATTTATTGAAGAGAATGGCCAACAACTCACAGTCCGTGTTCCGGGTATGTTGACATCGATACAAGATATTCAGAACGTTACGGTCGCCACGAAAAACGGTTTGCCTATACGGGTTGCCGATGTGGCGTCAGTATCGATTGGTCATGACTTACGTACTGGTGGTGCTACCTATAATGGTCAGGAAACTGTTTTAGGTATCGCCATGATGATGATGGGCGAAAACAGTAAAACCATTGCTAAGGCGATTGATCAGAAAGTTCAGGAAATTCAGAGATCGCTCCCTCAGGGCGTTGTAATTGAAACAGTTTATGATCGTAGTAACCTTGTAGATAAAGCGATTAAAACAGTAGCCAAAAATTTGATTGAAGGGGCGATTTTAGTCATCGTTATCCTCTTTATCTTTTTAGGGAACTTTCGTGCCGCGTTAATCACTGCTTGTATTATTCCCTTGGCAATGCTTTTTACCTTAACAGGTATGGCAGAGCAGAAAATCAGTGCCAACCTCATGAGCTTGGGGGCTTTGGACTTCGGGATCATTGTGGATGGGGCGGTTGTTATTGTTGAAAATTGTATTCGGCGTTTAGCTGAAGCACAGCATTTAAAAGGGCGCTTATTAACACGCTCAGAACGTTTCACAGAGGTGTTTCTCGCAGCTAAACAGGCACGACGACCATTAATCTTTGGTCAGGTCATCATTATGGTCGTGTACCTACCCATTTTTGCTTTAGCAGGTGTAGAAGCAAAAATGTTCCACCCTATGGCAATGACCGTTGTCCTAGCGCTATTGGGAGCAATTATTTTATCTGTAACCTTTGTTCCGGCAGCTGTAGCGTTGTTTGTTACAGGTGAAGTGAAGGAAAAAGAAAGTCGCTGGATGATGACTTTGAAAAAAGCCTATGCAGGCTTACTCGATAAAGCTTATGCCTTTCGATATGTTGTTGTCACAGCAGCGATCAGTATTTTGATTCTAACAAGCGCTATTGCGACAAGAGTAGGGAGTGAGTTTGCACCTCAACTCAGTGAGGGTGATTTTGCACTGCAACTCATGCGTGCTCCAAGCACAGGCATAGAAGAGTCACTTAAAATTCAGGAAAATGTGGAAAAGCAATTACTGAAAGCCTTCCCCGAAATTAAAGCCATTTTTGCAAGAACAGGAACGGCGGAGGTTGCTACAGATGTGATGCCTCCTAATATTTCCGATGGTATTGTTCTATTAAAACCGCACGATCAATGGCCAAACCCTAAAGAAACAATAGATGAATTGCGTTCCAGAATGCTGCAATTCGTGAACCAGATTCCTGGTAATAATAGTGAATTCTCACAACCGATTGAACTACGTTTTAATGAACTTATTTCAGGTGTACGTAGTGATATTGGAGTGAAAGTTTTTGGGGACGATATGCAGGTCCTCAATCAGGAAGCGGAAAAAATAGCCCAACAGTTACGCAGTATTCCGGGTGCCAGTGAAGTCAAAGTTGAACAGACTGACGGTTTGCCATTACTGAATGTTGATGTTGATCATGCATTGGCTGCCCAATACGGATTATCAGTCAAATCGATTCAGGATATTGTCGCTGCCAGTATTGGTGGACAGAGTGTAGGGCAAATTTTACAGGGTGACAGACGTTTCGATTTTGTGATTCGTTTGCAAGAAAACATGCGTACACCGCAGCAGCTAGCCCAATTACCGATTCGCTTACCAAACGGTGGTCTGATTCAGTTACAAGACGTCGCTAAGGTTGAGAATATTTTAGGTCTTGCTCAAGTAAGCCGTGAAAATGGTAAACGCCGCGTCATTGTGACGGCAAATGTGCGTGATCGTGACCTTGGATCTTTTGTACAAGAGATGCAAAGCAAACTCGCACAGCAAAAGTTACCTAGCGGCTATTGGTTAGGTTATGGAGGACAGTTTGAAAACCTTGCTTCCGCCACAGCAAGAATGCAAGTCGTCGTACCAATGGCTTTAATCATGATATTTGTGTTGCTGATGGCTGTATTTAGCAATTTTAAAGACAGCTTACTTGTATTTAGTGGTGTTCCTTTCGCTTTATCTGGTGGATTAGTGGCTTTGTGGTTGAGGGATATTCCACTTTCTATGTCTGCTGGGGTCGGGTTCATCGCTTTATCGGGTGTTGCGGTATTAAATGGTTTGGTCATGCTCACGTTCATTAAAGAGCTAAGAACAACCTTAGATGTTCATGCGGCAACTTGGAAAGGAGCGGTATTACGATTACGTCCAGTATTAATGACAGCATTTGTAGCTTCACTTGGTTTTATTCCGATGGCCTTGGCAACAGGAACCGGAGCAGAAGTACAGCGACCTTTGGCAACGGTCGTAATCGGTGGCATTATTTCATCTACGATATTAACTTTGGTTCTATTACCAGTCATTTATCGATGGATGAATGAAAGTAAAGCGAAAAGCGCTGAGCATTCATAATGTCATCGTTTTGAGATATCTTTTTTGAGACAGAATTTGATTCAAAAAAGTGTTTATAGCGGGTAAAAGTAGCGATATATGTATGGTTACTTTTACCTCAACACAAAGATAAATAATAAGGAGTCCGCAAAATGGGTGGACATCATGGTCATGATCATAGTCATGCTGTAGTGACTGAAGGCAATACCAAAAAATTAACGATCGCCTTGGCGCTGACCTCAACATTTTTAATTGTTGAGGTCATTGCTGGTTTAATCACGCAAAGTTTGGCATTACTCTCCGACGCTGCGCATATGTTTACCGATGCAGCTGCTTTAGCAATTGCTTTGGTTGCCATTCAGATTTCTAAGCGTCCTGCCGATGATAAACGGACTTTTGGATATCAACGTTTTGAAATTCTGGCTGCTTTGTTTAATGCATTTATGTTGTTTGTGGTGGCGATTTATATCTTATATGAAGCCTATATACGCTTCTCTAAACCACCTGAAATTCAAAGTGTGGGCATGCTGATTGTGGCAACCATTGGTTTGGTGATTAACCTTATCTCAATGAAAATTCTCATGTCGAGTGCCAATAACAGCTTAAATGTGAAAGGTGCTTATTTAGAGGTATTGAGTGATGCGCTAGGCTCGGTTGGCGTGATTATTGGTGCAATTGTTATTTACTTCACCAACTGGTACTGGGTTGATACAATTATTGCAGTATTGATTGGGTTTTGGGTATTACCAAGAACATGGGTTTTGCTTAAACAAAGTATTAATATTTTGCTCGAAGGTGTACCCGAAGAAGTCGATATTGAAAAGCTACGTACTGATTTACTTTCTTTAAATGGTGTAGAGAGTATTCATCAACTTAAAGTATGGGCAATTACTTCTAAAAATATTCACTTGACTGTGCACTTATTTGCGCCTGAAGCTGACCGTACTAAGCTGTATCAAGATGCAGTTGAAATGCTGTCCCATGAGCACGGTATTGCCGAAGTGACATTACAAATTGAAGATGATTCAGAGATCAATTGTCAGCATATTGCTCAACATGCTCCACACGAGCATGATGAGGCAGACAAGACACATTCACATCAGCATTAAGCTGATGTGAAGCTTTATTAGATATCCCACTCATGATTGCATTCACGGCATTTCCAGTGTTTTTGTGACTGCATAAATGCTTGCATAGACAACTTAAAGTCTGGCAAGTCACGCCAGAACATAAAACCTGCACCTACAGTGACAACAAAAGCAACTACTGTTGCAATTTGAAGAGAGCTGCCTGCACCATTGCCAAAAATCCACATAAAAATACTAATAACAACCAAGAGTAAAAGCACAAAAATTGCAGGAACTAAAATCACTAAGCTTTTAGGTACAACAGGCTTGGCAATATTAACACCTTGGCTCACAGGCATGATTTTAACACTTTGACATTGAGGGCAACGATATTGCATGACAACTCCACATTAAATTTGAATCTATTCTAACGGAAATACAAAGAAAGAAAAAAAATTGTAGGGCATTAAAAAAGTGAGGTGGTCATTAGTTAAAAAATACTTTTTTGAAACAATGAGCTATAAAAAAATGATGATTTGTGCGTACACATAAAAATTAGAATAATTAATGTAGAGCATGCTAATCTACATAAAAACCAAGTGTATTCAACACTAGAAATGGGCTGAACTGCTCATCAATAGGATGTGAAAGAAATATAAAAAGGAGAGGGGCTTGGGTCAAGAAGATGACAATAAGTCGGAGCCTATAACGACATCAACAGTTTCGGGGAATCCTGACCCTATAAAACTGTCATTCTCACGCCGTTTGCTGCATAAGACCTTGCAACATGCTCATGATGCCGTCGGATTTGCTAGCGACACGACACGTAATCTTGCAGAAGTTGCAGACGCAGCCTTAGATGCCTTAGACCATGTGACGTCTCATACTAGGCGTGGAGTGGTTGGCATGACTAATCTGGCAGCAGGAACTGTCAGAGATATGGTGTCTGAAACTAGTGAAACTGCGAGACAAGTTGCGTTGATTATGGCCCGTACTTTTTTAGGCAAAAGTACATTAAATTTATATTTGCCTGAAATGCTATTAAACAGTCAAATTCGTAAACGAATAGATCGTACAGAAATTGATGATATTAAAGTTCAGTGTGGAAACGATCGGTTTCAGGTCGAAATTGATGGACACTATCACCGTTTTATATATCGGTTGAGTTTAGATTTTCGTGTATTGGAATGCCGCATTGGGCAAGAAAAATTCTTACGCTTACGCCAAATGGATGAAAGCTTAGATGTGCAAATTCGTCATGGCGGTACATTATCGAATTGGGCAGTTCGTCGAATTGGACGAGTCAGTTTTGAAGTCATTAACATGCTGCCTATACCATCGCTGATTAATCATTTGATTCGTGATATTCCGGGTATTCAGCGTGATGGTCACCGTATGTGGTTTATTGACCTTGAGCAAGCAGGCTTTATTGACTTTATTAATAACCGTTCATGGATGGTCGAGAAGCTTTTAAGCTTAACGGACTTTAGTATTTTACCCGGACTCAATATTTTGAGAGAAAGCCGTGAGCTTGTGCAGCAACTGGTCGATCAATTCGAAATAAAAGGCCTACGGGTGCAATCAGGTCGTCTTGAGGTTCAAGTAGGAATCGCGAATTAAATTACAATGATGAAAAGCTGGTTGATGATCAGCTTTTTTTATTATTCAGATAAGAAAAAAAGCCACTGTCATTATGCAGTGGCTTTTTAGAATTTGGCGTCCCTACGGGGATTCGAACCCCGGTTACCGCCGTGAAAGGGCGATGTCCTAGGCCTCTAGACGATAGGGACTTATTGAGGCTAGTTACCTGTGCGCAGTAAACTGCTTGCCTAAATTCTTGGCAAAGATGATTAAGCTTTGCTTTTCCTCGAATTTAGTGGCGTCCCTACGGGGATTCGAACCCCGGTTACCGCCGTGAAAGGGCGATGTCCTAGGCCTCTAGACGATAGGGACGTTTCAGAGGTGGGCGTATATTAGGTCGATTTAATAAAAGTGTCAAATAGTTTTCTGAAGAAATATTAAAAAAAGCAGTCAATCGATTAAAAATAGCTCAAATTGCATAAAATATATACATTTAGGGGTGTTTTTATTGAAAAGGTTCGATAATTTCTTTAATTACGGCATGGTGCTGTAAGTAACCTACAATTTCATGAGGTTGGTTAGCAAAGGTAAAAATTTCTTGGTTAATAATGGGTGGGTCAAAGTTAAAAGGTGCTTCACTTAACGGAAAGGCCGTTAAAAAATCATCTTTTGAGTAAAAATTGTACCAATCACCTTTTAAACATTTTGGACGTTCGATGGGAATAGGAAGTTTACTTTGTATGACCCGAAAAGAGAGTGGTGAAGCTAAAGTAATAAAACGCTGTACTGAAAACTGATAAGATGGGTCCGATAATAAGTGATATGCAATCACAGAGCCTAAAGAATGTGCAACAACGATACAATCTTCATCATCATGCATTTGCTTTAAAATTCTTTGATGAACTTCATGCATAAAATCGGGGTTCGATAAGTACATATAAGTTTCAATCAAGAATTGTTGAATTAAGCTCTCATGTAATTTTGGAAAATTATTTAAAAGCATCACCATTTCTTTAAGTACACGATCTTTTACCAATTGCGATGTCAGATATAACCGCTCTGATAAGCTGTGAGTTGACTGATCTGTTGAAACAGGAAGATGAGGTACAAAGGGTGTATGTTCCTTCGATCCAGCAGGTTGATGGTGTAAATGAATCGGTAAATGAATGTTAAATGTTTTTGGAAGTAAGGTGTTGGGGTCTAATTGATTAGAGAGTTGATATTTCTTCATTAAATCGCCATAAAATGGCATATGTATATGTAGGTCTCTTAAATTTACTCTACAGTGCAATTGTTTTAGGCCCATTCTAAATACCTTTAGCCAATGCTCTTTTAAACGATGCGCTGTGTAATTCTGTTGATTCATCCCATGGATAAATATAATTTTCATTGTATACAAGGAATTGTTTTTAATATGAATTTTAATCTACAACGGTAGGTTCTATAAAGCCAGTATCTAGACAAAAAAAAGTGTAGCTTTTTGCTACACTTTTTAATTACAAGCACTTAAGCCTTATTGCGATAAAAAATAAAGTAACTGACATAGCATAAGACAGTAAAAATCAAGCAACCTACAAAACCAGCACGCATTTCAGGGTCTGCTGCCATACTTAAACATGTAATAAAGCAGAAAAGAAAACCTAAAATTGGAACGATAGGGAATAACGGCGCTGCATATTTTAACTCTTTCACTGTATGTCCAGTTCTGTACCAGTGTTTACGGAAATTAAACTGACTTAAACAGATACTCATCCAGACAATCACCATGGTAAAGGCTGCCACACCGAGTAAGTTTTTAAAGATGGTTTCAGGTGCAAACTGCTCTGATAATAAACCAGGGATTGCACCAAACATGGTAACAACCAAAGCAACAATAGGTGTCCCACTTTTTGAAAGTGTTGCAAATACACTCGGAAGGAGTTTTTGTTCTGATAAAGACCACATCATACGTGAAGCTGCGTACAAACCCGAATTTGCGGCAGAGAGGAGGGCGGTAATAATCACAAAGCGAATGATGTCATCTGCATATGGAATGCCGATGTAATTAAATACTGTAACGAAAGGGCTGCTACTTACACTCTCACTGTTTAAACCCGCAAGCTGGAAAGGAAGTAATGCACTGATTACAATAATAGTACCTACAAAGAAAATAAGAAGACGCCAGATCGCAGCATTGATCGCTTTAGGGACATTTTGCGCAGGATCTTTTGTTTCACCAGCCGCGACACCAATGAGCTCTGTTCCAGAGAACGCAAAATTCACGATGAGCATTGTGGTGAAAATAGGGAGAAAACCGTGTGGAAACCAACCTTGGGTTGTTAAATTACTAAACAGTGGGGCAGTTTGTGCGCCATGAAAAGGAATTAAACCAAAAATTGCTAATAATCCAAGCACAATAAAGGCAATCACTGTAACAACCTTAACAAGTGCTAACCAGAACTCGGACTCGGCGAATACTCGGGTTGAGCTAATATTTAGGCCAAAGATCGTAATAGCAAAAATCAGTGTCCAGATCCACATTGAAACTTGTGGAAACCATTCCTGCATGAGTAGAGCCGCAGCAGTAAATTCGGTTCCTAGTGTTGCTGTCCAGGTCAGCCAATACATCCATGAGATCATGTAACCTGTACTTGGGCTAATGTACTTTTGGGCATATGCCCCAAAAGAGCCAGAAACAGGCATATGGACAGCAAGCTCTCCTAAGCAGAGCATGACCATGTAAGCAATCGCACCCCCAAGAATGTAGGCAATAATTGCGCCAATAGGTCCCGTTTGTGAAATGACTTCCCCTGAACCCAAAAATAAACCAGTACCGATTGCTCCGCCTAGCGATAACATCACAAGATGGCGTGTACTCATGGCTCTTTTTAAAGGTGCAGTACTGTTCTGATGCTGAGCATCTAGTTGATTGTCAGATGGCTGCATATTACACATTGAGAGAATTTAAGAAAGACGCTATTTTAGATAAAATAGACAAATGTGCAATCAAGAAGCAGTCAAAGAATAGTCAGGAAGGTGACGAGAGAGTCTTTAAAATGAATTTTTAGAATAGAAAATGGCGTCCCTACGGGGATTCGAACCCCGGTTACCGCCGTGAAAGGGCGATGTCCTAGGCCTCTAGACGATAGGGACTTGATGAGGCAAACACAAAGGATCTTGGTGGAGCCAAGCGGGATCGAACCGCTGACCTCTACAATGCCATTGTAGCGCTCTACCAACTGAGCTATGGCCCCAGTTTGTGTGAGCGCAATATTAGGGTGAATGCGCCCACACGTCAATAAAAAAATGTATTAAGCTTCGCTAGTTGCTTCATTTTTCGGCAATTTTAAGCTTTCATTGAGCTTTTCCCAGCTTTTCACTTCTTTTTTGCTCGGAGCACCAACAATTTCTAAAGCATGTCGTAAGCGAGCAAAAGTTAAATCAGGGCCAATCGTCACCATTGATTGCATTACTGGTGTTGAACTGGTTGAGCCAGCAATTGCGATAAAGAACGCTGGCATAAAATCACGTAATTTAATGCCCATCTGATTTGCCAAGTCCATTAAAGTTTGGCTAACCGTGTCGTTATTCCAAGTAAACTGACCTTCAAGGCGCCAAATTGCAAATTGTAAACTTTGACGAACTTGCTCTTGCGTCAATTTTTTACTTTCAAACATTTCGGCTGTAATTTGTGGCATATGGTTAAAGTAGAAACCAGCCCAGTTCACTGCTTCAGAAAGTAAATTAATACGTGGTTGAATTGCAGCAGCAATATCTTCTAGCGTATTACGGTCACTTTTCCAAGTAAGTAATCGGTCTAAAAGTTGGCCTGGTGTTAAACCTTTAATCCATTGACCATTTAACCAATTAAGTTTTTCGACATCAAAAATTGGGCCACCTAAAGATACACGTTGAATATCAAAGTGATCCATCATGTCTTGAAGAGTAAATACTTCGCGCTCATCTGGCATTGACCAACCCATACGGCCTAAATAGTTTAGTAGGGCTTCTGGTAGGACACCAATGTCTCGGTAGTAGTTAATTGATGTTGGATTTTTACGTTTAGATAATTTTGACTTATCTGGGTTACGTAGTAACGGCATATGGCAAAGTGTTGGCATTTCCCAACCAAAGTATTGGTAAAGCAACTGATGCTTTGGTGCAGATGGAAGCCATTCTTCACCACGCAATACATGTGTGATTTCCATTAAATGGTCATCAACAACGTTGGCTAAATGATAAGTTGGCAAGCCATCTGTTTTAAGGAGAACTTGCATGTCGACTTGTGCCCAAGGAATTTCAACTTCCCCGCGTAGTAAGTCATTAAATTTACATACGCCTTCTTCTGGAACCTTCATACGGATGACATGCGGTTCGCCTGCTTCGAGGCGGCGTGTTACTTCTTCTTGAGAAAGTTTTAAACCACGACCATCATATTTTGGTGTTTCACCACGCGCTTGCTGTTCAGCACGCATTTGGTCAAGTTCTTCTGCTGTAGCAAAACAGTAAAAAGCATGGCCCTTTTCCACAAGTTCTAACGCGTATTGCTTATAAATTCCCATGCGCTCTGATTGACGATATGGAGCATGAGGGCCGCCTACATCTGGACCTTCCGACCAATTCAAACCTAACCAACGTAGAGAATCTAAAATCATTTTTTCAGATTCTGGTGTAGAGCGAAGTTGGTCTGTATCTTCAATTCTTAAAATAAATTCCCCACCATGTTGTTTCGCAAAACACATATTGAATAAGGCAATGTAGGCGGTACCAACATGTGGGAAACCGGTAGGAGAAGGTGCAATACGAGTACGAACTTTCATAGATAATGGGTCAGAATAAAAATTGGAACTATTATAACGAAAAAGCCCAGTATTCTGACGTTTTTATTTAACGACAGACTGGGCTGGAATTGAAACGATGAGGGGACGTTTCAGATATTAAGACGTATGTGGCTGGAAGATTGCCTGAACAAAGCGTGAAAAACGTTCATGCTGTGCAGCAAGAAAGTTTTGAGTAGGCGTCACACGAATCGTGTTAAGAACTTTTAACTCATCATCTGTAGACGGTGAGGCTATCGTATTACGTTTTTGTTGGTCTAATGCTTTTTCAATAAGCGAAGACTGTCTATCTGACATGCTTTTGCTCGGTGTATCTTTGAGTGCTGCGGCTGCGGACATTTGTGATGCAAAACTTAGCACCAAACCCAAACTCAAAGCTTTTCCATAACTAATTTTCATTTTACTCATCCCCTCAGTACATTTCATCTATTTTTTGAGTTTAACCAAATGTGAAATTACGGTAACGCTACGATTCAAACATAAATTTTAATAAAAAAGTAGAACTATGTCACACTTTTTACAAAAAATACCTTTATTTTACGTTGGTATCTTTTAAATGTAGCCTATGTGTATCCATTACGCTTCATTATTTAACAAATTAATGTGTAGATAAAGTGAAGACTATAAATAAACTATAATAATAATTACAAAATTTTTCGAAAATATGAATAAAAACTAAGCATAAATTATATCTTTTAAAATGATTAGTAAACCGTGAATTATTATAAATGTTTGATAAAAAAATAAAAAAATAAAAATGTACTATGGGTTAAAAGCAAAATTGGTCTTTATCAATGAAAAAAATAGCAATAATTGTGGTCGCTACATATATGGGGTTAGCAGTAACGGCCGTACAGGCTGCGACTACATTTTTAAATGTTTCTTATGATCCAACCCGTGAATTTTATCAAGAATACAATCAGGCATTTGGAAAGTTCTGGAAGCAACGTACAGGCCAGGATATTGATTTTAAACAATCACATGGAGGCTCTGGAAAACAAGCTCGAGCTGTAGCAACTGGCCTTCAAGCAGATGTGGTGACCTTGGCTTTAGCCAATGATATTGATGAAATTGTCAAAGCAGGATATATCCAACCGAACTGGCAAAAAGAGTTCCCTAATAACTCGGCGCCCTATACATCTACAGTTGTGTTTTTGGTTAGAAAAGGTAATCCAAAGAACATTCGTGATTGGAATGATTTAACGAAGCCTAGTGTTGAAATTATTACCCCTAATCCGAAAACAGGCGGAGCGCCGCGCTGGATTTATCTTTCTGCATGGGGATATGCTTTAAAACAGCCTGGTGGAAATGATGCTAAAGCAAAAGAGTTGGTTAAAAAACTTTATCACAACGTTAAAGTGCTAGATTCGGGAGCACGTGGTTCGCTTACTACATTTGCTGAGCGTGGAATTGGAGATGTTCTACTCTCTTGGGAGAATGAAGCCTTATTGGCAACCAAAGGTCTTGATAAAGACAAATATGAAATTGTTTATCCATCGATTTCAATTTTGGCAGAACCGTCTGTTGCGATTGTTGATAAAACTGTCGATAAGGATGGTAACCGAACTTTAGCAAAAGGCTATCTCAACTTTTTATATTCACCTTTAGGGCAAGAGTTGGCCGCGAAACATTATTTCCGCCCACGGAATCCTCAAGTTGCTGCTAAATATGCAGTACAATTTCCAAAAATTAAATTATTTACCATTAATGATGTTTTTGGTGGATGGGCAAAAGCTCAGAAAACTCACTTTGCCAATGGTGCTATTTTTGATCAGATTTATGATGGTAAACAGTAAATAAATATAGGCGGTATCCCAATTTAAAAGTTATTTCAACTTTTAATACGGAAGCAAGTAAACCTGAAAAGGTGAACTTGCTTTTTTATTTTGCTTAAAAAATGCAAAGAAAACGGTTTTATCCATGAAAAATTAATATTTTCCTACAAAAAGCCGTTTGGTGTTAAACGTAAACAAGGTGATAATGTGCAGTTACATTTTTACGCTATGATTTAACTCCTATGTCGCATATTTCTGTCTTACTTTTTGAGACCGTTGAAAGCTTATTGGCAGATCGCACAACAGGGGTGTATATCGATGCAACCTTCGGACGAGGCGGGCACACGCGCTTATTATTGTCTAAACTCGATGAAAATGCTCGGGTGTATGCCTTCGATAAAGATCCTCAAGCTTTAGAAGTTGCTGCTGCTTTGGCACAAGAAGACCCAAGATTTACCATTATTCATGCAAGTTTTGCTGACATTAAAGAACAAATGCAAGAAATTGGGGTGCAAAGTGTCGATGGAATTATGGCAGACTTAGGTGTGTCTTCTCCTCAGTTAGACCAAGCTGAACGCGGTTTTAGCTTTATGCAAGATGGTCCTTTAGACATGCGAATGGATAACTCTAAAGGTTTGACTGCGGCAGAATGGTTACTTGAAATTGAAGAAGAACAGTTGGCTAATATTATTTATCAATATGGTGAAGAACGATATAGTCGACGTATTGCTAAAGCAATTAAGCAGGCTGGAAAATTAGATACTACAGCACAATTGGCTGAACTTGTAAAAACAGCTCATCCAAAATGGGAAAAGCATAAACATCCGGCTACACGAACGTTTCAGGCAATTCGTATTGCTATTAACAAAGAACTAGATGATATTGAAATATTTTTACCGCAAGCTGTAGACTTGCTTAAACCAAAAGGACGTTTGTCTGTGATCAGCTTCCATTCGCTTGAAGACCGGTTGATCAAACAGTTTATTCAAAAAGAATCAACTTTGGCAGAAGATTTTGGTTGGGGTATGCCAGAGCAGCAAATTGATACGAGAAGATTAAAGAAAATTTCACGGGTTCGTGCGAGTGAAGAAGAAGTAAAAGCGAACCCACGTTCACGTAGTGCATGGCTTCGGGTTGCTGAACGCTTGGAACAAAAAGGCGCGTAATGAAAAGCAGTGATGAAATCGAAACCACAGAAAAAAAAGTGGTCAAAAAAGTTGTGATATATACAGTCATGGTGGCATTGGTTTTTATCAGTGCCATGATGGTGGTATTGCAGGTATTTGAATACCGTCATGATTATAGAGAGTTAAGCTCTTATATGCGTGAACGTGATGACCTCAATGCTGAATGGGGACGTTTGTTGATTGAGCAACAAACGTTTGGTGCAACTGCTCAAATTGGTACGCGTGCTGTCACACAATTACGAATGTTTTCGCCACCTGCTGCAGAAACGGTGGTAATTTCTTTACCGATGACTCCAGAGCACAATAAGTAAGGCCTTGCTGTATGGTAGATAAGCGAACAAAGCAAACACGAAAAAAACAGCAGTCTATTTCGGAAAAACCAAGTCTTGCCTTTGATATGTGGCGGTTTTATCTGCTCTGGGCAGTGGTGCTACTGTGTTTTGTGGTATTAATTGCACGTGCATTTTATGTTCAAGTCATTAATAAAGACTTTTTACAAAATAAGGCAAATGCCAATATTTTGCGTACTGAACGTATAGAGGCTATGCGTGGGGTGATCAGTGACCGCCATGGTGTACCTTTAGCGATCAGTAGCCCAATTATGAAAATTGTGCTTGATCCGCGTGATTATTTTGATACTAAACATTTATATGATCAAATTACGGCGGAATTAAAAGAAGACCCGACCAATCGTAAGTTAAAACGTCAGTTACCAGATAAAAATTTAAATCTAGATGAGCTTGCTGATGTCGTTGGTGTTGATCGTGCTGATCTTAAGAAACAGATGAATGCACGCCCACGTTCTCGCTATCTGGTTTTGAAAAAAGAAGTACCGCCACAACAAGCTGACCTTATTATGAAAGGAAACTTCCAAGGGGTGTATGCGGAAAAAACTTACAAACGCTATTATCCGCAACCACAGCCGAATGCCCAAATTATTGGTTTGACTAATAGTGATGGAAAAGGGGTTGAGGGCTTGGAAATGCAGTTGAATAAGCAGCTTTCTGGGGTCGATGGCGAACAAAAAGTTATTCGTGATAAACGCGGTAACCGTTTAAAAGTTTCTGAAGTGATTCGTGAGGGCGAACCGGGTGAGAATATCACTTTAAGTATCGACTCTCGTTTACAGTACATTATGTACCGTGAATTGACGGCAGCAGGTGTTGCGAATAATGCACGTTCAGCAACGGCAATTGCAGTTGATGTTAAAACTGGTGAAATTTTGGCAATGACCAGTTGGCCATCTTATAACCCAAATGATAAGAATGGTTTATCTAATAAAGATGCTATGCGTAACCGTGGTGCGATCGATATGTTCGAGCCGGGTTCAACCATGAAACCGTTCACGATATCATCTGCTTTGGAAACTGGGCAATATACACCTAATACCATCGTAAATACTTCGCCTGGTTCAATGCGTTTAGGTTGGCACACGATTCGCGATACCCATAACTACGGGGCTTTGACCGTAAGTGGTGTCATTATTAAATCTTCAAACGTTGGTTCTGCAAAAATTGCATTATCACTTCCGAAACAAACGTTACCGAGCTTCTTTAATCGTGTTGGTTTCGGTAAACGTTCTGCGGTAAGGTTCCCAGGGGAAAGTTCAGGTTTAGTTTTACCTGTTAGTAAATTAAATTCTTCTCAAATTGGAACCATGGCATATGGTTATGGTTTAAACGCGACAATTCTCCAGTTGGCCCAAGGTTATGCCATGCTTGCAAATCATGGTGTCAAAATGCCGCTAAGCTTGCATAAATTGGACCAAGCACCTAAAGGTGAGCAAGTTTTAAATCCAAAAATTGCAGATCAAGTCTTGTTAATGCTTGAACAAGTGACTATGCCCGGTGGTACTGCAAAACAAGCTAATATTCCAGGTTATAGAGTAGGTGGTAAAACAGGTACGGCACATAAATTACGTGCTGACGGTAAAGGTTATTCAAATAATGAATATCGTGCCTTATTTGCTGGTGTTGCACCGATTAGTGATCCACGTTTAGCTGTCATTGTGGTTGTGGAAAATCCGCAAGGTCGTTATTACGGTGGTTTAGTTGCTGCTCCAGTTTTTGCTCGTATTATGCAAGAGTCACTACGTTTAATGAATGTGCCACTTGATAAACCACTTAATACTCCAGAAAACCCTATTCGCAGGTAAGCTATGACCGTTTCTTTTCAAGAAATTAATCCGATCGAGATTGACGCAAAATGGCCTCAACAGCCATTTCATGGCTTTAGTTTAGATAGTCGTAAAGTTGAAACTGGTCAAATTTTTATTGCTTTAACCAGTTATAGCCAACCTGAAAAAACACGCACATTTGCTGAAACTGCATTAGCGAATGGGGCATTGGCCGTAATTAGTGAAACTAAATTAGATATAGCAAATGAATGGGTTTGCCCTGATGTACGTCAGCGGATGGGGGAGTGGCAAAAACATTATTTGCAGCGAATTGATAGAGTAGAGCCTTTACAGATTATTGCTGTAACAGGTACTAATGGTAAAACTACGATTTCTCGTTTAATTGCCGAATTAATTAGTTCGCAGCAACAACGCTGTGCAGTGATGGGAACGACTGGCAATGGTATTTTACCGGACTTAATCCCTTCTACGCATACCACTCTTGATGCTCTCCAATTACAAAAAGCATTGCATGACTATGCTAAGCAAGGGGCAGCCTTTGCATCACTAGAAGCAAGTTCGCATGGCCTTGAACAAGGCCGCCTAAATGGCTGTGATATTGAAATTGCTGTTTATAGTAATTTAAGTCGTGATCATTTGGACTACCATGGCACTTTAGAAGCTTATGCAGAAGCAAAAGCTCGCTTATTCCAGTTCAGTTCCTTAAAAGTCGCTGTTATTAATCTAGATGATGCACATGCAGATGTGATGATTAATTCAGCGAAGAGTAATCCTGCTCAACCTAAAATTTTGACTTATTCACTTACTCAAAATACAGCTGATTATTACATTACCGATTTAAATTATAGCTTGGCGGGCGCAACCTTTCATTTAGTAAGTCAGCAAGGTTCATTCGCTGTAGAGAGTCCATTATTAGGCCATTTTAATGTTGAAAATTTGATTGCAGCGCTCATTGCGGCAGAGCAAGCAGGTTTTGATTTAAAAGCGTTGATTGGTTTTGTGCCTAAACTGATTGGTGCACCAGGCCGAATGCAAGTGATTCGGGATGATGAGCGGCTATTTGTTGTTGATTATGCACATACACCAGATGCATTAATTCAAGTGCTTAAAACATTAAAACGTCATGTTTCGAATCAACTTTGGGCTGTTTTCGGATGTGGTGGGGACCGCGACCGTGGTAAACGTCCTTTAATGACGCAAGCAGCTTTGGATGGAGCAAATCCAGTTATTTTGACTTCAGACAATCCAAGAACAGAAGACTCTGAGCAAATTTTTGCTGATATGAAGCAAGGAATTGATTTTTCTGGGCACCGTATGCATGAAATTCATGATCGCCGTGAAGCAATTAAATTTGTTGTAGAGCAAGCTCAAGCTGGTGATATTGTTGTTATTGCTGGTAAAGGTCATGAAAATTATCAAGAAATTAATGGCGTGCGTCACTGGTTTGATGATGTGGTTGAAGTGCAATCTGCAATTGAGGCACAACATCATACGGTAGATGCTGCTTACCCTGCACAATAGGACAAATTATGCATACTTCAACCACCAGTACCGTGCCTTTGGAACCGTGGACAGCTCAACAATTACAACAGGCAACCCAAGGTTACTGGCATAAAGACCAGATACCTCAAACTGAAATTAAACGTGTTTTGACTGATTCGCGTCATGCAGAAAGTGGGGATGCCTTTTTAGCACTAAAAGGTGAGCGTTTCGATGCACATGATTTTGTTGTGCAAGTCGCTGCAAACGGTTGCCAAATTGCGATTGTTGAGCGGCCTTTAGATGTGGATATTGCTCAACTTGTGGTTGCTGATACCCGTTTGGCTTTGGGGCATCTAGGGGCTTATCGCCGTGAGCAAAACACGCAATTAAAAGTGATTGCTTTAACGGGAAGTAGTGGTAAAACCACCACTAAAGAAATGCTTGGAAGCATATTGTCTCGTTTAGCACCTACATTGATTACCCGAGGCAATTTAAATAATGACCTTGGTGTGCCTATGATGTTGCTTGAACTTTGCAAGGAACATCAATATGCCGTGATGGAACTTGGAGCAAGTCATCAAGGTGAGATTGATTACACCTCAAAACTCGTTCAGCCGCATGTAGCAGGTATTTTAAATATTGGCACTGCCCACTTGGGTGAGTTCGGCGGACGTGATGGTATTTGCCGTGCTAAATCGGAAATCTATCGTCATATTTTACCGCAGGGCGTTGCTATCGTTCCACAACAAGATGACTTTACCACTGAGATTCGTGAAGCAGCGCAAGGTTATCAAATCTCTACCTTTGGCACAGGTGGTGATGTTTTTGCTACAGATATTGAATTGCTGCCGCAGTCTGCTAATTTTCAGTTGAATACACCGCAAGGTTCTAGTCTGGTAAGGCTGCCTTTTGCCGGTGAGCATAATGTACAAAATGCCACAGCAGCAGTAGCCTTCGCTTTAGCGTTAGGGATAAGCTTAGAAGATATTGTACAAGGTTTGGAACAAGCACAAGGTGCAAAAGGACGTTTGAATTTTATTCAAAAAGCGCCCTACTTATTTATTGATGACACTTATAATGCTAACCCAACGTCCATGCGTGCTGCGGCACAAGTATTACTTCAGCAAAATGGCATTAAAGTCATGGTGATGGGGGATATTGGGGAACTAGGCGATAGTAGTTGGCAAGAACATCACGATTTAGGTCGTGACCTAGCCCAGCTTCCTTTAGATCATATTGTTGCAGTTGGGCAGTTTGCCTCAGCAGCTCTCGAAGGTGCGGGCCTTCATTCTAACAAACTGAAAGCATTTCAGACTCAAGCTGAGGCGCTTCCATTTCTAATCAATCTAATCCAAACACATCAACCCCAGTCCATGAGTTTCCTGTTTAAAGGTTCTCGCTTTACTCATATGGAAACGTTGATGGCTGATTTGATGGAGAAACTTTAAATGCTGTTATGGTTGTTTGAACACCTTGCGGGCTATCACAGTTCGTTTCAGGTCGTTCGTTATTTAACATTACGTTCTTTACTCAGTGTATTGACTTCACTGACCATTGGTTTGGTTCTCGGGCCGATCATGATTCGTAAATTACAGGCGTTAAAATACGGTCAGGCAGTAAGTTCATTTGCTCCTGAAAATCATGCTAAAAAAATGGGTACACCAACGATGGGTGGGATTTTAATCCTGCTCTCAATAGGTATTAGTACTTTGTTATGGGCTGATTTATCTAACCCTTATGTTTGGATTGTGCTTGGTGTAATGGTTGTGTTCGGCGCAGTTGGCTGGGCAGATGACTGGATTAAAATTCGCTATAAAGACAATGCTGGTTTGCCTGCTCGTAAGAAATTCTTATGGACTTCTATTGCGTCATTAGGTGCTGGTATCGCGTTATATTTAATTGCAACTGAACAATCTAATACAGAATACACAGCAAATATGCTGGATTTATTGATTCCTTTCTTTAAGAATCTTTCTATTCCACTTTCTATTGTTCCTTTAGGTTTGGCATTTATTGTATTCACTTATTTAGTAATTAATGGTGCTTCTAATGCGGTTAACTTAACTGACGGTTTAGATGGTTTAGCGATTATGCCAGTCGTTATGGTTGCTTCTGGTTTAGGTGTATTTGCTTATTTATCTGGTGACATCCGTTTCGCTAATTATTTGCATATTCCATATGTGAAATACACATCAGAACTTGTTGTGATTTGTTCTGCCATGATTGGTGCAGGCTTGGCGTTTCTTTGGTATAACGCACACCCAGCGCAAGTCTTTATGGGTGATGTGGGCGCTTTAGCTCTAGGTGCAATGCTTGGAACGATCGCTGTTATGGTGCGCCAAGAAATCGTATTTGCGATTATGGGTGGTGTATTTGTAATGGAGGCAGTATCTGTCTTCTTGCAAATTGGATCGCTGCGGATGCGGAATAAACGTGTGTTCTTAATGGCGCCGCTGCATCATCACTATGAAAAGCAGGGCTGGAAAGAAACCCAAGTTGTGATTCGTTTTTGGATTATTACAATTATATTAGTAGTTTTAGGTCTAATGACTTTAAAATTGCGTTAAGAAAGGTTTTCACAAGAGCCGGCATTGCCGGCTTTTTTATTGAGAGAAAAACATGAGCGTATTGATGTGTCCTGTTTGCCGTCAACCTTTAGATCTAATGGATAAAACTTGGCGTTGTGAACAGGGCCATAGCTATGATATTGCGAAACAAGGTTATGTAAACCTACATGTTGTGCAACATAAACATAGTAAAAATCCGGGTGATACTCCCGAGTCTGTAGATGCACGCCGTGCTTTTTTACAGAGCGGTTATTACCAACCTTTACAGCAAGCTGTAGTTGATTTGCTTAAGCAGCTTAAAGCCAAAGCAGTACTTGATATTGGCTGTGGTGAGGGTTATTACACGAGTGCAATGCAACATGTTGTTGAGCAGTGTGTTGGTGTGGATATTGCAAAAAATGCCGTACAACGCGCAGCAAAGTTAAACGACAAAGTGACTTGGGTTGTCGGTACAGGCGCAACTTTGCCTGTGATTGATCAAAGTATGGATGTATGTACAAGCCTTTTTAGTCCGATTCCACAGACAGAAATTTTGCGTATTTTAAAAGATGATGGATATTTAATTGTAGTGACTCCTGCAACGGAGCATTTATATGCAATGCGTGAAGCACTCTTTGAGCAGGTCAATCCGCACGCACCACAAAAGTTTGTTGAACAACTGCAAGATTTATTTGAGTTAAAAGAACAGCACGTTATTGATGCTCCTTTATTACTAGATCAACAAGCCCTAAAAAACTTAATTGCTATGACGCCTTATGCTTACAAAGCATCCCCAGAGCGTCGTATGCAATTAGAACAGCAACCACATTTGCAAGTTACTGCATTTTTTCAAATTTATCTTTTTCAAAAGCGTAATAAAAAAGCCATCTAACGATGGCTTTTTTATATTTATTCAATTTGATTAATTAAGTTTTCTAAAGCATCTTTGTCACGCTTCGGCGTTGTCCCCTGTGAAGGCTTCATTGCTGGAGGTGTTGCCTTAGATGGAATTACAATTTCCTCACCAGGCAAATCATCAAAGTCATTGTTGGTGTTAGCTTTCGGTTGTGGCGGCGCAGGACGATAGAGTGGGCGTGCTAGTGGCGGTGCAGCACGATAGGTTTTCTTATCACCTACCTCAGTAACACCTGCCTGTTTATCACGAGAAATAGGAGCTTGTGCATCTTTTTCTAAACGAACCCAAGCAGCAGGAGTACCTTTGAGGGATTGATCCATAAAGTTAATCCAGATTGGTAAGGCTGCAATACCACCATACTCGCGGCGACCAAGCGTAGTCGGTTGATCAAAACCTACCCAGGTAATCGCAACTAATTTACCATTGAAGCCTGCAAACCATGCATCTTTTGCATCATTAGTTGTACCTGTTTTACCACCTAAATCGCTACGACCAATTTTAAGCGCAGCACGACCTGTACCATGCTCAATTACATCACGTAAGATATTTGCCATATCATAAGCAGAGCTTGATTTTAAAATACGCTGAGCCTGACGATATTGACTGTTATTTTTATCAGTCTGTTTAAGGTTAAGCTGTTTAGCTGCCTTTTCTTTTTGCTCTAACTCTTTATTGGTCACTTCTACAACTTGATCGTCAGGTGTAGTTACTTGTGCATCTTCAGTGGTCTCAGGGGCATTAATACATGGAATACACGCATACTCTGGTTTAGCTTCGTAAATGACTTTGCCGTATGCATCTTCAATACGCTGAATAAAATGGGGTTGAACGCGATAACCGCCGTTTGCAAACGATGCATAACCCGTTGCCATTTGAATTGGTAAAACTTGAGGTGTACCTAAAGCAATGGTGTAGTTACGTGGAATTTGGTCTTCTTGTAAACCAAAATCCATGAATAACTGGCGAGTACGTTCAATGCCTACAGTTTGTAGAAGTCTTACAGATACAGTATTACGCGACAAGTACAAAGCTCGGCGTAATGGAATCATACCTAAGTAACGACCATCAGAGTTCTTCGGCGTCCATTTACCAATTGTAATAGGGCTATCGTTGACCATGCTATAAGGAGTCATACCACGCTCTAACGCTAAAGCATAAAGGAATGGTTTGATTGTAGAACCCGGCTGACGCCAGCCTTGTAAAGCACGGTTGAATTTTGATTGATAGAAGTTATAGCCACCCACAATTGCTTCAATTGAGCCATCATTTGGATTAATTGCAATGAGTTGACCTTGAACTTTTGGAACTTGAACTAAAGACCATGCAGTTTTAGCATCATTTGGACGTAAACGTATAATATCTTTTACTTTAACAATTTGAGATGCACGTGAAGGTGCTGGCCCTACACTATTTGCATTGCGATAGGGATGAGCCCATGACATACCAGACCATTGCACAGTGATTGTTGAACCATCTTGCATTAATGCTTCGAAAGAGCTGCTATTTACCTTGGTGACTTCTGCTGGATAGGTATTGGCATATGCTCTAAATTCACTTAAAGGCTTATCGTGTGCTTCCGCACCACGCCAGCCATGCCGACGGTCATAAGCTTCAAGCCCATCTTGTACCGATTTTTCTGCAATAGCCTGACGTTTGGCATTAATTGTGGTGTAAACCTTATAGCCTGAGTCAATTGCTTGTTCGCCAAAATGTTTCACAAGCTCTGAACGAATCATTTCACCTGCATATGGATGAATATTATTTAGATCACGGTTCGGCATGCTTAAATTAATCGGTTCAGCCACAGCTTTTTGATATTCCGTTTGAGTAATATAACCAAGCTGTAACATACGGCCTAAAATCCAGTTACGGCGTTCAAGAGCACGCTCAGGGTTAACCACTGGATTATATTTAGATGGTGCTTTTGGTAAGCCAGCAATCATCGCCATTTGCGCAATGCTAAGCTCATTAATACTCTTGTTATAGTAAATTTTTGCAGCAGCTGCGATACCGTATGCATTTTTACCTAAGAAAATCTTATTTACATAAAGACTTAGGATGTCTTCTTTAGATAAGTTCTGCTCAATTTTGCGAGCCAAAAAGATTTCTGTTAGCTTACGTTTTAAAGTTCTTTCTGGGCTTAAATAATAGTTTTTTGCCACCTGCATCGTGATAGTCGAACCACCAGTTTGCACATCAGAACCAGTAACACTTTCACTTAGCGCACGGCCTAAACCTTTAAAGCTAATACCGCTATGCTCAAAGAAAGATGAATCTTCTGCAGCTAGGAAGGCATGAATAAAAGCAGGAGGAATTTGTTTGTATTCAACCGGAATAGAAAGTTTACCACCGTACTCAGCAATAAGTTGATTGTCGGCTGTATAGACTTGCAGTGGTTTTAAAAGCGGTGCTTTCTTTAATGAACTCATTTCTGGAAGGGTTGGGGCAATATAGAGATACATGCCATAAAATCCCATCGGAAGTGAGACTAAGATAATAATAATGATCAAAAAAATTGGACGCACGAAGCCCAAACTGGATAGCTTTTTCATGATAAGTAAGCTTTAATAAGATCGAATACAAACTAATTGTGGTCAGTATAGCCTTTAGACATGCGGATTGTTAGATGAGATATTGTATCCGTGTAAAAATAAAGACCGAGATTATTGGTTTGTAATTTTTTTTGGGGATAAAAAAATAATAGGACAATAGTGTGCTCAGGTTATATCGTAAACCTAATAAGGGGTTAATGGGCGTCGATATTAGTTCGACTTCTGTTAAGTTGTTAGAGCTCTCTGTCAAGAATGGTAAATATTGGGTAGAAAGCTATGCTTTGATGCCTTTACCTGAAAACAGTGTAGTTGAAAAAAATATCTTAAATCCAGAAGCAGTAGCGGAAGCTTTGGAAAGGGTGATTAATTTAGCAAATCCCCAGACTAAAAATGCTGCAATTGCTGTTCCGACATCGACGGTGATTCATAAAACCATTGAGATGGATGCCGATATGAGCGATGACGAACGTGAAGTTCAGATTCGTGTAGATGCGGAGCAGTATATACCGTTCCCTTTGGATGAGGTGAGCCTTGATTTTGAGGTTTTACCTGATCGTCTTGCCAATCCAAATCGTGTAAATGTACTTTTGGTTGCAACAAGAACTGAAAACGTTGAAACACGTGTTGAGATTCTTGAATTGGCAGATTTAAATCCTAAATTGGCCGATGTCGAAAGTTATGCTGTTGAGCGCGCTTTTAGTGTGTTTGCTGATAGCTTACCTATGGGTGCAAATACGATCGGGATTTTAGATATTGGTCATACCATGACGACATTGTCTGTCATGCAAAATGGCAAAATTATTTATACCCGAGAACAAGTTTTCGGTGGTAAGCAACTCACGCTTGAAATTCAAAGTCGTTATGGTTTGTCGTTAGAAGAAGCGAGTCGAGCGAAAAAAGATCGTTCTTTACCGGATGACTATGAAATTGAAGTATTAGATCCGTTTCTAGATGCTGTAGTTCAGCAAGCGGCTCGCTCTTTACAGTTCTTCTTTTCTTCATCTCAGTTTAACGAAATAGACCATATTTTACTCGCAGGCGGTAATGCCAATATTCCAGGCCTTGCCAAGCTTTTGCAGCAAAAATTAGGTTACCGTGTCACTATTGCCAATCCATTTTTACAGATGGGTTTTTCTCCTCAAGTCGACGTTCAAAAAATTGAAAATGATGCCTCATCTTTAATGGTGGCGTGTGGCTTGGCTTTAAGGAGTTTTGATTAATGGCGAAAATTAATTTACTGCCTTGGCGCGAAGGGCTGAGGGAGCAACGAAAAAAACAATTTATAACTTTATGCTTTGGGGTGGTTGTTTTAGGAATTACAACTGTATTTGGGGGGTGGTTTTATTTTGATCAAAAATTAGATGATCAAGAGCAGGCAAATCAACTCATTACCAGTACCAATCAGAATCTTGATCAACAATTAAAAGCATTAAACGGTTTACAAGAACAACGTGATGCCATTATTGAGCGTATGAAGTTGATTCAGGGGTTGCAAAGCCAACGTCCAATAGTCGTAAGACTAGTTGATGAACTAGTTCGGGTTACACCATCAGCAATGTATCTTACTAAGTTTAGCCGAACTGGAGATAAATTTACGATTGAGGGGAAAGCCGAAAGTCCAAATACAGTCGCTGAATTACTTCGTAATCTTGAGGCATCACCTTGGTATCGTAATGCATTTATGAACTCTTTTTTAGCTACTGAAGAGAAAAAAGATAAGACTGCGAGTTCTCTTCTTCCTAGGGTAGAAGATCACTATGGTAGTTTTGTTGTGACTGTCGATTTGGGGGAAATGGGCGTGACCACAACTGATGATGCTGATAAACCAGCCGTAGCTAAAGATACGGGGGCAGCCAAATGAGTCAAGATGAACTTCAAGAGTTATCATTAGAACAATCAACTGCAAAGAAAAAGAAATTTAATTTCGATAAATTCCTTCAGCAATTTAATACGCTCGATATGAACAACTATGGTAGTTGGCCAATATCTGTAAAAATTACGTGCTGGATTTTTATTTTCTTTGCTGTATTGGCTTTGGGCTATTTTGTTGCTATTCAGCCAAAGCTACAAGCAATTGATAATGCTCAAGCTCAAGAAAGTAACTTGTTAAACGAATTTCGAGAAAAAGATTCGAAATTACGCAACTTACAGCAGTACCAAGCGCAGCTTCAAGAAATGCAGGCAAATTTCAATCAGCAATTAGAGCAGTTGCCAAAAGAAACAGAGATTCCAAGTTTGGTTGAAGATATTAACTTAACAGGTGTGAACTCAGGATTAAAATTTAAAAATATCCGTCTAGAAAATGAAGTAAAACAGGAAATTTTTATTGAGCAACCGATTGCCATAGAGGCAACTGGTGACTATCACGCATTTGGTGCTTTCGTAAGTAGTATTGCTGCTTTACCACGTATTGTGACCATGCATGATTTTGTTGTAGAAGCTGCTCCAGATAAAGACAGTAAATCAGATATTCCTGTATTGAATTATTCTATTAAAGCGAAAACCTATCGCTATGTAGAAGTAACAGACGCATCGGCAAAACCAGCCAAGGCACCAGCATCACCTGCTCCAACTAGCACTAATGCGCAGCCGAAATAGGAGAGTTATGATGAAAATTAAGAAAATTACTCTTTATATTTTGGCTTGTACTGCTCTTGTGGGGTGTGATTCACGCATTGATGCTGTTAATCAACAAATGGCAAATATCCGGAATCAACCACCATTACCGATTGAGTCGGCCCCAATTTTTACGCCAGTACCACAATTTAATTATGCAGCTCACCAGTTAAAAAGCCCATTTATGCCAAGCTCTCTGGCTGCTGAACTTAAAATTATGGCGGGGAAACGGGTTTATCCGAATTTCTCACGTGCTCCTCAGCCATTAGAAAGCTATGCACTTGAAGCTTTAAATATGAAAGGGAGTATGCGTAATAATAGTGGTCAAATATTGGCCCTTATTCAGACGCCAGATCATCAAGTTGAACGGGTACAAGTGGGTAACTATATGGGTATGAATCAAGGCCGTATTACCCATATTAGTCCGACTCAAATTGATTTGGTCGAGATCGTACCAGATGGTCGAGAAGGCTATGTCGAGAGACCGAGAACATTGGTCCTGATTGGGCCTGCACCCTAAGACCTAGGGAATAACAACGAAAAAGTATTTTTAAAGATTATTTAATTGGGGATGGTCAGACAATGAATCAGGTATTCCGTCAGTTTTCTATGGGGGCTGTAGCGATTGCAATTATGCAGGCCGCATCTGCACAGGTCAGCATGACCAATATTGTACCAATGCAAATTGCAGGTCAGGGCACAGAAATTAGAGTCATGTTTAACGGCTTGCCACCACAACCACAAGCTTACCAACTTGAAAATCCTTCGCGTTTAATTCTGGATTTTGATAAGACACAACAAAGTTTTAAACAGGCTAAAATTGCTGTTGTAACGAATGAAGCAAGTTCAGTTGATGTGACTTCAGATGATCAACGTTCACGTTTAACTGTAAACCTGAAGGATGCTGGTGCATTTACAACGCGTGTAGAAGGCAATACCTTTATTTTAAAAATTAATTCAGCTCAAACGAGTAATAAGCCGATACCAGTTGCTCCAGTACAGCCACAAGGTGTTTCAAATATTGGTTTCCAACGTGGTAGTCAGGGAGAAGGATTAGTTGTTGTGGACCTCTTAGGAAGTAATACGCCTGTAGATGTTCAGCAGCAAGGCAGTAAAGTTGTTATAAAAACTTTAGGCTCGAAAATTCCTACACATTTAGCGCACCGTTTAAATGTAAATGATTTTGCGACTCCGGTTTCAAGTGTTGATGCTTATAATGATAAGGGCACTGGTGTAATTACGATTCAGTCATCTGGTAGCTATGAATATATGGCGTATCAGGCTGAAAATAAGCTGACAATCAGTCTTAAGCGTCCACAAGATAAGAATGTAACATCTTTATATAAAACGCCAAATTATTCTGGGAATAAACTTTCACTAGATTTCCAAGATATTGAAGTACGCCGTGTTTTACAGTTACTTGCTGATTTTACAGGCATTAATATGGTAGCGGCTGATAGTGTACAAGGTAATATCACGCTACGTTTGAAAGATGTACCTTGGGACCAAGCACTTGATATTATTTTAAAAACCAAAAATCTTGATAAACGCCGTAATGGAAATGTGATCTGGATTGCTCCGGTTGCAGAGTTGATTAAAGCTGAAGAAGAAGAAGCAAAAGCTGTAGCACAAAGTGTCAAACTTGCTCCTTTGCAAACTGAGTATATTCAACTTAAATATGCTAAATCGACAGATATTATGGGGTTGATTACACAAGGCTCAAATAATAGTAACGGCCTACAGCATACTTCTGGTGGAGGAACTTCTACTTCAACCAACTTAAATACTGGGGTTGATAGTCTAGGTAATAATGTGGGGAGTTTACTTAGCCCACGTGGCACAATTACCCAAGATGATCGAACCAATACCTTAATTATTAATGATACAGCCCAGTCGATTGACCAAATTCGAAAAATGATTGATTTACTTGATGTGAAAGTAAAACAAGTCATGGTAGAGGCACGTATTGTTAGAGCTTCGACCTCATTTACGAAAGAGCTTGGAGTGAAGTGGGGCATTCTTTCGCAAGGGATTACCAAGAATAATGATTTATTGGTTGGTGGTAGTGAAACAACTTTATGGAACTTAAGGAATCCAGATAGCAGTGGAAAGTATACGATTGAACGCCCAGATAACTTAAATGTAGATTTAGGCGTATCTAATCCTGCGGGAAGTATTGCCTTTGGTCTCATTAGTATGTCTGACTTTATGTTGGATCTTGAACTTTCGGCTTTACAAGCTGATGGCTATGGTGAGGTGATTTCAACGCCTAAAGTCATGACTGCCGATAAGCAAACTGCGAAAGTTGCAACGGGTCAGCAAGTTCCTTATCAGACCACAACGAATTCTGCTGCAGGGTCAACGGCAACAACTTCTTTTAAAGATGCACTGTTAAGCTTAAACGTGACGCCAAGTATTACACCCGATGGTAAGATTCAAATGAAATTAGATATTTCTAAGGATTCTGTAGCAGGTGCTGCACCAAATGGCGAGTTGATTTTGAATAAAAACCAAATCAATACTAATGTATTGGTGGATAACGGGGAAACTGTCATTTTAGGTGGTGTATTCGAGCAAACAACTACCAACTCGCAAACTAAAGTTCCTTTCTTTGGTGATATTCCTTTAGTGGGTCGTTTATTTAGAAAAGATGTAAAGTCTGATGATAAACAAGAGTTATTGATTTTCGTAACACCACGAATTGTTAATGACACTTTAGCGAGAAATCATTAATATATTTTTTAATGAAAGCAATTGAAATAGGTGGCGCCTTGCCAAGCAAAGCGTTTGAAACCCTGCCAAATATTTATTTGGTAGGGCCCATGGGGGCAGGAAAAACAACCGTTGGACGTCATTTAGCAGAACTATTAGGGCGTGAATTTTTAGATAGTGATCATGAAATTGAGCGAAAGACAGGGGCAACTATTCCTTGGATTTTTGAAAAAGAGGGAGAGATTGGGTTCCGAACTCGTGAAACTGTGGTTCTAAATGAGCTAACTTTACGTAAAGCGTTGGTATTGGCCACAGGTGGTGGAGCAATTACCCAAGCACCTAACCGAGAATTTTTGAAGCAACGCGGAATAGTTATTTATCTCTATACTCCTGTCGAATTACAACTACAAAGAACTTATCGCGATAAAAACAGACCTTTATTACAAGTTGAAAATCCTGAACAGAAATTACGGGATTTATTAAAGATCAGAGATCCTTTATATCGTGAAGTTGCACACTATACGATTGAAACAAATCAAGGTGCTGCACGTGATCTTGCACAAAAGATTTTGCAACTTATTCTATCGAACAAGTTAAAATAGACGAACTGACTAGTGGTTTTATAAATTCATGCAAACATTACATGTTGAATTAGGCGAACGCCGTTATCCTATTTTCATTGGTAGTCAACTTGACCCGAAACAATTATTAGAACCTTATATTCATGGTCAACAGGTCATGATAGTAAGCAATGTTACGGTTGCACCTTTATATTTAAGCCATTATCAAGACGCTTTAAAAAGTTTAGGTAAAACGGTTGCGACCTGTATTTTGCCTGATGGTGAAAAATACAAAGATATTCAGCATTTAAATTTAACCTTTGATGCATTACTTGAGGCTGGTTTTAATCGTGATTGTACGGTTTTAGCTTTAGGTGGTGGTGTGATTGGAGATATGGCAGGTTTTGCTTCTGCCTGTTTCCAGCGTGGCGTTTACTTTGTCCAAGTTCCTACCACATTACTTTCACAAGTAGACTCAAGTGTTGGCGGAAAAACAGGAATTAACCATCCACTTGGCAAAAATATGTTAGGTGCTTTTCAGCAACCACAAGTCGTTTTAGCTGACATGGCACAATTAAATACATTGCCAGAACGTGAGCTTTCAGCTGGTTTGGCCGAAGTCATTAAATACGCACTTTTAGGTGATGTAGATTTCTTGGTTTGGCTTGAAGAGAATATGGATGGCCTTGTTGCAAGAGATGCTGACCTACTTGCTGAAGCGGTCTATCGCTCATGTGCTCATAAAGCGCGTATTGTTGCGAATGATGAAAAAGAGCAAGGCGAGCGTGCTTTACTTAATTTAGGCCATACTTTTGGTCATGCAATTGAGTCATATCTTGGTTACGGTACATGGTTACATGGCGAAGCTGTAGCAACAGGTATGGTTATGGCGGCAGACTTATCACAACGTTTGGGCTGGATCTCACATGACGATGTAGCCCGTACAAAAAAAATCATTCAACGTGCGAATTTGCCGATATCATGTCCACAAATTCCATTGGATGATTTCCTTGGATATATGGCTCATGACAAAAAAGTTCTTAATGGGCAATTACGTTTGGTGTTGTTAAAGCAACTTGGACAAGCTGTAATTACTAAAGACTTTGATGTTGAATTCATGAAACAAGCTATTTTGGCAAATCAACACGGATAACAAATAAGGTAAAGCATGACTGTATCACGTACACTTTGGCAGAATGTTCAACAATATATCTGGTTGGTTGGTGGTATTGCCTGCTTATTCCTTGCTTTTATTTTTTGGGTAATTACCGATAGTAAAAAACTGGTAGAAGTTGAAAAGTCTGCTGATTCTGAAGCACCTGTACAAATTCAACCAGAAAAAGTTGCTACGACACCTAACTTAGGTGCTTTAGCTGATGAAGTCCGTCCACTTGATTTAACAACGCGTACCGTTGCGTCGGGTGAGCATGAACCTGAGTTTCGTGGTACCAAGTTTATTAATGAAAATAAAAAACAATGGACGCTTGAGTTGTTCCGTGCATCTGATGAAGACATCATTAAAAACTTTTTAAAAAATCGTACTGATCGTAATAAATTTATTTATTTCCGCTTAAGTGGAGAACAGCAAGCCGAACAGTATGTGCTGGTTTATGGGATTTTTAAACGTTCAGAAGATGCAATTGAGCAGTTAACGCAGATTAATCTGCAATTGCCTGAATCAATTAAACCTCAGCCACAACAGTTTTCAAGCTATGCCTCTTTAGTAAATGACTTGGGTGCGGATGAGATGAAAGGGGCTAATAACCAGCTTTATGAAGTTCGTTTGCGTCCAGCTGCTTTACCTACTATCGATGAGTCTTTATTAATGTCGGGTGCAACCAGTGCTTTAAATGCTCAGCAGAAAGCACCTGCAACTAATTCAGCTATAAAAACAACGATTGTTCGCCGCGATGCAGATGGGAATGTAGTTGATGTACAGCAATCAAATTCTAATATTGATCAACCTAATAAGCCTAATCAAACCCGTACAAATGATAATCAACAAAAAAATGCTACAAATGAGGGCGCCAAAGGGAACTAAATCAGCCAATTTTTTGCGCAAAAATGGTGCAATGAGAGGTCGTGATAATATTTTTTGATCAAATGTGGTGCATATTTGGTCATTTTTCTAGATGATAACGTGAATAAAACAAATATATTTTTAATAATTATAAAGGTTTAATTTAATTTTATAATATTGGCATATTTTTTGCTTTATTCTTGTGCTTATTAATGTGCTGCAAACTATTTTAGCCCTCTAAGAAGTGAATTCTATGCAGAGTCGTGGGGTCGAGCTGCTTTAAAAGAGTGCGAAATAAGTCAAAACATTTTTCTAGCAAAAACCAGTGTACGCAATTATTGAACAGCGTATATTGGCTTATCCGCCCAAAATTTTTTTTTGCGAAACATTGAGCTAACAATCATCCGTAGGCACTATCGCAAAAAGAAGTTGTTTGTTTGACGCTCGAAAGAGCCTTATTGAAAGAAGGGTACGCTATGCACATGTCATCGCCTAATACTGTAGCTCCCGCTCAAGGTTTATATCAGCCTGATGAGTTTAAGGATAACTGTGGTTTTGGACTGATCGCCCATATGAAGGGTGAATCAAGTCATCATCTAGTAGAAACCGCGATTCACAGTTTAAGTTGCATGACGCACCGTGGTGGTATTGCCGCAGATGGCAAGACGGGAGATGGTTGCGGCTTATTATTGGCGATGCCAAAGCAATTTTTCCGTGATGAAGCAAAAAAACTGAGTGACATTACACTAAGCGAAATTTTTGCTGTGGGTACCGTATTTTTAAATATTGATCCAGCATTAGCACAGCACTCTAAAAATATTTTAACGAAAGAAATCGAGTCAGAAGGTTTACGTGTACTCGCTTGGCGTATTGTTCCTACAAACAATAATGCATTAGGTGAAATCGCACTTCAATCTTTACCTGCTTTTGAACAAGTGATTGTGAACTGTCCAATGGGGGTAACTGAGGTTGAATTTAACCGTAAGTTATTCTTGGCACGTCGCCGTGCAGAACAACAACTACAAAAAGATCCGTTATTTTATGTGACTACGCTTTGTTCAACAGTCATTAGCTATAAAGGCTTGATGATGCCTGCAGCAATTGCTGAGTTCTATACAGACTTGGCAGATGAGCGCTTAAAATCGCATATCGTAGTATTCCACCAACGTTTCTCTACAAATACATTACCGCGTTGGCCTTTGGCTCAGCCATTCCGTTACCTTGCACATAATGGTGAAATCAACACCATTACAGCAAACCGTAACTGGGCATTGGCACGTACGCCTAAATTTGAAAACCCATTATTACCAGGTCTTACTGAGCTTAATCCGATTGTAAACCGCACAGGTTCAGATTCTTCAAGCTTAGATAACATGCTTGAGATTTTGGTGGGTGGCGGTATGGATTTATTCCGTGCATTACGTATGCTCGTTCCACCAGCTTGGCAAAACGTTGAAACTTTAGATGCAGACTTACGTGCATTCTATGAGTTCAACTCTAAGCATATGGAAGCTTGGGATGGTCCTGCCGGTCTTGTTATTCAAGATGGTCGTCATGCGATTTGTATGCTTGACCGTAATGGTTTACGTCCTGCACGTTGGGTCATTACCAAAAATGATTACATCACCTTAGCATCTGAAATCGGTGTTTGGGGCTATGAACCTGAAGATGTAGTTTCTAAAGGCCGTGTAGGTCCGGGGCAAATTTTGGTAGTCGATACCCTAACAGGTAAAGTACTCGATACCAAAGATGTGAGTACACATTTGAAAAACATGCGTCCGTACCGCGAATGGTTACGTGATCATGCGATTCGTTTAAAAGCAGACCCAGAACTTGAAGAACAACTTGTTGATAAAGGTTTAACTGGTGAGGCATTAAAAGCAGCTCAAAAAATGTTTATGGTGACATTTGAGGAGCGCGACCAGTTACTACGCCCAATCGCTGAAAGTGGACAGGAAGCGGTGGGCTCTATGGGTGATGATACACCTATGGCTGTATTGTCTCGTCAAGTCCGCCACGTGACAGATTATTTCCGTCAACAGTTTGCACAGGTAACAAACCCACCAATTGACCCGCTACGTGAGTCAATTGTAATGTCGCTCGAAACCTGTTTGGGTCGTGAGCAGAATGTATTTGAGCAAGGCCCTGAGCATGCTGATCGTATCATCATCTCTAGCCCAGTATTGTCAAATTCAAAAATGCAGCAAATCCGTAGCATTGAGCGTCCGGGCTACGAAGCAGTTAATATCAACTTAAACTATGCTGAAGAAGAAGGTTTGCAAGCTGCGATTACACGTATCTGTGAAGAAGCGGCGCAAGCAGTTCGTGATGGCAAAACTTTAATTGTCTTAACAGATAAAAATATCAGCCAAGGTTTATTACCAGCAAACGCAGCACTTGCAACAGGTGCGGTACATCATTACCTCATTAAAACTGGTTTACGTACTGATGCAAACATCATGGTTGAAACCGGTTTTGCACGTGATCCGCACCAATTTGCGGTATTACTAGGTTTTGGTGCTACAGCAGTTTACCCATATCTTGCATATGACGTAATCAATGACTTGATTGCTAAGGGTGAGCTTTTGGGTGATCCAATCCATGCGCAAGCAAACTTCCGTAAAGGTATTGAAAAAGGCTTATTAAAAGTTCTTTCAAAAATGGGTATCTCTACCGTTGCTTCTTACCGTGGTGGTCAGCTTTTTGAAGCAGTAGGTTTATCTTCTGAAGTAGTAGATCAGTGTTTCTTAGGTGTTCCAAGTCGTATTCAGGGTGCAACATTTGTTGACCTTGAAAAAGATCAGAAAAAATTAGCAGCAACAGCTTGGTCAAATCGTAAACCAATTGATCAAGGTGGTTTGCTTAAATTCGTATTTGATAAAGAGTACCATGCGTTCAACCCAGATGTGATCAACTCACTACACAAAGCAGTTCGCTCTGGTAAATACGAAGACTTTAAAGAATATGCTGAGCTGGTAAATAATCGTCCGGTAGCGACTATTCGTGACTTATTTAAGTTAAAAACAACCAATTCAATTCCAGTTGAACAAGTTGAATCTGTTGAAGATATCTTGCCTCGTTTTGACTCGGCAGGTATGTCTTTAGGTGCGCTTTCTCCAGAAGCACACGAAGCAATCGCAATCGCAATGAACACGATCGGTGGTCGTTCAAACTCTGGTGAAGGCGGTGAAGATCCTGTTCGTTACGGTACGATCCGTAACTCGAAAATTAAGCAAATTGCGTCTGGTCGTTTCGGTGTAACACCTGCATATTTAACTTCTGCTGAAGTATTGCAAATTAAAGTTGCTCAGGGTGCAAAACCAGGTGAAGGTGGTCAGTTACCAGGTGGTAAAGTAAATGGCTTAATCGCACGTTTACGTTACTCGGTACCGGGTGTAACACTTATTTCACCTCCGCCACACCATGACATTTACTCAATTGAAGATTTGTCTCAGTTAATTTTTGACTTGAAACAAGTTAACCCGAAAGCCATGGTATCTGTGAAGTTGGTATCTGAGCCGGGTGTAGGAACGATTGCAGCGGGTGTTGCAAAAGCCTATGCGGACTTCATTACCATCTCAGGTTATGACGGTGGTACGGCTGCATCTCCACTTTCATCAATTCATCATGCGGGTTCTCCATGGGAATTAGGTCTGAGTGAAGCGCATCAAGCACTTCGTGTAAATGACTTGCGAGGAAAAGTGCGTGTACAAACTGACGGCGGTTTAAAAACGGGTCTTGATGTGATCAAGGCGGCAATTTTAGGTGCTGAAAGTTTTGGTTTTGGTTCAACACCAATGATCGCTTTAGGTTGTAAATACCTCCGTATTTGTCACTTAAATAACTGTGCAACCGGTGTTGCGACTCAACAAGATCATTTACGTCAAGAGCACTATATTGGCGAGCCAGAAATGCTCATCAATTTCTTCCACTTCATTGCGGAAGAAACTCGTGAATGGTTAGCTGCATTAGGTGTTTCATCATTGAAAGACTTGATTGGCCGTGTTGATTTACTTGAAGTATTACCGGGTGAAACTGAAAAGCATGCTCACCTTGATTTAAGTGCATTGTTAACTTCACATCCTTCTGCTGAAGGTAAAGCACAGTACTGTGAAGTACAAGGCAATGCACCATTTGATAAAGGTGTATTGGCTGAGAAAATGGTTACAGAGATGCTTCCTGCAATTGAGTCAAGCGCAGGTGGTCAGTTCAACTTTACTGTTGTGAACTGTGACCGTTCGATCGGTGCACGTGTGTCAGGTGAAATTGCTCGTCGCTATGGCAACTTAGGTATGGAAGCACGCCCAGTTGTGATGAACTTGATAGGTACAGCCGGTCAATCACTTGGTGTGTGGAATGCTGGTGGTTTACACATCCGTCTTGAAGGTGATGCAAACGACTATGTAGGTAAAGGTATGGCGGGTGGTCGTATTTCGATTTTCCCACCACAAGGTTCACCTTTCCAAACACAAAACACAGCAATTATTGGTAATACCTGTTTGTATGGTGCAACTGGCGGTAAGCTTTTTGCAGCAGGTACAGCGGGTGAGCGTTTTGCAGTTCGTAACTCTGGCGCGTTTGCTGTTATTGAAGGCGCGGGTGATCACTGCTGTGAATATATGACAGGTGGTGTCGTGACTGTACTTGGTAAAGTAGGTCACAACTTCGGTGCGGGCATGACTGGTGGTTTTGCTTATGTACTTGACCTTGATAATGATTTTGTAGATTACTACAACCATGAATTAATTGATTTAAATCGTATTTCAACAGAATCTATGGAAGATCATAAAGAGTTCTTATTACGTATTATCGATGAGCACATCAAAGAAACTGGTAGTGCTTGGGCTTATAAAATCCGCAATGAGTTCGACTTCTACAGCCGTAAATTCTGGCTTGTGAAACCAAAAGCTGCTAACTTGCAAACACTTTTGAAAACAACACAAGCTGACCCACAATAATTCCACGACTGCAAAGACATAGGCAGGGTGCGGGCAACAACGAAATCCGCGCCTACCCACGGAGAGAGACATGGCAGAACGCCTAAATAATGACTTTCAATTTCTGGATGTAGCACGCCAAGATCCAGAGAAAAAAGATATTACTGTCCGCAAAGCAGAATTTGTGGAAATTTATAAACCTTTTACTTCGGAAACGGTCACTAATCAGACTCATCGTTGTTTAGGCTGCGGTAACCCTTATTGCGAATGGAAATGTCCTGTACATAACTACATTCCTAATTGGTTAAAACTCATCGCTGAAGGCCAAATTTTCCAAGCTGCTGAGCTTTGTCATCAGACCAACACACTACCTGAGGTCTGTGGTCGCGTATGCCCACAAGACCGTCTATGTGAAGGTGCCTGTACCTTAAATGATGGTTTTGGTGCAGTGACGATTGGTAATGCTGAAAAATATATCAATGACACAGCTTTCGCTTTAGGCTGGCGTCCAGATATGTCAGGCGTAAAATGGACTGACAAAAAAGTTGCAATTATTGGTGCTGGTCCAGCTGGTTTAGGTTGTGCGGATATTCTAGCTCGTGGTGGTGTTAAACCAGTTGTATTTGACAAGCGTCCTGAAATTGGTGGCTTACTTACATTTGGTATTCCAGAATTTAAAATGGAAAAAGATGTTATGAAACGTCGTCGTGAAATCTTCACGGGCATGGGCATCGAATTCCGTTTAAATACGGAAATTGGTAAAGACATCACTATTGATGAATTACTTGCAGAATATGATGCAGTGTTCATGGGTATGGGAACGTATACCTACATGAAAGGTGGTTTCCCGGGTGAAGATCTGAACGGTGTTTATGATGCGCTTGATTTCTTAATCTCTAACGTGAACCGTTGCCAAGGTTGGGAAAAAGACCCAAGTGAATATATCAGCTTAGATAGTAAAAAAGTTATTGTTCTGGGTGGTGGTGATACTGCAATGGACTGTAACCGTACTTCGTTACGTCAAGGTGCTCATGATGTTACCTGTGCGTACCGCCGTGATGAAAGCAATATGCCGGGTTCTGCACGTGAAGTAAAAAATGCCTATGAAGAGGGTGTGAAATTTCTATTCAATCGTCAACCGATCGAAATCGTTGGTGAAAATGGTAAGGTAACAGGCGTTAAAGTGGTAACGACACAAATGGGTGAACCAGATAGTCGTGGCCGTCGTAGTCCTGAGCCAATTCCGGGTTCTGAAGAAGTATTGCCAGCCGATGCAGTTTTACTGGCATTTGGTTTCCGCCCAAGTCCTGCGGATTGGTTTGGTAATGTGAATATTAATTTGGATGGATCTGGTCGAGTTGTTGCGCCAGAAAAGCAAGAATTCAAATTCCAGACTTCAAATCCAAAAATCTTTGCTGGTGGCGATATGGTGCGTGGTTCAGATCTTGTGGTTACCGCAATCTGGGAAGGTCGCCAAGCTGCTGAAGGTATTTTAGATTACCTTGGCGTCTAATTTAAAAATCATTTCTTAAGTTTTTGATAAAGCCTGCGACACGCGGGCTTTATTTTTTACCACTAATCAGTTTGATGCTTTTGGCAAATACAATAAGCTTTTTTGCCCTTTTTGACTGTGTAAACCCACGACATACTCAAAGCTTCCTTCTTCAATACAATAGGTGTTGAGTATGAACATCGCAGGTATGACGTCAGAAAAATCATATTTAAATCGTCGAAAAGCGTTGGGTATTACAGTGCGTCGCCTTGAGTTTAATCCTCAGGCAATTAAGCGCTATTATTTTGCAAATTCACCTTTGATGTCTCATTTTTTAACTGCACTTTCTTCAACATTTCCTGTAGGGGAGCAGTTTTTTGTAAATAGTGTGCGTAATGTACGTGACAAAGTTTCCGACCCTCAATTACAGGCACAGATAGCAGCTTTTATTGGGCAAGAAGCGATGCACTCGAAAGCTCATAGTGAGTTTAATGAAGCTTGGCGTCGTGATAATTACAATCTGGATCGCTTTCAGGCTTGGTTAGATGAGCGTGATAAATATTTAAGAACGATTTCACCTAAATTACAGCTGGCCCTTACCTGCGCATTTGAGCATTTTACCGCTTTACTAGGAGGGTATATTTTACAGCATCCCGAATTACTAAAAACTCTAGATCAAGATGCTTTAAAGCTTTGGGTTTGGCACGCTATTGAGGAAATCGAGCATCGTTCAGTTGCATTTGATGTCTATCAACATGTCTATGGCGATGACCGTATCCGCCGATTATTGATGCGTAGTGTTACTACAGGATTTGCAAGCCTTGCTTTTTATGGAACGACACGATTATTTTGGCAAGATAAATGGAAGAGCTTGCCTAAATTAGGGGGGAATATATCTGGTTTATATTTGCTTATTAAAATGCTTATTCAGCTGGCTCCTGAATACTTTACCTATTACAAAAAAGACTTTCATCCAAGCCAAAAAGATTATGGGCATATGGTCGATTACTGGAAAAGTTATTTAGCAGATGAATATCACATGGCAAGTTTCCAAAAGGAAAAAGCCCAAAGGCTAAGCTAAGTGAAAAACCGGATTTTAAGATCCGGTTTTTTAAAATCTATAAAATAAAAGCAACACAATAATGCCAAATTCATCATACAATCGGGGCAAGAGGTTAAAAATATAAAGAAAAACTTGAGGATAATGTGACGATGAAAACGTTGAAACAATTAGCGATCGCGACGACACTTGCTAGTACCTTACTATTTTCTGGGTGTGGCTATAACACTTTACAAGTTAAAGATGAGGCTGTAACCGCAGCTTGGTCTGAAGTACAAAACCAATATCAACGTCGATCAGATTTAGTACCAAATCTTGTGAATGTAGTAAAAGGCTATGCGAAGCACGAAGAACAAGTCTTAACAGAAGTGACTCAAGCACGCTCAAATGTTGCTGGTTTAAAGGTTGATAAAGAAGTTTTAGAAGACCCAGTATTACTTGAAAAATATCAACAAGCACAAAGCCAGTTAACTGGAGCGTTATCTCGTCTTATTGCAGTCTCAGAAAATTATCCAGATTTGAAAGCCAACACTCAGTTCCAAGAACTACAAGTTCAGCTTGAAGGTACAGAAAACCGTATTGCAGTCGCACGTAATCGTTATATTACAACTGTTCAAGACTATAACTCTTATGTTCGTCAGTTCCCACAAGCTGTAACGGCAAAAGTGATTGGTATGCATCCAAAGGCCAATTTCTCTGCCGAAGCATCCGCTCAACAGGCTCCAAAAGTTTCTTTTGATTAATCTGAATCAAGGGAGTGCCGCATGGGAAATACGATATTGCTTCAGTCTAAGCAAATTAGGGTATTTGTTATTACCTTAATTCTGTTTTGCTGCGGTGTTCTGTTTCAGAATGCGGCTTGGAGTGAGAATAATATTGCTACTGCTACAGATGAAACCGATACGGTTTTGGCAGGTAAAATTATTCAACAACAGCAAGCTCAAGCATCGAAGTCTAAACTCAATGAGCAAGCTGCTTCGGGTGTTGCCCCTCAAGTTCAAGTTGCAAATGACATTGCTGATGGTGAATCAATCCGTGGTTTACCTACATTAAATCAGCCTGTGATTGATCAAGCTAACATTTTGAGTGAAACTGAAAAACAGCAGCTTAGTCAGAAAATTTTAAATCTATACCAGCAAGGCAAGGCGCAAATAGGTATTGTGATTGTGCCAACTACAGGCCAAGAAGATATCTTTGATTATGCCTTACGGGTGGGTGAAAAATGGCAACTTGGTTCAAGTAAACGAGATAATGGTTTACTTATCGCAGTTGCAATTAATGATCATAGAATACAAATTCTAACTGGATACGGTTTGGAAGGAGTGCTGCCAGATATTATTGCAAGCCGAATTATTCGAAATCAAATTACACCTTACTTTAAACAAGCCCAATATGCACAAGGTTTAAATGCAGGTCTTGATGAAATCGGAAGAATTCTAAATCTAGATCCGGAAGTTGCACAGCAAGCTGCCCAAGATTTAAAAGAGCGTCAACATCAAGCTGCTGAAGAACAACAAGCCAAACAAACAACCCTGACAATGGCTCTATTTATTCTTATTGCCGGAATTGTAGGCTCATTTATTGTTGGTCGACCTCTTAGTGCTTCTACAGCAGGTGTTGCCGCAGCGGTAGCAGGCTTTGTAAACGGTGCTGGTGTGGTTACTAGTTTGCTACTTGGATTTGGTATTTTCTTTTTACTCATTACCTCAATTGCCCAACTTATTTTACAGGCTATTCTTAGCGGTTCTGGCGGTGGTGGTGGACGCGGCGGAGGCTTTGGCGGTGGAGGAGGCTACGGTGGTGGCGGTGGCCGTTTTGGTGGAGGAGGTGCATCAGGCTCATGGTAACAACTTCAGAAACAACACATATCATTACTCAGCCCAAAATTGATGGGACGGTAGAGCCAAGCTTGAAACGTTGGTTTAAGCATCTTTGTTATTTCCCTGCTAGTAGTAGCCGCTATTTTAGTAAAAAAGATAAACAGGCGATTGCTGAAGCTGTACAACAAGCTGAACTCGGCCATGTTGGTGAAATACAGGTCGTTATAGAAGGGCATATTCCGTGTTCACAAGCATATAGGCAAAATACGAGCTTAAGGGCACAGCAATTATTTGCAGAACTTGGGGTTTGGGACACTGAACTTAATAGTGGTGTGTTGCTCTATTTAAATTTATGTGAGCGCACAGTGGAAATCATATTTGATCGTGGAATTAGAAACGCGACCACTAATCAGATATGGCAACAAATTTGTGAGTCTATTGTGCAACAGCTAAAACAAAAACAATATCTACAAGCTGTAGTGATTGGTGTTCAGCAAATTGGAGGGGTGATGTCACAGTTTTATGATGAGAACATGCCTGATCAGTCTAATGAACTAGGTAATGCACCGATCATTATTAATTAGGTTATTTCCCTAAAAATTTAGCTGTTTTTAAAATTCATTCTGAATGTAACAAATGACAAAAAATGTCACCTATTTAACTATTTTTAAAGAGATTTTTGTCACATTAAATAATTAAAAAAAGAACTAGGATTTGAAATGATTTTTATTAGTGATTCAATCTGTAGAAAATTGGAGTGACAATTTTTGTCAGTTATTTGCCTAATATACTTTTAAGTTTAGCTGTTTTAAATCATAACTTATTGTTTTTAAATTAAAATAAAAGTTGGCACAGTTACTGCTATATAACTGATAGCTGAAAAAGCTTATATAAAAACATACATACAATCTTTGGGGAAAAGGCTATGAATGCACAAAAAGGTTTTACATTAATTGAACTTATGATCGTGGTTGCGATTATCGGTATTTTGGCGGCGATCGCGATTCCACAGTATCAGAATTATATTGCACGTTCTCAATTCTCAGAAGCTCATCAATTATTAGACGGGATTAAGAAATCTGCTCAAGAAAAAATTGATCAAGGAAGTGCTTTTGCTGTATCAACTGGTACACCAACAGCAACGACTAATATTCTAGGGGTTCAGTTAACTGGTAGTTATGGTACGGCTGTTGCTCCTGCATGGGCTGTTACTGATACAAATTATAGTTCTACTTATACTTTTGGTACAAATGTAAATCCAAATTTAGCTGGGAAAAAAGTCCAAGTAACTTATACTGTAGCAACAGGAGCTTGGGATTGTGTTACTGATGCTCCACAGAAATATGTTAGCCAATGTACAACAGGAACAATTCCTGCTACTCCTTAACATGTTGTAGTTAACTCGATTATGACAAAAACGCACCTTTAAAAGGTGCGTTTTTAATTTAAAGAAATTACATCTATTGGTGTTGGCAGTTTATAAATTAGTTAGAACTTCTCTTTTTCTATTTGCATGTATAATTCATCTCAAGTTTTTAGCTTATAACCTGTCTTTATGCAAGTATTCTTTCTGTTCCTCGCAGCCATCCTGTTAGGTTTTGCGTGGCTATCGCCATTTCACTATAACCCTTGGGTAATGTTTTCTAGCGAGATGAGTGCTTTTGCTGCAGGTTTAAGTATCTTAGCTGCACTTTTTTATCAAAACATTAAAATTCCTCGGGCACAATTGTTGCTGTTATCATTTATTTTAATTCCAGTGGTGCAGTGGGCTTTTGGTCTAGTTTTCGATTTTAGTACAGCTTTGCTAAGCTCGCTTTACTTATTAGGCTTCTGGTTTATGGCTGTGGCGGGTTATAATCTGTCGCTAGATCAGCAACAGCGAGATCAGGTTTTCACAGGGTTTAGCTTACTTACAGTTATTGTTTCAGTTGCAACTAGCCTTATAGCGATTTGTCAGTGGTTAAACATTGATACGCATTTTGCACATATGCTGCATTTGATTGGTAATCGCCCCTACGGTAATTTTGGCCAACCTAACAATATGGCAACCTTTCTCATTATGGGGCTATTAGGGTGCTTATATTTATATGAAAAGAATAAAGCATCAGTTTGGTTACTCTTGCCATCAGCATTGACTGTTTTATTTGCAATTGTGCTGAGTCAATCACGAACTTCTTGGATTGTTTTTCCATTCTTACTCATCTATTGGGTCATTAAGCAGTTTAACAAACCTAAGCGGTTTGGAGTATTTCAAGGCTTATTGTGGTGTGCTGGTTTTTTTCTCATGGCTGGTGTGATTTTACCATTCCTTACAAACTTAATTGAGGCATGGTCGCATACAGATATAACTCAGGCGAGTAGTTTGGCTGAGCGGGCAAGCTCTGGATATTTACGTTTTAATATCTGGACGCAAATGTTACTTGCTGTGCAGCAACACCCTTGGTTGGGCTATGGTTGGAATCAAACCAGTGTTGCTCAAATGTCAGCTTATACTCTTTTTCCAACAGCAGAGTGGACGACCAGTGCTCATAACGTGCTACTGGATCTTATTATTTGGAATGGTATTCCAATTGGTACAGTGATTATTGCTTATTTTGCATGCTGGTTATTTTGGCTAAACCAACAAGCGAAAGAAACGATCTCAATTATTGCAATAATGATGGTCTGTACCGTGCTTATTCATGCCATGTTAGAGTTTCCTGAGCGCTATGCTTATTTCTTACTGACTTGTGGCTTTTTACTAGGTGTAATTCAAGCACAGACTTCTGTGCTAAAAGGTATTGAGCTTAACAAACAGATTCTTCGCTTCATTTGGGGGATTAGTTTAGTACTGATTGTTGCGATTTGGCGCGACTACAATGTTTATGTGATGAATAGTAATTTGCTATTTAAAAATAAGCAGCCAAATTCTGAGTTGATGGGAAGTAGTCAGATTTTTGTTTTAACGCAGTTTGAGCAACGTTTAAAGTGGATTGAGCTTAGCCCTCAAATAACTTTACCTGAAGCTGAGTTAGTTCAATGGGGGAATTTCGTGAAGAACAAAGCAACCCCATATAATTTGCGTAAATATGCTCAATTGCTTGCTTATAATGGAAAAGTAGATGAGGCAGAACAGCAAATATTTATTTTGCAGCACCTTTATGGACAGCAAATAACACTGCAACAATTATTAAAAGATAAATAAAAAAATCCCCTTGAGTACAAGGGGATTTTTTTATGAGAAATTACATTTGGCTCTGAATATAATTTTCAATACCAACGTTACCGATAAGGTCAATTTGGGTATCCAACCAATCCCAATATTCCTCTTCTTTTTCTAGAATTTCTTGTACCAAATCACGAGTCACATAGTCTTGTTCTGTTTCAGCTAAAGCGACTGCCTTTTGAAGAGCCTCAATGTTTTCTTTCACTTTACGGATGTCACAATGTAGAACTTCTTCTGTATGTTGCCCAATATAAAGTTTACCTAAGTGCTGAAGATTAGGAAGACCTTCTAAAAATAAGATACGCTCAATAATTTTATCAGCATGTTTCATTTGGCGAATTGATTCTTTATATTCGGCAGAGCCCAGTTGCTCAATTCCCCAGTCATTAAACATGCGAGAGTGTAAAAAGTATTGATTAATTGCAGTTAAATGATGATACAGCACTTGATTGAGCTGATTAATAACATCACGATTGCCTTTCATTGTAGTTACTCCAAAACAATTTCTGCCTTAATTTATAAGGCAATCTATAAATTCATTTTAGTGAACAATCATAGATATGGCGAGTAATTTATGGAACAGCAAATGAAAATCGCAATCAAAAACAACACAATATTGGTAAAGGTGGATTTACTTCCAAAAAAAACCGCTTGAATGAGGAACAATTAACGTTCCGCAAAAAGCGGTGGAGGAGTCAATAATTTTCTGTTAAATATTAATTTTTATTATGCAGCGACAGAAATACGCGCAGCAATTTCTGCTAATTCATCACTAATAATAGCACGTGCTTCAGGTGCACAGCGTCCACAGCAAGTACCTAGATCAAGCAAATCGCGAATTTCACGATAGCTTTCAGCGCCATTTTCAATAGCGTCTTTAATATCCTGATCGGTAATGCCACGACACAAGCAAACGTACATGGGAGTGATCCCCAAATATAAATGCGATAATTGATATTATTGATAATTATTATCGTTTGTCAATGAAATTCATTTAAAATCTCATTTATCTTTATTGGGATTTTGGATAAAAAAATACCACCTAAGCGGAAATCTAAAAGTTGTTTAGATTTTTAAGCACTGGTGGTATCTAATTTAGAGCTAAATATTTTAATGATTAGTCATTAATTTAATTTCTATATTATTGATTAATAATAATAATTCCATCCATTTCAACTAAAGCACCTTTAGGTAGACTTGCTACTCCAAGTGCAGCACGAGCTGGGTAGGGCTGAGCGAAATATTCACCCATAATTTGGTTTACAAGTTGAAAATTAGATAAATCAGTAAGAAAAATATTCAGCTTTGCAATATCTGCAAGTGAGCCACCCGCGGCTTCACATACTGCTTTTAAGTTATCAAATACACGGCGGATTTGGGCTTCAATGCCTTCTACAAGTTCCATACTGTAAGGGTCTAAACCAATTTGCCCTGATAGATATAGTGTGTTGCCTACTAAAATGGCTTGAGAATATGTGCCGATAGCAGCAGGGGCATTTTCAGTATGAATGACTTGACGGGACATTTGGTTCTCCTTGATTAAATCTGTTTCCATCATAATCGATGATACGTTTTGACAAAAGTATCATCGATTTAATTGATTAAGTGCTTCTGGAAGGTTGGATTTTAGTAAAGTAAACTAATTTTAGCTAACTTTGGAGATTTCCGTTTGTGGAGCAGGAGCATCTAAACGCTCAATACGTGGGAACCCATAGTGCATGCGTAAATCACGAATGACTTTTGCGATATGCTTACGATTGTTCACCACAATGTTGAAGAACGTCCGTTGTTCATTTGAATGCACCATTTCTACCCCTGCATTATTTTTACGGCATTGGTAAATGAGGTCTGATACTTGCTCATCATTCATTGCCATATAAATTGCAAGGTAGGCAGTAAAACGTACATCATCTACGTCATCTGCTTTCCATTGAAGTGGCATAATATTTTCTGGGTGCAAAAGTTGTTCATGAAGTAAATTATGACAACGAATACGATGCACAATTAATCCGCGGCGTGTTAAATGACCTTGAATTAGATCGCCCAGTACAGGGTTACAGCAGTGAGCATATTTAACATCGATGCCTTCAGTACCCTGAATTAATCGGTCTGAATTTTCTACTTGTGGGTGTTTGTCATTTGCAAATAAATGATTAGCTACGAGTTGAGGAAGTAAGTCACCAACTGCGATTTGCTCAAATAATGTATCTTTATTATCAATATGACGCCATTGTAAGAGATCTAACCAATCTGCCTCTGAAAGATCGTTAATTGAACGATTAAAGAGTTTTAATGCTCGTGATAGTGCTTGAGCACCAACTAAACGTTGTTCTTCAATATCTTGATCTTTGAGTACATGCTGTAAAGCGCGACGAGCTTTCTGGGTATTAATGAAACTCAGCCAATCTGGATTTGGAGTCGCTAAAACGTCAGTGATGATTTCAATGACTTGCCCACTAACTAATGGTGTTGAAAGTGGTTTAATTTCACCATCAACTTTCGCGCCTACGGCATGGTTACCCAAGAAAAGGCTTGCTGAATAGGCGAAGTCAACTACTGTTGCACCTTGTGGTAATTCATGCAATTGGCCGTGTGGGGTATAGACCCAAATTTTTTCTTGATGTAAGTAATCGAGTAAATCATTAAAAGTTGTTTTAGCGCATTCACCATCAATAAGTGTATTTAGATTCTGCATTGATGCCTGAATAGCAGAGCGGCAAGTTTGCGGAGCATTTTCGCCTAGTACAACGCCGAAACGAGCAGCTTTACGCATGAGCTCGGTTTGGATGGTGAGCGATAGTGTCGTTTTTTCGCCTTTGAGCTTGATCAATAAAGACTGGTTACCACCAGGTAGTGGACGACGGATATGATCTTGATATTCGATGACTTGGAAATTTTCTTTTAAGGCAGCGAATAAACGATCACAGTCAACAATAGATTGTAAAACGATTTCAAAGGCATGGCTATGGGTAAGCTCTTGTAAATCCATCTCGTTTTTAACGAAATGGCGTAATAATTCGATATTGTTATTTTTCTTCTTAATACGGCCTTGAATATGATAATTATGCAGAAGTTCAGCGAGGTTTTGTTCCCAGATACTTTGATATTTACAGCGTTCGGGCTTTGTTTGAAGCAGAGCATTTTGAACGTTATCAAACATATCAAGGTCAAGGTTTTGATAACAAAGATTCTCTAGATTATCGCCCATTTCATTCATGCCGACTAATCTTGCCATCGGTACAAATATATC
>JAITLL010000070.1 GCA_031277915.1 Acinetobacter sp.
TTTGCCATGTTTGCCTTAAACCAAGGTGAAGTATGTACTTGCCCTTCTCGTGCTTTAGTACAAGAAAGTATTGCTGATCAGTTCTTAGAGATGGCTGTCGAACGTGTAAAACGTATTAAAACTGGTCATCCACTTGATACTGAAACCATGATTGGCGCACAAGCATCTCTACAACAACAAGAGAAAATCTTACGTTGTATTAACACTGGTCGTGAAGAAGGTGCAGAACTCTTACTTGGTGGTAGTGGCCGTAAAGAAGTAGGTGATGGTTTCTATGTTGATCCGACTATTTTTAGAGGTCACAACAGTATGCAAGTTTTCCAAGAAGAAATTTTTGGACCTGTACTTGCTGTGACAACGTTCAAAGACTTTGACGATGCAATCAAAATCGCCAATGACACCATGTATGGTTTAGGTGCAGGTGTATGGTCACGTTCAGCTCACATTTCTTATCGTGCGGGTCGTGCTATTGAAGCGGGTCGTGTCTGGACAAATTGCTACAACATCTACCCTGCACATGCTGCATTTGGTGGTTACAAGAAGTCTGGTATTGGCCGTGAAAACCATAAGATGATGCTAGATCACTATCAACAAACCAAAAACTTGTTGGTGAGTTATTCAACTAAACCTATGGGCTTCTTCTAAGTTTCGCACCAAGTTGATACCAAACTATCAACACTAGAAAGAAATAAGATACCTAATTATATAAAAGCCAGTAATTTAGATTACTGGCTCTATTATGCTATGAGCTACACGCAAAGAATATTGATGCATAACAAATCAATCTTAACGAAAAATATCAATTTTTAGGTATTGACGATTTATATGGATATTTTCTTCTTTATATTTACCGCTATACTCCACCTATTGATCTTCTATGAATCATTTGTATGAGCACAACAAACGCCTTCCCTAAAACCATTTATGCAGTTCAGCATCTTGCTTTCGAAGACTTAGGTTCATTAGAAGATGTATTTTATCAACTCGGATTTCGGGTCCGTTATTTTGAAGCTGGTGTAGATGATTTAACTCCTGCTTTTACACATGATGGTTTAACTATTATTTTAGGTGGCCCAATCGGGGTTTATGAAACTGAAGATTATCCATTTTTAAAAGATGAAATCACATTACTTAAACAACGTTTAGCAGCGGATAAACCAACATTAGGTATTTGTCTAGGAGCACAGCTTATTGCACACGCACTTGGTGCAAAAGTATATGCTGGTCATCAAAAAGAAATTGGCTGGGGCACACTCAGCTTGAGTTTACGTTCTAATCAGGTTTTATCTGCTTTGCTTAATAATGTTCATGTTCTACATTGGCATGGTGATACATTCGACCTTCCTGATAATGCAGTGCTTTTAGCAAGTTCAGACGTTTATACTAATCAGGCCTTTGAAGTTGGCAACAATATTCTTGCCCTACAATTCCATATTGAGACTACTCAAGAGAATTTCGAAAAATGGCTTATTGGTCACACCTGTGAGCTTCGTCATGCGGGAATCTCAATTCACCAGTTACGCAAGCAAAATATCGAATATGCCTCAGAACTTGAACAAGCTGCATTTGAAGTAATTCAAAAATTCTTAAAAAGAATTGGTTATAGTTCATAGCATGAGCAGTTTCTAAAATTTAACAAATCTGCCCTTTTATCACTGGATATTATTTGATTACTTTTCACTCAAAGGTAAATCTATATTCTATTTTTAAGAACATTTTCTGAAAATTTCAGTGTATTATTAATTTGTAACATAAAATATACGCTGATTTACTATGGATATCTGGAAGTTTATTAAAAGCTTTAATACGGTTAATACCTATCTTGTGCTTTCAACTCTTCTTTTTATAATATTAGTTCTTTATTTTTATGTGATTAATCCTACCTAAGCTAGTTTGCCCAGGAAATGGAATCGTAAAGAAAAAGAATATATAAGAAGACCCCCCAAGAAAAAGCCCAACCTAACAGTTGGGCTTTTTTAATATCTCATACCTACTCACAACATGTCGTTCGCCTTGCGAAAAAGTAAGAGATAAGCAATCTCGACTATCTACTCACAACATGTTGCTCGTCTTGCGAAAAAGTAAGAGATAAGCAATCTCTTACTTTTTCTCAGGTTTGAAGCTGTCTTTCAAATCAAGGATACGGTTAAATACTGGCTTTTCAGCAGTGTGCTCGTGTTGATCTGCAACAAAATAACCTTCGCGTTCAAACTGGAAGCGATCTTCAGGGTTCGCTTGAGCTAAAGCAGGCTCAATTACAGCTTGTACCACTTTCAATGATTCAGGATTAAGATTTGCCAAGAAGTCATCATCTGCATCAGGTGCTGCTTCTGTAAATAAACGATCGTAAATACGTACTTCAGCAGGAATACCTTTAGTTGCAGATACCCAGTGAATTACACCTTTCACTTTACGCCCTTCAGGGTTTTTACCTAAGGTTTCAGGGTCAATTGAACATTTCAGCTCAATGACTTCACCATTAGCATCCTTAATGACTTCATCACATTTAATGACATAAGCATGGCGTAAACGCACTTCACCATCAGTAGTCAATCGTTTAAAACCTTTTGGTGGAATCTCTTCAAAATCTTTACGATCAATATAGATTTCCTTAGTTAAAGGAATTACACGATTACCCATATCCACGTTAGGATGGCGAGCATGGGTAAGCTCCATATCTTCAGCTAAATTGGTTAAAGTTACTTTAAGTGGACTTAAAACAGCCATACCACGCGCAGCAGTATTTTCTAAAGATTGGCGAATACAAAACTCAAGCATTGCAACATCAACAATACCATCAGTTTTTGACACGCCCACACGCTTACAAAAATCACGTAAACCTTCTGGCGTAAAACCACGACGGCGCATACCCACTACTGTTGGCATACGAGGGTCATCCCAACCATTCACATAACCACCTTCTACCAATTTACGTAACTTACGTTTTGATGTAATGGTGTAATCCACATTTAAACGTGAAGATTCATACTGGTGTGGAACCGCTTGAGATTTAACCTTTTCAACAATCCAGTCATAAAATGGACGGTGATCTTGGAACTCTAATGTACAAAGCGAATGAGTAATCCCTTCAATTGCATCAGACAATGGATGAGCATAGTCATACATTGGATAGATTTTCCATTTGTCACCAGTTTGGTGATGCTCTGAATGCAAAATACGATACAAAATTGGATCACGCATATGCACGTTCGGGCTTGCCATATCAATTTTGGCACGTAGAACTGCTTCACCTTCTTTAAGTTCACCACTACGCATTTGTTCAAAGCGAGCAAGGTTCTCTTCAACAGAAGCATCACGGTATGGTGAATTTTTCCCTGGCTCAACAAAATTACCGCGGTTTAGCTTAATTTCTTCAGGAGATTGCAAATCAACATATGCATCGCCTTGTTCAATTAATTGAACAGCCCATGCATAAAGCTGATCAAAATAACCTGATGCATAGCGTGGCTCACCATTCCAGTTAAAACCAAGCCATTTCACATCGTTAGCAATACCGTCAACATACTCTTGCTCTTCCGCGTCAGGGTTTGTATCGTCAAAACGTAAATTACATAAACCATCAAACTCTTCAGCTACACCAAAGTTTAAGCAAATTGCTTTTACATGACCAATATGTAAATAGCCATTTGGTTCTGGTGGAAAACGCGTTACGATCTGCTTTGCACGACCAGCAGCTAAGTCTTCAGTAATAACTTGGCGAACAAAATCTAAGCCAGCCTGTTGTTCTTGCTGCGCAGAATCGACAGAGGCATGAGTATTCGGTGTCGGGTTATTTGGCAGGCTCGAGACAACATCATTAGGCTTCATAGTGTATCAATCACTTCTTTGTAGATAAAATTTCGAAAAATTTAAACGCTATCTTCATTTTTAACAAAGATTTTAACGTTTTTTACTTGCCTTGTAGTTTACAGTTTGCTTATGCTTCTCTCAACCAAAAACCCATGGTCATAAGCCCATGTTTAGGAGATTAATGTAATGAGTTTTCCTCAAGTCGAATTAAACACCAATAAAGGTCGTATTGTTCTTGAACTGAATGCTGAAAAAGCCCCTAAAACAGTAGCAAACTTTTTAGAATATGTACGTGACGGTTTTTATGACGGCGTTATTTTCCACCGCGTCATTGATGGTTTCATGATCCAAGGTGGCGGTATGGATGAAAACTTCAAAGAAAAAGCGACACGTGATTCAATTGAAAATGAAGCTGATAATGGTTTAAGCAACGACGAAGGTACGATTGCTATGGCGCGTACTCAAGCTCCTCACTCAGCGTCTGCTCAATTCTTTATCAATGTGAAAAACAACTCTTTCTTGAACCATACCTCTAAAACTGCCCAAGGTTGGGGTTATGCTGTATTTGGTAAAGTTGTTGAAGGTTTAGACATTGTTGAAGCGATCAAAGGTGTTCGCACTGGCAACCGCGGCTATCACGCTGACGTTCCTTTAGAAAATGTTGTAATCGAATCTGCTAAAATTATTTCTGAATAATTTTAGGATAAAGCTGTGACTTATCTGTTTATCTCAGATTTACATTTGTCACCTGAACACCCTCGACTCGTTCGAGGGTTTTTAGATTTGTTGGTGCATTACCAAAATAAGCAAACACAGCTCTATATTTTAGGTGATTGGTTTAACGCTTGGATTGGTGACGATTATTCCGCCCCTTGGCTCGATGAAATTGTCGAAGCTTTAAAAGCTTTTAATAAAAAAGGTAACCGAGTTTACTTTCAAGTCGGTAACCGTGATTTTGCGCTTAATCAAGTTTTTCTCAATAAATTTAATGGTGTGCTACTATCAGATACTTATTATCTTAATATTTCAGGACAGCAATACCGTTTAGAACATGGCGATGCGTTATGTACTGATGATATTTCCTATCAAAGATTTAGAAAAATTATTAGAAACCCACTTTTAGTGGCTTTTTTACGCCGAACACCTCTCAGTTTCCGTACAAAACTGGTCAATGGTTTTCGTAAAAAGAGCCATTCTGACAAACAACAAAAAAGTTACGAGATTATGGATGTGAATGAACAAGCCGTAATTGGTGCTTTAGAAAATGTTGATACACTTATTCACGGTCATACTCACCGTCCCGCAATTCATGTGATCCAACAAAAGCAGAGAATTGTACTAGGTGACTGGCGTGAAGATCATGCACAAATTTTGGAGATTAATCCCTCTTCAAATATGCAACAAATCAAACTAACTGATTGGTATTATTAATTAATCATCAGTTATTTTATTTTTCAAATACTTAACTTGCTTATTTAAATTAAAATCTTCAGTTTATATGCCCGTACTTTTGATACTCGATGTGTAAAACTAAAAAACACAACACAAATGCAAAATTGTAAAGGCTTTAAAATTTCTAATTTTTCTCAGCTTACTCTTCCGATTAATTGGTATTAATTTAAATATTTTCAATAAATTACTAAAAATTTATATAAGCATTATATTTCTTTATCAAAGTAAAATGCAGATGTTTTCCTCTAAAATCGCGTATGATGCCAAAGATTAGAGCCTTTCCATTGTAATAAGATTGATATGGAGTAAATGCATGGACTTATTAAATACGGTTAAAAGTCGCTATACAACGAAAGCGTATGATCCTGAAAAAAAAATCCCTCAAGAAAAATTTGATAAATTATTAGAAATTTTACGTTTTACCCCCTCTTCAGTAAATATCCAACCTTGGCATTTCTTGATTGCAGACAATCTCGCAGCTAAAGAACGCATTGCGAAAGCCTTAACAGGTCGATATGCCTATAATGCGCCTAAAGTTATTGAGTCATCACATACACTCGTATTTTGTACAAGAACAGATATTTCACCAGAATTTTTAAACCAGTTACTTGAACAAGATGATTTAAGCGGCCGATTTAAAGACGAAAAAGCAAAGCTCGGCCAAAAAGATACTCGCCATGGCTATGTTGAGTTTTATCGCAATGAACAAAAGAACTTATTTGGTTGGATGGAAAATCAAACCTTTATTGCTTTAGGACAACTACTTTTTGCAGCTGGTCTTGAAGGAATTGATGCAACACCTATGGGTGGCTTTGACGAAGATATTTTAAATAACGAGCTTAACTTAAAAGAAAAAGGTTTACGTAGCTCTGTAATTGTTTCACTTGGCTATAGAAGTGAAAATGATTTTAATGCCAAGTTGCCAAAATCTCGTCTGCCTGATGAAGTTATTTTTACTCATTTATAAAAAACTTGAGTAGAGTTCAAAAGAACATTCTTTTGAACTCCTATTTCATTGTGAGAGCTAAACACACCAAGCCACTTATTCCTAAAATAGTTCCTAAAACTGTTGGTAGTTTTAATTTTTCTTTATATAGAACTACCCCACACACAATTCCAAGTAATACCACCAGAATATTCATACTTGCAAAAACGATTGCTGGTGAGTCTTTAAGTAAAATATGTGCTTTAACATACAGTGCAATATTGGAAAAATTCAGTACGCCAAGCAGTAATCCAGCGATAGTATTTTTGAATTGCCATGTCGTCTTTTTTTGTATGGCCAGATAAATAATTGATAAAATAAATGCAGTAATAAAAATAAGATTTAGAGTCAAAGTAAACTGTAGACCCAAACTACTCGTATATTTTAACAAGACATCAACCGCTGCATAACCGAACCATACACTCATCAAAGCAAAAATTGCTTTTTTTGATTGATGTCCAGAAGATACCTTAAACTGCCCAAATAAAATAAAAAGAACAGCAAAAATACCTAAAGCTATCCCCAGTAATTTAAGAGAATTAAACTGCTCTTGAAAAAAGAAATAAGCAGCTAATAAAGAGAGTACCACCGACAATCGTTGAGCAATCTCTGTTTTTACAATACCGGCAAACTCTAATGATTTAGCAAGGCATAAAAAAATACTCGGTAAAATGATCCCTAAAGCGATAATTAGCCACCACGGTGTATTTTGTATAGATATATGTTGTATATCTGGTTTAAACCACCAGTAGCATAACAAGCTAGCACTTGCATAATTCCATGCAATCATCTGCATGGGTTGATATCCCTTTTTCTTTAAATTTTTTAATAGCACCGAAACCAGAACACTACACAATGCCGCAGCAAATATTAATATCATTCGCAAAGAACCTATTAACTAACCTAAATTTAAAAAATGAGACCAACCAAAGGTTGCTTAATTTACTTTTTATATTTTAAAGCCATAAAAAAAAACCAGTCATAAATTGACTGGCTTTTTTATGATAATCAATTAACGATTATTTTCGTCTTCTTGACCATCTTCAAATTTAGAATCGCCATCAAAACCGCCTTGGTGTCCGCCAAAACCGCCTTGACCACCGAAGCCGCCGCCTTGACCACCGAAGCCGCCGCCTTGACCACCGAAGCCGCCGCCTTGACCACCGAAGCCACCTTGACCACCGAAGCCGCCGCCTTGACCACCGAAACCGCCTTGACCACCGAAGCCGCCACCTTGAGCACCACCAAAGCCAGTGCCTTGAGCGCCGAAGCCACCTTGACTACCACCCTGAGCTGGGAAACCTGCACCTTGTGCACCTGCTGGACGTGGGTTACGAGCTGGAACAACCGTAGAAATAGCGTGTTTGTAAACCATTTGACTTACAGTATTTTTTAATAAAACAACATATTGGTCAAAAGATTCAATATGACCTTGTAATTTAATACCGTTAACAAGGAAAATAGAAACTGGGATACGTTCTTTACGGAGAGAATTTAAGAACGGATCTTGTAAAGTTTGACCTTTAGACATTTTTAACTCCAAAAAAAATTTTTAAATCAGCGCAAAAAAACTATCTTTATTTTTCAACTAAAAATTATAAAAAGACAGTGTGCAAATTTTGCTTTATCCATAAGAGTTTCGCAAGTCTTCTTTCGCCTGCTTTATCGTCAAGTAAGTTTTAAAATCGTGTATTTCTTGCAAAGAACGTAACCACGTATATTGACGTTTGGCAAGTTGTCGTGTTGCAAATAAGGCTTTATCCTCCATTTCCTGCTTTTTTTTGAGACTCATATCACTTTTTAATAGAAATTCTAGAGCTTGTCGATAACCAACTGAACGCATAGAGGGTAAATTTTCATCTAAATCGTATTTTTCAATTAGAGATTCAACTTCACTCAAAAAACCGATACCCCACATTTTGCTTAATCTTTGCTCAATGCGTTGATGTAATTCTAACCGATCTGGAAGTAAAGCGTAGTTATGAAATATGTATCGATATGGTACGTTTTTTGGTTGTTCTGCCTGTAATTTAGTAATTGGTTCACCCGTAAGCTTATAAACTTCAAGTGCCCGTATAATTCTTTGTTTATCTGAAACCTTAAACTTTACACCGGCAGCAGGATCTACCGCCACAAGTTCATCATAAACGGCTTGCCATCCTTCATTGAATGCTTTTTCTTCAATTGCTGCACGAACACCTGCATCTGCACTTGGCAAATTGCTAGATAAACCTTCTAGGAGTGCCTTGAAATAAAGCATAGTACCTCCTACCAAAATAGGAGTTTTACCACGTGAATGCATTTCATCAATCAAAACACAAGCATCTTCTACAAACTGCGCAGCTGAATAGACTTCAAGTGGAGTAATAATATCAATTAAATGATGCGGGTATAATGCTTGTTCTTCACGCGTTGGCTTAGCAGTGCCAATATCCATATCTTTATAAACAAGTGCAGAGTCGACTGAAATTAGCTCAAAATTTCCACGCTCATATAGTTCACATGCCAAAGCGGTTTTTCCGCTTGCAGTCGGTCCCATTAAATTGATGACGGGCAATTGATTTGACATGTAAAACTACTCTCCTCGAGCAAATAATTTATCTAGTTGTGATAAGGGAAACGCACGCCAAGTTGGACGGCCATGATTACATTGACTCGCAAATTCAGTCTGCTCCATTTGACGCAATAAAGCATTCATCTCTGAAAGACTAAGTTGCCTATGCGCCCGTACAGCACCATGACAGGCCATTCCTGCTAATAACTCATCACGCTTTTGTAATAACCCTTGAGCTTCATCATTTGGGTCTAAATCATTTAAAAGCTCAGGAATAAGATTCTCAAAATCTGCTTTTTGCAAAATAGCTGGTACACCACGAACAATGACTTGTTCATCACCATATAAATCAATGTCTAACCCTAAACGCTCAAGCTGGGGTTTTAAATCCTCTACCCGAACAGCTTGCATACGATTAATTGAAATCACTTTAGGGATAAGTAACTGCTGAGATGTCCAAAACTCAGGTTTATCCCAAGCATTTTTCATTTGTTGCAGCAAAATACGTTCATGTGCTGCATGCATATCAACAATAATGAGGCCTTCTGTATTTTGCGCCAGAATATAAATTCCATGAAGCTGAGCAATAGCAATACCTAATGGAAATTCATCAACTTTAGCGCCTAGCTCAATATTTTCATCAACTGAAAAATTGGCAGCAGGTTGGTCACGTAAAGGCGCTAAATAGGTCTTTAACGCATTATTTAACTGAGCAGAACCGTTATATTTTGGTGTCTGATCTGCATAGTGAACAGCTTGCGGACGGCTGGCATTAAAATCAGTTAAAAGTTCAGTAGAGGGCTGATAATTATCTGGCTTATCTACTACCGTATCAGGAGCTTGTTCTGTACGATGCAATGAAAATTGTTCTTGATATTTAGGCTGAGGTTGTATCGAAGTATTCTGAGCTTCATCCACTTTCATGGCTTGTGCTAAATCTGCACTAGCCGTCTGAAATTGAGCCAGAGTTTCTTTTGCGTAATGTCTTACAAACTCATGTACCTCACGTTGATTTAAAAAGCGAATCTCATGTTTCGTTGGGTGAACATTAACATCAATATTTTCAGGATCAACTTCTAAGAAAAGCAAATAAGATGAATGTTGATGACCATGTAAAATACCCTCATAGGCCATTCTCAAAGCATGTGAAATGGTTTTATCTTTCACAATTCGGCCATTTACATACACGTATTGTAAGTCTGCTTGGGCACGTGCATCTGAAGGATGCCCCAACCACCCTGACAAACGCATGCTAATACTTTCTGCATCTATCCAGTAGGCATTTTGAACAAACTGTTGGCCTAATAATTGCTGTACACGCTGAAATCTCAATTCACCACTATCTGCTATCGGCAAATTAATTCGAATATTGTCATTATGTTCAAGTACAAAACGTATATCAAAATGCGTTAAAGCTAAACGACGTACAATTTCTTCAATATGCCCAAACTCAGTTGTTGGTTTCTTTAAAAATTTACGGCGTGCAGGAACATTAAAAAACAAGTCCTGAACTCGAATATGTGTCCCTTTTTGTGCAGCCACAGCTTGTACTTGTTGATGGTCAAAGGCAGTACCATTTACCTCAACCTGATGACCAATTCCGCTTTCATCTTGGCTACTGGTTAAAGTCAATCGTGAAACCGCAGCAATAGAAGCAAGTGCTTCACCACGGAAACCAAGACTTACAATTGCATGTAAATCTTCTGCTGTTTTAATTTTACTGGTTGCATGGCGCATGACAGCTAATGACAAATCATCCGGATGAATCCCATACCCATTGTCAATAATCTCTATTAAAGTCGAACCGCCTTGTGCAATCCGCACTATGAGCTCGGTTGCACCTGCATCAATTGAATTTTCTAATAATTCTTTCACAACTGATGAAGGGCGTTCAATCACCTCACCGGCAGCAATTTGGTTGGCTAACGCGGCGTCTAATGTATGAATACGACGTTGTGTTAGCTTTTCATCAGTCATGGAGCTTTTCCTGCAAAGTTTGATACAAATGCTCTGTTGGCAAAGTTAAGGTCACAAAACGATTGAGTTCATCATCTGATTTTTGAATATCAATAATAATATCCGCCTCTGGGATTTCATCTCCACCTTTCGATGGCCACTCAAATAAAAATAGTGCATCCTGAATATCTAAATAATCACGGATACCCATTAACTCAAGTTCATACGGGTCATTGAGACGATATAAGTCAAAATGAAAAATTTCTTTATTATTGATTTTATATGGTTCAACTAATGTATAAGTCGGACTTTTAACCGAGCCTTTATGCCCCAACGCCTGCAAAAAATAACGGGTCAATGTCGTTTTACCAGCACCCAAATCGCCAATCAGATAAATCACTCCAGCCTGAACATGCTGCGCCAATGCCTGAGCTAAACGCTGGGTATCTTCTTCATGATTTAAGACCATTTTCAATGAATACGACATAACACACATAACATGATTCAAAATAATCGATATGATACCATTGCCCTGCTTTAAAGCCTACTTAAGTCCTTAACGTTGGCTTTTTTTACAACACATTTATTAAATATTGACACACTTTTATGTCTAGTCCGATTGAATTTTTCCCACCTATGCTTGATGGCGTAAGCGCAAGCCAAGTCTATATTCCGACTCAAACAAATGCTCAGACCATCTATCAATTTCTTTGCGAAAATTTTCCTCATATAAAAACAGTTGAGTGGGAACAACGTTTTCAAGATGGACTTATTTACGCGGCAAATGGAGAAAAATTAACATTAGACAGCCCTTATATAGCAAACACTCATATTTTTTATTATCGCTTTCTTGCTTATGAAGCCCATGTTCCCTTTGAACATCAAATTTTGTTTGAAAATGATGACTTGCTTGTTGTAGATAAACCTCATTTTTTGACCATTAGCCCAACAGGACAATATGTACAAGAAACGCTACTAGTCAGATTAAAAAAACAAACAGACAATGAGTTTTTAACCCCAATCCATCGATTAGACCGTGAAACTGCGGGAATAGTTTTATTTTGCAAACGGCCACAGTCACGCGGGGTTTACCAACAGTTATTTGCAGATCGCCAAGTTCATAAAATTTATCATGCAATTGCAGTATATAAACCTGAATTAAAATTTCCTCAGACTTTAAAACTGTATTTAGATAAAGGTACACCCTTTTATACAATGCGCGTTATTGACCATACGAAAACTAATACTGAAACAAAAATTGAGCTGATTGAACATAACCAATCTTGGGCTAAATATTGTTTAACCCCCACCACGGGAAAGCAACATCAACTGCGCGTCCATTTAAATCACTTGGGAATCCCGATTAAAAATGATCCGTTTTACCCAGTAGTGCAGCATAAAGCTGATGATGATTTTTCCAAACCATTACAGCTTTTAGCTAAACAAATTTCTTTCATAGACCCACTAACAAAACAGGAAATGGTTTTCAATTCCCAGTTTGAATTGACACTGTAATCATATCGTAATGACAAAAAGATTATTTTTTATGCTGAAAGACATTGAAATTACATTCCGATAGTTTAAAATAAATGCCTAAAAATTAAAAATCATTTGGTTTTGTTATTCATGCGAAAAACAGAAGTTTATCAGGTTCGACTTGACTCCCAAGAGAAAAAACAGGCTTTTGCTGTTTTTAAACAATTGGGGATTACCCCTGCCCAAGCAGTGCGACTGTTTTTCAAACAAGTCGTCTTAACTAAATCTATTCCTTTTGCTATCGAAAATCAGAATATTAATATGGAACAATTATTAAAACTGAGAAAAGCGAAAGCATCTTCATTAAATCAGAACCCTTCAACTTTAAATGAAGATGATGATCACGAAGATTTATTTGAAGAGCTAAATGCCTTATTAGGTGAAAGTGACAAAACTTAACGGTGTTGCATTTTTAAACAACTTTTAACGTCAATTGGCTTCTTTTTTAGTTATGCTCTCTTTGTAAAAATATAAAATAAATACAAGGAGCGCCTAATGATTGTAAGACGAGCGACCTATAAAGACTTAAACCAACTCGCTGTTTTATTTGACGAATATCGTCAATTTTATGGTGCATCTTCTAATCTTGAAGAATCACATCATTTTCTAAAACAACGTTTTGAAAATAAAGAAAGTGTATTTTTTATTCATATTAAAGATGAAAAAATCACTGGTTTCGTACTTCTTTATTTAGGTTTTTCTTCAGTTGCTTGCTCAACTTACTATATCCTAGATGATGTATATGTCACTCCAATGTTCCGCCGACAGGGTTCAGCCAAACAGCTTATTGATACTGCAATCTTATTTGCAAAACAAGAAAATGCTTTACGGATTAGCTTAGAGACTCAAACGAACAATCATGAATCTCACCGTCTCTATGAACAAATGGGATTTATCCGAGACAGTGAATTTCAAACTTTTCATTGTTTTCTTAAGTAATATTTTGGGCAAGCTGTTTTTGTTGTTCAGATAAATATACCCAGTCCCCTTCCTCAATGTCAGGTAAAACCAATTGGCCTATTTGATGGCGATGTAGTCTTTCGACTTTATTACCCACGGCTGCAATCATTCTTTTTACTTGATGATAAACACCTTGATGGATGGTCATCGTTAATTGGTGAGCATCAAGCATCGCAACTTCTGTAGCTGCAAATATACCTTTTTCTTGGTGCAAATTAACGCCTTGAGTAAGCATTTCAATTTGCTCAGGTGTCACTGGATCTATAGTCGTAACGTGATAAACCTTTGGAACATGTTTACGAGGATGAGTTAAGGCTTGCAGATATTTGCCATCATCGGTGAGTAAAAGTAATCCTGTTGTATCTTGGTCTAGACGTCCAACAGCTTGTACACCACGCTGAATCATAGTTTCTGGTAGTAAACTAAAAACACTTTGATGATGCTGAGGATGGTGTGAACATTCAAAACCTTGCGGCTTTTTTAAAGCAATATAAATTTTTTCTCGATATTGATAAGTTTCTGCAAATACAGAAAATTCAAAATTTTCTGGAGAGAATTGCTTTTTGAGATCACTCGCAACCTCTCCATCAATACTTACAGAACCATTTTTTATTAACTGCTGGCAATATTTACGTGAACCGAACCCTTGTGATTGCAAAATTTTTTCCAGCAGCATAAAACTTTCTCTTTAAAACGAAACCATTATTTTAACGCAGTTTCAGAGCTTTATTACCCTTTTTGCTTTATCAACTTTGTACTTAACTTTCATCATTTTGAAGTTGTTCTTCAATGACGCGATAAATTTTCTCGTTTTGTTCACTTTCAAATAACAATTCAGTCGTAGGCAAGATAATTTCATTATCCACAATAATATGTTCAATTCGCTGACTTAGCTTTAGAGGCTCATTTTCATGTTCAACTAAATTCTTCTTTAATTGAGCTTTCACATCATAAATTTTTTCGAACTGATCTTTAATTTTAATATCGACAATGTCCATATGAATCATCCTGCAATCATGACTAATGATTATTTTTATATCACAACATTTAAAAAGAAGATTTTTTAACTTGTTAATTTATATAACATTGTTTCCAATCGTAATCAAAAAATAAAACTCTTTATGATTGAATGATATAGACTAAAAGTGTCATTACAATTTTATACTTTAATCTTTGCAGCTTTTAAAAGCTTTCACATTTTGATTCTCAATTATTATACAATTCAAATTATTTGCTTTTCTTGCCACTCTCCATGCTTGCCCAATTCGATGTTAATTTAGTTGTTTTACTAGTTTTGCTGATTTGTGGCTTATTAAGCCAAAATGCTGCTGTAACAATTGCAGCAGGCGTGCTTATTGTGATTAAAATTACCCCGCTAAATGAGTTTTTTCCTTATATCCAAGCGCATGGTCTTAATTTAGGAATTCTTATTTTAACAATTGGCGTACTTACCCCCATTGCGAGTGGTAAGCTTAGTGGAGAAAGTATTTTAAAATCGTTTGTTAGTTTTAAATCTTTGATTGCCATTGCAATCGGTCTACTTGTTGCTTGGTTAGGTGGACGTGGTGTAAAACTTATGTCAAGCCAACCTGATGTAATTGCGGGCCTACTTATTGGTACAGTTGCAGGCGTTGCACTACTTCGCGGTGTACCAGTTGGGCCACTCATTGCAGCCGGGCTATTGTCTTTATTTATAGGCAAATAAAAAGGCACATCTAAGTACCTTTTAACCACTACTTAGGCTAAATTATTGCTTTTAGCCTGAATAATAAGAATTTCGTTTTAAAGAAAACTTTTCTAATTGCTTTAAAAACCCCTCAAAGTAACTCTTCTCTTTTTCTTCAACTCTATAGCCTGCATATAATGTACGTCTTAAACCATTTTGAGAAACACAATCTAAACGGCGGCTAGTGACCCATCCCTTTTGCTCGTATTCATTCACGACCCAGTCTGGTAAAGCAGCAATACCTCGCCCACTCGCTACAAGTTGAATAAGCATTTGAGTCAAATCTGTTGTGCGAATTTGTTTAGGTTGAATATTTGCTGGTATAAACAGTTTCGACATGATGTCTAAACGGTGCTTATCAACTGGATAAGTAATTAATACTTCTTCTGCTAAGTCCTGAACTGTAATATTTTCAACGCGAACCAAGCGGTGAGTATTTGATAAAACTAAACGCGATTCATATTCAAAAATTGGAAAATATTCAATTCCTTTTAATGCAATTGGGTCGGCTGTAATGAGTAAATCAAACTCACCATTTTGTAAAAGCTCATGCGGATTCGCTTCAAAACCTGAAGCAAAATCTAAGTCTACATCTGGGTATTGATGGCGGTATTGATTAAGCAAAGGCATTAACCAGTCGAAACAGCTATGACATTCAGAAGAAAAAATAATTCTGCCCGTCTGCCCATGCACAATACGAGTAATATCGCTCTGAGTAATCTGAATTTGGGGCAATACATCATCAGCTAACTTGAGTAAGCGCTGACCCACATTAGAAAAACTCACAGGCCGACTTCTACGGTTGACCACCTCTACTCCATACCAATGGTCTAATTCTTTTAGTTGGTGAGAAATAGCAGACGGCGTTAAACACAGATCATTAGCTGCGGCAACAAGTGAACCATGTTCACGTAAAGCAACTAGAGTTTTAAGATGACGAATTTCTAACATGGGCAAAAGCCTGAACAAATAGATTTATCCATAAATTCTGAAACTTATCTCTTATTTGCGAATAAATAGAGTCAGTCTAGATAAATCTTCATTAATGAATAGTATTCATCTTATCACAATATTAATTAATATGTCTCAACTTGAATTTTACTTAATGACTTTTAAAGTAAATGAATTTATTTTTTATTAAAGCAATGATTTCATTTAGAATAAAATTTCTTTTAGCTTATATAAAGAAAAAGGCCTAACGGCCCTTTTCATATCATCATTGTTCTTTTGCTTTCGGAAAGGCCTGTTCAAAATCAATAAGTTTAAAGCTTTTTACTAAATCATCTTGCCCATATATCACTTCATAAGAAGTTTCTTTCCCACTAAAATATGCTTCAGTTGGTGTTCCAAATACTTCCCATAGTCCAAATGAAGCAACATCTGCTATACCATGTCCAAATGCACGACCTACTTTCGCCCATTTTGTATAACCTTGCTGGAAAGTATAGATTTCGACTCTTGTACCATCCCGATATTCAGAAAGTACAGGTGCTCCAAGCTCAGCAATAACATAATTGCGAGAACTACCGGGATTTAAAACATTTAAATTTCTTTTACTTGGTTGATTACCTGCCATAAAGACTGAGCAACCAGACATAGATAACATAACCACCCCCATAAGGCAGGCAATACTGAATTTTCTCACGATTTAGATTCTCTATTTTTAAAATATTTATACAACTTATTGTAATGCTTAAAGTATTACAGACTTATCATATACAATTTTTTAAATAATTTCGATAAATTACTAAAAATAAAGATAAAAATGCTTTTGGCTGAGATATGCAAACATGCTCTCAATATTTGAGTTTTTTATTATTTTAATCTCTTTTCCCTTATACTTTCATTTTGGGTCTTCTTTTAACTTATTATGGCTTCACCCCGATCCCCTCTCTCTACATCTCAACATTATTCTCTCTTTTTAGCAATTTTCTCACTCGCAGTAGGTGGTTTCTGCATTGGGACTACAGAATTTGTTGCAATGGGACTTATTCAGGAAATTGCGCACAACTTAAATATTACAGTACCTGAAGCTGGTCATTTTATTAGTGCTTATGCATTAGGAGTAGTTATTGGGGCGCCAATTATTGCCATCCTTGGTGCAAAAGTGCCTAGAAAAACACTATTACTTGGTTTAATGCTTTTTTATGGTATTGCTAATGCTTGCACAGCTTTAGCACATACATCCGAAACTGTTTTAATTTCTCGTTTTATTGCAGGTTTACCTCATGGGGCATATTTTGGAGTGGGTGCTCTAGTCGCTGCTGAACTAGCTGGGCCTTCACGAAGAGCTTCTGCTGTTGCACAGATGATGATGGGCTTAACTGTTGCTACTGTTATTGGAGTACCTTTAGCGACATGGTTAGGTCAACATTTTGGTTGGAGAGCCGGTTTTGAATTTTCAGCAACCATTGCATTTCTTACTTTAATTGCAGTAGGTTGTTTTGTTCCAAATATTCCAGTTCAAGCCACCGCTAGTATAAAAACCGAATTAGCTGGCCTTAAAAATATAAACATGTGGTTAACCCTTGCAGTTGGTGCAATTGGCTTTGGAGGAATGTTCTCTGTATATAGCTATGTTTCACCAATTTTAACTGAATACACAAAAGTTAATATTGAAATTGTACCTATTGCTTTAGCTCTATGGGGAGTTGGAATGGTGATTGGCGGTTTAGCAGCTGGTTGGCTTGCCGATAAAACTCTCAATAAAACCATTGTCGGTGTGCTCATTAGCTCAGCTATAGCTTTTGTTGTTGCAAGCTTCTTAATGAGTAATATTTATAGTGCAATCGCCTCTTTATTCTTAATCGGGCTTACTGTAATGGGATTAGGTGGAGCCTTACAGACACGTCTAATGGATGTTGCCGGCGATGCCCAAACGCTAGCAGCTTCGCTTAATCACTCTGCATTTAATCTTGCGAATGCATTAGGTGCATTTTTAGGGGGTTGGGTTCTGAGTCATCAAATGGGATGGATTGCACCGATCTGGGTAGGTTTTGTACTAAGCCTTAGCGGTCTTATTATCTTACTGATTGCATTTGCTGTAGAAAAAGCAACTCAAAAAGCCTGATTCTCGTCAGGCTTTCTTACTGAAATATTAGTCTGTTAATTTTTCACCGCAGTGCGGACAATAGCATTTCTTCTCTCTCGCAGACTCTTTTTCTTCCAGCACCTTTTCGCGCATAATTTGAATAATCAGATTATGTGCTTGTTCTTTTGGTAATCCCACCTTTTGCCGAATACGTTCTATTTCAACTTCATCGTGCAGAATATCAATACCACGCACCTGAAGTAACTCTCGGAACTCTTGTTCGAGACGCTGATTACGTTGATTAAGTTCATTTGCCAGACCAGAAGCTAAAATACCAGCAGGCAAAGCTGCGATACCTACCCCTAAAATTGTAATTAGAGCACCTAATAACTTTCCTAAACTCGTCACGGGTGTAACATCACCATAGCCAACTGTAGTTAAGGTAACGACTGCCCACCACATTGCTTTAGGAATAGAACTAAAAGCTTCTGGTTGAGCTTTATTTTCAACGACATAAATACCCGAAGCAGTCATAATAATCATAATGATTAAAATAAAAATAACTGCCTGAAAAGAACCTTTTTCTCGTTTAATGACGCATAGCAATATCTGCAAAGAGATAAAATAACGGGTTAACTTTAGTAAACGAAATAATCTTAAAATCCTTAACATACGAAGATCTATTCGTACAAAGAAATTTAAATACGCAGGCAAAATTGCCATAAGGTCAATTAGCGCCTCTCCACTTTTTACCCATGCTAAACGTTGCTTCCATGCAGTTTGAGTCGGATCTCGTTCTACAATACTCCATAGTCTTAAGAGATATTCAACACTGAAAATTATGATAGAGATACTCTCAAAGGAGTCGAACCATATTCGATAGCTGTAATACAGATCATTTACTGTTTCTAGCAAGACAGCAACTACATTACCAATAATTAAAAAAACTAAGAAGTAGTTGATGCACCTGCTCACTACTGTTTCGTAATCATGATTATGAAGATTGTTATAGAAGAACTGACGTAATGCCTTCCAAGCTAAAATTCGCATACGGATATAAGCCACATTATCTTGAACATATATTAAGCTCACATACGTAAATTCACCACTATAACTCTCAATAAAATATTTTATTAATTGTATTCACTAAACAATCATAAAGAATATTTAATATTTACTAATTACTTCTTAATGCACAGCCACATATCTAAATTCATTTTCTTCCCACCATTGCACATCATAAATACCAGCATGGGACTTCAAAATGATATTAATATAATTTTGAAGTAACATAATATGATGAGTAATATCTAATTTTTTAAAAAGAAATCTTCTCAAAATTGGCGTATTCGGTGAAATAAATATTGCAAAACCGTTATTGTGCTCTTCGTAAACACTAATACCGAGATACATCGTAATTTCAGGTAATGGGATCTCTATCTCCCAACCCCAGCTTTGAGCATTTAATTCAATATTCAAGTGATATCTGTTTTTCAAGATACTATAAATATACTGTGCTATATCTTCAGTTTTTTGTACTAAAGTATTCCCTCGTTCTGCTGATAAATGTTGATCATATCGTTGGTAATCATCAAATTTAAATTCAACAATTGTCTTTAGCATTTTTAAGTTCCATATATAAAATACCCGTGTTCTTTTTAATTATTTTTAAGTTGATATAAATATTTTAAAACAAAATCTTCTTTAATATCTAGCGATATATTTATTTTTACATTTTAAAGAAATAAAACATGATGCATTTAATGGTTTTGAATATTAATCATGCGTAAATTCTCATTAAAATAAAAAAGGAGCTGAATAATCAGCTCCTTTTTTGTACTAAATTGAGGTATTAAGTCAATTGAGCAGCAGCAATTTTCTTAGTATCTACTTTATCAGCAGCATTTGTATATTCGCCCATTTGGTCGAAATTCAAATATTTGTAGATGTCAGCAGACATACTGTCAATTTGAGCTGCATATTGTTGGTATTCTTCTGGAGTTGGTAATTTACCAAGTACAGCAGCAACAGATGCAAGCTCAGCAGACGCTAAGTAAACGTTAGAACCTTGACCTAAACGGTTAGGGAAGTTACGTGTAGAAGTCGATACAACAGTTGTGTTCGGTGCAACACGTGCTTGGTTACCCATACATAATGAACAACCAGGCATTTCAGTACGCGCACCAGCACGGCCATAAGTGTTATAGAAGCCTTCTTCCATTAACTGGTGTTCGTCCATACGTGTTGGTGGAGCCAACCATAAACGAGTTGTTAATGAACCACTTGGTACTTTCTCAAGTAACTGACCAGCAGCACGGAAGTGACCGATGTTCGTCATACAAGAACCGATGAATACTTCATCAATTTTGTCGCCTTGAACGTCAGAAAGAAGTTTTGCATCATCTGGATCGTTCGGGCAGCAAAGAATAGGTTCTTTGATTTCTGACAAGTCAATTTCATACACTTTAGTGTATTCAGCATCAGCATCAGCTTTAAGTAAGCTTGGGTTTGCTAACCATTTTTCCATGTTTTCAACACGGCGAGCCATTGTACGAGCATCACCATAGCCTTGTGAAATCATCCACTTAAGCATTGTGATGTTAGAACGTAAGTACTCAGCAACTTTCTCTTCAGAAAGTGTGATAGCACAACCTGCAGCTGAACGTTCAGCAGAAGCATCAGAAAGTTCGAATGCTTGCTCAACTGTTAAGTCAGTTTCCATTTCTGTTAAGTCGATTTCTAAGATACGACCAGAGAAGATGTTTTTCTTACCTTTTTTCTCAACAGTAAGATCGCCTTCTTTGATTGCATAGTAAGGAATCGCATGTACAAGGTCACGTAAAGTGATACCAGGCTGCATTTTACCTTTGAACTTAACAAGAACTGATTCAGGCATATCAAGTGGCATTACACCAGTTGCAGCAGCGAAAGCTACAAGGCCAGAACCTGCAGGGAACGAAATACCAATTGGGAAACGAGTATGCGAGTCACCACCAGTACCTACTGTATCTGGAAGAAGCATACGGTTTAACCAAGAGTGGATAATACCGTCACCTGGACGTAAAGATACACCACCACGGTTCATGATGAAGTCTGGAAGTGTATGTTGCATTTGTACGTCAACTGGCTTTGGATAAGCAGCAGTGTGACAGAAAGATTGCATAACTAAATCGGCAGAGAAGCCCAAGCAAGCTAAGTCTTTTAACTCATCACGAGTCATAGGACCAGTTGTATCTTGAGAACCAACTGTAGTCATCTTAGGTTCGCAGTAAGTACCAGGAATTACACCTTGACCTTCTGGAAGACCACATGCACGACCTACCATCTTCTGAGCTAAAGTGAAGCCTTTGCCAGTTGCAGCAGGTTGTACTGGGGTACGGAATAATGTAGATGGTGCAAGACCTAAAGCTTCACGTGCTTTAGTTGTCAAACCACGACCAACGATCAAGTTAATACGACCGCCAGCACGTACTTCATCTAAAAGTACTGGAGTTTTAAGTTCAGACTCAGCGATTTGTTCGCCGTTTTTGAACGCAGTTACTTTAGCTGCTGAGTGATCAATCTTAAGAACGATTTCGTCACCCATGTTCATGTTCGCAACGTCAATTTCTACAGGTAACGCACCAGCGTCTTCCATAGTATTGAAGAAAATCGGAGCAATTTTAGAACCTAAGCAGAAACCACCGTCTTTTTTGTTTGGAATGTGAGCGATCTCATCACCAAAGAACCAAAGCACAGAGTTTGTTGCAGATTTACGAGATGAACCTGTACCAACAACGTCACCTACATAAGCAACTTGATTGCCTTTAGCAATAAGTTCTTTAATTTGATTTAATGGACCAACTTCACCTGGTTTTTCAGGATTGATACCATCACGCTCGTTTTTCAACATTGCATTTGCGTGTAATGGGATATCCGGACGGCTCCAAGCGTCTTGAGCTGGAGACAAATCATCAGTGTTTGTTTCACCCGTTACTTTGAATACAGTAAGTTTGATTTCTTCTGGTACATCTGGACGCGATGTGAACCATTCAGCGTCAGCCCAAGATTGTAAAACAGCTTTTGCATTCGCATTGCCAGCTTTAGCTTTGTCAGCTACGTCATGGAACGCATCAAATACAAGTAATGTTTTTTTCAATGCTTCAGCAGCTAAGCTCGCGAGTTCAGCATCATCTAGAAGCTCAACTAAAGGCGCTACGTTATAGCCACCAAGCATAGTACCTAGTAAATAAACGGCACGTTCTTTAGAAACTAGCGGAGATGTCGCTTCGCCTTTTGCAATCGCTGCCAAGAAAGCTGCTTTTACGTAAGCTGCTTGGTCAACACCTGCAGGAACACGGTTTTCAAGCAAATCAACCAAGAATGCTTCTTCACCTGCCGGCGGGTTTTTTAATAACTCAACAAGTTGAGCAGTTTGAGCATCATCAAGTGGCTTCGGTGGGACTCCGAGTGCGGCACGTTCAGCAACGTGTTGGCGGTAAGCTTCTAGCACGGTGTTCATTCCTCTTTTTTTAAAAAACTACTTGTAAATTCAAGCTTTCACAAAGCTTCACAAGTAATATGGACTACAAAATTTTACTAGAGTTCAAGCTAAAAGTTAATGCGCGCGGGGTGTTTCTCCGTGATGCCCATTATTTTGTAACTAAATACCCCTGTATAAATAATGATCTTAATGACTGACTTATCATGCGATATTTTGAATTGAAAGAACACTCCACCTTAGTGGAGTGTTGACGATGTCTTGTACATTTAGAACTTTTTAAAGTTTGGCATTTTGTCATGTGGTGTAACCAAGCACTCATCTGCCATTTGTTTTCTAATTTTTTCTTGCAAGGCTTCAGGGTTAGTTTTTAGTTCATCTTGTGGAATAGCATAAACTTTTTCAATAATATTCAAGATGAATTTTTTGGTGATCTCATCTTCAATTTTATTTGCATGTTCAATTGCTTGAGACTTTTCAATCGCCTGCTGACGGTCAAATACAATGCTTCTCGCAGCATTCCCAACACTTGTACAAAAGCCATGCCATTGTTCTTCAGGTGTTAAAGGTTTTTTCTCTGTACAGCCGACTAACAACATTCCCATCAAGACAAATAAAACTTTTTTCATCATTACTCTACACAGACTAAGCTGCCCACATCATACTGAATCTGACAGACTTTGCAAAAACTGCCATCAAAAACTGAGATAAAACCTTTGGTCTTTGATATAAAACATTAGAAATGCCCGTTTTGTGATTCGGGTTAATTAAAAAATTTAATATCAGTGGGTGTGGAGATTTTTGCTGCATCGCCAATTGATTTTAAGATGCCATTTTTCGCATCAAAGCGAAATAAGCTAATATTATTAGTAAAAACATTGGTCACATACAGATATTTACCAGACGTATCAAATGAGAAAGCACGTGGTTCAATACCATTGGCTTTATAAACTACTGGTTTACCGAGCAATCCATTTTGTTGAATTTTAAATACCAAAAGTTTATTGTCTGCACCACGATTGGCAGCAATCACATATTTGCCATCGGGACTCAGGATAATTCCACTCGCACTCTTGAACTCAGGTGTTTTGTCCTCGTGAATCAATTTTAGCTGGCCCACTTTTTTCAAATAGCCATCTTGCACATTAAATACCACAATCTCACTTTGCATTTCTGCGGTAAGGTACGCATGTTTGCCATCTGGTGAAAAAACCATATGGCGTGGACCAGAACCATGGCTAAGAGTCACATCTCGGCTGCTGTCCACCTCAAGTGGTTGAGGATTGTTCGGGTTATAGCGAAAAGTATAAACTCTGTCATTTCCAAGATCGCTAGCATATAAATACTTGCCATCTGAGCTGAAAGTTGTCGAATGTGCATGGCCACTCTCCTGACGACCTTTCACATATCCCGAACCTTCTGCAAAAACAATATTTTGTATCATTTCACCTACATGTCCATTTGGCAAAATTGGGAAAACGGCTACACCACCACGACCTTTATCAAATGCAGAATAGTTCGATACAAACAGGAATTTACCATCTAAACTAATTGAGGCATGTGTTGGATGTCCACCATGGCTATCCACTGTGTTCAACACTTCTACCTTTCCTTTTTGAACTGATAATGCAGTCACTGCTCCTTCATTTTCTTCATTCGTTGTATATGCAAAACGGCCATCTTTCGATTTCACAATCCAAGAAGGGCTTTTCATTTTCAATACTTTAATAGGAGTTAAAGTTCCATCGCCATTAACTTGAAGCTGGTACAAACCCTCACTGGCTTGCTTTGGTTTTTGTGCAAGCGGTGCATTAGGGAGCAATGTCCAAGTTCCAACTAAAGCGATTTGTTGCTCTGCGGCATTTACGGTGGAATTCCAACCAAGTGATAAAAACGTCAACGACAATGTGGCGGTTAATTTCTGAATTAGCCCATGATATCTAACATGTATAGCATTAACCTTGCTATGTTTAATTTCAACACAAGTAACTTTTTTCACTGGCATTTCCTTGAAAAATTCACCTTATTTGCAATTATCAACAAGGCTTTATCGATCTAATTTCATTTAATGATTGTGAAAATTAATTTATAAAACTGCAATTTTCAAGTGAATTTTCTTTAATCAGAATGTATTTCAAGGCTTGGTTCAGAGTAAAAAACCATGGCTTATACAATAAATATTCAAATTTTTAAAATACTATAGGAGGAAAAATAAAAGCCCACCTGAAGGTGAGCTTTTATTCTATTCATGAGTGATTTAATGCAATTAAAGCATTACACGTGATGACATCTTTTCCAATATATACTGTGCATCTACTAGAAACGCCAGTTGTAGAATAAGTCGATTGCTCTTTCTAAAGACTGACTTGCTTCCAAATATAAACGACGGTTCATTTGATAACGCAACGTAAGCTTGTTGACTGGTGTAAATACCCCTACACCATAACGAATAAATAAGTCAGGCGTAATGTATCCCGTTAAGCTGACTTGAGTATCATCACCTGTACCTTGAGCATCTAATGCAAGTCCACTTAAACCAAAAGTACGACCAATTTGATTCGTTAAAGCGCGAGTACCGCCCAAGCCCATACTAATACCAGCAGCAGCAATTGTATTGTTTACATCAGACTTAAAACCCTCTGTATTACTTAAACCGCTTGAACCTTCATTAATACGACCTGTCACTAATGCATTTAATGCTTCTTGCTCAGATAGACCAGCATCATTATAGACTTGAATATTTGGTGACGACGCCGTGCCCGTAACACGGACTCCGACCAAACTGCCCTGTACATTTTTATTCGCATCAATATCTAAAGTCGGGTTTGCCAATGGACCATTGAAACGGGCAATTGCACGATTTAAATCTAAGCTTTGTCCATAAGCTTCAATTTTCACTTTTTGGCTCACACCAATAGCCCCCATCGCGCGCATTGCAGTTTCATAACCACGTTGAGTCAAGTTCAAACGACCAACTAAAGGAATGTTACTGTTAAAGCCTTGGAAAATAACTTGATTACCAACATTCACCGAGATATCAGCACGAATATCCCAAGGTTTTGCAGCACGTAAAATTGCAAGCGGGTCTTGCCCCTGGCGGACAATACGGACATCTGAAGATGTATTAATGACAGGTGCCGTTGTTTCAGGCATTGAAATACGAGCACGAGGAACATCTACCGATCCTTTTAAGCTTAAACGCTTATCAAAAGGATACATATCAAGTGTTAAATTCGGATTGGCAATTGCTGTAATTAATGGTGCTTGACGTACAAGTAAATTATCACCTTTTAAGTTCAACTGTAGACGCGGTGCATCTTTCCAGTCGAAGCTACCTTTAAGTAGGCCTACACCTTGTCCACTGTTGAATGCACCATCAATTGTTGCCATATCCTGACGAATAGATGAATACACTTGTACATTGGTTAAATTGACTGGCAGGGAAATCATGCTAATCGCCCCATTTTTCAAACGCATTTCACCTGTAAACTGCGGTTGGGTTAATGTACCATTCACTTTACCTGCTAAGGCTAAAGTACCACTCATTGAACGTACATCTTGAATGAATGGCTTTAAAACCTTTAACTGTACATCGTTAAATGCTACCTCACCATGCATTGGCATAGATGGCTGATATGGATTAATAATAACATTTGCATAGCCAGTACCAATATCAGGTGTTTTTACATCAACACGGAACAATAAACCTTCTGAAATACTCTTCGCAATTACACTGAGTTCATCATAAGTCAACGTGGTTGGTGGATCTTGTGGGTCTTCTGCTGCTAGGCCCAACTCACCTTTTCGTGTTACTAAACGCGCATCAAGTTTAGGATGTCCACCATTTACCCAAGAAGCTTTGGCGTAACCATTAAGTTGACCAGTCATAGCCAGACCTTCTGGCATAAATGCTGCAAAATCGCCTAAGTCCAGATTTTGGGTAACAAACGAAATATTACCTTGTGCCTTACTTACACGTACAGGTTGATCAAGACATAACTGACTATTTCTACTTTGCCAACAGTGCTGCCCAACGTATAACTCAGAACGTGCTGATGAGAAAACAACAGGTGCATTTTGATTTTGTGCTAGGCGAATTCGACGCGAATCAAAACTGCCTTTTTGAATTTGTCCTAACCAATCATTATTCTGGTTAAGACCGCCTGCTAACTGAACATAAAATTTAGAAACATTATTATTTGCCTGCACCTTTAATAAATGTGCTTTTCTTGTTCCTGCCAAATTGAGCTCAGCAGACTGAATTTGACGACTACCACTGCGTAAATTGTCTAGCTTTGCTGTGAGCTGAGTTGGTGTCGTTTCAGAAGTAGGAAGCTCCCCCTGTATACGCAGTTTTTTAACACTTACCACGTTATTAAAGGCAAAATTATCAACCGCAATATTCGCTGTAGCCTTAAGGCGCGGTTGAGATTGAACACTCAAATCTCCGTACGCACGACCACTTAAACCAGGATATAACTCATAAAGTGCAGGTGCATTAAGCTTGATTTTTAAATTCTGTGCATTACCAGTCGCTTGTAACTGGTTTTGTGAATAAGCTAAAAATAGATTATTTGCTTCAAACTGTTGAGGTAAAAAGCCCTTTTGGTTCGAATCCAGAAGTACAGATAAGTTACCTTTACCTCTTACTGGTTTATTATTCAAAAAACCTGCAAGATTCAATTGTTGAATATCAATACGCTTTAACTTATCAGACCAAATACCTTGTGTTTTTACATTTCCTGAAATTTCACCTTTTACACTAGAAGCAAAATATTGGGGTTTAAAACGTACGAGCGAACTATTGATATCCCAAACAATACGGTCTTTTAAATTTAATGAACCTGTTGCATAGATTTTTCCAGCAACACCATCGTGTTGTAACTGATTAATTCGAATAAACTCTGGAGTACCTGCAATAGAGAACTTTAATAATCCATTGGCCTGATTAAGTGCTTTTAAAGATCCATCATAATTCACTGCAAAACCTTTAAAACCACCACCTGCTTTAACATCATTAAATAATAAAGCTGCTGTGCTTTTTCCAGCTAAGGCAACCGTTTCTTGGCTTGCTTGAGCCAACTGGCCTTTTAAATCAATTTTTTCAAGTTGAATAATTTGTTGATTTGGCTTTGCAAAACCACTTGCTTTGATTGATCCATTGAGTAAGTTAACGGGTGCAGCTGCATGAATACTTTGTGGATTAAAGTCTTTTGCATTTAATAACGCATTCCATGCCAGCTGACGTTTTTCAGTAGGTAATAAAACTTTAGCCTGACCTGTGAGGCTACCTTTTTGAGCTGCAAAACTAAAACTAGGAACATTCAAAACATTGTCTTTAATATTCAGTATCGCCAGATATTGTCCCGCTGGTAATAAAGTCTGTTCATGTTGATATACTTTAGTTGCCACCTTAAGGTCTTGCTGGCCATCTCGCAAAGTTAAATCGACTTGACCACTATCACTACTTAACCAGCCGATATATGGCATTGCCCGATCTATATTTGTCCACGCTACGTTCATTAACATGGGTTGTGGTTTTTTATTTTTCTCAGGCGCCTGGTTTAATTTAAGTTTCCAAGACTCATAACGGTCAAAATTGACATTAGCAAATACTTCAGTGCCTTTTTCTAAAGAGCCTGTTGAAGCAACAGCAGCATCTAAACTTGGCGGCAAGAAATCCTGAACGACTTGAGGAATCACTTTATCTTTAGGATTAATATGATCTAAGCGACCTTTTACATCCCAAGTCACATGATCTTTCCAATTTACCAAACCTTTTAAATTAACAGCTCCTTTCATGAGCTGACCATTAAAATTAGTAATATTCAACTGGTGAACCAGATCTGTATTCATTAAGGCATTGTATTGGCCTTCAGGTAAATTCTCACCTTTTAAGTCAGTATCAAGTGCTAAGTTTAGTTGTTTAATATCCCCTTGAAATTTAATGACACCATTTTTAGCAAATAATTTTTGTTCAACTAGCAAAGGCAAATGATAATTTTTGAACAACAATGCACCTTGCATAGGCACTTCATGACGAACAGGATGTAAAATAACCCAACCTGTTAATAAATCTGGTGTTGTGGTTGCGACACCTGCTTGTATAGTATCTAAACTCCCTCGTGCAGCGACTTTAATATCTTGAATATTTAAGCTTTTTAGAGAAGGAATTTTTAGATCTGCTGTCGCATTGAGCGGATATTTTCCACTAAAGTCCATATTTCCTGCTGCATTATGAACAGAAAGATACCCCATATCCATACTTGAGTTTTCAAACTTCAATTTTGTATCTGACCACAACGCATCGTTTAAGTGGACATCATGGAAATTTACAACTGAGCCTGAATTTTTAATTTCTAAATGATCGACATCTGCCTTATCTACACGAAGCACAAATGGTAATTTAATTGGTTTAAATTCAAATGGTTTATTTGATGGGGGAGCTTTATTAATAATGATTAAGTTACGTACATCTGCATTACCCAAATGCACTTCTTTTTCTAATAATAAAGAACGCCATCCTAAGCGAACATCGGCTCTATCTAAAGTAACATCAACTTCTTTTAACTGAACAATAATATTTTTAAGGATAATTCCTCTAAGTAAATTACCCCCTTCATATTCATATTTAATCACTTGCTGAGCTTGTAAAACGCGGTCTAATAAGAAACGGCTTCCACGGTCAGTCGACATCATAATAATGATAGAAGCAACTAGTAATAAAAGTATGATTAATATCGTCAGCACGAAGCTACGCAAAATACGTCGCTTCTTAGGAGAGCTAGGTGTCGAAGTGGGCTGCTGTTCTACTTCCGCCATAAAATAAACCTAATAAAATTTTATTTTTAAAGTTGTGGACCTATAAAGAAATGTAAACGAATCGGATGATTATCATCTGAAATACCTGATGCCACATCTAAACGAATTGGCCCAATTGGTGACTTCCAGCGGATACCGACACCAACACTATAGGCAGTCGGATTACTAAAACTCTTATCGTAAGCATTACCAAAATCAGAAAAAATAGCTGCTCGCCAACCCTCTTTGAATTGATAGTTATATTCTAAAGAGCCTACAGCCAAAGCCTGCCCACCAATTTTATATCCATTTTCTTCTGGTGAAAGACTTTTGTAATCAAAACCACGTAATGACTGGTCACCACCAGTAAAGAATCTTAAATTGTAGGGAACTTTATCAAATTTATCGGTAAAAATATAACTTAAATCTGATCGGCCAACAAACTGATGATCATCGTTTTCACCTAAAGAATAAATAAATCTCCAGCCTGCTGTTGCTATTGCCATATTGGCATCTGAAAGCAAGCTTTCACTTCCAAGTTCTAATTTATAAGTCTGTTTAAATGCTTTAGTTGGGTTTAAACGTGTATTACTCGAAGTTTTCGAAGTTTCATAACTAAATAATAAAGCTTCTTGCTCTGATGCAGCAGTTTTAAAGGCATCTGGTAACTCAGAAATATCGACATTCCCTTTTTGAGTTAAGCGGTCCAGACGATAGCGTACTCCAATGGTATGTTGCCAGTTGCCTAATGGCTTTTTAATCACTCGCTCACCACCTAATACTGCCGATTCAGTAAGTAAACCTACATCAGGACCAATATTATTCCGAGTCTCACGTTCATAACCACCAACAATGTTAAAGTAATCATTTAATGGGTGTTTATAAGGAATACTATAACGGCCATCTATGGACTGGCGAATTTGTGAAAGCTCAAAGTTAGCATCAAATGAATGACCATATTGATTCACAATCGATCGACGATATTGGCTACGTAAACGAGCCCCTGTATCAGTACCATAACCAACACCTGTTTCCAGACTATTTAGTTTGTCGGCATTTAAAGTCACAATAACCGGAATTATTTTTTCTTCACGTGCTTGGGCTTGTAAACGGTCTTGTTCAGATTCTTGATCTGTATGATTTTCTGCAGTTTTTAAAGCAGCAGGTGCCGCAGCTAATTGTACATTTTGAGTTCCAGCAAATTGTTTTTCATCCACAACATTTTGAGTGACTTCTTTATTAGATGAGGCTAACTGTCGTGCTTTAGCAAGTTGTTGTTGTTCTACCGGAAGTAATTTTGATTCATCAATAGTGACATGTTGTTGATCGACTAAAGCTTGTAAATCTGGTGGCAACTCAAGCGGCTTTTCAATTGGGTCTGGTTTAATTGAGTCGACTAAGGTGTAATTAAAATAACGTGAGTTAGTTAAGTTATTGGCTAAAGTATTTACACGCCAGAATGTGTAGTCATCACCCTCTTTCCAAGGTGCCATACTCTCAAGAATATTTAGATTAATTGGCAACGGTTTTGAAGGATCGCTCATACGGAACTCAACCTTACCCAGCTTATACCGTTCACCTGTCTCATATTTGAGATTAATATCTGCTTTATTTTCAGGTTGGCTTACTTTCACATCATGTAAACGCCAAAATGCATCAAAATAACCATTATTCGATGCAGCATCGACAATTCGGCTTTTGGTTGTTTCGTACAGACTATGATTAAAAATATCCCCTACATCTTGGTCTGGAACTAAACGAATAACCTGAAACTGTGGTTGTTTTGCACCAGGTCCACTAAATTCAATATTTTGTTCATTAATTCGTACAGGTTCATTTGGAGTAACCTTAACTCGCACTCGACTTGCACTTAATTTCTCAAAACGAAACTCAGCGTTGTAATAACCCACAGCTTGTGCAGCCTGATTACTTAAGCTTCTCAACTGTGGCAATGCCGCATTAAAATCTTCAAATGATTCTTGGGTGAATGTAGATAATTTACCTTTAATATTTTTAGCAAGATCCGTCGGAGCCCCACTGACTTCAGCAGTAATACGAGGTATTTGCTCCATCGGAACCACACGCGGTGGACGGATTTTATTTATTATTCGCTTAAAGAAACCCTTTTCTTCAGGAGGTTCTTCCGTAGCAGCTGTAAGCTCAGGTAAAGTTTTCCCAGTTTCGTTGGCTTCGACTACAATCTTACTATCCGATTGAATCTCATGCATGAGCTGGTCAATATTTACAGGTGCCTGATTAATTTCATGTAATTCTGCTTGTGATGCGTCATTCACCACCATTTCTGGATGCTTTTGCGTTCCATTCTGGAAATTTTGAGCTTCGGTCTTTGCCTCTTCTGCTACCCGATAAATTTCATTTGCCATACTCTGGTCAACAGGCATAACCGGCAAATCGTCGAGGTTATCAAGCGTAATTGGCTTAAATTCTTCAATCTGATTTGGAAATTGTTCTTGTTGTTGCAATATAGCCAAGCTATCTTGTTGTTGCTGTGCTTGAGTTACAAGAGTAGCGACATCAGTAATCGGAACATCATTTTGCTTATTTGTATCCGTTTGTTGTAATGACGAATCAGCTACCGCTTGGTTTACTGCGGATGTTACTGTCTCGGCCGAACTTTGAGCATAACAAGGAGTAACACATAAACTTAACAATAGGCTGCTACAAATAAGTTTAGGTATACTCTGCATTTTTAAGACCAAATGCATAGAGTGAGAAAGAGTTGACTGTTTAAACTTAATTTTAGAAGGCATGGAAAACTCTAAACTTATTTTTTAATAAACGCACCAATATATGAGGATAAAACTCACTCGAAACCATTGATTTTTCATTTAATCAAGCGTTAAAAATATCATACATGGTTTTCGATGCAAATTAACACTCCGTCACATTTTTTAATAAAACTCAATGAAGCTTGCATATGATGAAACAAGATGAATCCCTGATGACATCACGTCGGTTTGTACCGATGTTTTTTACACAGTTTTTTGGCGCATTAAATGACAATGTTTTTAAGCAAGCTTTATTGTTAGTCATTACTTATGGTTTGATTCAGCAACAATCTGCCCCAGTAAGCACACTAAATAATTTAGCAGCATTATTGTTTATTTTGCCATACTTCTTTTTTTCAGCAACAGCTGGACAAATTGCTGATAAATATGAACGCTCACAACTCGTGCGTGGCATAAAAATATTAGAAATCATTATTATGCTCATCGGTTCTGCCGGTTTTTTATTGGGGCATTTATGGCTATTGCTTCTCGCCTTATTTTTAATGGGTACACATTCAACATTTTTTGGCCCCATTAAATATGCAATTTTGCCTGAAATTTTAAAACCAAATGAATTAATGTCAGGTAATGCCTTGTTTCAGTCAGGTACATCTATGGCAATCTTGTTCGGAATGATTTTAGGTGGTGCTGTAATTGCATCCTCACATGGGAACTTATTGTGGATTAGTCTTACTGTTGTAATTATTGCTTGCATTGGCTATTTATGTAGCCGCTTCATTTTGCCACAGAAAGTTGCTGCTCCCGATTTAAAGATTGACTGGAATTTCATTCGTACAAGTTTTCAAACGATTAAATATGCCAAAAGCTTACCTTTAGTATTCACTATTTTGTTAGGTAACTCGTGGTACTGGTTTTATGGTGCTACTTATTTAACCCAAATTCCACAGCTCACCCAACAAAATCTGCATGCATCAGAAAATGTGGTTAGCCTTTTGCTTACTTTCTTTTCAGTCGGTATTGGGGTCGGGTCTCTTCTTTGCCGTAAAATTGGCGGCTCAGAAATTAATATTAAAATGGTACCAATTGGTGCGATTGGCCTTACCCTTTTTGCGCTTTACCTTGCCGCGAGTTTAGCTTTTGTACCCGAAAGAACTGGTGCATTACTCACGTTAAAAGATATTTTTACTCAAGGCTGGGTTTACTATCATGTCATGTTAGCTGTGACTTTACTGGGGATTAGCGGCGGTTTTTATATTGTTCCTTTATATGCCATGATGCAGGCTTACTCACCACGTTCACATCGTGCTCGTGTTGTAGCAGCAAACAACATTTTAAATGCCGTTTTTATGGTTTCTTCTGCAATTTTTTCAATCTTAATCTTAAGTGTTTTAAAAATTGATATTAAAATACTATTTATTATTACAGCTGTACTTAGTGCAATCTTTAGTATTTGGCTTCTAGCACGTCTAAAACCAATGCTTGCCACAGCACATCTTTCTTTGGAGGACTAATTTATGCGCCACTATACTGGAATTGATCAGCTCATTAACTCTTTTGATCAAGCATTACGTAGTCTTGTTCCGGGTGCAACAGCAGCACAGCGCCAAAATCCGGCCGAATCGGTTGAAGCAAAACTAGGAGTAGAAGATGCTCGCCATGTCGCAGGCTTAATGCGTGTTAACCATAGTGGTGAAGTATGCGCACAAGCCCTTTATCATGGACAAGCATTAACGGCGAAATTGCCAAATGTACGCCAAGAAATGCAACAAGCTGCAATTGAAGAACAAGATCATTTAGCGTGGTGTGAAGTTCGTTTAAAAGAGCTAAATAGTCATACCAGTTTATTAAACCCAATTTGGTATGGGCTTTCATATGGTATGGGCGCACTTGCGGGTATTGCGGGTGACAAATATAGCTTAGGTTTTGTGGCCGAAACTGAACGTCAAGTCAGCCTTCATTTACAAGATCATTTAAACCAGTTACCTGCTCAAGATGACCGTTCTCGTAAAATTTTAGAGCAAATGAATGAAGATGAATTACATCATCGCCATACAGCGCTTGAAGCAGGTGGTGTTGAATTGCCCTATGCAGTAAAAATTACGATGACTGCTATTTCAAAGCTAATGACAAAAACCAGTTATTATCTTTAAAAAAACAAAGGATTGATCTAATTCAGATCAATCCTTTTTTAAATATTATTTTAAGCCGTGATCGTATTTAAAACGCTCAATATCTCGAATTGAGTTCCAATAGTTTCGATTAATACGGTCACGATCATTTTGTAATTCTCTTAAAAGCTTACGATAACGTTCACGTTCTTCTGGCTTTAATTTTTCGTTATAAGCACTGTCAGAATATTGCTTAAACTTTTCGTCATAACGGTCATATTCATTTTTTGCATTATAGTAATCGGAAGCTGCTTGATAATAAGGTCTTAAACGATTACGCTGCTCAACTGGGCACACATTGATATTGCCACTACCCTCTAAAGCACTATAAAAAATATTTGTTGGCTGGCAATAATACCCTAGACCTTCTTTATACCCGCGTTCATATGACTTTTGATCTGGAACAATATTGGCTTTTCCACATGCTTTGTAATATTGATCTAAACGTGGCAACGAACCTTTTGAACCATCTTTCTCGCCCACTAATGACCAATTCGCAGTCTTACATTCTTCTACGCTCATTGCAGCACAACCTGAAAGGCTGATTACTAAAATGGCTAAACCAATATTTTTCATATTAAGAGAACTCAAAAATAAAATTCAAAACCGCAAAAAATAAAATTCCAGTAATGCAGGATGTAAGTTTGCTCTATTCAAGACTTATACATAAATGTTTAACTGGATAAGCCTTTAAGTTTAAAACAGTTTGAGTATCTCACAAAATTTAAGAGGCTTAATCTCTAATTATGTTTAATTTAAAAAAGAGAAATCATGACCATCCAGATAACTCTTATACACTAATTTTACTTTAAAAACCCACCACAAAAACCTCCACCAACTCACTGATTATAAATGCAAAAAAATTAAATTATTTACAAGGTATTCTTTAATCATTTTACCCTTTTTTTACGCGATTAACTTCACAGGCTACGGTAGGATTCTAGCTAAATAGCCACCAAGGTTTTTTATAATGAGTACGCTTATTTATCCAAATTTAAACTCAAAAGATTCTCGCTTTAAGGCTTTTAAAATATCAGATGATTTTATTCGACCAACACAAAGTCACACTTTTAGCTCAGAACTTTTTTTGAAAGAGGTTGATGAATATTTAAGTTTATATCCTCAGACTCAGCACATTGACATTTGTCTGCACGACTTAAACGGACATATTCGTGGCAAACGTATTGATGTTAAAAGCCTCAAAAATCTATCAAATGGATGTTATTTTCCACTTTCTGTTTATGCCATGAGTCTTGATGGTAAAGTAATTGAAGAGACAGGTTTAGGAAAATATATTGGTGAACCAGATAGACTTTGCCTGCCCATTTTAGGCAGTTTACAACCCAGTGCCTTATCTCCAGAATTGAATGCCCAACTTTACCTGTCCATGCAAGAAGAAGATGGTTCAGACTGTCGTTATGAACCACGTAACATATTAAAAAAATTATTAAATCAGTTACATGCAGACAATTATTTTCCTGTCATGGCTGCTGAACTAGAGTTCTATCTTTTCTCACCATCCCATCCATCTGAAACATGTATAGAAAACCAATGTTTTGATATAGATGCACCCAATAACTATCGACAAGTACTCGAAGAAGTTGAAAAAGCTGCCCTACTACAATCGATTGAAATTACCGCTATTGTTGCAGAGTCATCACCTGGACAATATGAATTAAATCTTCAACATAGCCATGATATTTTAAGGCTTTGTGATCAAATTAATGCTTTAAAAAGAATTGTAAAACAAGTCGCAAGAAAGCATGATTTAACCGCCTGCTTCATGGCTAAACCAAACTTGGCGAAGGCTGGTAGTGGCATGCATTTTCATATGAGCTTGCTCAATCAATATCATGGAAATGTATTTAGTTCAGAAGAAGAAAAAAATGAGCTTTCCACCACATTACTAAGTGCAATTAGCGGTCTCATTGAGTTAATGCCTACATCTATGGCTATTTTAGCTCCTAATATTAATTCTTATAGACGTTTTAAAATTGGTCATCATGTACCCTTAGAAGCCAATTGGGATACCAATAATCGTAATGTCGCCATCCGAATCCCTTGCTCAGATATACAGAATCAACGTTTAGAATATCGGGTTGCTGGAGCCGACTGTAATGCTTATCTGGTTACAGCGACTATCTTAGCAGGTATATCTTATGGGCTATCTCATAAGTTACCGCTACCAAAACCTGCACATCTTTTGAAATTTCAAGACGAGCACATTTTATTAGCCAATAATCAGCCAGAAGCCTTAAAAATATTTAAAGGAAGTCTTATTTTAAAAGGATATTTAGGCGCTGACTTTGTAGAGCATTGGTACACAGTGAAACAGGCTGAATATCAAAATATTTACAGCCAAATGACTGAAGCAGAACAGCATTGGGATATATAAATAAAAAAAGCTAAAAGATATAAATCAGTTTGCAAACCCTTAGGGAGAAATACCCTAAGGTTTTTTTATATTTAATTAATGATTTTTCTGTTTAGCTAAAAAACGCAATCCAACACCAGGTTCAGTTGCAATATAGCGTGGCTGAATCGCGTTATCCCCCAGTTTACTTCGCAACTTACCCACTAAAATGCGTAAATAGTGAGTATCTTCCTGATGGGTTGGCCCCCATAGTTCTTTTAAAAGTTGTGGCTGAGTTAAAAGCTGACCTTGATAACGCATTAATAGCGTCAAAAGTTGAAACTCTTTTCGAGTTAAAGTAATTGGCTCTTGCTCGACCCACACCAAACGTTGAGTAACGTCAACTTTAAGGTAACCATCATCATAAACATGTGCTTCTTGCTGAATCGGTTGGTTCCTTAGAATGACACGTATGCGCGCCAAAAGCTCTTGCACACTAAAAGGCTTGGTCATGTAATCGTTTGCGCCAGCATCTAGCAAAGCAACTTTTTCATATTCATCGGCACGTACAGATAACACAATAACCGGCACATTTGACCAGCTACGTAACTCTTGGAGGACTTCTTTCCCATCTAAATCGGGTAAACCCAAGTCCAAAATAACCAAGTCGGCACCTTGGGTTGCCAAAGCCTCTAGACCTTTATAACCCGTTTCGCAAAGCGTGGTTTTATATTTTTGAGTTCTTAAAGCAATGTCTAGAAATTTACGGATTTGAGGCTCATCATCAATAATCACAATACGTGTTTCTACAGGTGATGTTTCTGAACTTATCATGAATTTACAACTTATTCTTTTACTGGGTGAATGGGTAATCTGATTTGAATTAAAGTACCTTTATTTTGGCGCCCTGAAAATGCTTCTATTGTACCCATATGAGCACCAATAATCGCTTTTACGATTGTAAGCCCTAAACCAGTACCAAACTTTCCACGGTCTCCTCGTTCCATCGTATAAAACATATCAAAAATGCGATGTCTTTCGTCTTCAGGAATTCCAGCACCTCTATCTTCAATTTCAATTTTTACTTCCTCTTCTGATGAAAATTGAGCACGAATCACAACTGGTTCATCTGGAGGTGAAAAGTTTGCAGCATTTTCTAAAACATTAAAAATAGCTTGCTCTACCAGTGCTGGGTGAACATACAAACTCATCGGTTGCTCAGGTAACTGAACTATCACTTGAGTGTCTGGTTTATAACGCTTTAAACGGCGGGTTGCCGAACCAATTAGTTCATCTATCCCAATCCAGTCTCTTTTTAAAGTTAAACCTTCGTGTCCCAAACGTGTCATATCAAGTAAGTTTTGAATATAACGGTCTAAGCGCTCACCTTCTAAATGAATTGTTTCAAGCAGATCTTGCTGGTCTTGTTCTGACATATCAGCTTTAAAATTGGCAAGTGTGTCTGCTGCTCCAATAATAGAAGCAAGTGGTGAACGTAAATCATGCGATACCGAAGATAATAAAGCAGAACGTAAACGCTCTGTTTCACTGGTGACTTTTGCTTGTTCAAGCTCATTGACCAATTGAGTTCTAAGTGCTGCCTGTGCAATGTACTCAATTACACTTTCAGTTAGTTTTTTCTGCTCAAAATTTAGAGAAACCACTTCATCTTTAAAGTAAATTCCCACGATACCCAAACTACTTTTTTGTTCTAAAAGTGGTAGAAACCACCAGTTCGACTGGCTAAGTGTATCGGTAAACCGTCCACACGGCTGCTGATGTTTCAAACACCAATCTGCGGCTACTTTTTCTTTATCATTTAACTCTATGTCAGATGAAATGACTTTATCTTGAATAGAAATCCATACTTTAGTTTGAAGCTGTGTTTCTAAAGTCATACGACCTGTTTGCATGACTTCTTCAAGGTTCACCGCACTAGAAAGCTTACGTGCTAAATCTTGCATCACTGTAGTGTAGGCATTGGCAGCTTTTAAAGATAAAACTTGCTGACGCAATTGAGAAGCCAAACGCCCGGCAATTAATGCTGCTGCAAAAAAAGCAACTACGGTAACTACGCCTTGATGGGCTGAAATTTGTAAGGTAAAACGTGGTGCAATAAAGAAAAAGTTATAAGCCAAGAAGCAAATAAGAGCTGCTATTACTGCAGCGAGCATTCTAGTTTTTGTTGCTACAATTAAAACTGAAATAATAAAAATGACAGAAAAATCTTCGATCCCTAATAGAACTTCGGCAAAGTGAGCTATAAAAATACTGGCACATGTAACAGCTAAAACAAAAATACTTTCTTTTAATGATAAAAATGATGGCTTTTCAAATTGTGTTGTCTTTTTAGTGCCCTGTTCTGGATGCAAAATGGTTAAAGCAATCGAGTTTTCTTGATTCAGTAATTGCTGAGCTAAATTTTTCCTAAATAACTTCAACCACCACGGTGAAATACTTTTACCAATAACAAGATTTGAAATTCCCCGATCAAGCGCAGCATCCATTAATACTGAAGCAACTCTATGCCCATATAAAACTTCTGTCCGACCACCGAGTTGTCGAGCTAGTTCAAATGCACGATCAATCTCAATATATTCTTTTTTATATGAATTTGCTGAACTCTGTCCAAAGTCTAGATTTTTAGCCACATTCACCACAGTCCATGTAGCACCATTGCGCTCCGCTAAACGGCAACCTGCTCGTACTAAATATTCAGAAGAGCCTTGTCCATCTATCGCAATCATCAATTCATTTTGCAACGATATCGACTTTAAACCCTTAGAGGCATAACTTTCTTTTAAATCTGAATCGACATGCTCCGCAACGCATTGCATTGCCAGTTCACGTAATGCAGTTAAATTTGAAATGCTAAAAAAGCCTTGTAACGCCAGATTTGCTTGCTCTGGCACATAGACTTTTCCTTGATGAAGCCTTTCAATGAGTTCACTGACAGGTAAATCAATTAAGCGAATGTCTCGAATACGATCAAACACCCGATCTGGTACCGTTTCATTTACTCTAATGCCCGTAATCTGATGCACCACATCATTTAAGCTTTCTAAATGTTGAATATTAATCGTCGTAAATACATCAATACCTGCATCTAGTAATTCATTGACATCTTGCCAACGTCGTTCATGGCGACTATTTGGTATGTTGCGATGAGCCAACTCATCAACTAAAACAATTTCCGGATGCCGAAGCAGAATAGCATCTAGATCCATTTCTTCTAAAGTATGTCCCTGATATTGCATTTCCTTTCTAGCAATTTGAGGCAACCCTTCCAAAATTTTTAGAGTTTCTATTCTTCCGTGGGTTTCAACAATACCAACAACAACATCTGTGCCTTGTTGAAATAACTCTTTAGCGCGAGCAAGCATGGCATAGGTTTTCCCAACACCAGGCGCCGCACCGAGAAAGACCGTTAGTCGACCGGCTTGATATCTATTAACATGATTTAATAAGGCTTCAGCCTGATTTTCGCGATTGCTTTGCACTTGATATCATCCGGTAAACTAACAATTTTATTTTCAAGTTAATGTGTAGATTGTAATTGATCTAAAGCAATATTGAGTTCTAATACATTAACACGAGCTTGTCCTAATACACCAAACTGAACTGGTTCAATATGCTTTTGTAATAACTCTTCTACAATTTTAGGGTCTAAATGACGCGCTTGAGCCACTCGAGCAACCTGCAATTGAGCAGATTCAGGGCTAATATGCGGATCGATACCACTGCCCGATTTAGTCACCAAATCACTTGGAATAGGAGCATTACCTGTGTGGTCTTGTTTTTTCACTGCAAGAATCTGTGCATCAATTTGCTTTTGAAGCTCTGGATTGGTAAGCGCTAAATTTGTCGCCCCCATAGACATTGGGTCATAAGCAACCGCTGAAGGACGTGGGTGAAAATAAGTTTCTCCAACAAATGGCTGAGCGACTAATGTTGACCCTAAAACTTTATGATCTATTTCAATCAAACTACCATTTGCTTGATTGTTAAATAACACTTGTCCCGCGCCTGTAGCGATAGCACTATACACAGCACCACAACCGACAAGGGTGAAAATTAGTAGTCCGAAAGATGCTCTTAAGGTCTGACCCAAATTTGCTTCTGAATTTTGTGCATAAGTTTTCATTTCAAACTCCAGATTACAAACCAAATAATTGAACAATCACAACATCAATCGCTTTAATGGCAATGAATGGTAGAACTACACCGCCCACACCATAAATCAACATATTTCGACGTAGTAACTGAGTTGCAGTTGAAGGTTTAAATTTCACGCCTCGGAGTGCGATTGGAATTAATAACGGGATAATAATCGCGTTAAAAATTAATGCAGATAAAATCGCGCTGTTTGGACTGGCCAAATGCATTACATTCAATACTTGCATTTGTGGAATCGCAGCAGCGAACAATGCAGGCAAAATGGCAAAGTATTTAGAGACATCGTTTGCTAACGAAAACGTCGTTAACGCACCGCGGGTAATCAGCTGCTGTTTCCCGATTTCAACCACAGCGAGTAGTTTGGTTGGGTCAGAGTCTAAATCAACCATATTGCCAGCTTCTTTTGCAGCTTGTGTACCCGAGTTCATGGCTAAGCCAATATCGGCTTGCGCTAATGCAGGCGCATCGTTGGTTCCATCACCGACCATTGCAACTAAACGACCTTGTTGTTGTTCAGTACGAATACAAGCCAATTTATCTTCTGGTTTTGCTTCGGCAATATAGTCATCTACACCAGCTTCAGCAGCAATCGCGGCAGCAGTTAATGGATTATCACCTGTGACCATGACAGTTTTGATGCCCATTTCTCTTAAGCGTGCAAAACGTTCTTTAATACCATGTTTAATCACATCTGAAAGTTCAATCACACCTAATACATGATGTTGATTTGCGACAACCAATGGGGTTGCACCTTTTTTGGCAACTTGTTCAACACGTGCTTTTAACTCTAAGTCTTGAGAATAATCTTCATCTACAAACTTCAAGATTGCATCTAAAGCACCTTTACGAATTTGGTCACCATTCGGTAAATTCACACCGGAAATTCGAGTCGAAGCACTAAAAGAGATAAATTCGGCTTGCTCAGGTTCTTGCTGTTTTAAACCTTGTTCTTTTGCTAACTTAACAATCGATTTCCCTTCTGGTGTAGGGTCAGCAAGTGAACTTACCCAAGCAGCCGCTCTCAACTCAGATTCGGTTACCGAAGTTAAAGGATAAAATGAGGTCGCTTGACGGTCACCATAAGTAATGGTTCCTGTTTTATCGAGTAAAAGCACATCAATGTCACCCGCAACCTCGACAGCTTTACCTGATTTCACCAAAACATTGGCTTTGAGTGCACGGTTCATGCCCGCAATACCAATCGCAGGTAACAAGCCACCAATGGTTGTTGGAATTAAGCAGACCAATAACGCTACGAGTACAACTGGATCAAGCTCAATATGCAAATAATGAGCAATAAATGGTAGGCTAATCACGACAATTAAGAACGTAAGTGTCATCACCATTAACAAGAAGCCAAGTGCAATCTCATTCGGTGTTTTTTGACGATTTGAGCCTTCAACCAAAGCAATCATACGATCTAAGAAACTTTGGCCAGACTCAGCAGTTACTTGCACAACAATACGATCTGTAAGGACTTTGGTGCCGCCAATAACACCTGAACGGTCAGTTCCAGCTTCACGTAACACAGGTGCAGACTCACCTGTGACAGCCGATTCATTAATAGTCGCAAAGCCTTCTACAATTTCACCGTCGGCTGGAACAAGCTCACCTGCATGTACTTCAATAAAATCATTTAAATGAAGTTCGGTGGCTGCGATTTGAGTGGTTTGACGGTCTGTCAAAGAATTGAGTCTTCGAGCAGTCAAGTTTTCTCTTGCTGCACGCAATGAAGATGCCTGTCCACGACCTCTAGCCTCTGCAACCGCTTCAGCATAGTTAGCAAATAAAATCGTAATAAACAAAATTACTGTGACAATCAAACCAAACACCAATGTGGCATATCCCATTAAGGTACTTAGAGCAGTAATCACTGTTCCAAGCCATACTATTGCCATGACTGGGTTTTTAATTGCATGCTGCGGTAGCAATTTCACAAAAGCATTTTTCCAAACTTCAAAAGTTGGTACTGCCACAGTCATTTTATGGCTATTTACATGAGTTTGTGTATTCATTTTCACTCGCCTCCTTAGCCTTTAACCAACAAAAGTTGATCGGCGATTGGCCCAAGGACAAGAACTGGCATAAATTGTAATAAGGTAAGCAATACAACAATCGTAATCAGTGTTAACGCAAAGGTTGGTGTTTCAACTTGAAGACTACCTGTTGTTTCGGGTGCTTTTCTTTTTGCTGCTAAACGTGTCGCAATCATTAATGGCAAAATTAATGCTGGGAAGCGTCCTAAAATAAGTGCAATGCTACAAGTGACATTCCACCAGACTGTAGTATTTTTAAGGCCTGCAAAGCCTGAACCGTTGTTGGCAAATGCAGAGACATATTCATAGAAAACTTGGGTAATGCCATGTGGTCCTGGGTTTGTGATGCCTGATAAGCCCGGAATACTGACACTTAATGCAGTAAAAGTAAGAATGATAAGAGGCTGAATTAAGATAATAATCGCGAGTAACTTGATCTCTGCGGCTTCAATTTTGCGTCCAAACAACTCAGGTGTACGACCTGTCATTAAACCTGCAATAAATACCGCAAGTAACAGATAAACCATAAACTGTTGCAGACCACAGCCCACACCGCCCCAAATGGCATTAATCAACATATTAATGAGTTCAACCAGCCCAGTAAGAGGTGCAGAAGAATCATGCATCATATTGACCGAACCATTATTCACTTGTGTAGTAAGCGCAGCCCAAACTGCCGATGATGCAGCTCCGAATCTTTGCTCTTTACCTTCCATTACAGCAATTTGAGATGCTGTCGATGACATACTTTCAGACCAGACAGCTGCCGCACCTGAAATAACCGACATTAAAAGCATGCTACCAAACACAAAGTAGGCAAATTTTTTACGTCGGGTAAAATGTCCCACCATAAAAATGACTGTAATTGGAATAAGTAAAATCGCAATCATTTCCATGAAGTTAGATAGTGGCGTTGGATTTTCTAAAGGTGCAGCACTATTTGGACCATACCAGCCTCCACCGTTACTACCCAATTGCTTAATAGCAACCATTGGTGCAACTGGGCCTAATGGAATTTTTTGGGTTTGTACTGTATTCGCTTTATCAATAACCTGTACTTCTGGCCCACCTTGAAAAGTTGCTGGCACGCCTTGGCTGTTAAGCAACAACGACCAAACAAAACAGAGTGGAAGCAAGAAACGTACTGTAGGGCGTATCACATCGGCCCAATAATTACCAATTAAAATTTGATCTGGCTGTTCTGCAACGTCAGCAGCAATATGGCTAGGACGTTGATAAAAGAAAGCTCTTAAGGTCGCAACAACTAAAGCTAGCCCCATCATTGGTGTGATGACTTGCAAACCTACAATACCTGTCATTTGCGACAAATAAGACAATTGAGCTTGGCCAGAATAATGCTGTTGATTGGTATTAGTTAAAAATGAAATAGTCGTGTGTAATGCTAAATCCCAGCTCATGTTTGGTGCGTGATTTGGGTTTAATGGTAGCCATGCTTGCGTCATAAAAATAGCGAAAACGGCTACGACTAGAAAGACACAGCTAACAACAAATGCTAAAGAATATTGTTTCCAGTTCATTTGTTGTTGTGGAGATATACCTAACAAGCGATATACAGGATTTTCAATCCAGCGAAATAATCCATCACCAACCATCGGCTGATTTGTCATCACTTTGGATAGATATTTGCTGAGACACCATGCTAAAAAAATAGCAATAAATAAAACAAGGATAAGTTCTAACATGGCTATTCTCCTTTATATTCCAAGGCTTGATTTGCCAAATTGGACATAAGAAGAAGTGAAGAAATATCATTTGTTTTGAGTCTGCATACGACTATGCCAGACTGATGCAAGATGCGCATTTGAGAATTTATAAGCATCTTTATTGTCCTGAAATAACACTAATTTAGTGGATTTCAGTATGGATAAAATGCTCGTAAATTCTCTATTGAGGAAGTCAAAGACCGCGTAAATTTTGCGTAAAATTTAGTTTAAAAGAACTTAAATCTTAAAATTAACAACTGGATAAAGCGTACGATCAGCCTTTAAAGTCTCACAATGCCAAAGCTCATATAAAGGGATTTTTACATCAAGGGCCAAAGGTAATTTTTTTGAATTAAATTGCATATGGTCCAGATCACATCCCCATGCAATCAAATCTACATCTAAAGAAATATGATGCGATGGACGAATACGCCCAGAATCTGTCTCAAGTTTTTTTAGAAAAGATTCAATGTGTTCACACGATAAAGTGCTTCTTAATAGGCATGCTGAATTCCAGTAATCGTCTCCAATACTATCTCGGCATGGAATTTGATAAACAGATGAAAACTGCACTTTCCCCAAAGTTGCTAATTGTGTATAAGCAAAAGTAAAGTACTGATTTGCGTCTAAATTACTCGCTAGAGCGAGCGCAAAAATTGTTTCTGGTGCGTTCAAGACGAATTCCTACAGCATTAGCTTCTGCAATGATGGCTGGCTTACGGATGGTTATGGTAATTTTTTCAATTGTTGGAAAGCTTTCAAATAAACATTGCAAAACCAGATGAGCTGCATGCTCGATTAACTCAGGTTTGGCTTGTTGAATAGTTTGAGCCGATAACTCACAAATCTGAGCATAGTTGAGAGTGTCCTCAAGCTTGTCAGACTCTGCTGCTCGGCTCAAATCATTATGGATGGTCAAATCCAACATTAAAGGTTGAATAATTTGTCTTTCCCAGTTGAAACAGCCAATCACTGTCTCAACCTTCAAGCCTTCAATAATAATGGCATCCATAAATTTAAACTGACCTTAGTGCTTTAACAACGAAGCAGGTTCCATATTTTGAACCATTTTCAAACGTTGGTCTGCATAAATATCTGTATATGGTGCGAGTACGCGCATAAAACGATCAAAATAAAGCATTTGCTTAAATAATAAGGCAAAATCTCGAGGGAATTTAATACCGTGGCGTTCACCTACACCCACCATATCCATCATAATATCGTTCAAATCGGCAGGATTGGTAGACAGAATTTGCTGAGGATCTGCCATTAATACGCCATTAAACAAACGCTCTAAATCTTGAGCTAAAACCTGAACATCAACTTTATTATGGGTCATACCCATTTTCAGCATATTTTCAGCCATTGCCTGATAATCAGTCTTTTGCAACGCATCCATAAACGCAATACATGCTGTCCAGACTTCTGGTTTTAACTGCCCCACAATACCGAAATCGATAAAACCAATTCGGCCATCTTCAAGCAACATTAGATTTCCAGCATGTAAGTCAGCATGGAAACTCTTACATAGCATGAGACTACCAAACCATGTGTTCATGGCAGTAATCAGTACTTGTGATGGGTCTTTAGCATATTGTTTTACCACGCTAAAATCTGTCAAAGACACACCGTATAAACGCTGCATAGTCAAAACACGGCGTGTAGAGAACTGATGATAAACCTTAGGTGCTGTCGCGGCGTGGTTTTGAGAAATATTTAAATATTCTATAAAGTCATCTAAATTTTGTGCTTCTTCAATGAAGTCAACTTCACGCACCATACGGGTTTTAATTTCATCGACAATATCAGAAAGAGCAGCAAACTTGATTTTAGGTACTGCACGTTCAAGCAGCTTGGCAGCCCAATGCACTACATTTAGGTCAGTGTATAAAATAGTTTCGACACCAGGCTTTTGTACCTTAATAACGACATCTTCACCTGTCGTCAATTTAGCTGCATGAACCTGAGCAATTGAAGCAGAAGCTAATGGCTTTTCATCGATATAGCTAAAAATCTGGTTTAAATCACGACCTTCAAATTCAGATGCGAGTACGCCTTGAATATAGCTAAATGGTAGAGTTGGGGTCTGATCTAAACAGCCTTGAAATTCTTCTACATATTCACGTGGGAACAGTGATGGTGTACTTGCGATAAACTGACCAAGTTTAATATATGTTGAGCCAAGTGATTCAAAAGTTTCACGCATGAGTTTGGCATTACTTGGCTTATCAGTTGCATATTTAATACCAGCTTTAGCAGCAACAACTGCTGTTTCACCGATACGGGCAACTGAGCGCAATCCATCAAATAAAATATTTTTTTTCATATTTCTTTAAAACCAGAGTATTCAAATCAAGTGTAGCAAATTTTGCTTTGTTTGCTGATTAGCTTGCCTGACAAAGTGGACAATTTATATCTTTATCAAAATTAACAATACGTTGTGTCATATTTAATCCATCCCAAAGTAACAGTTTTTGTTTTAATGGCATACGATTTAGCCCTAAATACAATAAAGTGTGATGTGCTTGTAATGACGCTATCATTACAGGTGTAGTCGCTAGTACACCCGACTCTGCACATCGCAATCCTTCATTGTCATGTTGTTCTTTGGGGAACAAACATTCATAACAAGCAGAATCACTCTCTACCATAAACATTTGCCCCTGAAAGCCAATTGCGGAAGCACTAATTAATGCGACCTGATGCTTCTTACAAACTGCATTTACTAAATAGCGAGTCGTAAAATTATCACATCCATCTAATACCACATCTTGATGTTCAACAAGTCTATCAATGTTATGTTCGTCTAAACGTTCGTTATAGTATTCAACACAGATATAAGGGTTAATTTTCTGTAATCGTTTAGCCAGAACTTCTGCTTTGTAACGCCCGATATCTTCATGACCAAAAGCAATTTGACGCTGTAAATTGCTTATCTCAATAGTATCGGCATCAATGAGTGTAATTTTTCCAACCCCTGCTCGAGCGAGTAGTTCCGCACTGCTACAGCCTATTCCACCAGCACCCACAATCAACACATTGGCAAGTTTGAGTTTTTCCTGAGCTTCAATATCCCATCCATCAAGTAAAATCTGACGGCTATAGAGATGCATTTCTTCATCACTTAACTCTACAAAATCGATATCTTGAAGCTCGGTCACACGTTAATCCTTTCACTTAGAAGCGAAATGATTTTATGACTAAGTTCGTCATTATGAAAGCTATAAAATGGAAACAACTTTTTTATTCAGTTCATGCATGTTTGTTCACATTACTTCTCTCACACTTTCTGCAACAATAGAAGGATCTAGTTTCTGTATTACTTAGGCTAAATATGTCCCAATCATATATTGCATCTGTAGAGTTAGAAAAAGCTTATCGTTTGTTAAATCATGGTCCAACTGTGCTTGTTTCTGCACAACATGGTGATGACCGTAATGTGATGGCTGCCGCATGGGCATGTGCTTTAGAATTCAAGCCTGCAAAAGTGTCCGTGGTTTTAGATAAAAGTACGAAAACCCGACAGCTTGTCGAGCAAAGTGGTTATTTCACACTACAAGTTCCTTGCTATGCACAGCTCAATATGACCAAACAACTAGGTACCATTAGTAAGTTGGATGATCCACAAAAACTTGAACATTGTGGAGCTGAGCTATTCTATGCAGAAGGTCTTACTAGCCCACTTGTGTCAGGTTGTATTGCATGGCTCGTATGTAAACTTATTCCAGAACCCCATAATCAATCAGCTCATGATTTATTTATTGGTTCTGTTGTGGGTGCATGGGCTGATAGCCGCGTTTTTCGAGATGGACACTGGTATTTTCAAAATGCACCAAAAGAACTTCGAAGCCTGCATTATATTGCTGGTGGAACGTTTTATTTAATTGGTGAAGAAGTGAAAGCCTATCTTTAAGATAAAAATAAAGGGAAATATTTAAATATTTCCCTTTATTCAATTAGCTTGCGTAGGCTTGCTGCATTTTTGCAATTTCTTGCTGCTTCAACAGTCCTCTTTGAATTTTTCCGCTCGTGGTTTTCGGTAAACTGTCTACAAACTCAATTTCTTTTGGATAAGCATGACGAGATAAACGGTTACGAACATATTGCTGTAGTTTATCTTTTAATGTTTCACATGCTTGATAAGCAGGCTTAAGTACTACAAAAGCTTTTACTATTTCGGTACGTTCCGGATCAGGCTTACCAATTACGGCTGACTCTAATACTGCCTCACATTCTAACAAAGTACTTTCAACATCAAACGGTCCAACTCGATAACCCGACGTTGTAATGACATCGTCAGCACGCCCTACAAAATCAATACCACCATGTCCGTTTAAGCTGACGGTATCACCAGTTAAATAATACTTACCAACAAAGGCTTTGCGATTATTTCCACCATAACCTTTAAACCACATTAATGGAGATTGTTCCGAGTCCATTGCTAGTATACCCACACCACCTGTTGGCAGCTCTTGATAATTTTGGTCTAACACCGCAAAACGGTGCCCAGGAATTGCAAAACCTGCCGAACCTACTTTTAATGGGTGCTCAAGAGCATGATGGTTCGCAATCACCATGCCGAGTTCAGTTTGGCCATATTGATCAAAAATATTCACCTCTAAATCCTGCTTAAACCAGTTCACAACCTCAGGAGTTAATGGTTCACCTGCGCTGCTAACTACGCGTAAATGCTGTTTAATTAAAGGATCAAATTTTTCCTTAAACCCAAAGAACATTCGAAATGCTGTTGGCGATCCTGTTAAATTACTTACTTTATACTTTTTAATTAACTCGATTGCCTGATCTACATTAAATGAGCGCTCATCCATAATAATGCTATGCCCCAAGCTTAAAGGCCCTGTAATGCCATAATACAAGCCATACGCCCAGCCCGGATCTGCCAAATTCCAAAACATATCCTCTTCACGCAAATCAACAGCATGGGTCATATAACCTTTAAATGCCAAAATTGCTTTTAGTGGAACAGGTACAGACTTCGCAAGCCCAGTTGTGCCTGAGGTAAACATCATTAAAAAGTCATCATCAAAGCTACGACCAACTGACTCACATTGCTCCGAATAGCATTGTAAAGATTGCCAAAAATCGAAGTCATGCTCAGACAAAAGACCAATCTGATGAACAGTGACAATAACTGGAACATTCAAAGTATTTAGTTTAGGGCGTTGTTCATCATTGGTCACAATCAGTTTAGTTTGAGCACTAGTAATACGGTGATCAATCGATTTTGCTTCAAAGGCGGTAAATAAAGGCTGATAAATCGCGCCTATGCGCCACGCTGCCAAAATTGTAATTAATAACTCAGGTGTTCTCGGTAAAAGTCCTGCAATACAATCTCCAGCTTGGATTCCTTGTGCTTTAAAAAAGTTAGCAAGCTTTCCAGAAAGAGCAGCAAGTTGTTCGAACGTATAGTACTCTGCTTGCCCGTTTTTTCCTTCCCAAATGAGCGCTATTTTATTTTTTCCTACATAACGCTCACAGCACTCAACATAAGCATTTATCGCTTGATGGTTGCCAACAAGTTGCTCTTCAATGAGTTGTGCAAGATCAAATTGCTGATAAGCTTCTGCTAAAGTTTTCATGATGCTCACCTTCATTCCGTTTGATGATTGATTTTGTGTAAGGTCACAAAATTTGTCCTAACTGTTATTGTTTTAGCGAAAGCTCGAAGAATATTTCTTCAACTTTTCCATCTATTTCAAACAAAACTAATAGCAAAAATGCATCATTTCAATTGCAAGAAACCGCACATGGTGTGCGGTTTCTTGCAGTTTTAAGTTTAAAAACTCAATACTTTATAATCTAAACTTGAGCGACTTCGCGGGCAATCACCAAACGCTGAATGTCTGAAGCACCTTCATAAATCTGGCTTACACGAACATCCCGATAAATTCTCTCAACAGGGAAATCACTGACGTATCCATAACCACCATGAATCTGGATTGCATCCGAACATACTCGCTCAGCCATAGTTGATGCAAAGAGTTTCGCCATTGAGGCTTCTTTTAAACAAGGTAGCCCTGCATCTTTTAAAGTCGCAGCATGTAAAACCAGTTGATGTGCGGCTTCAATCTGGGTTGCCATATCTGCTAAGCGAAAACCAACCGCCTGATGCTGAACCAACTCTACTCCAAAGGCCTTACGTTCATTTGCATATTGCACAGCAGCATCAAAAGCAGCTCTTGCCATACCAACAGATTGAGCTGCAATACCAATACGACCAGCGGCTAAATTAGATAGCGCAATTTTATAGCCTTCACCTTCTTGTCCCACCAAATTTTCAAAAGGAACTCGACAGTCCTCTAACGTAATAGTCGCTGTGTCTGAAGCATGCTGACCCATTTTGTCTTCAATACGAGTTACCAAATAACCTTGTGTATTGGTCGGCACAAGAAAGCACGAAATGCCTTTTTTGCCAGCTTGTTTATCTGTAACCGCAAACACCAAAGCCACTTGGGCATTTTTACCACTGGTAATAAATTGCTTTACGCCATTGAGTACCCAATGGTCGCCATCTCGCTCGGCTTTACACAAAATTGCACTTGCATCAGAACCGACATGTGGCTCAGTTAAACAAAAGCATCCTAACCATTGACCAGAGGCAAATTTTGGCAAATAGGTTTGTTTTTGCTGTTCAGAACCATACGCCAGTGTAATACCACAGATCAATGAATTTTGAACACTTACGATGGTCGAAATAGCACCATCACCTGCGGCAATTTCTTCAATTGCAAGTACCAAAGATACATAGTCCATTCCAGCACCCCCCCATTCATCGGGCACGGTCATTCCCATAGCACCTAAAGCGCCTAAGTCTTTTAACTCCTGAGCAGGAAATTCATGGGTTTTATCACGATGTGCAGCTGTTGGTTTTAACTGATTTTGCGCATAGTTACGCATCATCTCCTGAACCATACTTTGTTCAGCATTTAGAATCATTTCAACATCCTTATTTTTATTATTTTGCTGCCATACGAATGGCGCCATCTAGTCGAATAACTTCACCATTTAAATATGAGTTTTCAGCAATATGACCAACTAAATGGGCAAACTCTTCAGGTTTTCCTAAACGAGATGGGTACGGCACCATTTGTCCTAAAGCATCTTGTACATTTTGGGGCATACCTTTAAGCATTGGAGTTTCCATAATTCCCGGTGCAATGGTCATAAGGCGAATAGCATGTCGCGCAAGCTCACGAGCAATTGGTAAAGTCATGGCCACAATAGCGCCTTTAGATGCTGAATACGCAGCCTGACCAATTTGACCATCAAATGCTGCAACGGAAGCAGTGTTTACAATTACACCTCGGTCTTCTTCGCCTGCTTCAACCGTATTTTTACTCATTGCATCTGCTGCAAAACGCAGCATATTAAATGTACCTGTGACATTAATATTTAAAGTTTTTGCAAATAATCCCAAATCATGAACACCCTCACGACCAATCACTTTTGCAGAAGGGCCAATACCTGCACAATTGACCAAGCCATGCAAATGACCATGTTTAACCAACACATCTTTAAAGAACTGTTCAGCAGCAACTTCATCGGTTACATCAAGTTTTACAAAGTCAGCTTTTGGTCCTAATTGTTTCGCCTGCTGCTCACCAGCTTCTACATTCATGTCTACTAATGTGACTGAGGCGCCTTGTTGCACTAAATATTCAGCCGTTGCAGCCCCTAAACCAGAGCCACCACCTGTAATCACGAAATGCTTTCCTTGAATTTTCATTATGTAACGTCCTATAGAAATGTTCTTTACCCTTAGTAATGAGAGTAAAAGTTGTTTTTTTCCGATACAATTTCAAAAAACCTCAAAATGCTTGCAGCTTTTGATCAATCCAAATTTTGAATATGAAATATTTCATTTGAAATACGTAAAAAATGAGTCTTTGACATGGTTGTCCAATCTTCTTTAAGTAAAGGAACAATTTCGATTGCGCTGGTGCATGAAGCATTAAGCGCGGCTTATGCCAAAGGGTTAAATACTCAAATTATTCTCAATAAAGCAGGTATTCCTGTTGAACTGTTGATGTCATCAAAAGCCCGAGTTCCCGTTGCGACTTACGCACAATTATGGATAGAACTTGCCAATGCCATGAATGATGAATTTTTTGGTATGGATAGCCACCCTATGCGTCGTGGTAGCTATAAACTCCTCACTAAACTCGTCAGTACGGCTGAAACTTTAGAAAAGGCCCTGTACGATATTTTGAAGTTTTTTAATTTCGTTTTAGATGATCTACAAGGTGAATTAATTCGAGAACAGCAAAAAGCATATCTAGTAATTCATGATCGTGAGCAACCTAAACGTATGTTTACCTACGCTACATTTTTAATGTTAGTACATGGACTCATGTGTTGGCTGGTAGATCAGCGAATTGGCTTAAATAGCTTGTCGGTACGTTGCTCTAAGCCCCAAGATATTCAGGACTATCTGGTTCGTTTTTGTGAAAAAATAACATTTAATGCCGAAATAAATCGAGTTGAATTCGATGCTCACTATTTAGATCTAAAAATTAAAAAAGATAAAAAAGCGCTTTATGATTTTTTAGAACAAACTCCGCGAAATCTTTTAGTTCGCTTCAAAAATGAAAATGCACTGAGTCTATTGATTCGTCGTCATTTATTAAAACTTCATCCTGCAGAATGGCCTGAACTTAAAGATGTTGCCCAACAACTTAATATCTCTGAAGCCACTGTGCAACGCCGACTGAAACATGAAGGTGTAAGCTATCAGCAAATTAAAAATGAAATTCGCTGTGATATTGCGATTGAACGTTTAAGTAAAACTAGTGACTCAATACAAGACATTAGTGAAGATTTGAGCTTTCATGACCCAAGTGCATTTCACCGTGCCTTTAAAAAATGGACAGGTGTTAGTCCCGGTGCGTACCGAGATAATTTAACTGCATATAAGCAATGACATATCCACTCAATGAAGCTTAAGACATAAAAACTTAAGCTTATGATATTTATGTCTTTTAAATTCAACATTTCAGATAAGTGTATTACTTAAAACTTAATAATTACTATAGAAACAGTTATTTATAATTTTATCTAAACTTTTATCTTTCAAACTGATTTACAAATCAAAATAACTAAGTTTGTAAGCCATCAAACGCGTGAAAGGATTATCTCTTATTTCATTTCGGTTCTATTTTTATCATGTCTTTAAAATCAAAACTTTCTTTATCTAAGACTTTGTTGGCATCAACACTGGGGTTTGTATTTCTTTCATCTACTTTTGCCGCAGTTCCGACTACACTTAAACTTGATTATGCTTACTATGCACCAACTAGCTTAGTCGTCAAAGATCAAAAACTTCTCGAGAAAGCACTACCAAACACTCAAATTAAATGGGTTTTCAGTCAAGGCAGCAACCGCTCATTAGAATATCTCAACAGTAATAGCATCGATTTTGCTTCTACCGCTGGATTAGCAGCTGTATTAAGTCGAGCAAATGGTAGTCCAATTAAAACTGTTTATGTACAAAGCCAACCGGAATGGACTGCCCTTGTTGTTGCAAAAGACTCACCAATTAAAAGTCTAAAAGACTTAAAAGGTAAGAAAATTGCAGCCACTAAAGGAACCGATCCATTCTTATTTACACTACAAGCGCTAGATACAGTCGGCTTAAGTAAACGCGATGTACAATTGGTTCATTTACAACACCCAGATGGAAAAACTGCATTAGAACGCGGTCAAGTAGATGCTTGGGCGGGGCTTGATCCATTAATGGCTTCAGCTCAAATTCAATCTGGTGCCAAATTGCTTTATCGTAATGTTGGATTTAACAGCTATAGCGTACTGAGTGTTAAAGAGGATTTTGCAAAGCAAAGCCCTGAAGCGGTAGAAGCCGTTATTAAAGCCTACGAACAAGCTCGAAAATGGGCAAAAGCCAACCCAGATAAAGTAGCAGCACTTTTAGCTCAAGAATCAAAACTTCCTCTGCCTGTGGCTAAACTACAACTGAGCCGAACCAACTTTGATCAAAGCATTCCATCGGCAACTCAAGCACAAGCACTAAAACGTTCTGGGAAAATTTTGACAGAAGAAGACTTGGTTAGAAAAGGTACTAATATCAGTCAAGTGGTTGATCAGTTGCTAGACCCTCGTTTTGCTCAAAAAGTTGTGAAGTAGTATATGAGTGATTCATTTAACAAAGCTGAGCTAAATCATTTCTTAGCTCAGCAAGCTTTAAAATCTCAGAAAAAGCATTTAAACAACAAATTTATACGTTGGTTTAAAGCACTACTCATTCCAGTCATCTTTTTAGTGAGCTGTGAATTTTTAGTCAGAAATGGCTATATCGATGCTTATTTACTACCTGTACCCAGTAGCTTATGGCAATCTTTTTTAGATTTAGTTCATAACGACCTATTTACCCATATTTATATGAGTACATGGCGTGTATTCGTGGGTTTTATTATTGGAAGTGGTTTAGGTTTAATTTTTGCGATTTGGGTTGGATTAAGTAAAGAAGCAGAAGTTTATTTGGAACCAACTTTTTCAGCTATTAAGTCAATCCCAAGTCTTGCATGGATTCCACTTTTATTACTTTGGTTAGGAATTGACGAAGGTTCTAAAATTACACTAATTGCAATTGGAGCATTTTTTCCAACCTATACCAATACAGTTACGGCAATTCATAATGTAGATAAAAAGCTCATTGAAGTTGGAAAAGTTTATCGGCTTAATGCTTTTCAGCGGATTGTATCTATTATTTTACCAGCTGCCTCTCCAAGCATTTTAACGGGTTTACGTAACAGCTTAAGTTTATCGTGGATGTTTATGATTGCAGCTGAACTAATTGCAGCCACTCAAGGGATTGGCTATTTACTCAGTGATGGCAGAGAAACCTCGCGACCTGATATTGTTATCATTGCAATTATTTTATTGGCGTTGCTAGGTAAAGTGACCGATATCTTAATGAAAATTATAGAAAACAGGTTATTACGTTGGCGCGATACACTACAGAAATAACTTTAAATCCAGCAAGCCAAAGTGACTCGATCATTTTGGCCATAGTCTTGAATGGTTTTAATCTCACTAAAACCATGCTCAGCAAATATATTTCGAACAGCTTGCCCCTGATCATAACCATGCTCTAGTGCAATCCAGCCTTGTGGTTTTAACCAGCTCTTACCTTGAGCAATAATAGTTTCGATATCAGCCAGTCCCTGATGGTCTGCAACCAATGCACGGCGTGGCTCTGTTGCCAAAGCTTGCATATGTTCATCTTCAGGGTCGATATACGGCGGATTAGAAACAATTAAATCAAAATTTTGTGGTTCGAGTGCTTCAAACCAAGCGCCGCAAGCAAACTTCACATGTTGCAAATTATGAGCTTGAGCATTTTCTTTTGCGACTTCTAAAGTAGGCGCATAAATATCGGTTGCCATGACTTGCCAATCCGGACGTTCACTCGCTAACGCAAGTGCAATCGCCCCTGTCCCCGTTCCCAAATCCACAATATTTGCGTTATTTGACAACTTTAGATTTAAAACGATTTCAACTAAAACTTCCGTATCAGGTCGTGGCACTAAAGTATCAGATGTCACTTTTAAATCGAGCGTCCAAAATGGTTGTGAACCTGTCACGTAAGCTAAAGGTTCACCATTTTGAATACGTTCAAGACCAACTACATAGTCTTGTTCTTGCTGGGCTGTTAACTCTTGCTCAAGTCTAAACTTTAATTCAAGTGAATTGATTTTTAAAAGATGCTCAAGTAACCAAGCATTTTCCTGTCGTTCATAACTATCAGGCTCACCACGAATTGCAAGCGCTTGAGCAATATTCATTAGCCGCCATTTTCCTGTGCAAGCATCGCAAGCTGATCTGCCTGATATTCACGATGTAAGCTATCGAGCAATTCAGTTAAATCACCTTCCATAATCGCGTCTAACTTATATAAAGTGAGGTTAATACGGTGATCAGTCATACGACCTTGCGGGTAGTTATACGTACGAATACGTTCAGAACGGTCATCAGAACCTACCAAATCACGACGCATTTCAGAAGTCGCTGCATCAGCCGCGGCACGCTTAGCATTTTCTAAACGCGATACCAAAAGAGCCATCGCTTTAGCTTTGTTTTTATGCTGTGAACGTTCTTCTTGGCACTCAACTACTGTACCTGTTGGAATGTGAGTAATACGTACTGCCGAATCAGTTTTGTTAATGTGCTGACCACCCGCACCAGATGCACGGTAAGTATCAATACGTAAATCTGCAGGATTAATTTCAACATTCGTATCAACATCAATTTCAGGCAAAATCGCAACTGTACAAGCTGAAGTATGCACACGACCTTGTGATTCAGTCGCTGGAACACGTTGTACTCGGTGGGCACCACTTTCAAATTTTAAGCGGCCATAAACACCATCACCATCTACGCGGCAAATGACTTCTTTAAAGCCACCATGCTCACCTTCATTTTCAGAAAGGACTTCAATACGCCAATTTTGTGTCTCAGCATATTTACTGTACATGCGGAATAAGTCACCAGAGAAAATTGCAGCTTCATCACCACCCGTTCCGGCGCGAATTTCTAGATAAGCTGCATTAGAATCATTTGGGTCTTTTGGAATCATCAAAATATTGAGTTGACTTTCTAACTCTTCAAGCAATGTTTTATTCGCTTGGATTTCTTCTTCTGCCATATCTTTAAAGTCAAGGTCTGACTTCATCATTTCAGCAGTTTCAATGTCTTCTTCTGCTTGACGGTACTTGCCCCAAACTTCGGTAATTTCAGATAAATCACTATGTTCACGAGACAATTTACGGAAACGTTTGTTATCAGAGATCACTTCAGCATCTGCAAGCAATGCGGTAAGTTCTTCATGACGATCACAGAGTTGATCAAGTCGTAAACGGAGTGACGCTTTCATAAGAGGAAATATCTCAAAAGTCCAAAAAACCTATCTCGATAAATATAAGAAGATAAGCCAAATCATAAAAATAGAGCATAGTTTACAGATTATGCCGCTTAAATGACATATGTAATCCTTTAATTCCTTAAGTTTAGAATAGCCTTCCCGTCATCTGTAAAGCTATTAAATTATATATTGTCCCTATCAAACGCTTACTACTGACTTTGAATCATTTTTCTTATTTAGTTTTTAGATAAGATTGATGGTTTTCCATCCTTTTTTAATAGAAAGCATACAAAGAAGACACTAAACTCTAATAATCAAGTGATGGTTCTCCACATTTGAAGAGAAGTGTTTTGTTACATTTGCCGTAACGAAAGATATAAGGTCCTGTAACTTGGGACATGGAGTAAATGATGAAATTAAATACTTTATTATGTAGTGCAGTTTTAGCTACTTCTATGGTGACTGTAGCACATGCAGACAACACAACTCACGTAGCAGCTGCTTCTGCTTTAGGTAGTGTTGCAGGTACTGCAATTGGTAAAAGCATGGGCGGTACATCTGGCGCAACAATTGGTGCTGCTTTAGGTGGTGCTGGTGGTGCAGCAGTTGCAAGTGACCGTCGTCACCGTACAGAATCTGCAATTGGCGGTGGTTTGGGCGGCGGTGCTGGCTATACTGTTGGTAAAAGCATGGGTGGTACAAATGGCGGTTACGTTGGTGCTGCTTTAGGTGCTGCTGGTGGTGGTGCTTTAGGTAATAAAATTTCTAAAGACCGCGATGCTGACAGATCTTCTAAGCACTGGAAGAAAAAACATCGTCATCACCACTAATCATAGTGATGTACTTGATTTAAAAACACCTTCGGGTGTTTTTTTATTATGAGAATTATCTTTGTTAAAGACAAGTTGTTCATGATTTATTCACATCTTAATAGAAACGATACAAAGCAAACACAAAACTCTCGTATCGACATAGGGCTTCTCCATAATTTTCACGAAATTTTTAATTACATTTAGCTCAAGACATAAAGATTGCTCCTTAATGAAAAGGGCATGGAGTTCCAAAATGAAAATGAATATTTGGTTAGCAAGTGCATTAATCGCAACTTCTTCAATGGTAACAGTTGCACATGCGGATAATGGTACACGTGTTGCAGCAACTTCAGCCCTCGGTAGTATCGTAGGTACAGCACTTGGTAAAAGTATGGGTGGCACAACTGGTGCGACTATTGGTGCTGCTTTAGGCGGTGCTGGTGGTGCAGCAGCTGCAAGTGACCGTCATAATCGTACAGAAGCTGCAATTGGTGGTGCGTTAGGTGGTGGTGCTGGCTATAACGTCGGTAGAAATATGGGTGGTACAAATGGTGGCTATATTGGTGCCGCTGTAGGTGCTGCTGGTGGTTCAGCTTTAGGTCGTAAAGTTGGTCAAGACCGTAACTACGATGACCGTTATGACCGTCGCTATAATCGCGATGACCGCCGTTACGATCGTCACTATGATCGAGAAGACCGTCGTTATTATAATGACCGTGCTTATTATCGTCATGATAATGGCTTACACCGTGGTTGGTATAAACACGACTAATTGGTATACAGACATCAAAAAGCACCCTAGCGGTGCTTTTTTATTTGCATATTAAATTTATATCGAAATAAAACGATATACATGCACCTCTTTATATCGTATTATTTCGATATAAAGTTTTTTGAGAATATCGCATGCGATCACTTCAAGACACCAAATTTTCAATTTTAGAGCTTGCTCCCATTCGTGATGATAAAACCATTGAGTTTTCATTGCGTCATGCTTTAGAACTCGCCCAACATGCAGAAAAATTAGGTTATGACCGTTTTTGGCTTGCAGAACATCATAATATGGATGGAATTGCGAGTTCAGCAACCGCTGTTTTACTTGGCTTTATCGCGGCTCATACCCAGCGCATTCGTTTAGGTTCAGGTGGAATCATGCTCCCGAACCATGCTCCTTTAGTGGTTGCAGAACAATTTGGTACGTTAGCTACCTTATATCCAAATCGTATCGAGCTAGGTTTAGGTCGTGCTCCGGGTACAGATCAGCTCACTATGCGGGCTTTACGTCGCGGGCATCAGGAAACAGAAGATCAATTTCCTAGAGACGTTGTCGAAATTTTGCAATATTTTAATGCCCCTCAAGCAGGTCAAAAAATTATTGCTACACCAGGCCAGAACACACATGTGCCAGTCTGGCTATTAGGTTCAAGCTTATTTAGCGCACAGCTAGCGGCCAGACTAGGATTGCCCTACTCATTTGCATCACATTTTGCTCCACGTATGCTTGGTCAAGCCATTGAGCTTTATCGTGAAAATTTCGAACCTTCTAAATATTTAGATAAACCTTATGTTTCAATGGGTGTGCCTGTTGTGGTTGCAAGTACAGATGAAGAAGCACACTTTTTGGCAACCAGTGCTTATCAACGTGTCTTAGGCTTAATTCGCGGTGAAAGCTTAAAACTCAAACCACCCGTTGAATCCATGCAGGGACTATGGAACACAGCAGAACAGCTTTCTGTTGAAAATTTCTACAAGATGGCCCAAATTGGTTCAGTTGAAACTGTACGTTCAGGTTTACAAAAGCTTTTGAGTAAATATGAAGTCGATGAGTTTATTTTTACTTGTGATATCTATGATACAAATAAACGTTTAGACAGCTTTACTCAATTAATGCAAGTGAAATCAGCAAACTAACTAACACCTAAAATCTCATGCTTGAGCGTATATCAGGCATGAGGTAACCACCTATCTGAAAAGACTTTACCCAAACTCCTCACTTGGTTATTTATATTAAAACGATAAAAAACATCATAAATGAAAAACCAAAAGGACTTTTGGAAAATGACTATTAACCTAAAAAATAATACTGCTAAATCAGCTACTTTTCAAAATACAGTTCAAGATTTTGATGCGTTTAGTGGTCAAATTCTATTATCAAATGTACTTAAAGAATTTGATTTTTCTAATTTAAATGTAGCCATTATTGGAACAAATCAAGAAACCGTAACGCATTTAGAAAAAATTTGCCAACAAGCAAAATTTGTAACAGTATTTCAAATTACGCCGCATTTTATTTTGCCCCATAGTCAAATCGGCATACATCGATTAATCACCCACCCTCTTATTGCAAAAAACCGGAGGCTATTCAACAACCGTATTAAAAGTATCTTGGCTTTACGTTTTCTTGAAACTCAAGTGTGTGAACCGTGGCTTAAACGACTTTTAACTCCTAACATAGCAAAAGCCAATAAAACATTTTTTAAATCTGACAACTACTATACCGCGCTACAAAGATCAAATTGTAAACTACAAACATGGCCCGTCGTAAAAATTACCCAAACTGCTATTTATAGTATGGATGGAATACAACATTCTGTTGATGTGATTATTAGAACAACATCTTAAAAATAAAAAAGCATGGTTAATAACCATGCTTTTTTTAACTCATTTCAAATCATATTTTATTAAATGTCCATGATCATCATAATGTAAGACAACACGCTGTGCCTTTTGTAATTCTGATAATGACTCTGTACTCACTGTAAATTGTGAAGCTAATAATTCAACAGAGCTATTGGGAGCCTTACTCCGTCGATCATCACCATGAAATCTAAGCCAGTTATAACTCGCCCATAAAATTAGAACCAAGGCACTTAAACCAATTAAAAGAAGTAAATGCAGCAAAGTTTTTACTTCTGAAATATTATTTACCCATACATAGTCATAAATGAGATGCCCCTCAAAAACCCATAAGACTAATGAAACAAGTGGGAAAAGTAGCCACATTAAGCAAATCCAACCAATAGTTTGTAAGGTGTAATTTGCTGCTTTATTTTTCACATATTCAGGTTGATCAATATAGTCAGGTATATCCAAGGCTTCTATTTCAGTACTTTTTTCATTTTTCATGAATTATCTCCACGGAACCCGCGGTCTGGGCTAACCCAACGAGCACGCTTTTTCGTGTTAAATAAAGTTTTAGGCACTGCAACAACACTGGTAAACAAAGTCAGTAGCCAAAAAAATAAGGGATACCAAATTACCCAAAAATAATTCCTAAAAAATCGGCCACGGTCATAACGATGGTCTATCCATAAACTTACCAAGAACTGTATTAGGCATGTTCCACCTAATATCACGCCATACCACTGTGGCATCAGTGAATTAATCTGAAATTGCTGAGGCAAATCAAAGAATAATCCCACAAAAAATAGAATAAAGATCAAAATCATGACATATGACCAAACAATGCTGACCAAAGCTTCCAGCATAACGGGCCACATACGACGTAGACGGATTTTGAACATTTTAGGGATGTATTCTAATAGTACTTCCACCCCACCTTGTGCCCAACGTAAACGCTGTTTCCACAGGCCTTTAAAAGTTTCAGGCATATAGATATAACAAAGTGCTTGCGGAATATATTGAATATCCCAATGGTCCATTTGAAGTTTCCACGAGATATCAATATCTTCAGTAATTTTGTCATCAGACCAGAAACCTACACGGACTAAGGCAGTTTTTCTAAAGGCTACAATGACACCCGATACCGTAAAAATACGACCATATGTCCGCTGTGCTCGCTTAATTAACCCAATAATTGAAGAAAACTCACCCACCTGTAATTTTCCTAAAATACTTGAGCGATTTAAAATTCGAGGATTACCAGTGACAGCACCAATTCGTGGGAAGTTTAGAAAGGGTTGCATGAGCCAAAGAACAGCATGTGGATGCAGCAAAGCATCCCCATCAATACAAACTAAATATTCGTATTTACTTACCAATACACCCGATCTTAAAGCTACTGCCTTACCCTGGTTTTCTGCCAAGTGTACGACCCGTAATCGAGCATCCTGAGCCGCCAGTTCATCAAGAATTTCTGCAGTTCGGTCACTGCTACCGTCATTGACAGCAATAACTTCAAAATTTGGGTATTTTGTTTGCAAGGCATAGCGAATAGTCTGCCGCACCTGAGCTTCTTCATTAAAGCAAGGAATAATAATGCTGCACCCTTCATTTGAAGGTTCAGGTAACTGCTGTTCATGATATTCCCGTTTAAAGAAAAACCAGAGCCCCCCTACCATCCAAGTCCAAGCCATAAGTAGCGGATATAAAAAGGCAAAAGCAAATAGAATATCGAGTAATACTCTCATTACTTTTTCCCCTCAGTCGCGAGACCGGCAAAAGGCTGATACATCACCGAACTCGAATTTAAACTGAGCGGGTTATATAAGTATTGGTGGACATCTTTTGCATTTTCGGTGTTATAGCCATCAACACCAAATTTTTGAATACCTATACGCTGAATATCAAAAAGTCCCTGTTGTACTTCTTGCCAAGCATTTTGCTGGTCATTTTCTGGCAATACCAAAGTCAGCATAATTCTTTGCTTATATTGCTTATCAAGCGTATTTAAACGTTCTAAGACTTGTTTAAATTGTTTTTGCTTGCCCACAATATTAAATTTTAGATTCACTAAATCATGTTGGCTTAATAGTGATTTTAAAAGCACTGGTAAATTTTCAATATGCTCCAAATCAGGTGTCAGCAATAAACTAAACTGAGCCTGATTACTCATATTTAAATAAGGCTTTACAGCACTTTGAGTCAGTTGACTTACTTGTGCCAATTGCTTTACTTGTTCAACACAGCCGTTTTCTTTTAGAGTTACACTTTGCATTGCACAATTTAGAGAGTTTCCTGCATTGAGTTGGATACCACTTAAATTACTATTGAAACGTGCAATATCTTTGGCTAGGTCTGCCACTAAAAACGGTTTATTTTTTTGCGGATATGCGGGCAATTCTAAAATCACCGCCTGCCCTGCACGAGTTTGCGCCTGCCATAAACTACGGTTTAAAATATCTTGCTTAATGGGTAATTGAGTTGTTGGAAAATAAGCAGCATCATATTGCCCATCTCCGTCCTGATCATCTAAAGGCTTCAATACCAGTGTATTGTTTTTTAAGCTATAGAGATTGGATAACAGTACCCCTAGTTTTTGATCTGACTGAGTATTGGTTGAAGCAGATAATTGTTTTAAATCCATACTCACAAAATGTTTTGGTTGCTTATATAAATCTTTATCTGCAGAGTTCAAAATACTAAGTAATGTCTCAGACAATTGTTCAGCTGTAGAATTATCAACCATGAGTGTACGTTTAAACGTCAGATCATTAATCTGATTTATCCCATCACGTCCTAGGCTAAAAGAAAAAGTGAAACCCGCTTGCTGAGCTAGTTTTTCTAATTGCTGATTTACAGCGCCATAAGGCCATACAATCGCTTTAGATTCCACGCCTAACTCGTTTTTCAACACATCATGAGATTTTTTTAGATCTTTCAAAATACGTTGCTGATATTCAAGATCTGTTTCATAACGCGCTTGTGATTTTAAATACATATAAGTAGTTGCTGCAGGTTGTTCGTTCCCTTGAGGGTTAGCCAATACGCCATGATGCAAATCGTCACTATGACTTGCAAACTCAGCTAAACCAGATGCTTGCATTTCCCGAACTTGTTTCCAATTGACCAAATTCCCTTGCCCATATGCCTCATAGCCAGCTTTTGTATTACCATTTAGCCAGCTGGTCGGGAGCGCAAATACCGCCGGAATCTGATATTGCTTGAGCAATGGAAATATACGGCTGTAACTACTTAAAGCACCATCATCAAAAGTTAATAGAATAGCGTTATGAGGTAGCTCCTTACCCTTCTGACGCGCCTCTTCAATATCTTTTAAGCGAATGGGCTTCCAGTCAGACTGACTGAGCCAGTCAAAGAATTGTGCTAAATTTTTAGTTTGAATCGCATAAATATCTCGGTCTCCCTCTTTTAAAACATCATCTCTGACATCATGAAAAGCTAAAGTCACCGTATTATTTTTTGGTAAATCTTTTTCCATCTGGGCATATGCACATTGCAGAGATAATAATGTTGAAGCCAAAGCACAGCTCAACATTTTCGACAATAAATTATTCATTAAAAACGCCCTTCAAATCCGAAAATACCATAGGTATGTTGTTCACCATGTCCATCGTAAGGGTGATATTGCCAACCCACTCCATAATTAAGTTGCCAAGTCCGTGAGAGCTGCCATTGGTGTTGGTATTGCAAAGAATAGGTTGGCTTAGTCGAGTAATCAGCCTGTTTATATAGACCTACTCCAGCCTCAAAATGCTGTTTAAATGAGCGCTCATACTCACGCCAGGTTATCCAGTCATGGCTTAAGTTCAACTCAGCGCTGTAATGAGAACTTGGACTAAAATAAGCGGTTTGATCTTGACTGTTACTGCCGTAAAAACCACGAACGGTGCCGTATGTCATATGGTGCGGCGCATCAAATAACTTTTCGCGCCAAAAAGTTGAAAATTCTTGTTGTTTATTACCATCACTAATATCAGTCAAACCATAACTTGCGCCAATCTGACGAGATTCATCTTTTTGCCATGTCAAAGCAGCTCGGTAAGATTGACCATCCTCTCCTGCATCAATAGCTTGTAGCGGAATATCTGCCTGACTGTTATATTGCAATTGATACTGCCAGTGATCGTTTAACCACTGTGACCAATCAACACGAACACCAGCTTGTCCGCCATCTGTACTTTGCGAAAAAATCGCTGACAATGCTTTACGGTTTGCTTGCCACTCGGCACCAACACCATAGCGCTGGTTATGGACATCACCAAAACGGTATTCTCCGTAACGGTCTTGATGCCAAGCAAATAACCGATAATTATCTTTTATCCACGGACTATTAAGGCGCGTCTCCATTTCACGGTCTTTTAAACCATTTTGACCACTGACAGCATCACTATTATCTGCCTTACTTTGCCCCCAAGTGGTCGAGTGCGAGATGGTTGCTCTATCACGATCATCCAACTCTTTTCGACTTTTAATCACTCCACTATCTTCAGGATAATATTGCAAAAGGTTTTCTGTATTTTTGCGCCATTCTGGAATATCGCCTAACGCTTGAGCATTTTGCATGTGGTTAATACGCGTATCTTTAGCGACCGGATCTAAACCATTTAAGCGAGAAATTGTTTTTTTAGCCTGTAAAGGTTTTTCTCTCCAACGCTCAACACGTGCGAGGTTATTCACCAAACTTTCATTTGCAGGTGCAAGCTCTACTAATTTTTTAAAATGTTTTTCAGCTTGATCTAAATGATTGGCATAGGCTAAATGCATCCCTTGCAAAGCAATATAGTCATCACGATCAGGATGGCTAGCTTTATCTACACCTTTGGCTTGGCTATATTTATAAGTCGGAATAAGCCGATCAACTTCACTCAAAAGCTGTTCAGCTTCCTTATATTTTTCCTGTTCGATATAAGAATAATAAAGCCCCGTATACACGGTCATATCTGCATAATTCTTTTCCGTTAAAAGTGTTTTATAAGTAAGCTCGGCCTGCTTTGGTTTTTGCTCAGTCAAATAACTATCCGCAATTGCATGACGTACATATGCTGGTAATTTCTCAAGGGGAACATTTAACTTCGTAAAGTTATCTAAGACTGCTTGTGCCCGACCTCTAAAATCTAACGCATATAAATAATCGTAATGAAATCTTAAATAGTTAGGATCAGTAGTTTTCATCTGCTGTTGCATTTTTTGACCCTGCACCAGCACTGCGTCTAATTCGGCGAAACTTTCCGTATCAGATAAACCTTGACGATTTAGATATTTATAACGCGCAATTGCATTATTTACATGTTGAGAAAACTCACTGACTAGTAAAGTCTGCTGTAATTGCTCTATTTGCTCATTTTTTTCACTTGTCTGTAATAATTGCTGGGCCTTTTTATATGCACCTACAGCGATTAAATCATAAACATATTCTTGTAAAACTGATGAAGATTTTGGCTTTTGCTGATAAGCATGCTCAATTGTATTTAGAGCATCTACAGGTAAATTTAACAATCGGTAAGCGTAGGCGACTCGTACCAACTGATCAGCAGTTAAACCTTTAATATTGATGTTCGATAACTGAGTTTTCGCATTTGCTGTGTCCTGAGCTTCAGCATACAAAACCGATAATAAAATACGTCCATCAACTGACTTTTGAATATTGAACTTATTTGACCAATCAATTGCAGTTTTAAAATGTTTAAAATCACGGAAATTCTGAATTAAAGGCAGCTGTGCATATTCTGGAAAATTCACATAATTAATATTTTCCAAAAAATATGTAAAACTCATTAGATCCTTTTTTTCACCGGACATAATAACCAAATAATCCGCAAGTAATTTTTGATCATGTGGATAGCTTTTTAACAATTGATCTAGTTGAGATACAGCTTGTTGCGTTTGTCCTGCTCTATAATTTTGAATAGCTTGCTCACGCAACACATCAACTTGAGCTGCATATAAATGAATTGGCAAGAGATATACCAATGAAAAAACACATTTTTTTAGCATTTTGAGAATCGGATAGTCCCATATCGAGATGAGAAATTATAATTAAAATTGAATATTTAATCTCACAAAGACCAAATAGTGTGATCTAATTATCACTTTATAAATTTTAGAAATTAATTTTGATTTTTTAAAATGTTTAGAAAAAATAAATAATTAGATTTTTTATTCTTCTTTTATCTAATACATTTCTTTTCAAAAATCTAATTTTATCTCACAAACTCAATGTAAAAAGTCTACGTGCCGATAACTAATTAGAAACCATTTATTAACTTAGCGTTTTATATTTAAAACTTTTATTTTTATTGTGTTTTATTTTTAAAACCATTCAATTTGCTCATATCAACAACAACCAAATTGAATGGTTTAAATAAACAATTGATTTAATTAACCGATGCGACGTTTTAAGCCCGTCAGTTGTAAAATACGAGTAGAAATCTCTTCAATTGACATTTCCGTTACATTTAAATATTTAATTCCTTCAGAAATATAAATACCTTCAATCGCTCTTAATTCCATTTGACATTGACTAAAACTTGCATATCGACTATTTGCTTTACGCTCACTTCGAATAGCAACCAAACGTTCTGCGTCAATCATTAAACCAAAGAGTTTGCTACGGTGTTGTCTGAGTACAGCCGGCAAACGGTTATCATCTAAATCTTCTTCAGTTAAAGGATAGTTAGCAACCCGGATACCAAACTGTAAAGATAGATAAATCGAAGTCGGTGTCTTACCAGAACGAGACACTCCAATTAAAATTAAATCGGCTTTGTCGTAATGACGAGTACGTGCCCCATCATCGTTATCAAGCGCGAAATGAACAGCATCAATACGGGCTTTATAATATTCAGAATCGGTGACTGCATGTGTTTGTCCAACTAAGGTTGTTGGTGGTGTCCCTAATTCTTGCTCTAGCTTACTAATCAATCCTTCAAACACATCTAAATTAACCGCTTTCGCCGTATTAATGATTTCTCGTACATGCGGATCAACCAAAGTATCAAATACTAATGGTAAACATCCATCTCTGGTTTGGCATTGATTAATCTCAACCACAACCGCCATTGCGGCTTCTTCAGTTGTGATATAAGGCATAATATGAATATCAAAATCTACATTAGGAAATTGGGCTAATAACGAATGTCCAAGAGTCTCGGCAGTAATTGCAGTTCCATCAGAAATAAAAAAAACACTCCGCTTATACTGTTTACTTTCTGACATTAAAATTCTCCTTAAACATTTGTCTTAGTGCTATATAATCTTTATAGTAAACTGATCTTACATGACTGTCGCTTAGTAAAATTCTCAACTAAGCACTTTATTTTTTTAATTTCATGCCAAGATAGACATTAATACTGCAAAAGTGGAGTGAAAACTTTGGAAGCGCGCGTAATCGGTCTAGAAAAATTAGGGAAACACGATGTCGAACTCGTAGGTGGGAAAAACTCATCTTTGGGTGAAATGATCAGCCATTTATCAAATGCTGGTGTATCGGTACCTGGTGGTTTTGCAACAACTGCTGAGGCCTATCGTGAGTTCTTAGACCAAAGCGGTCTTAACGCTCGAATTCAAGCAGAACTTGCAGAGCTTAACGTTGATGATGTAAATGCACTTGCAGAAACAGGCGCTAAAATTCGTCAATGGATTGTAGAGACTCCACTCACTGCAGCCTTAGAACAAGAAATTCGCGCCGCTTTTACAACACTTTCTAACGGTAATCCTGATATCGCGGTTGCCGTTCGTTCATCTGCAACTGCTGAAGATTTACCAGATGCATCTTTCGCGGGTCAGCAAGAAACTTTCTTGAATATTCGCGGTATTGATAACGTACTTATCGCTATCAAAGAAGTATTTGCTTCTTTATATAATGACCGTGCAATTTCTTACCGTGTGCATCAAGGTTTTGATCATGACGTTGTTGCACTTTCTGCGGGTGTTCAGCGTATGGTTCGTTCTGAAACTGGTGCTGCTGGTGTAATGTTCACCCTTGATACAGAATCTGGTTTTCGTGAAGTCGTATTTATTACTGCATCTTACGGTTTAGGTGAAATGGTAGTACAAGGTGCTGTTAACCCTGACGAATTCTACCTCTCTAAACCATTATTAAATGCGGGTAAACATGCGGTATTACGCCGTAACCTCGGCTCTAAACACCAGAAAATGATTTATGGCGAAGAAGGCTCGGCAGGTAAATCAGTTGTTGTTGTAGACGTTGAAAAACAAGAGCGTCAACAATTCGCATTAAATGATCACGAATTACAAGAGTTAGCTAAGCAAGCGCTTATTATTGAACAGCACTATGGTGCTCCAATGGATATCGAGTGGGCAAAAGATGGTGACGACGGTCAAATCTATATTGTTCAAGCTCGTCCGGAAACGGTAAAGAGTCGTCAGAATGTCGGCACAATGGAACGCTACCTGCTCAAGCAAAAAGGTACCGTACTTTGTGAAGGTCGTTCAATTGGTCAACGTATCGGCTCTGGTAAGGTTCGCATTGTTAACTCAATTAAAGAAATGGATAAAGTACAAGACGGTGACGTACTTGTATCAGACATGACTGACCCTGATTGGGAACCAGTAATGAAACGTGCTGCTGCTATTATCACAAACCGTGGTGGCCGTACTTGTCACGCTGCAATTATTGCCCGCGAACTTGGTGTACCGGCAATTGTTGGTTGTGGTAACGCAACTGAAGTATTAACTGATGGTCAAGAAGTTACTGTTTCTTGTGCTGAAGGTGATACTGGTTTCATCTACGAAGGTGCATTAGATTTTGAAGTTCAACGTAACTCTATTGAATCTATGCCTAAGCTTTCATTCAAAATCATGATGAACGTAGGTAACCCTGACCGTGCCTTTGACTTTGCTCAAATTCCAAATGAAGGTATTGGTCTTGCTCGTTTAGAATTCATTATTAACCGCATGATCGGTGTACATCCTAAAGCTCTTCTTAACATTGAAAGCTTACCTCGTGAAACTCGTGCTGCCGTAATGACCCGCACAGCTGGTTATGCATCACCTGTAGAATTCTATGTTGAAAAGCTAGTTGAAGGTATTGCAACACTTGCTGCTGCATTTGGTGACAAGCCAGTTATCGTTCGTATGTCTGACTTTAAGTCAAACGAATATGCAAACTTAATTGGTGGTAAGTTATACGAGCCCGAAGAAGAAAACCCAATGCTTGGCTTCCGTGGTGCAAGCCGTTATGTTTCTGACAACTTCCGTGACTGCTTCGAGCTCGAATGTCGCGCACTTAAGAAAGTTCGTGATGAAATGGGTCTAACGAATATCCAAATCATGATTCCTTTCGTACGTACCGTGTCTGAAGCAAAACGTGTGATTGAGTTACTTGCTCAAAACGGCTTGAAACGTGGTGAAAACGGCTTAAAAGTTATCATGATGTGTGAATTACCAACTAATGCATTGTTAGCTGAACAATTCCTTGAACATTTCGATGGCTTCTCTATCGGCTCTAATGACTTAACTCAGTTAACACTTGGTCTTGATCGTGACTCAGGTATTGTTTCTCACCTATTTGATGAACGTGATGCTGCTGTAAAAGCTCTTCTTTCTATGGCGATTCATGCTTGTCGTAAAGCAGGTAAATATGTTGGTATCTGTGGTCAAGGACCATCTGACCACCCTGATCTTGCAAAATGGTTAATGGAACAAGGTATTGAATCAGTTTCGCTTAACCCTGACTCGGTTTTAGATACATGGTTCTTCCTAGCTGAAGAAAAAATCAAGCAAATCTAATTTGTTATAGAAAAAGACCCATCCGTGGGTCTTTTTTCATCTTTAGAATAGAGAATTTTTACTTATGCAAATTTACTTGGCACGTAATAATCAACAAGCTGGGCCTTATACCTTAGAACAACTAAATCAAATGTTGGCAAGCCAACAAGTTTTGTTGACTGATTTAGCTTGGCATGAAGGCATGACAGAGTGGAAAGCTTTAGGAGAATTAACCCAAGGTAAACTTGTATATCAGCCTACGGGTTATTCTGCTTTTTCAGCAAATACAAACACGCCTTACAATGAGACAATTCAGCAAATTCGTGTAGAAACCAAAACACATGAACTTGCTTCAATTTCATCTCGTGCTCTTGCAAAAATTATTGATTTATTACTTTGGCTTCCTATTGCAGCTATACCTTCATTTTTCTTTAACGAAGCTCAATATAAACAACTTTTTGAGTTACAAAAACAGATGCAATCTGCAGAAGTTGCATCAACTAAAGCAGCTGAACTTCAACAGCAGCTTTTTACACTAATACCAATTGAAGCATGGCATACAATGTTGCTTTATGCAGTAATAATGCTCATCATTCAAGCTTTTTTATTGACCAAATTTGGGCAAAGTATTGGCAAAAAAATTGTTGGTATTAGAATTGTTGATGCCGAAACCAATAGTAAAGTGAATCTAACGCGCATCTTCTTATTAAGAAGTATCGTTTTCATTATCTTAAATTTACTGTTTATGCCTATTAGTACAATTATTGACTATGCTTTTGCATTAGGGCAAAAAAGGCAAGCTCTGCATGACAAAATTGCAAGAACAAAAGTGATCAAACGAGTGTGAATGACTCATTCATTTAAAGTCTAAAAAAAGGAGGCACCCCACCTCCTTTTTTCTATAGGGAGTTGATATTTAAATAAAAGCTCTATCTAGATTCAATACCCTACAAAAAAAATCGGGTTTTAAAACAATTATTTCAAGCTGCTTTATGTGTAGCTTAGTTTGTCGATATGAGGCATAATGCCCTACAACGTAGCGGTGTCACATGATTGAGAAGTCTAAACTTTAAGACTAGCGTTCTCAATCATGCGACACTTTAATCGCTATCCCATATTTAATTAGGGAATGGGACTCTTCACCGAGGTTGTAAAATGAGACAAACGATTTTAGCTGTATTGTCTTTATCAACGCTTGCCGCACTTTTGACTGGGTGTGGTGGTGATATGGTACTTCTAAACTCTAAAGGTCCAGTTGGTCAAGGTCAAAGTGACCTTATGATGACTGCGATCTATTTAATGTTACTTGTGGTGATTCCATCAATCATCATGGCATTATGGTTTGGTTGGAAATATCGTGCGTCAAATAAAGATGCAGACTATAAACCTACATGGGCACACTCAACTGCAATTGAAGTTGTAGTATGGGGTATCCCTGTCATTATTATTGGTATTTTAGCTTGGTTAACTTGGTGGGGTTCCCACAAGTATGACCCATACCGTCCTTTAGAATCAGATAAAGCACCTTTAACTATTCAGGTTGTTGCTGAACAGTTCAAATGGATCTTTATTTATCCTGAACAAAACATTGCGACTGTTAACGAAGTACGTTTCCCAGAGAAAACTCCGTTAAGTTTCAAAATCACTTCTAACTTCACAATGAACTCATTCTTCATTCCACAGTTAGGTGGTCAGATTTACGCAATGGCAGGTATGCAAACTCACCTTCATTTGTTAGCAAATGAAACTGGTGTATATCGTGGTTTCTCTTCTAACTACTCAGGCTATGGTTTCTCTCAAATGCGTTTCAAAGCGCACAGTGTTACAGAGCAACAATTTAACGAATGGGTAGCAGCTGTTAAAGCAGGTAATGGTTCGACTATTAATCCAGAAGCAGTTCAAAAAACTACGCTTGACCAAGCTGAATTGGCAACCTTACGTGATGGCGACCGTTCTAAGCACCAAATCGAGCATTTAGTGAATCGTGCTAAAGCTGCTGGTGATCAAGAAGCGCTTGCTAAAGCAGAAGCGATGAAACCGTTCCCGACTAAGCCACACCCTGTGACTTACTACTCTTCAGTTGAACCAAAATTGTTTGAAACAATTATCAACCGTTATATGAGTAACTATCATGGTGCTGACCACTCTGCTGCACATGCAACAGCTGACACTCATGCTGCAGCTGAACACGCTGCTCAAGGGGAATAAGACATGGATATGATTTTTGGTAAACTGGGTTGGGACTCTATCCCGACAGAGCCAATCGTACTTGTCACCATGGTCCTTATGGCAATTGGTGCAATTGCAGTGCTTGGCGGTATCACCTATTTCAAAAAATGGGGATATTTGTGGAACGAGTGGTTTATTACTGTAGACCATAAAAAGATTGGTATCATGTATATCCTCGTATCTGTCGTCATGCTTTTGCGTGGTTTCGCCGATGCGATTATGATGCGTTTACAACTTTTCCTCGCTAAAGGCGGCGGCGAAGGTTATCTACACCCCGACCACTACGACCAGATCTTCACCGCACACGGTGTTATCATGATCTTCTTCGTAGCAATGGGTCTCGTTGTAGGTATGATGAACATCTCTGTACCTTTACAGATTGGTGCTCGCGACGTTGCTTTCCCATTATTAAACTCTTTAAGCTTCTGGTTATTCGCTGGTGCTGCTGGTTTAATGATGCTTTCACTTGTATTAGGTGAATTTGCTGCAACTGGTTGGATGGCTTATCCTCCTCTATCTGGTATTCAATATTCTCCTGGTGTAGGTGTTGACTACTATATCTGGGCACTTCAGGTTTCTGGTCTAGGTACACTTTTATCTGGTGTTAACTTCTTCGTTACCATCATCAAAATGCGTGCACCTGGCATGAAATTAATGGACATGCCTATTTTCACATGGACTTCGCTTTGTACGGCTGTACTAATCATTGCATCATTCCCTGTATTAACAGGTACACTTGCAATGCTTACACTAGACCGTTACTTCGGTTTCCATTTCTTCACAAACGAGCTTGGCGGTAGCCCAATGCTTTACGTGAACTTGATCTGGACATGGGGTCACCCTGAAGTATATATCTTGGTATTACCAGCATTTGGTCTATACTCAGAAATCGTTGCAACCTTCTCTCGTAAAGCGTTGTTCGGTTATAAGTCTATGGTGTATGCAACTATCGCGATTACTGTTCTTGCGTTTGTTGTATGGCTTCACCACTTCTTCACCATGGGTGCTGGTGCGAACGTTAACGCGTTCTTCGGTATCATGACCATGGTTATTGCGATTCCTACTGGTGTGAAAATCTTCTCGTGGTTATTCACTATGTATAAGGGCCGCATTACCTTTACTACCCCAATGTTATGGACGCTTGGCTTCCTTATAACATTCGGTATTGGTGGTTTAACTGGTGTACTTATGGCTGTTCCACCTGCGGACTTCCTTGTACACAACTCATTATTCTTGATCGCTCACTTCCATAACGTAATTATTGGTGGTGTGGTGTTTGGTATGTTTGCCGGCATCATTTACTACTGGCCAAAAATGTTTGGTTGGAAGCTCAATGAAGCATGGGGTAAAGCTGCATTCTGGTTCTGGTTCTTCGGTTTCTATTTTGCATTCATGCCACTTTATATCCTTGGTTTCATGGGTATGACTCGCCGCTTGAATACATATGATAACCCTCAGTGGGACCCATACCTTGCGATTGCATTATTTGGTGCCGTTCTTGTTGCGATTGGTATTGCATGTTTCTTAATGCAAATCATCGTTGGTTTCTTACAACGCAAGGACAACATGGACCTTACAGGCGATCCATGGGATGCACGTACGCTTGAGTGGGCAACTTCTTCCCCTGCTCCATTCTATAACTTTGCACATGAACCAGATGCAAGCGGTGTTGACCGTTTCTGGACTGACAAAGAAAATGGTGTAGCATACGCACGTAACACTAAATATGAAGACATCCACATGCCGACTGATCGTGCTGCTGGTTTTGTCATTGCAATGTTCATTACTATTCTTGGCTTTGCACTCATTTGGCATGTTTGGTGGCTCGTTGTTGTTTCATTCGTTTCAGCTGTTATTAGCTTGATCGTAAGCTCATTCACTAAGAATGTTGATTACTATGTTCCAGCTGCTGAAGTTGAGCGTATTGAAAACGAACGCTATGCTTTACTTGAAAAACACTTGAAGAAGGACTAAGGAAATGGCTGAAGTACTTCATCACGACAACCACGGCCACGATGGTCATCATGAACATGATGATACAGACTTAACGGTCTTTGGTTTCTGGACATACTTGATGAGTGACTTGATTCTTTTCGGATCACTCTTCATTGCGTTCGCTGTATTAAACAGTCATGTTCCAGCAGGAACTCCAAGTGCATATGACTTGTTCCATAATTCATTAAGCTACGTGTTAACTGAAACATTTGCCTTATTGATTTCATCGGTAACATTCGGTTTTGCCGTACTTGCATCTTATAAAAAGAATGTAAATCAAGTTATCACTTGGTTATTCATTACATTCCTTTTTGGTGCAACCTTCATCGGGATGGAACTCTATGAATTCCATCACCTTGTAGAAGAAGGTCACGGCCCAACTCATAGTGCATTCTTGTCGTCTTTCTTTACCTTGGTTGGTACACACGGTATCCACGTAACCTCTGGTTTAGTGTGGATGTTAGTATTGATGTATCAAATCAAGACCAAAGGTTTGACTTTACCGAATACACGTCGTCTTGCTTGCTTAAGCTTGTTCTGGCACTTCCTTGACATCGTTTGGATCTGTGTATTCAGCGTCGTTTACTTACTGGGAGTTCTCTAATGAGTAGTCATGAGCATAATGCTTCAGGTGCGTCACACGGTAACTTTAAGCAATACACTGTTGGATTTATCCTCTCTGTTATCCTCACCATCATCCCATTCGGGATGGTGATGGCGGGTGGTTTCAGTCGTGGTCTCTTAGTTACAGTAATTGCTATCACAGCCATTGCTCAGGTTCTTGTACAACTTGTGTACTTCCTACACATGAATACATCATCTGAACAACGCTGGAATATGATTGCATTTATCTACACAATCCTATGTATCGCTGTACTTCTAATCGGTTCTGTGTGGATTATGAATTACCTTCACTACAATATGATGATCTAAACTGATTGTCATGTTGAAAAAGTATTTATTCCTAACTAAACCAGGAATTCTCTTCGGTAATTTCATTACCACCTTGGGCGGCTTCTTCTTAGCCGCCCAAGGCTCTATAGACATCTTATTATTATTACTCACCCTCATTGGCACAACTTTAGTTGTTGCTTCAGGTTGTGTTGTCAATAATGTCATAGATCAAGATATTGATACAAAAATGCAGCGCACTCAAAACCGCGCACTTGTCAAAAAAACCATCTCTCCTACTGTTGCACTTATATATGCATTCGTACTTGGGTTAATTGGTTTTAGCATCTTGTGGTTTGGTATAAATGGTTATGCATTTTTATTTGCAATAATTGGTTTTGTTGTCTATGTCGGTTTCTATAGTTTGTGGACCAAACGTACCTCAATCCATCAAACCGTCATTGGTAGTATTTCCGGAGCGAGTCCTCCTGTTATTGGTTACACAGCAGTAACTCATCAATTTGATGTAGCAGCCTTGCTTTTGTTTTTAGCATACGCTTTATGGCAAATGCCCCACTCTTGGGCAATTGCAATTTATCGTTTTGACGATTACAAAAATGCGGGAATTCCAATTTTGCCTGTCGCACGTTCTGTTTATCGTACGAAGATTGAATGTGTAATATATATCCTTTTATTTGCAGCTGTTTTAAATGGATTATATTGTTTTGGCTATACCAATGTATTCTTTTTAATTACCTTTAATGCTTTGACTGCATATTGGTTTTATTTATCAATTATTGGATTTAAAGCTGAAAACGACCAACTTTGGGCTAAGCGTTTTTTTCTTTACTCAGTAATCTTAATTACTTTGTTAAGTTTGAGTTTTAGCTTTACCTATCAATCCCCTGCTCCAAATCTTCCTCTCTTTTAATTAAGGGAGGATTTCCTCCTCTAAAACAAGTTTTCATATTTCTTATCAAAAGATTTGTTTTTAGTCTAATTTTTACCTATAATTCAGCCTTCGCATTTTATGCGACGTAGCTATTTATATTATATTTTAGCTATGACTCCTTGCTTCTAATTTTTTAGGGGCTGTTTAAACCGTAAGGAGCTGACAATGCGTCATTACGAAATCGTACTTTTGGTACACCCAGATCAAAGCGATCAAGTTGTAGGTATGGTTGAACGCTATATCTCTCAGATCAAAGAAGCTGAAGGTCAAATTCACCGTTTAGAAGATTGGGGCCGTCGTCAATTGGCTTACCCAATTAACAAAATCCACAAAGCGCACTACATTCTTATGAATGTTGAATGTGGTCAAGCTACGCTTGATGAGTTAGAAGAATTATTCCGTTATAACGACGCGATCATTCGTAACCTTATCATTCGTCGTGAACACGCAATCACTGAAGAGTCATTGCTTGCTAAGAGTGCTGAAGAAAAGCGTGCGCGTAAAGCTCAACGCGAAGAAGCACAGCAAGTTGCTCAAGAAGCTGAATAAGGAGAACATCAATGGCACGTTTTTACCGTCGTCGCAAGTTCTGCCGCTTTACAGCTGAGAATGTTGCGTACATCGACTACAAAGATATCGACACTTTAAAACAGTACATCACTGAAAACGGCAAGATTGTTCCTAGCCGTATCACTGGTACTAAAGCTCGTTATCAACGTCAATTAGCACTTGCTATCAAACAAGCTCGCTATTTGTCTTTGATTCCGTACACTGACAACCATAAGTGAGGTGATCTGTGGACGTTATCTTATTACAACGCATTAAGAACCTTGGTAAATTAGGCGATAAAGTATCAGTTAAAGCTGGTTACGGCCGTAACTTCCTTATCCCTCAAGGTAAAGCAGTTGCAGCTACTGAAGCTAACACTGCTGCTTTTGAAGCTCGTCGTGCTGAACTTGAGAAGCAAGAAGCTGAAATTTTAGCTGCTGCTCAAGCACGTGCTGAACAATTGAATGAAGTTAACATCGTTATCACTGCTAAAGCTGGTGACGAAGGTAAACTCTTCGGTTCTATCGGTACTCGTGACATCGCTGACGCGTTAACGAATGCTGGTCTTACAGTTGACCGTGCAGAAGTTCGCTTACCAAACGGTGCGCTTCGTCACACTGGTGAATTCAACATCGCAATCCAATTGCATCATGATGTTGTTGCAGAAGTTCTCGTTACTATCGTATCTGAGTAATTTCTCATCAAAAAAAGAGCATGCTTACGCATGCTCTTTTTTTATCTCTTAAATTTATGAAATAAAATTAGATATATTAATTCCTGATCAGTTCTTTAGTTTAATTGGTTTTTTAATTAGGTAGTTTATTTAGTTTTGTTTTAAGATAGTTCTCGGCTTAAAAACACATTTTATCATCAGGTCTAATTATGTCTCAGGCGAATGCCACTTCTTTAACCCCTTCACCATCAACAGAAAATAAGACGAGTGAATCAGGCCAACTTAAAGAGTTTCGCACTCCCCCACACAATTTAGCCATTGAGCAAGCTGTGCTTGCTGCGCTGATGACAGTTGCTGAATCTTTTGAACAAGTCAGCGATTTACTCAAAGAAAATGATTTTTATGCCACTCGTCATAAATATATTTATCGTGCAATTGAAAAATTAGCACAGGAAAATTCCCCATATGACGCAGTTTTAGTCAATGATTGGTTATTAAAACAAAATTTACTCAATGCAATTGGTGGTGAAGAATATTTGATGCAGCTTATGGCTGATTCACCGTCAAGTTTTTATAACCTTGAAACTTATGCGACGAAAATTAAAGAATTTTCTACGCTGCGCAGCATGATTAAAGTCAGTACTGAAATTTTACAAAATGCTTATGACACAAAAGGTCGTGGTGTGAGTGAAATTTTAGATTTAGCTGAAACCAGTATTTTCTCTTTGGCAGAACAGCATAATAACAATAAGAAAGATTCTGGTCCTAAAGCAATTAGCTCTGTAACTGCTGATGTTATTAGCAAACTTGATGAGCTTTCAAAACTCGATGGAAATATTACAGGCTTAACCACAGGCTTCTTAGAGCTTGATAATAAAACTTCCGGTATGCAAGCTGGTGATTTAATTATTGTCGCAGCACGTCCATCTATGGGTAAAACCACCTTTGCAATGAACTTGGTTGAAAGCGTCTTGCAATACAATAAGCTTCCTGCTCTCGTATTTTCTATGGAGATGCCAGCTGACTCAATCGCTATGCGTCTTATTTCAGCAATGGGTAAAGTTCACCAAGGACATTTACGTTCAGGTAACCTAGATGCTGATGAATGGACTAAAGTTACTGGTACCATTCTGCAACTTCAACAAATGCATTTATATATCGATGATTCTTCTGCACTCCCCCCAACCGAACTTCGTGCTCGTGCTCGCCGCGTTGCCAAAATGCATGATGGAAAAATCGGCTGTATCATGGTCGACTATTTACAGCTTATGAAAGTTCCAGGTATGGGCGATAACCGTGTGGGTGAGATCTCGGAAATTTCACGTAGCTTAAAAGCATTGGCTAAAGAAATGCAATGCCCTGTTATTGCACTTTCCCAGCTTAACCGAAGTCTAGAGAACCGTCCAAACAAACGCCCAGTAATGTCTGACTTACGTGAATCCGGTGCGATTGAGCAGGATGCCGACTTAATCATGTTTATTTATCGTGATGAAGTTTATAACAAAGAATCTAAAGAAGCTGGCACTGCGGAAATTATTATTGGTAAACAACGTAACGGTCCTATTGGTACTGTCCGTCTTGCCTTTGAAGGTCAATATACTCGATTTAGTAATCTCTCTCCTGAGTATTACAGCCAATATGATGATGAAGAATAAGCTCTATCTCTAGCCCAAAGGAGTAAATGAGGGTGCGTCAAGCAACAGTTTATATTGATCGCCAAGCGCTTCAATATAATTTAAACCGTGTCAAACAACTCGCAGCAAATTCAAAAATCGTAAGCATGGTCAAAGCCAATGCTTACGGACATGGAGTCAAAGACTGTTTAGCAGCCTTAAATGCCTCAGATGCCTTTGGTGTCGCCTGTCTACAAGAAGGGCTGGAAATTCGCCAACTTGGATTCAAACAACCCGTTACTTTAATTGAGGGGGTGTTTTCCGAAGATGAAATGCTCATCGCAATTGAACAGAAATTTGAATGTATCATTCACCATCAACAACAATTTGAATGGTTAATTAAGCACAAACAAGCCTATATCGCTCAAAATTTAAAAGTATGGGTTAAGCTTAATAGTGGTATGAACCGCTTAGGTTTTAAAAACCCAGACATTATTGAAGTGATTAAAACCTTAAAGTCTGAGGGCTTTACTTGTGTACTTGCCATGCATTTTGCAAATGCAGATGTTGATCACCCATTAAATGAACAACAAAAGCAGCAATTTTTACATATTAAACAAGCTTGTGATCCAATTTTAGCTTCTTGTTGCAATTCAGCTGCTATTTTTAAATGGCCAGAGCTAAATTTCGACTATGTTCGACCAGGAGTTATGCTCTACGGTGCGTCACCTTTTGCAGACAAAACAGTACATGAGCTTGATTTAAAACCAGTCATGACGTTCAAAGCAGAAATTATTGCACTAAACCACATTCAAGCTGGTGAACATATTGGTTATGGTTCTACTTTTTGCGCTCAACAGGCTATGAATATCGCTATAGTTTCTATTGGTTATGGTGATGGTTATCCACGAGCTTACATTAAGCAAAATTTTGTCGCTGTTGATGGCAAACCTTGCCCAGTTGTAGGGCGAGTTAGTATGGATATGATTGCAATTGATGTCACAAATACCCAAGTAAAACTCGGTACTCAAGTTGAACTTTGGGGTAAACATCGTTTAGTGGATGATGTTGCCGATGCAAATGGCACAATTGGTTATGAATTACTTTGCCGCTTAAGTACCCGACCAGTCCGCCAAAGCACTTAATAATTTAATAAAAAAATCCAAGCTTTTGCTTGGATTTTTTTATTTAAAGTAATTTTTAACGCCAATAATCATCGGTAGGTTTTGGCATTTCTTGCAGCCCACGGCGTAAAGTATCTGACCACTGATGGCTTATTTGTGAAAAATAGGCATCATCTTCACTAATTCGCTTACCCATAGGGATTACAAAACTATCTTTAGTATAGACTAGTGCATCTAAAGGTAAACCTACTGAAACATTAGAACGCAAAGTCGAGTCAAACGAAATTAAGCTACAGCGCAGTGCATCATCTAACGGCATTGCATAATATAAAGCACGATCTAAAATAGGCTTACCATATTTACTTTCACCAATTTGAAAGTAAGGCGTATCTGTTGTTGCACAAATAAAATTACCCTGTGGATAAACATTATAAAGCTGCATATCACCGCCTTTAATTTGTCCACCCACCAAAATACTACAGGCGTAATTCATTTGTTCTTGCGTATCTGAGCTAATATCCTCTAAAACATTTTTTAAAGTCTTACCAACTAGATCAGCTACTTCAAACATTGTGTTAATGCTATATAAGTTAGGCTCTTGTTGCAAAGTAAGGGCATTTTGCAAATGCCCAATAACTGCTTGTGTGGTTGCTAAATTACCTGCTGTTTGCAAAGCAATAAACCGCTCACCCGTCACACCAAAAGTATGAAGTTTACGAAATACAGAAATATGATCGACCCCTGCATTAGTTCGAGTATCACTTATAAACACCAAACCCTGCTCTAATCTCAGTGCACAACAATAGGTCATTTCGCTCTCTTCACATTCAACAGGCCAACACTTGAACCACAGACATCATATTTTCAACGCCACCCTTTTCTCTCACACCTCTAATCGGTGCAACATCAAGATAGTCTCGACCAACAGCAAGATAAATATGATGCATTGGTGTAAACAATTGATTGCTTACATCAAAACAATACCACTGATTATCTAAAAATACCTCCGCCCAAGCGTGACTGGCAAGGTGGGGGAAATTATGATCAAATAGATAGCCAGAGACATAACGTGCTGGTAATTGTAACGCACGGCACATAGCAATTAAAACATGTGCATGATCTTGACATACCCCCTGTCCTGCATGAAAACACTCTGTAGCAATTGCATGAACAGAGGTACTATCTGGTTGATAAGGCATCTTTTGCAAAATATTTTCGCTGAGTAAAGCAATATGTTTTCGATCTTTTACCGTTACAATTCTCCGAGCAAAATCCAACATTTCAGCATCATATTTTGTGGCTTCTGTATTTTGAAGAAATAGGTTCATAGGTATAGGTACATTTACTCCACCTATTTCTGTATTAAGAAGCTCGACAATCCCTTGTGCCATAAAAGTTAAATGCTGATACTCATAGCGCTGAGTAGCCGTTAACCAAATATTATTAAAGATATCCCTTTTGAGCGTTTTATCACCAGGCACACTGATTGCCCAATTCAAGACATGCTGATGTAATGATGTTTGAGGCATCATTTTAATATACTGAATACTGTTTTTAGCAGTTTCAGTATAGTGATAATGCGTTTGATGATTGATCATCAGTTTCATAATTATGCCTCGAACATATATTCCAACTGCTGTGTGAAATTATAGTAACCCTCCCAATTTGGATGATCTTTCAACAATGTCCACACTTCATTTAATTTATCCCACCCTAAGTCATTATGTCGTTTGAGTAATTTTTCCAGATCTTGTAAAAGTCCTGTAAGGTCTTGTTGAAAACGTAGTTGTATATCGAATTGTTCTATCTTTTGCCCTAATTGCAGAAAGAGTGCAATATCCTCATGTTCAGCACTAAGTATTTGATTACATTTATCTAAAGCCTGATTTAATGAATCAGGATTAGCTTGAATAGACTTAATTGCATGATTCAATTCCGCATACGCGCTAGAAGATAATATTCCTCTTAATTCATGTATATTATCTTTGGCAATAGCAAACTGGTTCAGTAACGAATATGTTTGTTGAGTATCTAACATATAGCAATTCAGTAATTCCGCTTGATCAATAAACAGCCCAAATGCTGATGCAAATTGACTTGCTTTGTCATCATTTGTAAATGGCAAGTGTGATACAGCAAATTTAATCCGCATTAAATAACGGCCCAACCAATAAATGTGGTGCGCACTCGAATTGAGTAAAACCATAAATTTCCTCTTTAACCAATTATTAGGAATGTAATGTCTCAACGACCCATGTATCTTTAATACCCCCTCCTTGTGAGGAATTTACGACTAAAGATCCTGCCTGCATAGCTACTCGTGTTAAGCCTCCGGGCACAATTTCAGTACGATAAGGAGAACTCAATACAAACGGTCGTAGGTCAATGTGACGTTCAGCCACTCCTGATGTTGTTAAAGTCGGTGCAACAGATAAAGCCAATGTTGGCTGTGCAATATATTCATGCGGTGTAGCAATCAGTTTTTTTCTAAATTCATCAATTTCACATGAGCTCGCTTTAGGTCCAATTAACATGCCATAACCGCCAGACCCCTGAGCCTCTTTAATTACTAATTGGTCAATATGAGTGAGTACATAATCTAAATGTTCTTTTTCTCGACATTGATAAGTAGGTACATTCTTTAAAACTGGTGTTTCTCCCAAATAATACTGAATCATCTGATCAACATATGGATAAATCGATTTATCGTCAGCTACCCCAGTACCTGGTGCATTGGCAATAACTACATTTTTCTGTAAATAAGCAGACATAAGCCCTGCCACCCCAAGAGCACTATCAGGTCGAAATGTAAGTGGATCTAAGAAATCGTCATCTAAACGTCGATAAATCACATCAACTTTCTGGCGCCCTCGAATCGTTTTAACAAAAACTTGATCACGTTCTACAAATAAATCTCGGTTAGTAACCAGTGGTACATCCATTTCACGCGCTAAAAAAGCATGCTCATAATAAGCACTGTTAAAACGTCCTGGCGTTAAGACCACAATAAAGGGTTGATCAACTTCTGAATTTTCTTGAAGTATTTCTTTTAATAAACTTGGATAATGTTCAATTCCTTGTAAATTATTGGCAGCACAAAGTTCAGGCATGAGTTGTTGACTAATATTTCTACTTTCAATCATATATGACACGCCAGAAGGTGTTCTTAGGTTATCTTCTAGTACAAAAAACTCCCCATCACCATCACGAATAATATCTATGCCACTAATTTGAGAATAAATTTTACCTTTAAGTGAATGCTTGAGCATATGTGGCTGAAAAGCCTCATGACAAACAATCTGGTTCTCTGGAATTAATTTCTCCTTCAAAATATGTTGTCCATGATAAATATCATCTAAAAAGTAATTTAAAGCTTTAACTCGCTGCGCACAGCCTGCTGCAATTTTTTCCCATTGTTTTTTTTCAATTACTCTTGGAATTAAATCAAAAGGGATGGTCCGTTCTGCACCTTCTTTATCACCATATACATTAAAAGTAATGCCATGATAAAGAAAATGTTGTTTGGCCTGAGCATTTAATTGCTTAAGCTCATCTAAGGTACGAATACTCAACCATTGCTCAATTTTTTTAGAAGCCGCCCCATTTGACGTCACATCATCTAACATCTCATTAAAAAACTGAGACTTGAGCTGTTCAAATAAATTTGTCTGAACAGAAATACTTTGTATAAATGAAGTCTGGTTGAGTAGTGCATTGGCCGCTTGGTCTTGTAAAAAATAATCAATATCAGTTTGTAGGTCTTTCTCTTGTTCTGACATAGCAACCTCGTCTTATCATTTATCTATATTTCATTTTTAAATAAGCAATTTCAGTGCCACTTATATATCTATAATACTTATTGGCTTTAATTGTTATAACTGTCTTCTAAATTTTAACATTGATTGTAACGGTAGCCACAAACTGAATCTGACAAACTTGCTAAATGTGTAAAGTTTTTTTATTGTGGTGTCACCAAAGCAATTGGATATAGATTTATTACGCTTATGTCTGTAATAGAAAAAGAAACTTCAAATAGTTTATATCGCCAATGGCAGATTTTATCTCGCCTCCCTACCGGTAAATGGATCGGAACTCGAGAATTACAAGAAATGCTTGAGCGAGAAGGTATTGAAATCAGTTTAAGGACTATTCAGCGTGATTTAAATCAAATTGCCCAGCGCTTTCCAATTGAAAGCAATAAAGCCGTACCTCAAGGCTGGCGTTGGCAATCAGATGCTCCAATTCAAAGCCTACCGCATATGACAAGCTCTCAAGCAGTTACCTTTATGATGGTTGAAGAACATCTCAAACATTTACTTCCACCTAGCCTACTAGATGAAATGGGTCCTTGGTTTGACTTGGCAAAACGCAGTCTATCTACACAGAATAATGTCAGACAATGGATTAATCGTGTACGCATTGTGCCAGCAAGTCAGCCGCTTATTCCACCTGTAGTCGATCGGGCCGCTCAACAAGCAATATACGAAGGCTTGCTACAAGACAAACAAATTGAATGTGTATATCAAGCTCGTGTAAACCAAGGTGAAGACAAAACTTATATTTTAAATCCACTTGCTTTGGTCCAAAAAGGTGCTGTTATTTATTTAATTTGTACCCGACATGACAAAACTGAAGTGCAAACATTTGCTTTGCACCGTTTCAAATCAGCAAAAGTTTTAGAAAGTCGTGCGCTTCACCCCGTCAATTTTGATATTGATCACTATATTGACTCAGGTGCTTTAGGTTTTAGAGTAGATTACAGCCAACCAACCGAATCTATTCAACTCACATTAACTATGACAGAACAAACTGCCAAAACTTTTTATGAAAGCCAGTTAAGCAAAGATCAGACAATTACTCCGATTGAAGAAAATATTGTCGAAGTTACAGCGACCGTTCCATTTACATCTCAATTAGTATGGTGGTTACGAAGTTATGGTAAGAAACTGCTGCATATTGAACCAATTCAAGTACACAATGCTGTACGTGAAATTGAGCCAGATCATAAATAGTAAATAGATATAAAAAAAGAGAACCATAAGGTTCTCTTTATATTTTGAATTATAGTTGTGTTAATTTTATATTGGCATTTATATTTTTAGTTGTGTTCAGATCAATATGCTCTCCCCCACCAAAACTGATCTGCTCTTTTTCTGCGCTATTTTGAACACGAGCATTGGCATGCCATTTCATATCCATTGTAGCGAATTGATTTCATTGTCATAGTTAAAGCCCTCTTGTTTGAATGTGAGTTCAATATAACTGAGCATTTAAAACGTGTGAAATAAGAAAAAAAGGAAGCGAAATCTATTTTCTTCCTTAGGAAATTTCCATATATTTTTTGATCAGAAAACAAAAAAGCCCAGTCTTAACTGGGCTTTTTTACGTGCTTAGACAATTAAGCTGTTTTTTTCATCATGTTATTTTTACGAATCGTGATCATGACCAGTTGAACAGCAGCAGGTGTAACACCAGGAACACGGCTCGCTTGAGCTAACGTTTCTGGAAGAACAGTTTTCAACTTCTGAGTAATTTCACGAGACAAACCAGAAACGACATCATAATCAAAATCGGCAGGAATTTTAGTTTCTTCAAGACGCTTCAATTGAGCTACATCTTCATGCTGACGGTTAATATAACCTTCGTATTTAACAGCAATTTCAATTTGATCACCCACTTGCTCAGAAACTTCTGAACCTGTAAGTTCTGCAATTTGACTAAAGCTAATATTAGGACGTTTGAGTAAGTCAATCGCGCTACATTCTTTACTTAAGTCCGCACCTGTCATTTCAACAAACTTTTTACCCATTGGGTTGTTAGGTGCTGCCCACAAATGTTGTAACCGCGACGTTTCACGCTCAACTGCTTCCATTTTTTCACAATAAGCAGCCCAACGAACATCATCTACCAAACCGAGCTCACGACCAATAGTCGTTAAACGTTGATCAGCGTTATCTTCACGTAACATCAAACGATATTCCGCACGTGAAGTGAACATACGGTATGGCTCTTTAGTACCTAATGTAATCAAGTCATCAACCAATACGCCCATATAAGCCTGGTCACGTTTAGGTGTCCATTCTTCTTGTTCCCAAGCACGACGCGCAGCATTTAAGCCAGCAAGTAATCCTTGAGCACCTGCTTCTTCATAACCAGTTGTACCATTAATTTGCCCTGCAAAATACAAGCCATTAATTGCTTTGGTTTCTAGGGTAAATTTTAGAGCTTGTGGGTTGAAATAGTCATATTCAATTGCATAACCTGGACGCAAGATATGAGCATTTTCCATACCACGAATTGAGCGAACAAGTTCAAACTGAACATCAAATGGTAATGAAGTCGAAATACCATTTGGATAAAGCTCATGCGTATCGAGACCTTCAGGCTCTAAAAATACCTGATGCGAGTCTTTATCAGAGAAACGATGAATCTTGTCTTCAATTGAAGGACAGTAACGTGGACCTACACCTTCAATAACGCCGGTATACATTGGTGAACGATCTAAACCACCGCGAATGATATCGTGAGTTTTTTCGTTTGTATGAGTGATATAACAGTTCACTTGTTCAGGGTGCATAGAAGCATCACCCATAAATGACATCACTGGAGATGGGAAGTCACCCGGTTGTGGTGTCATAACAGAGAAATCAACTGAACGCGCATCAATACGTGGCGGTGTACCAGTTTTTAAGCGACCTACTGGTAGTTTTAGTTCACGAAGACGTTGAGCAAGAGCAATAGAGGGAGGATCACCCGCACGACCACCGCTTGATTTTTCTAAACCAACGTGAATAACACCGCCTAAGAATGTACCTGTAGTTAACACAACAGTTTTTGTGTCAAAGCGAATACCCATTTGGGTAACAACACCCTTAACGGTATCACCTTCAACAATCAGGTCATCAGCTGCTTGTTGGAAAATATCAAGATTTGCTTGGTTTTCTAAAGTCTCACGTATCGCAGCTTTATAGCGGACACGGTCAGCCTGAGCACGCGTTGCACGTACTGCCGCACCTTTACGTGAGTTTAAAATACGGAATTGAATACCACCTTTATCGGCAGCCAAAGCCATCGCACCGCCAAGCGCATCAATTTCACGAACTAAATGTGATTTACCAATACCACCAATTGCTGGGTTACAGCTCATCTGACCCAAAGTCTCAATGTTATGGGTCAAAAGCAAAGTCTGTCGTCCCATACGCGCCGCAGCAAGTGCCGCTTCCGTACCTGCGTGACCGCCACCGATAACGATAACATCATAAACTTTAGGATAGTGCATGAGTACAAAAACACCAGAAAAAAAAGACGGAACATTATAGCAAAATTATCTACTTAATGATGTACATAATTACAAAATTGTCCACACATGATTTACGCTATACCACATGTTTTGACATTTTGTTGCATGAATTCAATACAAAGTGAGTGTTTTTAAAAAAATTTCATTCTAGAATAAAAAACGTACAGCAGTTCTATCACTTTAGAATTAACGCAACAAGAAGGAACACAAAATGAAAAGTACCATGTTAAAAGTATTAACCGCATCTCTCCTTTGTTTTTCAGGCGTAACGTTGACCCACGCTGCGACTAATCATACTGCTAAATCAACTCACACTGCTAAAACAAGTAAAACAGCTCACCATGCTGCTGAGTCAAGCAAATCGGAGATGCAAAAACAGCTGCGAGCTTGTGCTAAAAAACGTCAGGGTGAATGGGTGTCTTATAGCCATAATGGCGCAACATTTAATGGTACTTGCCAACAAAATGAAAACGGCAAATTACAATTTAAAGCCCCTGCTCCTTAATATAGTTTTGACTTAAAGCATAAAGAAATCGCATTATTTTCTTATATGCCACATGATCATTTTCAAAAGCGGTCCATTAAAGATGGGCCGTTTTCTTTTTTAAACTACTCTAGTCGGCTACAATAGACCTTTAAATAAAATTTTAGGTCCTTTTCGTGAAGTGGTTACAAATACACATTACCGTTGATCAACAACAAGTTGAATTCACAGAAACACTTTTAATGTCTCTAGGTGCGGTAAGCGTAACTCTGGATGATGCCGAAGATCAGGCTCTACTTGAACCATTACCCGGTGAAACACCACTATGGAATAAAGTTATTGTGACAGGTATCTATCAACAAGACGAACAAGAACCAATTGACATTGACACTTTAGAAGCTTTCTTAAAAGCTCAGCTTCCAGATGCTCCTATTCGCCATGAAGAGCTTGAAGATCAAGTTTGGGAACGCGCATGGATGGATTATTATGAACCTATTCAAATTGGGGAAAAATTCTGGATCGTACCTGAATGGTTAGTGCCACCAGAAGCAGACGCAACAAATATTAAACTTGACCCAGGTCTGGCTTTTGGTACTGGTAACCACGCAAGTACTTTCTTATGTTTGCAATGGTTAGGTAAAACTGATGTTAAAGATAAGATCGTAATCGATTATGGTTGTGGTTCAGGCATTTTAGGTGTTGCAGCTTTATTATTAGGTGCCAAAAAAGTATTTGCGACTGATATTGACCCACAAGCTGTTTTAGCAACAAAACAAAATGCTGAGCTCAACGGCGTATTAGACCGATTATATGTTGGACTTCCTGAAGAGTTTGATCAAGAATTCAAACCGCAACAAGCAGATGTTTTAGTTGCAAATATTTTAGCGGGTCCTTTAATGGCACTTGCGCCAGAGTTTGCAAAATTACTTAAATCTGATGGCAAATTTGCACTTGCAGGTGTAATCGAAGAGCAAGTTACTGATGTTTCGGGTGTTTATTCTGAATTTTTTGATATATTAGATGTCGAAAAGCGCGAAGAAAATTGGTGCCGCATTTCAGGAAAACGTAAAACAATAAATTGAGATTTTTTAACTCATGAATGAAAAACAAACCCGCTGCCCTAAGTGTTTAACAGTTTATAAAGTTTCTCTTACCCAGTTAACTGTTGCTCAGGGTATGGTTTGTTGCCCTAAATGTAATTTAAATTTTAATGCACTTACCAACTTGGTCAATGTTGAACAACCAGAAACCTCAAACTCATCTATTTTAGCTGATGGTTCTATTCAAACAAGATATATGACCCATTCTCATGTATTAGATATCTTTGATCAAAAAGTTGAAAACTCTAATATTGATCTTTTGACTTATTTAAATAATTTAAATTACTTTCACAATGAACCAATTAATGCACTTCCTAACCTTAATTTAGCTGAGCAAGCAAACTCACCTGAACAAGATAATGGTAAAAAACATAGTTGGTTATATTATACTCTTTGGAGTTCTGCGAATCTGATCCTGATTTTGGTCTTCACTTTTCAGATTCTCTGGTTTAATCCTAAACTTATGCAACAGAGTCCTACAATTAGCCACACATTTAATTATGTCTGTCAAATACTGCATTGCAGTAAGTCGGCCGAACAGTATCAACTTCTTAATATAGAAAAGTTAAAGCTACGTAGAATTGATATAGAACATACTCAAGTTTCAGGGGTTCTCGTCAACAAAAATAACAAAAGTATAGAATTGCCAAACTTAAAACTCAGCTTTGGAAAAGAAGCAGATCAAGAGGAAATCATTTTCACACCTCAACAATACTTGGTTGAAAATTTACGTGGTATCCAACGCATTCCAACCAATACACCTTTTAGATTTCAATTTGACTTAAATAAAAGCAAAAAAAGCCTACAAAATTATCGATTAGAAATTGTCCACCCCTAATTTGTAAAAAAAGTGAAAAAAAAATTAAAAAAAATGCAGTTAATTTGCTCACTTTTTCCTAGACAATGGTATGATACGCGCCACGAAAGCTTTGACTCATATACTCCTCGCTCTCAATTCAAAAAAAATACTGTTAAGCATGTGTGCTTTTCTACATTAAGCGCATAGCCTAACTTTTTTTGTTTTTGAGGGGGCTGTAACAAATATTTAACTATTGTTACGCTTATTTTTTATTCAATACGAAGAAATATGGCAAGCTAATTGTTCTTATGTTTTAGAGTCACTGTTTTAGGATCTAAAACAGGACTCCGTATTTTTAGACCACATTTATATACTACTTTACCCAAGCTAGTATTTGATTTTCGGATTAACTCGCATGAATAGCAAATCTCCTATTTTTACTGCACAATCTGATGTTGCTCTTCGCATCCACGTGGATCGCGCAGTTCGTCATTATTTTGCACAATTGCAAGGTGAGCAACCATCTCAGGTTTATGACATGGTGCTAGCAGAAATGGAGAAACCTCTTTTATCTGTAGTTCTTGAATATACTCGTGGTAATCAGACACGTGCCGCAGAGATTCTCGGACTAAACCGTGGCACTTTACGCAAAAAGTTAAAAGCTCACGGTTTAATGAGTGAATAAATGATAAAATGCTCACGACTTCGTGGGCATTTTTTTATGCTTCTAATTGGTTTTAATCCGTAGACTTGAAATTGTTGACTTGAACATCATGACTATTAAACGTGCTTTGATTTCTGTATCAGACAAAACAGGAATTGTCGAATTTGCTCAAAACCTTGCAGCTTTAGGGGTAGAATTATTATCTACAGGTGGCACATATAAGTTGCTTAAAGATAATAATATTGCTGTTGTTGAAGTATCTGAACACACAGGTTTCCCTGAAATGATGGATGGCCGTGTTAAAACGCTACATCCAAAAATTCATGGTGGCATTTTGGCTCGTCGCGGTCTAGACGAAGCTGTTATGCAAGAACACGCTATCGATCCAATCGATTTAGTGGTAGTTAACCTTTATCCATTCGCAGCTACAGTAGCTAAACCGAACTGTACACTTGCTGATGCTATCGAAAATATCGACATCGGCGGTCCAACAATGGTTCGTGCTGCTGCTAAGAACCATGCGTCTGTAGGTATTGTAGTAAACGCTTCAGATTACGATACAGTTATTAGCGAATTAAAAGCCGCTGGTTCACTTTCTTACGAAACACGTTTCGATTTAGCGGTAAAAGCATTTGAACATACAGCTCAATACGACGGTATGATCGCTTCTTACTTGGGCGCTCGTGTTGGCAAGACCGAAGGCGAAGCTGATTTATTCCCTCGTACATTCAACACTCAATTAAATAAAGCACAAGATTTACGTTACGGTGAAAACCCACACCAATCTGCTGCTTTCTATGTTGAAGCAAATGCAAAAGAAGCTTCTGTTTCTACAGCAAAACAACTACAAGGCAAAGAATTGTCTTATAACAATATTGCTGATACAGATGCTGCTCTTGAATGTGTTAAATCATTTGCAAAACCTGCTTGTGTAATCGTAAAACATGCAAATCCTTGTGGTGTTGCTGTTTCTTTAGACGGCATTAAAGCTGCTTACGATTTAGCTTATGCAACTGACCCTGAATCTGCTTTCGGCGGTATTATTGCATTTAACCGCGAATTAGATGTTGCAACAGCTCAAGCAATTGTAGAACGTCAATTCGTTGAAGTTATTATTGCTCCAAGTATTGCTGATGGCGTACTTGAAATAACTGGTGCGAAGAAAAATGTACGCGTATTAATATGTGGTGAATTACCTGCAATTGATGCACGTGCACCACAACTTGACTACAAACGCGTTAACGGTGGCTTACTTGTTCAAGACCAAGACTTGGGCATGATCACTAAAGATGATCTTAAAGTTGTTACCAAACGTGCACCAACTGAACAAGAAATTGATGATCTTATTTTTGCGTGGAAAGTTGCGAAATATGTAAAATCAAACGCTATTGTTTATGCAAAAAACCGTCAAACTATTGGTGTAGGCGCGGGTCAAATGAGCCGTGTTAACTCAGCACGTATTGCTGCAATTAAAGCTGAACATGCTGGTTTAGTTGTTGAAGGTGCTATTATGGCATCTGATGCATTCTTCCCGTTCCGTGACGGTATTGATAATGCTGCTAAAGCTGGTATTAAATGCATTATCCAACCAGGTGGTTCTATGCGTGATGAAGAAGTTATTGCAGCCGCTGATGAAGCTGGTATTGCAATGGTCTTCACTGGTATGCGCCATTTCCGCCACTAATTTAAATTTAGTCCTCCCTAACCCTCCTTTTATTCAGGAGGGTTTTCCACAATAATGGAACTATCTCTCCACTTTGAGAAATAGAGGGGGATGAAAAAGGATTAAAGTTAAGGAACAAATTAAAAATGAATATTTTAGTTTTAGGTAGTGGTGGTCGTGAGCATGCTTTAGCATGGAAAATCGCGCAAGATACCAAAGTTACTCAAGTTTTTGTTGCTCCTGGTAATGCTGGAACTGCAACAGAAGCAAAATGTGTAAACGTTCAACTTGATATTTTAGACAACCCAGCAATTATTGCTTTTGCTAAAGAAAATAATGTTGAGCTTGTTGTTGTTGGCCCAGAAGCACCTTTAGTGAATGGCGTGGTAGATGCTGCACGTGAAGCAGGTGTAAAAATTTGGGGACCTACTCAATATGCAGCACAGCTTGAAGGCTCAAAAGCATTTGCTAAGCACTTTTTAAAACGCCATAACATTCCAACTGCTTTTTACGATGTGTTTACTGAAGTAGATGCAGCTAAAGCTTACGTTGAAAAAAATGGTGCACCAATTGTTATTAAAGCTGACGGTCTTGCTGCTGGTAAAGGCGTAATCGTTGCAATGACCAACGAAGAAGCTTTTGCAGCAATTGATGACATGCTTGCTGGCAATAAATTTGGTGATGCTGGTTCACGTGTTGTAATTGAACAGTTCCTTGCTGGTGAAGAAGCTTCATTCATTTGTATGATTGATGGTAAAAATATTTTACCAATGGCAACTTCACAAGATCACAAGCGTATTTTTGAAGGCGACCAAGGTCCAAACACTGGCGGTATGGGTGCCTACTCTCCTGCTCCAGTTGTGACTCCTGATGTTTTTGATCGTGTGATGTCTGAAATCATGCGTCCAACTGTTGAAGGTATGGCTGCTGACGGACATGTTTACACTGGTTTCTTATATGCTGGCTTAATGATTGATGAACAAGGTCAACCACGCGTAATTGAATTTAACTGCCGCTTTGGTGACCCTGAAACTCAACCAATTATGATGCGCCTAAAATCATCTCTTGTAGATTTGGTTGAAGCTGGTATTGCTGGCAACTTACCAAGCGAAGCTGAATGGGATGAGCGCAAGTCAATTGGTGTTGTACTTGCAGCTGAAGGATATCCAGATAGCGTACGTAAAGGTGATGTGATTTCAGGTATTGGTCAATCACCAGAAGACACCAAAATATTCCATGCAGGTACTTCTACTCGTGAAGATGGTCATATCATCACTTCTGGTGGACGTGTTCTTTGCGTAACTGCTCTGGGTGACAGCGTTCTTGAAGCACAAATCAATGCTTTAGAAGTGTGTGGGCAGGTGACTTTCACAGGTATGCAATATCGCAGTGACATCGGTTACCGTGCTATTGCTCGCGAAAAAGCTGAATAAAAATTTTAAATAATAAAAAGCTCTCTATCTAGAGGGCTTTTTTATTTTAAGTTCTTATTTATCATTAATATTCATATCAATCGCAATTTTTATTCACGTCTGATCAATAAGATCGAAACATGTCCACTATATTGAATATGTTTTTATTGATATGATTGGTTAAACCGTTGGAACTTGCAACAAAGTGATGTGCTCTAGCATATTAGTGCACTTAATCTAATTATGTTAAAAATAATCGTTATTTTTAACGCGTAGTACTTCCCTATATATGACATTTGAAAAATTGCGACTTATCATAGAACTGTTGAGAAATAGTTTTATTTAAAGCGAATCGAAATGTTAAGGTGAGTGCCCAAAGATTTAGAAAAGTATCGAAATTCATACAACTTGCATTCGATATTAAAAGGCTTTGTAAGTTTACAACACCAATTTCCCCAGCTGAGAGTCAACAGGAATTGTTGAGATCTCTCATAATCAGGACTTTTTTTACATGAAAAAGCTGATCAGTCTTTTTTTAAGCATGTCTGTGCTATTACTTGCAGCTTGCGGCAAACAGCAAAATGAACCGCAAACTGGCAAAGGTAATGATTCTTCTCAGTTACAAACTGTTGTTATTGCTTCCACTGGTTCTGACGCTGATATTTGGCGTTATATTGCAACATTACCGGAAACTAAAACTGCCGGCATTAAACTTGAAGTGAAAAACTTCACTGATTATGTTGCTATGAATACAGCAGCAGCAAACAAAGAAGTTGACCTAAATGCATTCCAATCTTATGCATATTTAGTTGCTTTTAATGCATCTAACAAAGATAAGATTGCTCCTGTTGCAACAACTTATCTTGAGCCTATGGGTATTTACTCTAGCAAATACAAGAAAGTTGACGAGTTCCCACAAGGTGCAAGCATTGCTATTCCTAATGATGCAGCGAACGAAGCTCGTGCATTGATACTCTTGCAAAGTGCTGGTTTAATCAAACTTAAAGCTGACTTTGACCCTGCTAAAGGTACGCCAAACGATATTATCGACAACAGCAAAAAAATTGATATTAAGCCAATTCAAATGGCAACCGCTGTTCGCGTAAAAGACGAAGTTGATGCTATTGTGTTAGGGAATACTTTGGCACTAGAAGGCGGTTTAAATGTGCTTAAAGATTCTATCTATTATGAGCCAGTTGACCAAAGCACAAAGTTGAATGTAAATATTCTTGCTACTGCTGAATCTCGTAAAGATGATGCTGTTCTTCAGAAAGTTGGTCAGCTTTATCACACTGAAGCTGTTAAAAAATACGTTGAACAACACTTTGGTGGTACAAAAGTTGACGTGAATCAGCCAATCAGCTACCTCACAGAAGCTAAATAGTAATATAATAGCCGCAACGCGAAACAGGCAAAGTCTCTTTGCCTGTTTTTTCTTTTTAGCATAGTTTTTGACGACATGATTCAATTTAAAAACATTTCAAAGCTCTATCAGCTTAAAGGCCAAACCATACGTGCACTGGACCAAATTAATTTGGAAATTCCTGAAGGCAGTATTTTCGGCATTATCGGCTATAGTGGTGCAGGTAAAAGTACTTTAATCCGCCTGATTAACTTACTTGAACGACCAAATGAAGGTCAGGTTATCATTAATCAAAAGGACTTCACTGCTTTGGATGCGCGTTCATTACGTCAGGAACGTGCAAATATTGGCATGATTTTTCAGCACTTCAATTTGCTTCAAACCAAAACAGTGGCTGAAAATATTGAGATGCCAATGCGTCTGCTCAATTACAACAAAGCAGAACGTGAAAAGCGCTTAAATGAACTACTTGAATTTATTGACCTCAAGCATAAAAAAGATGCCTATCCAGATGAACTATCTGGTGGTCAAAAACAACGTGTCGGTATTGCACGCGCTTTAGCAAATCATCCTAAAATTCTTTTGTGTGATGAAGCAACTTCTGCCTTAGACCCACAAACAACAAAGTCTGTTTTAGAGTTATTAAAGAAAATCAATCACGAGCAAAAAATCACAATCGTCATGGTGACTCATGAAATGGATGTGATTGAAACTGTATGTGATCATGTGGCGGTTATGGAAGCCGGCAAAGTGATTGAACAAGGCTCAACAATTGATATCTTTAGTAATCCTCAACATCCAACGACTAAAAACTTCATACAAACTGTTTTGCATCAACAGTTACCTGTAAATATTTTAAATCAACTGGAAAACCAGCATCACCACAGCATCTATTGCCTACAGTTCTTAGGTCGTTCTGCTCAAGAACCTGTAATTCAGTCGCTTATTAAACAGTTTGATATTAGTTTAAATATCTTATTTGCCAATATGACTGAGATTAATGGAATCGTGATTGGCCAGATGTTTGTACAGCTTTTAGGTGATCCACAGTTGATTCGTCAGGCGATTGAGTTTTTAGAACAAAATGAAGTGAGTGTAGTTCAATCAGGAGATCAAGTATGAGAGATTTAATCGTACAGTGGTTAACTGAACTTACTCAACCTTTCTGGCACAGTTCCCTTTCAATTGACCAGTTCGTAACAGCACTGCAAGAAACCTTCCATATGGTATTCTTTGCACTTTTATTTGGTGGTATTTGGGGCTTCATTCAAGGGGTTATTCTCCTTGTTACTCGCTCTGAAGGTATTTTGCCAAATAAATTCATTTACCATTTACTTAACCCAATTGTAAATGCGTTACGTTCTCTCCCATTTATTATTTTACTTATTGCAGTTATTCCACTTACTAAACTATTGGTAGGTACTTCAATTGGTACGTGGGCAGCGATTGTTCCTTTGACAATTTACGTGGGTCCCTATATGGGGCGTCTTATTGAAACGTCCCTACTTGAAGTAAATGAAGGTATTATCGAATCTGCTCAAGCGATGGGTGCAACACCTTGGCAGATTATTTCACGCTTTATCTTACCTGAAGCTCGCAGTTCTCTTATTTTGAACTTAACAACCGCTACCATTAGCCTTATTGGTGCTACAGCTATGGCTGGTGCAGTGGGTGCTGGTGGTATTGGTGACTTGGCAATTTCTTATGGTTATCAACGTTTTGATACCAGCGTTGTTATTTTAACGGTTATTGTATTGTTACTCTTGGTACAAATCGTTCAGACGCTAGGAAATTGGCTCGCCAAAATGCGCTAATTCAGTTACCGAAAAAGCCCTCTTCAAAAGGGCTTTTTTATTTTAGATGACTTATGTTTATGGGACATTTTATTAGACAAACTGCCAGTACAATTTCTGCTATTATCAAAATTAGGCCGTAAACACTGCTTTTAGATTTAGTTTCAGGATAAAACGATGCGTTACAGAATTCATTATATTGATGTGCAAAATGCCCTACAAAACTATATCTGGATTTTAGAAGATACTAAAACTCATGAAGCTGTTGTCGTTGATCCAACAGAGGCTGAGTTAGTCACTCATTTTTGCATAAACCATCATTTAACTTTAAAACAAATTTGGCTGACTCATTGGCATAAGGATCATATTGGCGGTGTTGCAGAATTAACAACTACCAACACTATAGCTGTATATGGTCCAAGAGATGAATTATCTAAAATTCCGGGCATTACTCACCCACTGCAACATGATGATCATCTAAATTTTAACACCTTAAAAGTAGAAACTATTGCGACACCTGGCCATACCTTAGGTCATATTGTGTACTTTATTGAGGAACTCAATGCTCTATTTTGTGGAGATACACTTTTTGCTATGGGATGCGGCCGCTTATTTGAAGGTAGTGCCGAGCAAATGTATCACTCGTTAAATCGACTTGCTGCTCTTCCAACTACAACCAAAGTGTATTGTACACATGAATATACGCTTTCTAATGCAGAGTTTGCATTGAGTGTAGAACCTGAAAATCATGCCTTACAAGAACGTGCAGAACAGGTTCGCAAGCTTCGTAAGGATGGTCAAATTACTCTACCGAGTAGTATTGAACTCGAATTGGCCACCAATCCTTTTTTACGTGCTGAAAGTGTAGAAGAGTTCGCTCATTTACGAAGCTTAAAAGACAATTTCTAACTATATAAGTTTCAAGGGAAGATACAGCTTAGTTTTAAGAACTGTATCTTTTTTAATAAAGCATGTTTCATGAAATTATTTTTTACATTTATTGATTTTAGATAAACTTGTTTTGATTAAATTTTACCCCAATCCAATTATTTAAAAATAAACATAAAAAACAAATATTTATAGATTTAATGTATATAAATTGATTACATAAAAACTTAATAATTTTATAAAATGAAGAAGATTAGTTGATCTATTTTACTTTTTTTACAAGTTGCAAAATAAAACAAAGTTTTCCCCCTTTAAAAAATCCGAGTAAATCCCTATTAATAAATGATGTAATGCACGGACAGAAGGAGTTCTCACGTGAAAAAGGTTGTTAAAGCTAAAAATCTAATTGCGTTCCGTATTTGGTTAGAAAAATTAGGGTATTCGGTTAAAAACCTTGCCGATGGAAAAGGTTTCACTTTTAGTTTTAAAAAAGAATATGGCTTAGTAACTTGTGATCTGGCAGGTAATGCTTTAGCAATGCAGTTAGGTGAAGAGTTTGAGGATCACTTAAAAGCATAAGTTTAGGCTCTGTTTGCTCATACGATTTATAGTATGGGTAACTTAAAGGTTCTGCTTTTAGAAAGTAGGTGTATGTGGATTGGTGGAAATTTTTATATTGGCTTTCCAATAATTAACCATCAACATTTAGTTATTTTTAAATTATATTTGTTTTAATCATACATAATAAAACCTGTAGCTTGGCGCCTCTCCCAACCTTGCCAATTGCTACAGGTTTTTTATTTAGAATTAAATAATTAATTCACTTTCGATTTGCGTAATGCTTTATCTAGAACATCCTTGTCCAAAGCTTTATCCCAACGAGCAACAACGATTGTCGCACATGCATTACCAATGAGGTTTGTTAAAGCACGGCATTCCGACATAAAACGGTCAATACCTAAAATAAGTGCCATACCAGCAACAGGTACAGATGGCACAACCGATAAAGTTGCTGCAAGCGTAATAAAGCCTGCTCCTGTTACCCCTGCTGCACCTTTCGAACTCACCATTGCAACTAAAAGCAATGCAAACTGCTCACCAATTGACAAATCTACATTACATGCTTGTGCAATAAATAAAGCAGCCATAGTCATATAAATGTTGGTACCATCAAGGTTAAAAGAGTAACCTGTCGGAATAACCAAGCCCACCACAGATTTTTCACAACCCGCTTTTTGCATTTTATCCATTAAAGACGGTAAAGCCGCTTCAGATGAACTTGTACCTAAAACCAACCAAAGCTCATCTTTAATATAGCGAACTAAATCAATAATTGAAAAACCGTTGTAGCGTGCTACAGCACCTAAAACAATTAATACAAACAGCGCAGCCGTGATATAGAAAGTCATAATTAACAGTAATAGATTACCGATTGACTGAATTCCATATGCCCCAATGGTAAATGCCATAGCTCCAAAAGCACCAATTGGCGCAAGTTTCATTAACATGCCAACCAAGTAGAAAACTGGAGCTGTTAGATTATTTAAGAAATCTGTGACTGGACGTGCACGATCACCTAATGCAGCCAAAGAAATACCAAATAACACAGCCACAAATAAGACCTGCAAAATTTCACCACCAGCAAGCGGACTTACTAGTGTCTGTGGGATAATATTCATGAAAAAGTCAGTAATATTGGTGGCATGAGCCTTTTCAACGTAAGTATTTACTTTGTCACTTACTAAAGTAGCTGGGTCAATATTTAAACCTTTACCAGGTTGAATGATGTTTGCCACAATCATGCCAACCACAAGTGCAATACTAGAAAAAGTAATGAAATACAGCATTGCTTTACCCGTTACACGCCCAACCCGACTCATGTTCGTCATGCTGGCAATACCGGTTACCACAGTCAAAAAGATTACGGGAGCAATAATCATTTTGACGATTTTAATAAATGCATCACCAAGCGGTTTTAAGCTTTCACCAAGTTCTGGGTAAAAATGACCAATTAAAACGCCTAAAATAATTGCAAAAATGACCTGTACATACAAAATTTGATGGAACTTCTGTTTTTTCTGTACCGTTTCTTGGTCAAGGGTATTGAAATCCATTATCTAAATACCTTTTCGATGGGGATAAAAAAATTAAATATAAAGCGTGCACCACAAGCCGCTTTAATGAAGTGAAGCCATTGTAAAGAATAAAAAACACCCTGTGTCATAAATTTAAAAAATGTTAAATTTAAAAATCATGCATATTTTCGTATGAAAAACACCTTTTCTATAAATTTCTCTAAAAATAAAAATTGATAATTCTTATTAAAATTACACCTAAACCCATGTTTATTATTATATTTAACTCATAAAACTCTTTTTTAAATACCTTTAATTTTAATTTTAAGACCATAAAAATACACATTTCAAAAATAAATGATAAGACCAATTACATATGAATAGTAAATTATGAGAATTTAGATTTTAAATAATAAGAAATATTGATATATAATTCATTAATAAAAACAAAAACCTACTTGTTTTTACTTAATTAAGTGATTCATTTTCCTATTAAAATATACAACACATATTTTTAAAACTTAAGTAAATAATTTTTTTAATAAGTTATGAACATAATTTAAGCTCAATTCATGATTGGTGAATAAAATTTGAAATAACATTGGAGCAATGACTGTTTCAATAATCTCTTGATTCGGTATGGTGACCTCACCACGTAATTTTGCTCGATTTTGAATAATATCGAGTTGTTGAATAATTAGAGTTTCACATTTACGTGCATTCGAAGAATCTGAATTTGACGTATAAAGTACATCTCGTAATAGATCTTGCCCGACTTCTGATGCATATTCTTCAAAATATTGTTCAATCCAAGCTGTGATATCAAGCTGAAATGAGCCTAAATTTTTAGGCTCCATATCAGGTTTAAGTTCATTTAAAGCTACATCTGAAAATAACTGGTTGATATCACCCCATCGTCGATAAATAGTTGAAGGTGTTACCCCCGCTTGTGAAGCGATCATTGGAATTGTAATTTGGCTTTGCTCGAAATTTTTTTGTAAATCTTTTACAGCTTGATGCACCGCGGTTTGTATTCTTTCACTGCGGCCACCCGGGCGTAATCCACTAACAACTTTTGCCATTTATAAACTCTGTAAAGGTGTTAAAAAAACTTATTTATATCTATATACAAAATATACTAAAGCTAAAGATTTGCTTTAGTGTAAAAATAATGTATAAAAGCTAAATATTAGCTTTTATGTTATTCGTCTTATATGAACAATTCAAGTTCAAAACGGTCAAGAGCTGTTTTTCAATTAGATGCCGTAAGTGCTTTGACACTCAATACCATCACGCTCATGACATTTATGGCTGGATCTAGTGCACCAACCCCACTCTATCGCCTATATCAGCAGCTTTGGCAATTTTCCCCGATCACATTGACTCTAATTTTTGCAACTTATGCTTTTACGCTACTAGGTTCATTACTTATTATTGGTTCTCTGTCTGACTATATTGGACGTCGCCCAGTCATTATTGCAGCCATTTCTCTACAAATTATTTCAATGAGCTTCTTTTTATTTGCTTCAGATGTTTCGATGTTATTTATCGCACGAGGCCTACAAGGAATCGCAACAGGGCTTGCTGTTTCAGCCATAGGAGCAGCAATTTTAGATTTTAGTAAGCTACATGGCTCGCTTATTAATAGTATCGCCCCAATGATAGGCATGGCCGTTGGTATTTTTCTGACCTGTTTTATTTTGCAATTCTCAGCCCACCCCTTACAGCTTGTTTTCGAGTTTTTATGTTTTCTTCTGATTTGTGAACTCATTTTAAGTTTTCTTACTCCCGAGACAGTACAAAAAAGAACTGGTGCGCTTGCCTCTTTAAAACCTGCTATGGCGATTCCATTGCAAACAAAAAGTGCCTTATTAAGTATTAGTCCAATCAATATTGCCCTTTGGATGGTCAGTGGTTTTTTCTTATCACTTATGCCCTCTTTACTCGCAAAAATTTTCCACACCTCATCTGCATGGCTAAATGGTATTACCTTTATGGCTTTAGCTCTTTCAGGTGCAGCAGGTATATTAACGCTTAGGAAATCGACAAATTTCCGTATTTTATTAACTGGAACCTTATCCATTGCGATTGGTGCGATGGTTTTGTTTTTAGCAATTAACCTGACCAGTGCTGTAGTTCTGTTTTTAGGCTCTATTATTACTGGAGTCGGTTTTGGTACAGCGTTTATGGGCGCTATTCGTAGTGTAATGCCATTAGCACGTCCAGAAGAACGTGCCGGTCTTATGGCGGCTTTTTTCGTTGAAAGTTATTTGGCTTTTAGTATTCCTGCGATTTTAGCAGGTTACTTTGTAGGGAAAGTTGGGCTAATGCATACAGCAAATAGTTATATTTGTTTTATTGTCTTACTCTCACTTGTTGCCCTTTTCATGATTTTTAAAAATAAATAGCTCTATAAAAATAGCCTCAATGAGAGGCTATTTTTTTATCTTTACTGATCACGCCAACGCTTTAGAAAACGTTTTACATATTTTTTAAATGGCCAAGTAAACTGTTTTACAAAGCTATTTGGAATTTTATAACCAACCGTACCATATACGCTTGCCAAGTGATTTGGCATGTATAATGTCTTAAAAATAACATCATAAAGTGGAATAAAAGCAGCGTAATTTTTATCAATTGCAGGCTTTTCTGAAGAATGATGCCAATGATGAAATTCTGGCGTTGCGATAATCCAGCGCAAATATGGAAAACGAAAACGTACATTAGAATGAATAAAAATAGCGTGGAATGAAATAAAGATTAAATAAGCAAAAACAGCAGAAGTATGAAACCCTAAGAGGAAAATCGGTAAGGTCGCAATAAAGCGTGTCATTAGCACTTCTATGACATGTAAACGAGAAGATGCTAACCAGTCCATATATTCAGTCGAATGATGAATCGCGTGAAAGCGCCATAAGAAATTAACTTCATGCATAGCGCGGTGCAACCAATACACCGTAAAGTCGACCACAATGAGCAATTCAATAAATTGCAGCCAAATCGGCTGTGCTTGAACATATGGCACAATTGGGTTATCGGGTAAATGTGTAATCCAGTATTGAATTGGCATTACAGTTAAAAAGCTAAACAGTTGAATCCCGATATGACTTACCATGAAATATTTCATGTCAGTCACCCAACCCACTCTTAAGATCTTTTGTTCAGGGTTTTTAGCAAAAAAACCTTCAAGGGGTATAAAAATGAAAGCCAAGATGACCAAGGTCAGTACAAAATAATCAATACCCGCATAAAACAGTACACTTGGAATGACAGGAGCTTGAATAACACCACAGCCAAGTACTGCTGCTATCAGTGCAAAGCATAAACCATAAAAACCATATCGATTTTGTCGAATGATCGCACTAAATGCGCCAAAACCAGCGCTAATCATAATACCTGCTATGAGGCCATAATAAAAAATATGATAATGCTTTACGTAAAATGGTCTCAGCTCAGGAGTCGTAAGTATGCTTGGAAATAAAAAGCATAAAGCGCCAAATAAGCAAAGTAAGCTGAGTGACATGGAAATAAAGGCACTAATTTTTCCTAAACCCGCGTTAAGTTCTAAATTTTCAAATTTTGCTCTTAATTGATCGGTCATAATTCATATACAGTTCTTATTGTCTATAACGCGAATGCTATCAAAATTTAATTATTAATTGTAAAAGAACTGCATTTAACTCATTCTAAAAAATAGATATATAAATAAAACTAATTAATTAACTCACAAATAGGGTTAATTAATTAGTTATTATAAATATTTATCCATCTCTGTATGTGAAAATAAGATAAAAAAATCATGAAGTTATAAAATGAGTATAGGCTAATTATTTTTTATACGGTGTCTCATAGCTTGTTTCAGCAACTGGTGAAATGCGCCAAATCGTATTACCAACATCATCTGCGACCAAGACAGCTCCCGAGAAATCAATTGCTACCCCCACAGGGCGCCCATACGCTTTACCTTTATTGCTGAGGAATCCAGTCAAGATATCTTGTGGAGGACCAGAGGGTTGACCACTTCTAAATGGTAAAAAAATGACTTTATAACCACTATGAGGCTTACGGTTCCAAGAACCATGTTGGCCAATAAATGCCCCGCCCCTAAACTGTGGCATAAGTTCAGCCGCATAAAAAGCAAGTCCTAAAGAAGCAGTATGGTTGCCTAGTGCATAGTCTGGTTTAATTGCACGTGCGACCATTTCAGGGTTTTGGGGTTTTACTCGTACATCAACATGTTGACCATAGTAGCTATAAGGCCAACCATAAAAAGCGCCATCTTGAACCGAGGTCATATAGTCTGGTACTAAATCACTACCAATTTCATCACGCTCATTGACAACCGTCCAGAGCTTACCGCTTTGAGGTTGCCAAGCCATACCATTTGGATTACGTAATCCTGTTGCAAATGGACGTGCCTGACCACTCGCAATATCAAACTCCATAATCTGCGCACGGCCTTTTTCTTGGTCTAGACCATTTTCAGCAACGTTACTGTTAGAACCCACTGTAATGTAGAGCTTGGTACCTTCACGGTTAGCAATCACGTTTTTGGTCCAATGGTGGTTTAAAGGGCCACCCGGTAAGTCCAATACTTTAGTGCCACTTGTTGTAATGTGAGTTTCACCCTCTTGATAAGGAAAACGTACAAGTGCATCCGTATTGGCGACATATAAATTATTACCCACCAACGCCATACCAAATGGTGAGTTTAAATTTTGAAGAAAAACCGTTTTTTTATCGGCAACTCCATCTCCATTGGTGTCACGAAGTAAACTAATACGGTTTGCACTTGGATGAGATGAGCCTGCTCGCTTCATCACAAAAGACACGATTTTACCTTTAATACCTTTGCTGTCTTCTGGCTTAGGTGGAGCATCCGTTTCAGCAACCAGCACATCACCATTTGGCAGCACATAAAGCCAACGTGGGTGTTCAAGCCCTTTAGCAAATGCTTTTACTTTTAAGCCTTCTGCTGGAGTTGGCATAACCCCGCTCGGCCAGCCTTTTGCTGGTGCGATATTAACGGTTGGAAACAAACTTGTTTTCGGTTCAGGTAATTTTGGATCTGGGCCGTAACTCTCGGTAATCGGATATTGAGAAGATGAAGCACACCCAGCTAATGTCATTAAAACCGTAGTGCCTAAAACTGGCAGTAAAAAACGTATAAGCATCTCTTATCTCCATTTCTTATTTTTTCACAATAAGCACAGGGTAATGCTTTAGAAGAAAGACTTATAGTTTATTTATTTAACTGTACTCAGCATTACACGCCATATTTTCAAACTTTTAATACATAACTGAATATTTTATAGGCACATATTCTTCGTAAATAAATATAAATTAATACTTAGCACGAGGTTTATTCCGTAAAGCATTTAAGAAACCCTCTTTATCTTTTGGAGAAATCATCACTGAAGCTATTCTTCCATTTTTCATATAAATAATTTTAAGCCGATCTAGTGATAGCGCCGGAGACGAAAGAGGATTATGGGTAGGCTCTATTTGAGTAATATCGCTAATATTAATTTTCCAGCGAAATATCATGCTTTTAATGATTAATTGATTATTTTCTATCAGATAGTAGGTGCTAAAAATCGGTAGCCAAATCAGAAAAATAACTAAACTATAAATAATGAGATGCGGAAAATTTGAAACGAAAGAGTAGTTATAGTTTTCTTGATAAAATTTTAAAATAATATTGGCAGTGATAACCACAAATATTAATAAAAGCCACCAATCAATTTTTGATCTAAATTTCAAAATCTTACCCTCTATTTTAAATTTCATTTATAAAGATTTTTCTATAATTTTTCTAAGAAAATGATCTAACTAAAAATTAGCTTTAAATGTTAATGATACAAAATCTCGATCATCTATGGTGCTAAATTCATTAGAACCAAAAAAGTTATTATAGGCAATCTCTGTTGTATATTTTTGCTGATAAGTCATAGATAACGCCGCACTTACACTCATTTGCCCTTCTTGAAAGTTTTGGCTATATCCATAAACATCATGTCTAAAACTAAGACTTGGCGTAATCACTGTAGAGGGTAAAATATCTTGATAATTTAATGCGCCACGTAATCGGTAGCCAAATGACCATTCATTAAAAAATCCATTTTTATTACAAAAGCGTTCATTCAAGTTATCAATTTCTGTGTTTGTAAGATGTGCTGTACCATACGGCGTACATTTAAAATCGCCTGTTTCAGGATTATAAGCACCAGTTGAAAGCTCACTACGGCCAAATGCACCTGTCCGGCCAATCCGATGATTAGCAATATCTGCAATATGGTTTAAGGCAAACTCTGTAGACCATATCATCGAATTTGCACCCCAAATATTGAATATGCTGTCAGTTGCCCCAACCGAAAATTGTGTTACGGGTAAGCGTACATATCCTTGAATATATTGACCTAATTCAACAGTTTCTCCCGGCGGCGCAAATGGTGTTCCTTCCGATAGTACTTGAGCATAGACAATATCTGTGCCGTTTAGTTGCAAAGGTTGATTAGGTTTGTGGGTTAATTCACTAAAAACGGTTGTTGTTCCAACTTTACCAGTCAAACTTAATCCAAACATTTTGATATTTTCAGGATAGATAGAAAAATAACTTGCTGTATTAAAATGTTCAGGCCCTGATGCCGTTACAGCCGTTCCATCAAAGTTTGCATTGCGACTATGGTAGTTCGCATAGTAAATACCTAACTCAGCATTATTTAAACTTGGTAATGTCTGTTTTAAAGCAATACCATATTGGCCATTGTCCTTTGCTTTTCTACTTTCTGCACGTGGAATATAGGTACGTAAACGAATTGCGGTATCTGATAATTTATCTCCACCCCCAGCAATCAGAACTGGACCTGCATTTTCGGGCACAAAGTCTGAAATCTCAAAAAAAGTTCCGCTACCATCAACAACTGAAGGCCTAAATTTAAATTGATAGAACCCTTCTATTTTCAAATTTTTATTAAGGTTTGTGTCGAATGAAAACATTTCGGTTGGAATGATTCTTTCTTTTGCATCACCACCCGGTCGGTTGATTGCGGCAAAATCAAATGCACTTACCGAATTTAACCCGTTTTGGAAAAACTGAGATTTCCCCCAATTTAATGTCTGTTTACCTAATTTTAAATTAATGTTTTTTTCACCATCCAGTTCAAAATCTTTCCATATATAAGCATTCCATAAATCAATACCTTTGAACTTTGCGAGCCTTGGCCACGCTGAATCATTAAACGGTTTAAAGTCTCCTTGTCCTGTCTCATAGGCATGGTCATACCAATATTTAGTGCTAATGACCGCACCCTGCTGTTTTCCATTTAGCTTAACTTCAGTTATGCCTCTGATGATCTGTGAAATGGCATCATATTTACTAAAATTCATTCGTCCATCATCACCATTCACATCAATGCTAGCGCCTTGTTTCCCTATTCTGTTTGCATCAGGCCGATAAAGTAATGAAATGGATGGATCTTGTGTACTCCAACTGGCACCTAAGCTTAATGTCGTCTTTGTCTCGAACTTCCAGTCTTTATCAACATCAAAATTCGCTGCGTTCGCTTTAGACATGAATAAAATTAGGCCTAATGAAACACCTATTTTTTGAATATATAAAACGTGATTATTTTTTTGATTTAAATAGGCGTAATGACCCATCATATTATCTCCCTATAAATATGATTTTTCTTATTTATTACTTATTACTCAAAGCCATCCATTGGCTTTTAATGCTTTACACAAGCAGGTATTTTTTGCCCTAGGCTGGTTGTTCAACCTGATCTAATTGTTGAATGAATTGTTCAGCTAAAGGCCAATAGCCAAAGCCAGATGCAGGGTTTAAATGTCCCACCTCACCCAAATTTACGAGTTGACTCCCCCACTTTTCTGCCATTTCACATACAGTTTCATAACGAGCTAAATGGTCATTGGTGCTTGCAACCAAAATGCTGGGGAAAGGTAGTGTTTGATCTGGTAAAGGACTCCACCCTTCTTGATGAAGTACAGTTGGGCTTGGATAATTTTCAGGCCAACTTTTGTTTAAATCAGGGGGAGCCACAAGTAGAGCACCCTGAATTGGTCTTTGATATTTTGCAGCCCAGTGTATTGTCATTAGCACACCTGCGCTATGTGCGACCAAAATAACAGGCCCTTGTATTTGTTCGAGTTGTGCCTGAATAGCATCAATTCTATTTTCACAATTGAGTTTATTGCTTTGTACAGGTGGTACAGAGCGAACCTTTGCTAGCTTTGTTTCTAAGATCGTTTGCCAATGCTCGGGAACATGATCGCGTAACCCCGGAATAATTAAAATTGTTGCTTTGGTTTGTATTTTTTCCATTTCGACGCCTGTGAAATTTGCTATTTAGAATGCATAAGAATTTTGATAAAACTTTACTCACAATAAAGGCTCATTTCAGTGAATGGTGTACATAAGGCGTCACGGACTTTTCATTTGATGACACATCTTTTTAAATTTTCATCAATTAATTAGAATAGTTTTGTAATTACAAGTGAGTCAAAAGAGCAGCATTAAAATTAACTCGAAATTATGATTAGGCTTTTCAATAAAAGCTTTTGTAATGTGGATATTTTAGTTATAACTAGACATGAGCTATAAGGAATATGGCTGATTAAGAACAAGGAGATAATAAAATGGTGCCTCTTGCGCATACCGCCTCTTTAAAAAATTATTTGGCAGTTGCTCAGCAATTAGCTATTAATCCGTACCATTTATTATCATGTGTTGGGCTTAGCCAAACTCAATTGAATGATCTTAAACAACGTATTCCTGTAGATAAAGCCATTACCTTGCTTGAAAACTCAGCCCAGATGAGTAGCTGTGATGTATTTGGTTTACACATGGCGGAACAGCGCGAAATCGCAGATTTTGGTGAACTAAGCTTATTATTAAGTTATCAATATACTTTAAGAGAAGCGCTACAAACAATTGTTCGTTATAGGAATTTACTCAACAACTCACTTGAAATATATATAGAAGAAATTGAGGATACGGTTGTTATTCGAGAAGAAGTTGTGACCACAACTTGCGGGTATAGTCGTCAAGCTACAGAACTTGCTTTAGGAATCACCCATCGTTTTTGTGCAGCACTCATGATGCAAAAATGGCGACCATTAAGTGTACACTTCACTCATAACCCGCCTAGTGATTTAACTTTGCATCGGCGAATTTTTGGCTGTGTACTCGAGTTTGGTAGTGACTTTAATGGCATTGTTTGTACGGCGGCCGAACTTGATACAACAAACCCTCAAGCAAATCTGGCTATGGCTAACCATGCACAGCGTTATTTAGATATTTTGCAGAATAGCAATGAATCGACCATGATTTTTGATATTCGTAAAAGTATTTATCTTCTCTTACCAATGGGTCGCGCTACGATTGATCAAGTCGCTCAAACACATGGTATTCATGTACGAACTTTACAGCGTCGATTAGAAGAAGCTCAAACGAGTTTTAGTGATTTAATCAATGAAGTACGTAAAGATCTCGTATTTCGTTATTTAAAAAATCTAAATTATTCACTTGCTCAAGTGTCTGATATTTTAGGTTACTCAATGCCGAGTTCTTTTACGCGTTGGTTCATTAGCCAATTTGGTATGTCACCGAATATGTGGCGTAGTCACAATAAAGCTCTGCTCAATTAATTTCTCTTTATGTGAAGCCCAATGAAGTCATTTAAAATATAAGGAAGCTGAAGAACTATTCCATAACTTCCTTAAAAGTTTAATTCTTTAAAATTAAAACCACAAGCGCATAAGTCCAAGAACCAATACCACTAAAAAGATGCTTTCGCCGACCATCAAAAGAATCGGTTTAATGCCGACAGACACTAATTCTTTTAACTGTGTTTTCATTCCTAAAGCACTAATTGCGATCACTAAAAACCAGCGCGATAAATCATTGATTCCATTTTGAACCATCGCTGGCACCCATCCTGTACTATTAATACAAGCCAGTATTAAAAAGCCAACGGCAAACCAAGGCAGTAATGGCGGTCGCTCTCCTGTTGAATTTGCACCTTGCATACGTGTAATCATGGCTGCACAAACAATTACTGGAAGCAACATCGCCACACGCATGAGTTTAACTACAGTGGCAATATCACCCGTTTCAGTAGACATGCTATAACCAGCGCCGACCACTTGCGCCACATCGTGAATCGTAGCACCAAGAAACACACCAGCCGCTTGTGGCGATAACTCCAACCACTTCGCAATCATTGGATAGACGATCATTGCAAATGTTGAAAGTGCCGACACGCCAATTACGGTAAACAAAGTCGCTTTTTCTTTTTGCGGATGATTTGGAAAAGCAGCAGATAGTGCCAGTGCAGCAGAGGCACCGCAGATTGCTGTTGATCCACCAGTGAGCATGCCAAATAGTTTTTGGAAGCCTAAGATTTTAGCGGCAATAACAGAAACGGCGATTGTCACAATAACCAAAGTGACGACTAACGCAACAGGCTGCCAACCTAGTGCAGTAATTTGTCCCATAGTAATACGCATGCCAAGTAAGGCAATACCCATCCGCAGCACACTACGTGCGGTAAATTCGATCCCCGCTTTGCATTTACTTTCAGTCGCTAAAAAATTCACGCTCATGCCGAGTAATAGTGCAAATAGCATGACTGGCGCGCCATAGTGCTCTGATAAAAAACAGGCGGCTGCAGCAACGACCGAACTCACCACAAAGCCTGGTGCTAATTCTCTTGTACGCTGGGAAAAGTTTTTCAAAACTAAACTACTCATGATTTTCCCCACATCCCATCACAATAAATACCTTGTCCTCGACCACTTCTACAGGATAAGTTGCAACTTTGAGCTGAGAAGAATTAACTAAACAGCCATTTGTTAAATCAAAGCGTAGACCATGGGCACAGCACTGAATCACTCGTCCTTCTAACCGTCCACTAAATAGTGATGCTCCCTGATGAGGACAACTGTCATCGATTGCATAAAATTGAGTCGCAATGTTAAATAGTGCGAGAGTTTTATCTCCAATTTTTAAAAAAGCCCGCTCACTTGAATTCGGTATTTTCTCAAAAGGCACTTCAAATCGGTTGGTCATATTAACTCTCCTTGTGCCACCATTGCCTCTTGCATCGCTTGATAAAGTGCATCTGCTGATTGCGCGCCAACTAAGGCAGAAGCCCGATCAAAAATAAAGTAAGGCACACCATTACCTCCTGTACTTGCAGAGATAAAATCTTGATGATCTTGAATAAGCAAATCTTTAATAAGCTCAGGTGAGAAGCCACAACGTTTCGCGATTTTGTATAAAGTGGTGGTATTTCCGATGTCTAACCCATCATAAAAATATGCAGCAAAGAGTTGTTCTAGCAACGCATTGCACTGCTCAGGAGTTCCTATTTTTAAAGCTTTATCAAATAAACGATGAGCTTTGGCCGTATTTGGCATCCGTTTAATTTGCTCAAAATCGATCTTAAGCCCAACTTTATTTGCAGCTTTATTGACTTGTTCTTGTCTCATACGAACTGCAGTCAAGCTACCTAATCGTTTCAAATAAAACGTTTGAAAAGGTACGCCTTCAACAGCTAAATCTGGTATGAGCTGAACACTTCGCCAGTGCACGACAACTTTGACTTTGGGGTGAAGCTGATAAAACCTATTTATAGCGATCAGTAACTGACATTTTCCGATCAAGCACCAAGGACAAATAAAGTCAAAAAATACATCAATGTGTAATTGCCGAATCATCATTTGTTATTCATCCCGCATTTTTGTATTTGGTTACCTGAATGATGTTTAAGCTCAGTTATTCCTTGCCGCTCAAAGCGTGCGATATCTTTGTGATAATGGCGTTTGGCATAAAAAAATACGGCTGCGGCTGCAATACTGACCAATGGCATCAGTTGAAATGCACTGTGTAATCCAATCACATCAGATACTTTGCCAACGACTAAAGGACCAAGCGCCAAACCAAGAAAATTGTTAGCCAAAGTAAGCGTTGCAAACGCAGAGCCATGAACTGAGTTATGTGTAAGATTAGCCACCATGGCACTAGATGGCCCATTAGTTCCTAGGGCAATAAACATTCCGAGACAAATGAGAAGTAACTGGTTACGTCCCGCAGGCACAGCAAAAGCAATGAATAAAAGAACACAACCGAGCAGGCAGTATGTAATTGCTAAACTGACCTTACGATCTGGACAGTTACGGCCCAAATAATCACACAACATGCCGCATAAGATTGTGCCTACTGCACTACATAGCAAAATGACCGCTGCCATCACACCTGCCTTGTCGGTACTCATGCCGTAATAGCGATTGAGATAACTCGGCATCCAGACAATTACTGTGCCACCAACAAATAATTGCAGACCACTACCAATATAAGTGGCAATGACTGAACGACTTGAATATAAAGTTTTTAAAGGGCTTTTAATGTGCTGAGTTTTACTACGAATTTTATTTTGAGGTACTGCGTTTATTCTGTTTTCTTTCACTAAAATTGGATATAGAAAAGCCAAAACAAGACCAAATAAAGCAATGCCTCCAAAAGCCCAACGCCAACCGAAGTGCTGTGCGAGCACGCCACCTAAAGCCACACCCAAAAACGAGCCAAATACGCCACCCGCCATAAAAGCACTAGCGAGTGTTGCACGCATTTCTCGTGGGAAAACAGCCACAACCACCGCGATTCCCACGCTGCCATAAGCAGCTTCACCCACACCAACCATAAAACGAGCAATAAACATTTGCTCGTAGTTTTCAGCAAGTGCACATCCTAGAGTCGCCAAACTCCATAATGCAGCCATAATGGCCAAGCTTTTAACTCGTCCAAAACGGTCTGCCATTAAAGATAACGGCAGAGTCAATAAACCCACCATTAACGCGACAATGCCACTGAGCAAACCTAACTGGCTATCGCTGAGCAACCACTCATTTTTAAGTAAAGGAAAGACTGCGTTTAAGACTTGTCGGGACATGTAATCTGAAATGAGCAAACCAAATGTCAAAGCAAAAACAAGCCATGCATAACGACGAGGTATACTGATTGACGTATCAACATCGCTCATCTGATCTGAATACTGATGTGCATTCATACGACCTCCTTGTATTTTTTATAATTTCTATTTAGCTAGTGCAGCAACGCACTTTTAAAAACAAAGCGAATAAGCTGCACTACATTTGAGGTCTAAATTCCGTTAGACCTTGTCACATTAGTTACGCTGCGGCACACCCTTTTGCCCTGCTTTACGATTGGGTGCCATACCATTTGCGATTAGGGTTTCTTCAATACTGTTGTATTGCACCCCAATACGATAAATTTCACGGGCTTCTTTTCCTGAGGCAATTTCACGGCCTAGTTCATGGGCAATCCGAACGGTTTG
>JAITLL010000071.1 GCA_031277915.1 Acinetobacter sp.
CTTCATGCATTTTATGGTATAGACACAAATCCTTCAGAGGATGACGATGTGCCGACTCAACAAGACATAGCGGATAATGCGGTTCAGTATGTTCAGAAGTTATTAGCGCTGTCTGAGTAAGCTTAAAAAGGGGGAGGCCTAAACTTGAGAGTTTGGGCCTTATAAGTAAAGAATTATATTTTCACAAAGTGTTTATTGTGCAGAGATAAGTAACATATCTATCTTTAGCTTATTTCGAACGTTCGTTTAAACCAATTACAAAATGCAGTATATTTTGTATGGTTTAAGTCAATTAATGGGGTATGAAAGAAAAAATCTAGTCCATGACCTGGACTTTTTTGCCATGCAAACCAAGTCGCTAACTGAGCTTTTTGTGTTCTGGATGGTTTAAATTTTTGCAAATTTTCATTTTTTAGTTCATTTACTACTTTTTTAGCTTTCTCATACAATAAAGCTTCTGATTGGCAAACTAATTCTTCTATCCAGTTTTCTATATTTCCATCTTCGCTATTATCGGGCATTATCCATATTCCAATATCAATCAAACCATCATTATGCTGGGCTATAATTCCTTCTGTCGTTTCTATAAGTGTATAGCCATGAGGTCGTAGTTTATTACTTAAATCTGTTTTAGTTTTATCAATACCAGATTGGTCTTTAACATGGTCTGCATCAATAATAATCCCTAAATTCTTAATCATTCCTAATGTTATTTGTTTTATCAAATCATCTAAAGATGAAGAAATAACACCATTTTTAGTGGTGTAATAATCGGGGTTAATATCTTCAGGGGTAAGAACATTTACATCAACATTGTATGAATAATATTGACAATATTTTTCAAAAAAGGCTTTATCCCCTAGCCCTTCTACAATTAAATGCTTCATCGTACTTCAAAATCTGATTTAATAAATGTGGCTAATTGATTTTCATCTAGAATATTGGCTATAACTTCTCCAAAATTACTTTTTCGCGCACTTTTCCCAATTTGTATTAAGATACCTTCGATATCCATTCTATCTTTAGATACTTTAGAAAATGCTTTAACGCAATCAGAACTATGGGTTGTTGCAAAAACCTGAATTTTAAGTTGTTTAGCTAAAGTGAACACAAGTTGCCATACTTTTTCTTGGACACTGTGATGTAAGCCATTGTCAAATTCATCAATTAATAAAATACCTCCTCTAGCGCTATGAAGCTTAAGCACTAATTGTAATATTCTTAATATCCCATCACCCATACTACTCAAAGGAAATGGTTGACTGTGGTCTTTTAATTTAACAATAGGTGTTCTTTGCGAGTTTCTATATCTATTTCTACGATAATTAACAGATTTAATAAAACTAATGTTTTCTAGTTTAGGTTCTATAATTTGCAATGCTTCAATAATATAGTCTTGATATGGAGTCAAAACTAGTTTATCCCAGTCTAAAGCTAACTCATCGGGGTCTAAAAATGATGTGGGAATATAACTATGTGGAATATTTAATTTAGCATCTAAACTTCTACTAATAATTGAAGTTCTACGTCTATCTGGTTCTAAGGAAATACGAGTGGTAAAATTTTTATTCTCAATTTTTAAAATACTATTAATTTGTAAATTTAAATCTGAATCTTCAAGGATATTATCAATCTCTAATTTTGAAATAATATCGCGCTTAATTTTCCTTAAATTATTCCCTTCATCATCTTCGAATTTAATAAGAACTTCTTTTTCAAAAGTATGTTCAATTGTAAGAAAGTTAGAACTATTTAACTCCCCAATAACAATTTTCACTCCATCTTCTTTTGGAAACATTCTATTTGAAAAAAAACTTTCGAAAGGTTGAAACGGGGTAGAAAGCTCTTCTTCATCACGGTCAGAAAGAGTTGGTTCACCATGCGCGAAAGCAAGAGTATTCAAAATTTCTTCATCTGCATTGTTCGCGAAGATCAATAAAGATTCAATTAAAGAGCTTTTACCTGAATTGTTGTTACCAACGATCAGATTGATTAACCCAAGTCTAGGGATCTCTACATTTTGTAAAGATCGAAAGTTTTTAACTTGTAATGATGAAAGCATAACTAAAGCCATATTTAGATAGAAGAATTTTAACGCTAAATGAAATGGTTACAAGGTTAAAACTTCATTCGTGGATTCAATATCTTATAAAACATCAAAAATCTTGTAGATATTTCCGTAATTACAAACATTTATTAGTTTATATCGCCTAATTTAAAAATTGAATTATTTAGAACTTGTTGAATATTTATAACATAAAAAATCTTAAATTTTTATTAAGATAATAAAATTTATCTGGCTAATAAAAAAGCCTAAACCGATTAAGTTTAAGCTTCTTTAAATTCGAATTCTGGCGGTGAGAGAGGGATTCGAACCCTCGATACGCGCAAACGTATACACACTTTCCAGGCGTGCTCCTTAAGCCACTCGGACACCTCACCAAGGCGTGCGATAGTAACTAAAAAATCAGGTTCTGCCAAGATTTAAGACGAGCATTACAGAAAAAAAATAATAGAGGTGATAAGATTGCGCTAAAAATCATATTGGTTTATTTACACAATGCAAAATACGGCCAAAAAAGCGACCTTGCCTGCCACGGCTTTGGCAGCTCTTGGGGTGGTCTTTGGAGACATCGGAACGAGTCCGCTCTATGCCTTGAAAGAGTCCTTCCATGCTGCCCATGGTTTGGGAATTCAGCCTGAAAACGTATTAGGAATTTTATCCATTATTTTTTGGTGCTTAATGCTGATCATCAGCATCAAGTATGTCGCAATTGTCATGCGTGCAGACAACAATGGCGAAGGCGGTATTATGGCCTTACTCGCATTGAATTTGCGTAAAGCAAAAATTGCCGACAATAAAAAAATCTACATGATTGCTATTGGCTTCGTTGGGGCATCACTGTTCTTTGGTGACGGTATTATTACCCCTGCAATTTCGGTACTGTCTGCGGTTGAAGGGTTGTCTATTGCAACCAACGTTTTTGACCCGTTCATTATGCCGATTGCAATTGCCATTATCATCACGCTGTTTTTAGTGCAGAAACATGGTACGGCCTTTGTAGGTAAATTCTTTGGTCCCATTACGCTTGTGTGGTTTATCTCTTTAGGTATTTTAGGCCTTCATAGTGTTATTCAAACACCGATTGTACTAGGCATGTTTAGCCCGCATTGGGCAATTCAGTTTATCTATCACCATCCAGTCATGACCTTTTTTGTGATGGGTGCTGTGGTGTTAACCGTGACGGGTGGTGAAGCACTTTATGCTGATATGGGGCATTTTGGGCCAATTCCGATTCGTCTTGCGTGGTTCGTTGTGGTGTTGCCATGCTTAGTTTTAAACTATGCAGGACAGGGCGCATTGTTACTTCGTGACCCAGCAGCTATTGAAAACCCGTTCTATTTACTGGTTCCTCAGTGGGCACTTTACCCAATGATTATTATGGCGACTATGGCAACAGTGATTGCCTCTCAAGCCGTAATTTCAGGGGTGTTTTCTCTTGCTCGCCAAGCCATTCAATTGGGTTATTTACCACGTTTAAGTATTAAACATACTTCTGAGTCTGAAGAAGGCCAAATCTATGTGCCGTTCTTAAACTGGTTGCTTTTAATCGCAATTATTATCTTAATTCTGATTTTCAAAACCAGCTCGAACTTGGCAAGTGCTTATGGTTTAGCAGTGACCTTAACCATGCTGTGTGACACGATTTTGGTTTCGATCTTTATCTATTCGGCGTGGAAATGGAGCTGGCCAAAAGTGGTGTTACTGATTATTCCATTCTTTATTTTAGAGTCGGTTTTAGTCGCAGCAACTTCACTTAAAGTGTTGTCAGGTGGTTGGGTGCCGTTACTCATTGGTGGTATTGCAGTCACCATTTTAATGACATGGAAACGTGGTCGTGAGCTTACCTTTGCCAAACTCGAACATGACACTTTAGCTCTAGATTTGTTTGTAAAAAGTATTGGCAATAGCGTGCATTGGGTACCGGGTGATGCCGTGTTTATGACAGGTACACCAAACGTTGTACCGCATGCCATGTTGCATAACATCAAGCACAACAAAGTGCTGCACCAGCGTAATATTCTGGTCACTGTGGTGATTGAAGATGTACCGTTCGTTGCTCCAGAAGAGCGTATTTCAACAGAAGCTTTAGCTGAACATTTCTACCGTATTAAAATTTTCTACGGCTTTAAAGATGAAATGAATGTGCCAAAAGCACTCATGAAAGCTTATGAGCAGCTAGGTCTTGAATATGACTTAATGCATATCAGCTTCTTTATTTCGCGTGACCGTATTGTTCACTCGGTAGGTGATGGTATGTCACCTTGGAGAGAAAAGCTGTTTATTTCGATGCAGCGTAACACCAGTCCAGTGAGTGACTTCTACCAAATTCCAACCAACCGTGTGGTGGAGTTAGGTAGCCAAATCGAAATATAAAAGTTCAATGTGTAAAAAACCAAGACATAAGTCTTGGTTTTTTTATGGCTCTTTTTATTGAGCTTGTGGCATAGGTGCATCTGCTGGCAATGCACCATCCTGTGCCATAGGGTCTGCCGACTGGTTTGGGTTAGCAGGTGGCGGTGGAGTATTTGGGTCTTGTGGCGCTGGAGCAGCCATATCACCGCCCGCTGGAGGTACGTCTGCTGGAATAGGAGCACTTGTTGGCGCTGCACCTGTCGGAGCAGCAGAAACTTGTTGTACTTGCCCACTATTCACTAAGTCGCTAATAGAGCCAGGCTGCCCATTGACGGTCGTAGTAACTTTCACTTTAGACAAACTTTCTAAAGTTTCACCTGGTTGGACCGCAGGTTCAGCGAGTGCTGCCATACTGCATAGTCCAGCAATTACGCCAATACCAATAATCTTTGAATGGATCATTAAATGGACTCCGTTTATATTTTTATCCAAATTTGTGGAGCTAACCATGTCACAAGCCATCGGCGCTTTTCAATGAAAGATACGCAACTAACCCAATTCAATAGTGAAAGTTCCTCACAATGCCAACAAACTGTTACTGAACCAGAGATAGAGTTACAAAAAAGATGACCATGTTTTAACCATTTGAAAGATAAGCGATATACTTAAAAAAGCAGGATTGTTAAGCTGCATATGGATAGTGGTATTGATAGAAACATGGCAAGTAAAAAAAGTAGTTCAGGCCTCTTTGGCGATTTTTCTTTAAGTGAGCATTTGGGCAAGATTGTACTTGCCGGAGTGGCAGCAGGAAGCTTCGCCTTCGCTTTTGGCGGTGAAAAAATTTCACAGTGGTTTTCGCCTCTAAGTACCAACTCGACTTGTCTAAACCAGTTTTATCGCGAAATTCCACCTGCTTTAAATAAAGAAAGCTTAAAAAAAGACAGTTATCCGCTGTGCTTTAACGGTTTCAATGTTTTGTACTCGGGCATGTCTAAAACGCCGTTATGGTCAGCTGAATATCTAAGTCCAGACCGTTTAAGCACTAAAATTAAACGTGAAGATAATTTCCATGAAGAAACACGTATTCCCGAACGTCACCGTTCACTTTTAAGCGATTATCGTGGTTCAGGCTATGACCGTGGGCATATGTCGCCAAATGGTGATATGCCGACTAAAGACTCGCAGTACGATAGTTTCTCGTTAAGCAATATGGTGCCGCAAGCGCCTAAAAATAATCAGGAAGTATGGCGTAAGCTTGAAGACGCTACACGTGCAGTAGTGACTAAGCAAAAGCAAGATGCCTATATCGTCACGGGGCCAATATTTGAAGGGCAGCGACTCAAAACTATTGGTCGAGGTGTAATCGTTCCAAGTGCAGTGTACAAGGCTGTTTATTATCCTAAAACAGGTGCAATTGGTGCTTACTATGCACCAAATAACAACTCGCAACAGGTTAAGGTCGTAAGTGTTTGCTATCTTGAAGAAAAATTAGGAATTAACCTATTTCCTCAACTCACCGAGCAGCAAAAACGCAATGTTTATCGCTTACCGTTAACATCTAGCCAAGTTAAGCCAAACCAGAAGCTCGACTATTTACACTGGGATGGTGAAAGCCAGTGTGAGCAAGACTTAAGTAAAGATCAGATCCACGCATTACAAGATCAGTTTAAAAAGCAAAAAAGTGGTTCGTCTGAACCGATGGAATCAAAAGTTCCAAGCATCGATGAAGAAACCAAAAAGGCCATTGTGAAACAATTGGTAGAGGCACTGGTGAACTATTTCTTGCAAATGATGAAATAAACCGCCTGTTAGTATTGTTATAACGTCCTAAATAGATAAAATAAAAAAACAGACAGATCTGTCTGTTTTTTATTTTAATAAGGACAATAACAATGTTTGCTTCGATGTTCCTTTTTTCTTTTGCAATGTCTATTACACCGGGTCCAGTGAATACCGTCATTTTATCGACCAGCTTAAATCATGGTTTAAAAAGATCAATTCCCTATATTTCAGGTGCCACCATTGGTTTTACTTTGCTTCTGATTTTTATGGCATTTGGTTTGCAAAGTGTTTTGGTTAATTTCCCGCTTTTATTAAAGATCTTAGCCGTATGCGGTACTTTATTTGTCTGTTATATCGGTATAAAAATCATTCTCTCTGCCACCAATATTTCTATTTCAAGTGTTCCCGTAGACAACATTATTATTCCTAATTTTAAAGATGGGTTCTTGTTACAGTGGCTTAACCCTAAAGCGTGGTTAGCCTGTGTGTCAGGTATTACCATGTTTACAAGTATTGAAAATCCTCGGTCTTTACCTATCTTTATCATTATTTATTTTTTCACGTGCTATGCATGTTTATTCTTTTGGGGACTATGTGGTGATAAATTTTCAGTCGTATTGAATCAGGGCAACCGTTTAAAATATTTTAATATCTTGATGGGTGCCTTTTTAATTTTATCGGCACTTTTAATTTTGATTGATTTTTTTTAAATTGGTCGTATTACACTGTGTAGATATAACAACGAGACCACACTTATGTTTAAACCATTTGAAAAGGGTACAGAGTCTTCTTCAATTGAAGATTTAATATTAGAAAATGATGTCGATTGCGTGAGCATTTATGGCAACTTGCAAATCACTAAAGATAAAGTTGGGTTCGAGCAGGCAAAAGCATTGCAGAGCTTTTTAAACGATGTAGTTGCAGCTTTGGAAAAAGAAGAATTGCCTGAGAAAATTGAACGTCCAGCTGAACAAGAAATTAATAATCCGTTTTTATAATTTATGCATTCTATGTGTGATGTTTATTATAGTCATGCTGCCATACAGTCTTTAATACCATGTTAGGTCTTATCGAGTTTGTACAGACATTGTTTACTTTTGAAAGCCCAAAAGTAAACAAAAGGCTTTGTTAAACAGAGGGCACTTCCGTGTACCCCTGTTCAACAGGTGACATCCATGTCACCCACCGCGATAGCATATTGAGGCTATAGATATAAAGAATTAATCTTTATCCCCAGCAACCACCTTATAAACAATTGCACCAATCACAGCACCTAAGATTGGAGCCACCCAGAACAACCATAACTGACTTAAAGCACCAGTTTGAGCAAAGAACGCCACACCTGTACTACGTGCAGGGTTCACCGAAGTATTTGTAACAGGAATACTGATTAAGTGAATAAGCGTTAATGCAAGACCAATCGCAATAGGTGCAAAACCAGCAGGTGCGCGGCGATCAGTCGCTCCTAAAATAACAATTAAGAAGAAAGCAGTAAGTACCACTTCAATAATGAAAGCAGAACCTAAGCCAAATTTATTTGGTGATAAATCACCAAAACCATTTGAAGCAAAGCCGCCCACACCAGTGAAGCCAGCTTGTCCTTGAGCAATAATATAAAGAACAAATGCAGCAGCAGTCGCGCCGACCACTTGTGCAACAATATAAGGAATCAAGTCTTTAACATCAAAACGGCCACCGACCCAAAGACCGACACTGACCGCGGGGTTAAAATGTCCACCAGAGATATGCCCTAGAGCATAAGCACCAGTGAGTACGGTTAAACCAAAGGCAAGGGCTACACCTGCAAAGCCAATACCAAGTTCAGGGAAAGCTGCGGCTAACACTGCGCTACCACAACCACCAAAGACTAGCCAAAACGTACCTAGAAATTCAGCAAAATATTTATTCATTGTGATTACTACTCATCTATTGATCTATTTTTTAATTAATGTGAAATTTGTCACAAAAAATTAAGCATGTGACTATATGAAATTTTTGTTTTCAGTGTTGTTTTAATCAAGAAAAGATTTGTAAGTTTTAGTAGGTTATTTATTGTCTAGAACGTGATCTCTCCATTGTTGTGGTGTTTGGTCAGTCCAATGCTTGAATGCTCTTTGAAAGGCACTTTGTTCTGAATAACACAGTAAGAGAGCAATTTCTTGTAGGCTCAAATGTGGGTCTTTTAAATATTCGGTAGCGAGCATAAACCGTACTTGCTGAACGCGCTCCTGAAAGGTGGTGCTTTGTTGTTGTAAATGGCGCTGGAGCTGTCGAACCGAAAGCCCTAACTGGGTTGCAATATATTCAATTTGATACTGGTTCTTTTGTAAGCCAGTTAAAATGGAGTGCTGTAAGCGTTGGTCGAGTTGGGTTGAATTTGGTAATTGTTCTAAAAGTGCTTGTGCTTGCTGAACCAGTAATTGTTGCAGGGTATGATCAGCGCTGCTAAGTGGTTTATTTATTTCAGTAATGGGGATGAGTAACTCGGTACGAGGCTGGCTAAAACGAACAGGACATTGAAAATATTGCTCGTAAACCCTGATATTTTTAGGGGCAGCATTTAAAAAGTGGACTTTATGTAAATGTACATCTTCATGAGACATAAAAAGACGTAAGAACTGAATGACCAGTGCAATTGCAATTTCATCGGTAAGTTGAGTCGGGTGGAGTTCTGTGGCTTCCCAGCGAATAGAACCATACTCCCCATATAGTTCAACCACTAAAGGGCTTCCATCATAAATTAGACGGTGAAAATCATGATACCGAATTAGAGCTTCACCTAAGTTATCGCAAGAGAGTGCAAGGTAGGCAATAATCCCTAGGTGTTTGGGTTGCACGTATTTGGCAATTTCTAGACCTAATCCCGGCTTTGGGTCGAGTTTATAAATGACTTCTAATAGGTCACGCCAAATGACATAGTCGAAGCGTTCCAGATTTTGAATTTGTTCTAATTGTTCTGGAATAGTTAATTCATTCGCCTCGCAATAAGCTTTTAATAGATGTCCTAATCCTCCATAGACCGAACCCGTATAATTTTTTAATTGTGGCATCCCTAACCACCTCTTTCTTGTCGTGATTTGTCAATGAAACCATAAATTCTGGTCAATACCTAGCATAGCGAATTTTATATGCTGAATAAAAAGAAAAAGGAGTAAGGTGATGTTAAAAGGTTTTATTGCAGGAATTGCGGTTGCAAATGCATTTGAATGGGTGGCACATAAATATATTTTGCATGGTGTACACCACGCTGGACAACCACGCTACAGCCCCGTGCCAAAAAGTATGGAGTCTCATTGGGCACACCATCGTGAAGTGCGTAAGCAACAATTTCATGATGATTGCTATGTTGAAGGTGTTGGCAACTGGCGAACCAAAAATGAGCTAATTTCTCTTGCGGTAGTAGCAACTGTTTCAAGTACAATTTTTTATCCGTTTTCAAAAGGTATGGCACTTGCAGCTTGGTACAGTGCTGGTAATTATTATTATATTCATCGCCGTGCACACCTTGAGCCTGAATGGGCAAAGCGTAAAATTCCGTGGCACTACGACCACCACATGAACTCTAATCAAGATGCCAATTGGTGTGTGACCAAGCCTTGGTTTGATTATGTAATGGGAACACGTGTGGTGTCTTCGGCAGATTTAAAAGAACAAAATCCTTTGGGTGTGCGTTTACCTACTGCACTTGCTAGACCACTTTCTCAAGCAGTAGAGAAAATCTTCCCTGCAAAATGGGTCGAGAAAAAAGAAAAGCCTGAACTTACTACTGAGGTGAGTGCAGTAGATGGTGCTGCATAAAAAAATAAAGGGGCATATCGCCCCTTTAAATATCAATAAGCTTACAAGCGCATTTCGATGCCTTGTTCAGCTAAATATTGTTTAGCTTCTGGAATCGTATATTGGCCAAAGTGGAAAATACTTGCAGCCAATACCGCATCTGCACCACCTTGTAAAATACCGTCTGCAAGGTGTTGTAAGTTACCTACACCGCCTGAAGCAATGGTTGGAATGGTAACGCGGTCATTAATAGCACGCATTAAAGCAATGTCGTAACCCGCTTTCGTACCATCGGCATCCATACTGGTAATGAGTAATTCACCAGCACCGTAGTCAGCCATTTGTACAGCCCATTCAATCGCATCAATACCCGTTGGCTTACGGCCACCGTGAGTAAAGATTTCCCATTTGTTATCACCAGTTTTTTTGGCATCAATCGCAACCACAATACATTGCGCGCCAAAGTGCTGTGAAGCTTCTTGAACAAATTCTGGGTTAAATACGGCAGCTGAGTTAATACTTACTTTGTCTGCACCTGCATTTAATAACGCACGAATATCTTCAACCTTACGTACACCACCACCGACAGTTAATGGCACAAATACAGTCTCGGCCATACGTTCAACAGTACGGTAAGTGGTATCGCGTCCATGATGTGTAGCGGTAATGTCTAAAAAGGTAATTTCGTCTGCACCTTGTTCGTTATAGCGACGTGCCACTTCAACAGGGTCGCCAGCATCACGAATATCGAGGAATTGAACGCCTTTAACTACGCGTCCGTTATCAACGTCTAGGCAAGGAATAATACGTTTAGCAAGCATAGCTTTTTCCAAAAATAATCGCCGTTGGTGAAAGTTCCTACACAGGCGCTACACCTTCATGGAGGGAACAGGTATTCTATCAAACTTCACAGATGTTTTTTGCAGGTTTTCCATGTCGGTTTATACCCCTTTGAGTTTAGATGAAGTTCGCGCCTTTGCTGCACCTTATGGATTAGAGGTGTTGGAGCTGAACCCAATTCAGGGAGGTATTCAAAACACCAATTATTTTTTGGTAGATGTAAACCGTAAACAATATGTACTCACCGTGTTTGAAGAGTTAGATGCAAAAGGGGCAGGTGAACTTATTCCTGTACTTGAACAATTAGGGACTCATGATGTGCCTGTTGCCGTACCGTTAAAACACAGCGGACAAGCGGTTCATGTGATTGCAGAAAAGCCTGCACAGATTGCTCCACGTCTAATGGGTCACCATCCCATGCAAACGACTGTAGCGCAAGTTGCAGCCATTGCAGATGCACAGGCGAAGCTACATGTTGCTTTACAAGACTTTCCGCTTGAGCGTGAATATAGACGTGATCATCAATATTGGACAGGCGTTGCAGAGCAGCTTAAGCCAAATATGACTCAAGATGACCAAGCTTTACTTGAGCAGGTCTATCAAGCTTTTAATGCTAAAACAGCGCAGTACTCAAACCGACCAACAGGTTTTATTCATTCAGATTTGTTTCGTGACAATACTTTGTTTGAAGGTGAGCAACTACAAGGTATTTTAGATTTTTACGAGTTAAATCAAGACGAATTGCTCTTTGATATTGCGATTACCATCAATGATTTCTGTACTGAATATCCAGATGCGCATTTAAACGCAGAAAAAGTAGCGGCTTACTTAGCGGCATACCAAAAAGTTCGTGAACTGACTTCAGATGAACTTGAATGTTTAGACGTATTCTTAGCAATGGCAGCATGCCGTTTCTGGTCAATGCGTTTGCAAGTTGCTCAAAAAAATAAAGAAGAAGGACGTACCGGCGATGACATTTTGCAAAAAGACCCGCAGGAAATGCGAGCAATGATGCAAGACCGTTTAAGTCATGTAAAAGCATAAAAGGAATAACGATGCGAGATCAGGGGCGATTAGTCGAATGGTTCGACGAAAAAGGTTATGGCTTTATTCAGCCCGATGATGCTGAAAAAGAAAGGGTCTTTTTGCATATCAAGGATTTTGCACGCCCCGGACCTCGACCAATTATTGGCTGTGCACTCGAGTATCTAGTCATTCTCGATGAACGAGGTCGCTTCCGTGCCCAGCAGGTTACTTATTTAAAGGCCTCTCAAACTCGTAAAGCTTCAAAGTCAGCAAGAACAGAATCTTCATTTCAGGCAAAGCCATGGTCTGCCATGCAAATGGGGATCGTATTTTATTTTGTTTTAATGGGCATTATGAGTTTTATCCATACTTTACCAGCCTATACTTTGTTGTTTGTTTTAATGATGAATGTGTTGAGTTACTGGCTTTATTCACAGGACAAAGAAGCTGCCCAATTGGGAAATCATCGTGTTCCTGAACAGACCTTGCACATTGTCAGCTTTTTAGGAGGTTGGCCTGCTGCATGGTGGGCACAACAAAAACTGAGACATAAAACACAAAAACAACCATTCCGTAAGATTTATTTTTGTACCATATTCTTTCATTTACTTTTGATTTTGTGGCTAATTTCTCCCTTAAACGTAATGCGGAGCTTATAAAAGTAAATTGTTTTATTAATAAACTTGAGAGGTATAAAAATGAATAGTTCTATCGACCAAGATTCAAATCGTACTTTAACGCTTATTTTATACGTACTTTATATTGTTGCCATTTTCACAGGCGGCTTGCTCGCGGTGATTGCGCTCATTATTAACTACGTAAAACGTCCCGATGTACAAGGGACAATTTTTGCGAGCCACTTTACATGGCAGATCAGAACATTCTGGTGGTATCTGGCGTGGAATATTATTGCGTTTTTGCCGTTTATTTTCTTGTTCTTTACGGGTGAAAATACTGATCTATTTGCAGGTGTTGCTATTTCATCGACCGTATTCTGTGTGGGTGTGATTACAGTGGCATGGATCTGGATTGTATATCGTGCAATTCGTGGCTTGATTGCGTTAAATGATAACCGCCCGATGTATGAATAAATCATGATTATTGAACATGTACATTTGAGTATCAAGTCTGGCCAAAGTGAAGCATTTCTTGAAGCATTCGAGCGGGCCAAACATATTGTCTATCCAATGGAAGGCTTTAATGCTGTCCAACTGATTAGGCATGCGACAGACTCTCATCGTTATATTTTAATGATCTTTTGGGATGAGATAGAACATCATACAGAAGGGTTTAGAAAGTCTGAGGCTTATCAGGAATGGAAGACTTTGCTCCATCCATTTTATGATCCAATGCCAATGGTTGAGTACTACCAGCCTTGTATTTCATTGAAGAAAAAATAATAGATAAAAAAAGAGAGCATTAAGCTCTCTTTTTTATTCTCGAATTCTTTTAGTTTTTTTAATTGGCAATTTAAATTTTAACTCGCTGACTAAAACACCTAAAACTACTAACGCCCCCCCAAAAAGAGCAATGATTGGCAAACGTTCACCTGCAATTCGACCAATAATGCCGGCCCAAACAGGTTCGCCTGCATAAATAATTGCAGCACGTGAAGGGTCAACCATACGTTGAGCCCAGTTCATCACAAATTGAATAAGTGCACTGGCTAAACCTAATGCAACAGCAAGTAGTACAAGTGGCCATGAAAATGATGGAATTTCATGTTCACCAACCACAGGCATAATGGCAAAAGAAACTAGAGAGGCTACGCCGAGTTGAATGACGGTGACGCGACGTAAATTTACTTTTCCAGCAAAGTAACTAATAAAAATAATTTCTAAAGCAATCGCCAATGATCCAAGTACTGTTACAAGCTGTCCAAAACTTAATGAAATTTTCTCGAAACCATTACCTGTCAATAAAACAAGGCCAGCAAAAGCAAGAGCGGCTCCAACCCAAGTCATAATGTGTGGAACTTTTCTAAATATGAGCCACATTAAAATAGGAACAAGTGGGACATAAAGTGACGTTAAAAAGGCTGACTCACTACTCGGAATGGTTTGAAGCCCAATGGTTTGTGTGCCATAACCTCCCACAATGACTATACCAATTGCGCTACCAGCGCCTAAATCTTTTAAAGTAACGCCTTTCATACTCTTTAATGAAATAAGCAATAAGGTTAAGGCGGCTATGGCAAAGCGGAAACCCACAAAAAACATAGGCGATGAAAAATGCAGTGCGTACTGCACGGTAAGAAATGTTCCGCCCCAAACCATAGTAATCAAAACGAGCGCTAACTGTGGGGCCTTACTTGAACTCAGAGGAATTGGCGACATACTCAAATCAGTAGAAATTGTGCAATATACTGCACATATTGCGCGATTCTAATGTTTTGTGCAATATATTGCTCATATTTTCCTTGCTATTTTATTTTATGAGCCAGTCAAATACCGTTTTACAACACGTAGGCACAAATATTCGTTCATTAAGAGATGAGCGTGGTTTAAGCCAACAGGACTTGGCAGATCAGGCGGGTGTGAGTAGACGAACCATTGCTGCTTTAGAAACAGGACAAGTCAATATTAGCTTGGCTAAACTCGATGCGATTGCGGCAGTGTTGGATGTAGACTTTAGAACGATTGTGAGTGCGCCTGAGCATAAAGAACAAGCTTTGGTAAATGCACTTGCTTGGCAGGGTGAAAAAGAAGAAAGCCATGCAACTTTACTGGCTTCAGTTCCATCTCGTTCTCAGGTTGAGCTTTGGACGTGGTCATTGGCAGTGGGGGAGTCTTATGTTGCTGAAGCAGATGCAGAAGGGTGGCAAGAACTTATTTACGTGCTAGAAGGCGAGTTAACTATACAATTTACAGATAGTTCAAAAACCATTGCTACTGGCTCATCTTTTATTTTTGCTAGTTCAGTGTCGTATACCTATATCAATAATGGAAACCAAGTACTTAAATTCATTCGTAATGTGGTGTATTGATTTAAATACAGCTTTCATATCACCAATAAAAAAGAGCCTAAACAGGCTCTTTTTTTCATCTTAAAAATTAAAGACGGTTTTCATCTAATAAAAGCTGCGCTTCACGAAGACTCAAGGTACCTTCATAAATTGCACGGCCTGTGATTGCACCTAAAATACCTGGTTTGCCTTTTAAGTTACGAACGTCATCAAGGTTAGTTACCCCACCAGAAGCAATCACTGGTAAACCTGAGTATTGAGCCAAGTTTACAGTTTGCTCAACATTGACACCTTGCATCATGCCGTCACGAGCAATATCAGTGTAAACAATGCTAGACACGCCTGCATCAGCAAAGCGTTTCGCTAAATCAGTTGCTTTCACGTCAGTAACGTTTGCCCAACCGTCAGTAGCAACCATACCATTCATGGCATCAATACCAACGATGATGTGACCTGCAAAGCGTTTACAAGCTTCTTCTACAAACGTAGGCTCTTGAACTGCTTTAGTACCAATAATGACAAAAGTCACACCAGCTTCTAAATAGTGTTCAATTGTTTCTAATGAGCGAATGCCACCACCAATTTGGATTGGTAGTTCTGGCTGAGCTTTAGCAATTGCTTCAACAACAGGCTTATGAATAGGAGTACCTGCGAAAGCGCCATTCAAATCGACCAAATGCAAACGACGTGCGCCTTCATTTACCCAATGCTGAGCAGTTGCAACCGGATCGTCAGAGAAAACGGTATCGTCTTCCATACGCCCTTGTTTTAAACGCACACATTTGCCATCTTTTAGGTCAATTGCTGGAATGATTAGCATGCTTCCGCTCCTTGCTTCATCATGTTTATGAAATTGTGCACATCTTAGCAAAGTATTGATCAATCGCTAAGCCTTAGAAAAGACTTTTATAACTTTAGGCTTGAAGTGCGGGTTGAATAATTTGTGAAATATGTATAGGTAATTGGTTTTGTTTTCTGAGCTCTTCAAATACTAATAAAGCACCATAGGCATCGGCAGCAGCATAATTTATTTGCTGGGGTGTAAGCGGTTTTTGTGCCCAATTTGACGTACCAATTTTTTTCGATTTTGCAAAGTATTGTCCAAATAACAAAGCTATAGCTTTTTGTACGCCCATTTGTTGTTTAAAGCCAAAATGACTAAAACCTTTAGCAAGGTCAACGCAGCTTTCAAGCTCTATGCCTTTTTTATGAAAAATGTGTTTATCATTTTTAAGGCCAAAGCCGACTTTAATTTGTTTTGGGTTTGATAAAATGGGCTGTAAAAATTTTAAAGTCGTAGAATTGACATGAAATAAATAGGCTTTTTTTGCTGTGGCAAGCTGAATCAGATGTGGACCTGTCGAGACTTCGTCCACCCGAAAAGTCGGTTTAGACTCTGAATCAAATCCTAAAAAAATAATGGTCTTTAACTCATCTTCAATACTTTTATATTGCTCAAGATTTTCAATCACCACAATATTTTGATGGCTAAGATTTTTAAAAGGTGGAAGCTGCTGAATAGAGGCTTTATCAAGGAGGGAAGAGGCTTCGGACATATTTAACAGCGTACAAATAAATTGAGCTTATTCACTTTATATATGAATAAAGCCTAGAGGACTAGGCTTTACGAAACTTTAAAAATTATTGAGACTGAGATGGTGTGCCAATTTCAATACTTTCACTTTTTTCGATATAACTTTGATAACTCGGAACCATCATTGCAACAATAACTCCGAAAACAAATGCGAGTGGAATAATGACAATATAAATCCAACCCAATACGCGTTCCCAACTTGGAGTTGGGCGTTTTGGGCCATAATCATTAGTACCCTCAGTACCTTTTGCACAGAATAAATAAATAGCAAAGCCAATGTTTATGACTGGCACTAGCATGAGCAAAGATAACCACCCTGTATTATTGCGGTCATGCAAACGGCGAATAGCAAAAACGAAGCTGATATAAATACCGACGATATAAAGAATACCGATAGAGATCATGCCAGGTGCGGTAAAGCCTGGGGCGCCCTCATTTTGTGTAAGTCCAAAAGTAAAAATGATAAGCATAATGGCAATAACGAGGACTAGCGTAAATAAGAATGTCCAAGCAGCATATGAGAGTCGTCCAAAACGACCATTTGCCTTAAAGGGCGAATCCTGCTGAAGTGGTTGATTTTCAAAAGGTGAATTCATTGTGTTTATCCTGATCATTTGATTTTATTTAAAAGTATGAATATTCAATATTTTGTTGAATAAAATATCATTCTATAAATGATTGCTTGTTATTGTAAATAAAAAACAGATCAGGCCATCTCGACCTGATCTGTTTAAAGCTTTCGCAAAATTAAATATTCCATTCCACAAAGTTTTTAAGTAACTGCAAACCCGCAGTGTGGCTTTTTTCTGGGTGGAATTGAGTCGCAAATAAATTATCTTTGTGAATTGCTGTGCAGAAGTTCACACCATATTCGCATGTTGCAGCCACAAGGTTTTCATCTTTAGGTTCGACATAGTAGCTATGCACAAAGTAGAAGCGAGCATCTTGCTCAATGTTGTTCCACATTGGATGATTTGGGTCCATTTGATGAACTTGGTTCCAGCCCATGTGTGGGACTTTTAAGCCTTCCATTTGAGGGAAGTGTTTTACTACACCATCAAAAATACCCAGTGCGTCTACACCGCCGTTTTCTTCAGAGCTTTGTAGTAGTGCTTGCATGCCTACACAAATCGCAAGAACAGGTTTATTAAAAGCAGCTTTACGTACCACTTCATCAATACCTGCTTCACGCATACCTTGCATACAATCACGCATTGCCCCAACACCTGGGAAAACAATTTTGTCTGCTTGTGCAATGAGTTTTGGGTCATTCGTTACATCAACGGTAGCGCCTACATGCTCAAGTGCTTTAGCAGCTGAGTGTAAATTGCCCATGCCATAATCAAGCAACGCGATACGTGTCATTAGAGGCTACCTTTTGTCGATGCAATCGTGTTTTCAGCACGTGGATCAATTTCACATGCCATACGTAAAGCACGAGCGAGTGCTTTAAATACACTTTCAATCTGGTGATGGCTATTTTTACCTTTCAAGTTGTCGATGTGTAAGGTCATAAGCGCATGGTTTACGAAGCCTTGGAAAAACTCGGAAAATAAATCAACATCAAATGTACCGATACGCGCACGGGTAAATGGAATATCCATAAATAAACCCGGACGACCAGATAAATCTACAACAACACGAGATAAAGCTTCGTCTAATGGTGCATAAAAATGTCCATAACGACGTAGACCTTTTTTATCGCCTAAAGCTTGTGCAAAAGCTTGTCCAAGCGTGATACCACAATCTTCTACGGTATGATGATCGTCAATCTCGAGGTCTCCATCACAATGAATATCGATATCAAATAAGCCATGTCGCTTGATTTGATCAATCATATGGTCTAAAAATGGAACTCCAGTGTTTAGTGTGCCTTGACCAGTACCATCGAGATTTAAACGAACTCGAATTTTGGTTTCATTGGTATTTCTAACCACTTCACTGATACGTTGCGTCATGGACACGTTCCTCAAAAAAACGTCAAAAATGATTGGATGTTAACGACAATTTCGCTGTGACGAATTCGTGACAGCATCATAGTTTGCTCAGGAGGGTTAATCAATGCCTATTACCGTACATGCTTATAGTTCTCTAGATAATTCAGAGATCCGCGATCAGCTTGAGCGTTTGTATGATACAAGTCCGGAGTTTGGTGACGGGCACGATGCGATTGAACAACTTGAACAAGATTTACAGCAGTATACCACGCTATACACTGCCGAATTTAACACCAAAATTATAGGTGCAATTTGGTGCTCAGGACAAGGTGAAAGCAAGGTGCTTGAATATATTGTGGTGCATCCTGCTAACCGTGGGCGTGGTGTTGCAGAGCGTTTGGTAGAAGAAGCTTGTCGTATAGAAGAATCAAAAGGCGTTAAAATTTTTGAACCAGGTTGTGGTGCTATCCATCGTTGTTTGGCGCATATTGGCAAAATACATAGCTAATCCTCTATTTTTACTGTACTTGTGATTTAAAATTAATCACTTGTTACAAAATATGCGGAAGTTACTTGACGTTAACTAATAAACATTGTTTAATACGCCCACTTCGGCGTGATAGCTCAGTAGGTAGAGCAACGGATTGAAAATCCGTGTGTCCCCAGTTCGATCCTGGGTCTCGCCACCATTATTTGTGTTTTCAATCCCTGATCCCATCAGGGATTTTTTTTAAGTATAAAAAATATCCATTTAAATCAGAAACTCAGGATAATTGTTGACTATTGTTCTGAGATACGGCTTAATACAGGCCATCGGCGTGATAGCTCAGTAGGTAGAGCAACGGATTGAAAATCCGTGTGTCCCCAGTTCGATCCTGGGTCTCGCCACCATATTCGAAAAAGCCCCATACTTTAAAGTATGGGGCTTTTTTCATGTCTGCTGATTTAATAAAAATATGAAGATCGTGCCTGTGTATAAATCTCATCTTATCCACAACTAAACAGGGTTATCCCCAATATTACCTTCACTTTCTAAAAATGGCTCAACTGAAAACTTGTCTCTACTCGTGAGGACTATCATTAATGAGCCGTTTGCCTAAGCACACGGCTTCTACTTCGTCGTAACCGAGCTGTTCGTAAAAGTTCAATACATTCAAATTATCTTTACGCACCAATAATTGAAGTTTTGGGCAGCCACGAGCCATGAGGCGCTTTTCAAGTTGCTGTACAAGCGCTGTAGCGATTCCTAAGCGTTGTTGGTGGGGGTGAACAGCCAAATAGTTAATCCAGCCTCTATGACCGTCGTAACCGCCCATGAGCGTGCCAATCAATTGCTCATCTTTAATAGCAACCAAAAATAAATCATCTTGTTGTGAAACTTTTCTGAAAATATCTGTTTCAGGATTATTCCAAGGACGGGTGAGACCACAGCTTTCCCATAAATTAACGACATCATCCAGATCTGCATTGGTAAATTGACGAATAATGAACATATGGATTTCTACTTTTTGTTTTGATGTGCTGAAAAGATAAAATAAAACTTCGGGTTTGAGCAGGGGGTTCTGAATAATTTAAACAAATAAAAAAGCACCCCTTTAGGAGTGCTTTGATTAAATCAGATATTTAAGCTGATTTTGCAACTGATGCTGCTTGAAGCATTTGACCTGTTTCTTCGAAGTTGGCATGCCAAGACAATGCTTCACGAAGTAAGTGAGGGGTATGTCCACCTTTAGCACATGCACGATCAAAATAGTCGTTCAATGCATCACGATAAAGCGGGTGTACACAGTTATCGATAATAGCACGAGCGCGTTCACGAGGTGCTAAACCACGTAAGTCTGCTAAACCTTGCTCTGTCACTAAAATATCAACGTCATGTTCACTGTGGTCAACGTGGCTTACCATTGGCACGATAGAAGAGATATCACCGCCTTTAGCAATTGATTTGGTCACAAAGATTGCCAAGTGTGCATTACGAGCGAAGTCACCTGAACCCCCAATACCATTCATCATTTTAGTACCGCACACGTGAGTTGAGTTCACGTTACCGTAAATATCAAACTCAAGCGCAGTGTTAATGCCGATAATGCCTAAACGACGAACTAATTCAGGGTGGTTAGAAATTTCTTGTGGACGAAGTACTAATTTGTCTTTGTAAGCTTCGATGTTGCCAAAAACTTTTTCGCCACATTTAGCCGAAAGTGTAATTGAGCTACCTGAAGCAAATTTCATTTTGCCTGCATCAATTAATTCAAAAGTACAGTCTTGTAATACTTCTGAGTACATGATGAGGTCTTCAAAATCAGAATCTTTTAAACCAGTTAATACAGCGTTGGCAATAGAGCCAATCCCAGCTTGTAATGGACCTAGGTTTTTCGGTAAACGACCTTCAGCAACTTCTTGGTTGAAGAAAGCGATGAGGTGGTTTGCAATGCCTTGAGTCTCATCATCTGGAGGAGTTACTGTTGATGGAGAATCATGAGTGTCATTAAATACAATACCAACGATTTTTGCAGGATCGATTTGAATTGCAGTTGTACCAATACGCTCATCTACTTTTGTTAATGGAATTGGCGTACGTGTTGGACGGTAAGTTGGGATATAGATATCGTGTAAACCTTCAAAGCTTTCGCTTAAAGAGGTGTTGATTTCAACAATTACTTTTTCTGCAAAAATAGCAAAACTTGCAGAGTTACCTACAGAAGTCGTTGGAATAATGCCACCATCTTCAGTAATTGCAATAGCTTCAATAACCGCAACGTCTGGACGTTTAAGTTGTTGGTTGCGCATTTGTTCAACAGTTTCTGACAAGTGTTGATCAATAAACATGACTTCGCCGTTGTTGATGGCACGACGTAAAGTGTTGTCCACTTGGAATGGCATACGACGAGAAAGTACACCTGCTTCCGTAAGTTGTTTGTCTAAGTCATTACCTAAGCTAGCACCCGTAATTAACGTGATTTTTAACGGATTTTTCTTTGCGTGCTCTACAAGTGCCTGTGGAACAGCTTTAGCTTCACCGGCACGAGTAAAACCACTCATACCAACAGTCATTCCATTTTCGATGAATTGCGCAGCTTGTTCAGCACTGATGACCTTGTCATGAAGAGAAACTAGGCGGATACGACTTAAAGACATTGGACATCCTCAATATTGTCAAAACATACCGGATTTTAGCTATGAAAAATTGAAAAGTGCATAGGTGTTAGGCTAAGGTCTAATTTTTTAAATAAATGTGGGTATAATTTATTTTTATGGATTTTAGTATATTGATTTTAAAAATATTTTTTAAAATTTAAAATAGCGCTTTAAATAATCGATTGATCAAATTAAAAGCGCTCGCTTAAAGTTTGTTTAATTTTTTCCAAAGGATTAGGTGTTGTATTTTCTTGAGTCGCTGGTTTTGGAATAGGCAGTGAAATAATAACCTCTAAACCGCCTTGTTCACGGTTATGAATCTGGATTTCACCTTCATGAATGTCAACAATACGTTTGACAATTGCGAGACCTAGACCACTACCTTGAATGGTTCTGGCAGAGTTACCTCTTACAAAAGGTTGCATTAATTCTTCAATTTGATCTTCCGGAATACCTTCACCATGGTCAGCAACCGTAATCAAAATATGTTCATTTTCAACTTTTGCACTAAGTTCAATTGGCTCGGCACCATAACGCTTTGCGTTATTAATGAGGTTGGCAATGAGGCGTTTTAAAGAGAGACTGCGTGCAGGAATAATAGGAACATCTTGCATTTCGAAACGAATATCAAGTGGTTTAAACTGAATGATCAATTCTTGCAATAACATATTAAGATTGGTGTCTTTCAATTCTTCATCTGACCCATCACGCATATACGAGATGAACTGATTTAAAATTGCATCCATATCATCTACGTCATAAACCAGACCTTCACGTAGAAACTCATCTGGTAGCATTTCTGCGGTTAAACGAATACGTGTTAGGGGAGTTCTCAAATCATGTGAAATACCAGCCAACATAATCCGTCGTTCACGCTCAGTTTGATCGAGTGTATAAACCATGCGGTTAAATGCTTGGTTTACCTGACGAATTTCGAGGGGGCCATGATTGGTATCTAGGTAAGGTGCTGTTCCTGACTTACTATACTCATTGGCAGCATTTTGCAAACGACGTAAAGGGCGGTTCATTTGTCTAACTAAAATCAAAATAATGATCGCCGATACCAATGGAACACCCATAATCCAACCAATTAATAGCTCTGGGCTATAGTTTGCATAGGTTTTTAAAGGCTCACGTACCCAGTTCCCATGCATTTCAGGAGTTTGAATCCAGATACGTGGGCTAGGTTTAAACTGGAAGTAAACCGTAACATCCTTAGTACCAATCTCATTGGCCAATTTTCGCTCGACCTGATTGGTAAAAATCTCGGCAATAACTTTATCGCGGACACTTGGATATTCTTTAGGGTCGGTTACATATTCAATGCCAACCCGATTACGTAACCATGCATCGACGTCAACTTCGTTATCGCCATGGAAAATACGTATGCTAGAGTTGTTTACCAGTTCTAGTTCAACGGCCAGATAACGGGCATGTTGTTGGATTTCAGGTAAATAGAGGGTTCGCCAAAAAAACCACAATGACATAAATAGGCTGAAGAACACCACCAGTAGTACCAAAATAGTGGTACGCATGGCCGCAGAGCGTGGCTTAATCTTGTCGAGAAAACGTTCCCATCTCGTCCGTTTACGTTCTGAATACGTAACATAATCGGTAAACGTTTGTGGTGGAATTGGCTCTAAACTCACTCTATTTTATCTCAAGCTTATTCAGCACCGTCTGGAACAAACACATAACCCACACCCCATACAGTTTGGATGTAGCGTGCACGTGCTGGGTTGTCTTCAATTAAACGGCGTAAACGAGACACCTGAACATCAATAGAACGTTCCATTGCACCCCATTCACGACCACGAGCCAAATTCATGAGTTTGTCGCGTGTTAGAGGTTCACGTGGATGCTGTACTAAAGCTTTTAATACCGCAAACTCACCAGTCGTTAAGGTAACGATTTGCCCTTCACGAGTAAGTGTACGGGTAGATAAATCTAAAGACCACGGACCAAAGCTAACCACTTCAACTTGTTGGCTTGGCGCACCCGGAACCTCACGCACCTGACGGCGTAATACTGCGCGAATACGTGCTAAAAGCTCATTTGGGTTAAATGGTTTTGGTAAGTAGTCATCTGCACCAGCTTCGAGGCCTGCAATACGGTCAGAATCACTTCCACGTGCAGTTAACATGATAATAGGAGTATCAATGTTTGACTGACGCAAGCGACGACAGATACTTAAACCATCTTCAACGGGCAACATAAAGTCGAGAACGATAAGTGAAAATAATTCACGTTGTAATAAACGATCCATTTGTGAGGCATCGTGGGCAGTTTTTACAACAAAACCTTTATCTTCCAAAAAACGTTGCAAGAGGGTACGTAAACGCACATCGTCATCGACCACTAAAATGCGTTCGACACGATCCGTTTCGTTATGTACGGTTTCAGGATGTTCAGCAGGTACAACTAAACTCATGATGTACTCCCTTTTAAAGTCATAATTTATATATTATTGGGTCGCTGAAGCTTATTGCCAGCAAGCCCTCAGTATAATGCCGATGTTCTTGTTAAGACTATGTATCAATTTGCTCAAAATTACAATTTTCGTAGGGGCTTGAAACCAAAAAACAACATCTTATGTTCATAATTTAGCAAAGCCTCAAATAAAAAACCAAACATTTAGTGATTAGCGTAATTCTTATTGCTTAAATTTTAATAAATAATTGTTTCAAATAAATTATTTGAAAAATAGTAGCTATTTTTTTGTCCATATTTTGTGGATGCTTATAAGCTCCATAGCTTTTGGGACTCGGTTATTTATATATAAAGATAAACAAAACTAAGTTTTTATACGCTGTGGCAATGTATCAATATGTTCATTTTCTCGTAATTTATATTAAAAATTTTGTTTTGGAGCTAAAAGCACCACGAATTTCGCTTTTTTAAACAATAAAAGGTTGGTTTTACAATCTGAATAAGCGCTTTTTTTGAAGATAAGAATGTGAAAAATTCATAGTCAATACAAAAAAACGTTTTGAATACGCAAACAAGTGTGGATTTTATGGGCTTGGTCTTTATAATCATTGCTTTTAAACTTTATCCTTGTGGG
>JAITLL010000034.1 GCA_031277915.1 Acinetobacter sp.
AAAGATAACCAGATTACTTCTGAGCCACAAAACTATTTAAACTACAGCGCACTGGCAGACGAGATTTTTAGGGCAGGGATTAACTATAACTTTTATGCGGGCTATGGTATTTATGTCGGCTATAACCAGATCAAATACAGTGATAACTCGTATAAGCTATTGTCTGCCAACTTAAGTGGAAGTTTAAACAAGAACTGGGGATTTTATAGTTCAGCTTATAAAGATTATGAAAACCATAAGGACTATGGCATTTACTTTGCGCTGCGTTACACACCATCCACCAGAGTTAATGCAATTACAAGTGTGTCTAATGACAGTGGTAAAACGACCTACAGACAAGAAATAAATGGATTTACCGATCCGCAAATCGGCTCGTTTGGATGGGGTGGTTATGTTGAACGGGATCAAGATGCACATGCTAACAATGCATCGGTCTATGGATCTTACCGAGCACGAGCTGCGTACCTGACAGGCCGCTATAACCGAATTGGAGATAATGACCAAGTTGCACTTTCAGCGACAGGATCGTTAGTTGCAGCGGCAGGACGTATATTTGCGGCCAATGAAATAGGTGATGGTTATGCTGTTGTCACTAATGCTGGACCACAAAGCCAAATTATAAATGGTGGAGTAAATTTAGGAGAGACAGATAAGTCAGGAAGATTCTTAATTGCGAATTTAAGACCGTATCAATCTCATCACATTTATCTAGATCCATCTTATTTACCACTGGAATGGGATGTGACAACGACCAACCGAACAGCACTTGTGGGCTATCGCCAAGGAACTTTAGTTGACTTTGGTGCTCATCGAGTTGTTTCAGGCTTAGTCAAAGTTGTTGATAAAAATAACTCGCCATTATTACCGGGTTATAGTGTTCGAATTAATGGGCGACAAGATGCCGTAGTGGGCTATGATGGGGAGGTATTCGTTCCAAACCTATTACAACAAAACAAACTTGAAGTAGATCTTCTCGATCATGGCACTTGTCAAATTAATTTCACTTATGAAAGTAAGCAATACAGTGCTAAAAAATTGGGGCCTTATGTATGTCAATAAGTGTAGTAAGTCATAGATCTTGGTTGGTCGCTAAAAAGTTTTCATCAGCAATAAAGTATAGTTTAGCTGCCTTATCTTTATTTGTACTTTATGCATTTTTTAGTTCAGCACATGCTACTTGTACGGTAACTGGAACTACAAATAGTACTTATAACTATACGGCGGCAAATATTAATAGCGATGCAACTATTAATTTCTCGGGAACGATTAGTTGTATTGGTGGGAAGACTACTCCAGAAATATCCCCCTATATGTGTATGAAGACAGTATTTACAGGGGCTACTAACGCAAATAGTAGTGTGACTTTACCCTATACAGTTACGGCAACTGTAGGTGGTGCAGGTTCTTCTACCACCAATCAAACATCAAATGTTTGGTATGGGCCGGTGAGAACAGTCGCTACAAATAATATTGTTAGCTACTCTGTAAATATAAAAGTACCAGCTCGATCGGGAACGCTAGTTGCCTATCCTAAAGGAACATATACGGGTACAGTTCAGCTTTATTGGGATATGCAAGCAAGTTCAAGTACTGTATGTGAAGGTGATAGTGGTGGTGGTTGGGACTCAGGTAATACGACTATTACGGCTAACTATGTTGTACCGAGTTTCTGCCAACTAGATTCCACATCAAATGTAGATTTCGGCAACATTAATGATATTGGTACAACCAGTCGTGACTACACGGCTCAAGGTGCGATTAATACAACCTGCAATAATGGAACACCTTATAGTATTTACTTGGGGGATGGTAATAACCGTATAAGTGGTGGATTTAGACGCATGACCAATGGAAGTAGCCAATACATTCCTTATCAGTTATACAAAGATTCTGCTTATAGTACGGTGTGGGATGCTACAGGTGGTATAACAACGGTGGGTGGTTCTGGAGGAGTAGCAAAGACAGGCTCTGGTACTGCTCAAAGTTCAAATGTATATGGAAAAATTCCACAAGGTACTGCTATTTCAAGTACTCCTGGTAACTATTCAGATAGCATTGTTGTTACGGTGACTTACTAGTTATTTTGCCAACTCACCATTTACTAAAAGTGAGAAGACGATGGGTTGGGAAGTATCATGAGTTTTATTTAGTTTGTAGAGAGCTTTGTTTTCGTATTAGCAATATAAAGAGTGTGATTAATAGGCTAAATCCGAAAATAGGTAAACTAATTCCTAAAATAATAAGTGTAAGTGCCGTGAATATTTTTTGTTGATTGCTTGCACGCTTCCATACCAATAAAGTTTGGCTAACAAAATGGCTAGTCGTAAGTTTTAAATTAGATGTTTTAAACCAAACTTTATATGCATAAATAATCATGACGCATAGCCCGAGAGCATATAAAGTGAGTATCAATTGATTGACCCATCCAAATAATACTCCAATATGAGCATCGACTCCCCAGCGTGTAAGTTTTGCAAATAACGAATAATCTTTAAAAGCTAGTTTGTCGATGACTTTATGTCGATGTATATCAATAGCTACGCTATCTGCTTGAGTTGGCCATTTACGCTGTAGTTCAGTAACAGTCCAAGCTTGGTTTGCATCAACTGGTGGTTTGATCTGAATTTGTACTGAATGAATACCGTTTGCTCTAGCAATTGCTAATGCAGAGTCGAATTCAGTTGGCATGATTTCTAAATTCGAAGTTTCCATGATCATTTCATGATGTTCTTTATGTTCATCACGAGATACTTTTGATAAAGGGGCATTATTTAAAGTTGTGGCTAAAGTTGGCGTTTGCCAATTTAACCATTGACGAGCAATACGGATATTATCACCAGCCCACTGGGACCATGTAAGACCAGTAATCGAAATGAACAATAAGAGTGGTAATAAGGCTAAACCAATAGAACTATGCCACTTTAATAAATAGTTTTTGCGTGTTTGTCTGATTTTTAAATTTTTACGACGTTTCCACCAACTGTATAGGCCAGTTAGAGTTAAGAGAGCCAGCCAGCTTGCAGCAAGTTCACTATAAAAACGGCCCCATTTTCCTAACAATAAATTGCCATGTAATTGATCTAAGAATGTACGAAATGGTAGCACACCGCTGGTTCCATATACAGCAAGTTGACCTTTGATAGAAAGCGTATAAGGGTCTACAAAAATAGCTTCATTATTCAAATGGTGAGTTTTATCAGAAAAAATGACTCGTGTTGTTTGTATAGAACTTGGTGCTGGCCTAACTTCTGTAATTTTTGCAGACGCGGGCATCGTTTTTTTTGCTGCTTCAATCTGTTCGCTTAGTGGGTGAGTGTCTTTATTTAAAGGCTCAACATATAGGACATCTTTATAGATAGATTGTTCCATCTGAGGGGTAATTGCATATAGAAGGCCTGTAAACGCCGCAATGAATATAAATGGGGCGATAAAAATACCAGCATAAATATGCACAAGACGGAAGAGACTACGCCAAAAGGAAGTGGTATGAGACATTAAAAAAACAGATATTGAACAAACTTTGGAGGGGAGTATATCTACTTTATTCTTAAATTTTAAAATAATTAAAACATGAGGCTGTTTTAGATAGCTAAACAATTGTAAGAAATGCTTTTTTAAATAAATTAGAAGAACGATGTAGGATTTTTTATATCTGATGAAATAAAATAAATGATTATTTGTTATTACAATGTTTTTCTTAAATTGGGCAAGCTTGACTATATTGAGCTGTTGAGATTGTTTAGGGGTATAATTTAAAATAAACACCTAGTAGGAAAATATTCATAAAAATTTAATTATAAGCCAAATTTTTTTCTAAAAAGCCTTTTATAAGAAAATGCTAACAACTTTGTTGAAACCTGTAATTATATGGACAAGAAAAATAATTTTTTTGATTAACTTATCAAACTTTAAGTTTGATACTTCACTTTAGACATCATTTGATGTAAATCTTTTAACCAGCTTTGATTGGTATTGAGGGTATCGTTTCGTGTATTTTCTGTCCATATGATCACACCATTAAGAGTTTGGCTAGCGTTAAATAATTCTCCTTGCCATTCTGCAATACTTAAGAAACCACTCGTTATCTTTCCAGCCTTATAAGGTGATATATACGCATAAATAGGTAAATTAGGGTTAATTGCATGGTCATTTTCCACCACAGCTTTCAGGTTGGCACACCATGTGGCATGGTTTGTCCAACGTTGGTATAGGGTAGGAGCAAAGAAATCAAATCCACCATGTTGATACAATTGTGCTTTGATGCTACTGAATTTGTTATTGAAGTCGTAGTCGTACATCCCGATCTTGGTATGTGGATAGGCTTCCCGAGTCCATTCAATAAATTGCTTGATTAGAGCAACTTCTCTTTTTGCTTGTTCTTCCGAATATGCAGAATCTATCACGATTTTTTCAAAGTCAAATGTAATATATTCGCTTGAGCGAAATTGCGATACATAGTTGGTCAGTACCTTTTTGAATGTTTCTTTATCTGGTACGTTAGAACAGCTATTTGCATCACATGTTAATTTCCATACATCATAGACTGTTGTAAATGGAACTAACCCCATCTGATCAAGATCGGTAGTATTCCTATATCTCGTTCCGTTAAAAACCTTAAAACCTTTATTGATTGAAAAAGAAGTGATTTGTTTTTTTTGTGATGCGTGGGTAACTTGATGTGATAAGGTTTGGCTGTCGGTAGTGGTACAACCTATGGATGAAATCACCATGGATAATAAAATGCCATGAGTAATGAATTGATGTTTCAATATAGGTACTCCAATTATCCGAGAGTGCAAATAATTTTTATCGATCGCATAGTTGCTAAACTCTGCTATTGATTTCTGTCAATCATTTGCCATGATAAAGCATATACTCTTAACAAATGTTCTTGTCGAATCATTTCAGGTAATCTTTTATTTATTAGTAATTTCTTCTTTTGTTCGCTCTTTACTCATCTTCAGGTCCTACTAGCCTTGCTATCTATCTTATCCATTTAGAATATTCATTTATTACCTGATCAAAATGATAGAATTGCAACGGTCGATAAGTTGTTATGTGTTTTGCTTAAATAATGCTGAGTCTATAAATTTTTTTAACTAAATTTGTAGACTGATTTGTAGATTGTCGAATTACAAGTGAGAGCAAGTGGAGATATATATGCAACTATCTAGAATTTTAATCTATTGAAGATACAAGGTTTATCACTTGCTCCCGTCACTTACAATCCAAACCAGACTAGGTGGATTCTACTTTTTTTACTATTCCATTGTTGGCACATTTATGCCGTATTGGAATTTATATCTTCAAGATCAAGGATTTAATTATCAAGAGATTGGGGTTTTATCATCTATTGCCATTATAACGCGTTTCTTTGCACCTTTGGTTTGGGGCTGGATTGCTGATAAATCAGGTAAACGAATGCTTCTGGTACGTCTAGCGACTTGGATGGAAGCTTGTATATGGTTGGCTATTTTTATAGTTCCTAATACCTTTCAATCAGTTGCTTTACTGATGCTTATTTTTAGCTTTTTCCAAAATGCAATTTTAGCTCAGTTTGAGGGTGTGACTTTATTTTGGTTAGGCGACCAAAGAGCAAAACTTTATGGCAAAATTCGAAAATGGGGATCAGTTGGATTTATTGTAGGCGTATTCACAGTCGGCGCAATTTTAGAAATTATTCCAATTTCTATGTTGCCAATCTTATTGCTTGTTATTGCCTCACTTGCATTTATCTGGGCTTTTACGATTCGTGAACCTGAAGGGGCACCTACTTCACAAAAGCATTTAGAGCCTTTATTGCCTGTGTTAAAGCGTCCGGAAGTTGCTGCTTTTTTTACAATCGAATTTATTCTCCTTTTTTCACATGCACCTTTTTATAGTTTTTATAGCAATTTTTTAAAATCTTTAAATTACAGTACGACTGAAATTGGCTTTTTATGGGCAATCGGAGTGGTCTCTGAAATCGTAATGTTTGCGTGTGCGGCTACTTTCTTTAAATATTTTTCTTGGTGTAGTCTTGTTGCTATGTGTTTGGTTTTGACGAGCGTACGTTGGTTATTGGTGGCGTTCTTTTCCCATTATTTTATAGGTCAGCTATTTGCACAGTGTTTGCATGCTTTTAGTTTTGGTTTATTTCATCTCATTGCAATGCGAGTTATTTTCCAAAACTTTTCATTGGGGCAGCAAGGCCGAGGGCAAGCTTTTTACAGTACCATGTGGGGACTTGGTGTAGCATTTGGAAGTATCTTGGCTGGGCATTACTGGAAAGTGCTTACGGGTGAGCATATTTTTATGATTGCTGCACTCGTTGTGCTATTCGGTTTATGCTTTGTGTTTTGGTTGCCTAAAAAGATCGAACGACCTGTTACTTAAAGCAAATATTGATAGAGAATGTTTGAGTTGGATCATTAAAAAATATAAATTGTTTGATCAGAAGTATCTATTGGTTACGGTTGAAAAATATTGTTTTTATATGGTTATGAAGCAATGTTTTTCTAAAAAAATGTGCTAACTTAAACCTATGCGTTTAATGATTAATAAATCTATGAAAAATATTTATATTATGGGATTATTATTGGCTTTTTCAGGTTCTGCTATGGCTGAGACAGTGACTAAACAGCCGACTGAGCAGCCTGTTCGAACTGCAAGTAATCCTAATGCTATACGTATTGTTACGCGTCCTGAAATTATGGGATTATGGGGAATGGATATTCCAAATAATAAAAAATGTGTAGAGTACTATAACTTCCGTAGTAGTAATGATGTAGTAATTAAAAGTGGTGAAGAATGGTCATATGGTATTTACGAATACCAACCAGCTGATGATCCTAAAGAGCAGCTGTCGGCTTTGGTCATGCAGATTAAGTTCGATAATAATAAAGTAGATTGCTCTGGTCAGCAGGAAGATCAGACCGGTGATATTTCTCAATATTTTGTAAAATGGAAAAATGACCATACCATTAATTTCTGTTCAACAGCAAAAGGTGAGCAATGTTTTGCAACTTTACGTCGAATGTTGCCATAGATTTGAATAGATATAAAAAAGCCTCTTATGTAAGAGGCTTTTTTATTGTGCATATTATGCAGTTTCAGCTTTCTTTTTTTCTTCCACTTGTTTTAATAAGTGCTTTTCAAGGTAATGGATGTCCATTGCTTGATCACAGAAGTTTTTATCTTGCAAGATAAGATCTTTATGCAAAGGAATATTGGTTTTAATTCCAGTAAGAATCATTTCGTCTAACGCTTGACGCATACGGGCAAGCGAAGTTTCACGATCTTTACCATGAGAAATCAATTTTGCAATCATTGAATCGTAGTAGGGGGGAATGCTATATCCCGGATAGATATGTGAATCTAAACGGATACCAGCACCGCCTGGCGCATAGAAGTTCTCAATTTTACCTGGTGAAGGTAAGAATGTAGTTGGATCTTCAGCATTGATACGGCATTCAATAGCATGACCACGGACTTCAATATCTTCTTGTTGAAGTTCTAGGCCTAAACCTGCTGCAATACGTAATTGTTGTTCAATAATGTCAACGCCAGTAACCATTTCAGTTACAGGATGCTCTACCTGAACACGAGTGTTCATTTCGATAAAGAAGAATTCGCCATCTTCGAACAAGAACTCAAATGTACCAGCACCGCGATATTGCATTAACTGACATGCGTGAACACAAGCTTCTAAAATATCAGCACGTGCATCTTCTGGTAGATTTGGAGCAGGGGCTTCCTCTAACACTTTCTGGTGACGACGTTGTAATGAACAGTCGCGATCATATAAATGAATCGCGTGGCCATTACCATCACCTAAAACTTGAACTTCGACATGGCGAGGTTTTTGTAAGAAACGTTCCATGTAGACGGTATCATCACCGAACCACATTTCTGCATCACGTTGTGCTGCTTGAACTGATTCAAGTAGGGTATCTACACGTTCAACAATACGCATACCACGACCACCACCACCAGATGCCGCTTTAACAATAAGCGGGAAGCCAATTTCTTTAGCTTCTGCTAAAGCATTGTGGATGGTTACGGCGTGGTCGCATCCAGGTACTGTAGGTACACCAGCTTTTTTCATGGCCACAATTGCAGAAACCTTGTTACCCATTAAACGAATATGTTCTGGGCGAGGTCCAATAAATGTGAAGCCTGAGCTTTCTACAATCTCGGCAAACTCGGCATTTTCTGAAAGGAAGCCATAGCCTGGGTGAATTGCATCAGCACCGGTAATTTCTGCAGCAGTAATAATTGCTGGGATGTTTAAATAGCTATCACTACTTGCACCCGGACCAATACATACTGCTTCATCAACGAAACGTAAATGCATCAAATCTTTATCAGCATCTGAATAGATACCGACAGTTTTGATTCCTAATGTTTTGCAAGCCCGGGTAATTCGTAAAGCGATTTCACCACGGTTTGCAATTAAAACTTTTTGCAACATAGTTGTCCCCGAGGTATTACGCGCGATAACGGAATAAAGGTTGACCGAATTGGATCACTTCACCATTTTTCACTAAAATTTCTTCAATCACACCGCTTTGAGTTGCTTCAATCGGGTTCATGATTTTCATTGCTTCAATAATACCCAAAGTCTCACCAGCAGATACTGTTTGACCTACTTTAACAAATGGTGCTTCGCCTGGGTTTGGAGCGGCATAGAACACACCAACCATAGGAGAAGTTTCAACTGCTCCACGTGGGGTTTTTGCAACAGGTGCTTCAGCAACAGGAGCTGCTGGAAGTGCTACACCAGCCGCAGCAATGACAGGATTGCGACGAGTTAAAGCGATTGATTGATCACCTTCTTTAACTTCAATCGCTTGCAAGTCAGACTCAATCATTAAATCGATGAGTTTTTTAATTTTGCGGATATCCATGGGCGACTATTCCTGAACTAGTTTGGGTTAGATGGTTGAATTTTTTCAATAGCGTAATCGAGTGCAAAGCTATAACCTTTTGCACCTAGACCACAAATCACGCCAATTGCTTTGTCTGATAAATAAGAGTGATGTCTAAACGCTTCACGTGCGTGAACATTTGATAAATGTACTTCAATGAAGGGAATGGCAACGCCAAGTAGAGCATCACGTAAAGCAACTGAAGTATGGGTAAGAGCAGCAGGGTTGATAATAATAAGTTTTACGCCTTCTGTTTGTGCCTGATGAATACGGTCAACAATGGCACCTTCCCAGTTGCTTTGAAAAGTATCTAGGGTAATTGAGGCTTGTTTAGCTTGAGCAATAAGTTGTTGGTTGATATTGTCTAGGGTAAGATGACCATATACTTCTGGTTCGCGTTTTCCCAGCAAATTCAAATTCGGTCCATGAATCACCAAAATGGTCGAACTCATTCAGATTGCTCCAGCTCTAAAGTTGCAAATAGTCTTTGCAAGATGTCTGCAAAGTTTGCTTATTATGGCATATGTTTCTACAAGTTTTTTATAATTTCTTTTAATTGTCGCAGAAATGGTACACCAAATTCGGCTTATATATTGTAAATTTTGCGACGAATTAGCAATGTTAAAAAATGACAAAATTTCAAGTAATTTCACAAGGCATATTTTAAACCGAATTGACAAAAACAGTTCATGTATTTTGTGTAACGAGGATAGGAGTGTCTTCAATTGTTAACATTTCATTCCAGCGAGTTAGGTAGTTTTTTGAGCGATAGCATTGTTTCATTTGCCAAGATGGATTGCGTGAGTGATACCCGACTTGTAAATAATGACTACCAAAACGCTTGCGAACCATATCTAAAGTTTCCATCAATTGTTGTCTTTGATGAATAAGCTCCAAAGGTTGCCATAAGTCGTCAATGTGTTGTTGACGTGCGTGTAGACCACAAAATAGTACTCCAATTTTTATATAACTTTTATTTTCTTTATATAAAACATCAATTTGTTGCATTGCTGCTTTTGTTAGTATGCATAAATCATCTGTTGCATATTGAAGACCAATGGCCTGAGAGGTGGCTTTTTTATAAGGAGGCTTATCGGTTTTCTCATAAAGCATGACTTGAATGCAGGCACAAAGTTGTTCTTGTTTCATTAAACGGCGATGCGCTCGATTAAGATGAAAAATAAGTGCTTGTTTAATAATCTCAATGCTGGATAAAGCTTGAGCAAAACTTCGTGATGCTAAAATCCGTTTAGTTGGAATGCTAGGATCATCAAGTTCAATACATGATTGGCCTTTTAGCTCACGAATAGTACGTGCCATGACCACAGAAAATGCCTTTGCCATATGGTGTTCATTGGCAAAAGTTAAGTCTAGGCATGAGTACACTTCATAACTTTGTAGCTGTTTGACCAATTGATAGCCAATTCCCCATACTTCTTTGACTGATGTCTGTTGCATGAGATCTTCCATAATTAATGGATCTAAGGTGATGAAATTACAGATTCCCTTAAAACTTTTAATTTTCTTAGCAAAATGATTAGCAAGCTTTGCTTGGGTTTTCGAATATCCAATTCCGATACAACAGGGTAAGCCGAGCCATTGGAGAAGTGTTTTTCTTACCTTATTGCAGTAATCAGATATATCAATAGATTGAAGGTAAGGAGTGAGATGAATAAAACATTCATCAATAGAGTAGGCCTCTAAATCATCTGGAGAGAAAAACTCACCTAATACTGCAAAAAAACGGCGGGACATCTCGGCATATAACGTGTAGTTGCTTGAATAGACTTGAATACCAGCTTCTAAAGCATTTTTCTCAATTTGAAACCAAGGTACTCCCATTCTGATACCTAAAAGTTTTGCTTCTTCGCTACGTGATACTACACATCCATCGTTGTTAGATAAAACAACTACAGGTTTATCAATGAGTTTAGGGTTGAAAAGTCGCTCACAGCTGACATAGCAATTATTAATATCAACTAGTGCATAAACTTCGCGGTGTGAAATCTCTCTCATCATTTTGTCCCCCAATTCATCAACTCAAAATACATATTTTGAATTTGTAACGTAATCAAGTTAACAAAATTATCAAAAGATATCTAGGGGAGTTCTGGTTGTTCGTCGAAATTATAAAACGGATATAAAAGTAATGAATTGTCAGTTATTGATATGGAAATGTCTGAAAATGATAAGTTTTAGTTGGTTATGATTAAAAACATAAGAGCTATATTTAATGGATGGGTTGAGTCCTTTAAATATAGTAATGCATATAACGCATTTGTCTTATGGGTCTTTCAAGCTGTCTTTGTTAAAAAAGACAGCTTTTTTTATGATAATTTAAGTATTTCTTAGCTTAGCTTAGCTTAGCTTGGCTTGATTGTAGCAATCGAGATTAATGCATTGATCACTCAGCTCTATGATTTGAGTAGGAGTTAATTGAAGTTTTTCCCATTTTTGCATTTGTTTAAATAGCCAATGAAAGTCTTCTGGTTGTGGGGCAGCATTTTCTTTAACTAAGTGCTTTACAATATTTTGAATCATATAGTATTTATTGACATGTACTTCTTCAGAACAGTGGAAGCGAACGATTCCAAACTCGACTAATAACTTTAAAACAGGTGAAAAATCTTTCAAATCACTCAATTCTTTTTGAGCTTTCATAATTGCTGTGGTGAGTGCAATTAAAGTTTGAGGGTGTTGTTCAGCCCACTCTTGAGTTACCGCGAGAACCTTATCTGCCACATTGGGAATAATGTCTTGACTTGAGCATACGATTTTACTTAAGCCTAAAAGTTCTCCTTGCGTATTCCATGGCTCTCCTACACAAAAGCCATCAATGACATGGTTATCTAAAGCTTCAACCATATATGGTGGTGGAAGTGCTTTGAGCTTGAGCGTTTGAGCTATTTTTGAGTTTGCCAAAGCGAGCCATTCTCTTAAACAATAATGATGAATGGAGTGTTTAAATACATGTGCTAGAGAAAGAGAATGATCTGCTCCAATATAGCTCGTCACTTTTTGGGCGGTAGTTTGTGCATCCTCATTCTCATTAATAGCCAGTTGATGAATTAATTTCTGGCTTAAGCTAATAAAAGCACGGTTTTTACTTAAAATGAGAGGGCTTTGTAGCGCAATACCAATTTGGTCTGCACCCACGGCTGCGGCTGGGAGCATCGCGGATAAACAGTGCGCGGCATCTAATAGCCCAAAAGCTAAACGGTCGCGTAGACTTGCCCATGATGCTTCTTTAACTAAAGTGACATCTAAACCCACCTCTTCGAAGAAGCCTTGCTGTTTTGCCCAAAGTAAAGCGATGCAATCAAGTAAAGGAATATAGCCGAGTTGCAATTGAGTCTTTTCTAATGTGCTCATTTATTCATCCTTTAGTTGATTACTAAGTAATTTTTGAGCGTCAATTAAACGCCGTGCCATTTCTCCAATCGTAATCCGGTGGCTCATCGCATTTTTTCTAAGAAGCTGGAATGCAGTTTCTTCAGGTAGGCCATGCAGTTGCATCAGTAAAACTTTGGCCTTTTCAACATCCTTACGGTCGGCAAGTTTGGTTTGGGCCTCTTTTAAATCACCTTCAAGCTTTTTGTGCTTTTTATATTGCTCAATTGAGATTTCTAAAATGGTATGTAAGCGGGCAGGGTCTATGCCATCTACAATATAAGCAGTTACTCCCGCATCTATGGCTTGTTTGATGGTGTCTTTATCTGAATTTTTAGTGAATAGCACGGTTGGTAAGTCATAGCTACTGACACAACTTTCTATAATGTCGCGGTGCGGATGATCCATATCAAGCAAGATGACATCGGCTTGTAAATCTTCAAGACGAAAAATATTTAAGTGGTCCAAAGTAAGGCAGGCTACCACTTCAAAGTCATTTTCAAGCAGACTTTTTCTTATATAGTCAGCTCGTGCATGATCATCGTCAATAAGGGCTATTTTGAGTTTTGGCATAAGTTCAGTCAGGCTAAGAAAATGCGCCAATTCGACGCGTTTTTTGTTATTAGGTTTTAAGCAAGATTAGTGCCATCGAAAACTAAAGAAAAAATCGAGCTTTAACGCTAAATTAGCATGCTTAATGACGCTACTGATCAATCTTGGTGCAAAAATATGGTTCATTTTGTAGCAAGACGTATTTTTATTTAAACCATATAAATGTGCGGTGATAGAGCAAGCAAAATAAGACATGATTCTTTAGTTATATATTTAAAAACTTTATCTATATGAAATTAAATATAAAAAATATTTTTTGCTTAAATTTTTTAAATGTTGGCATGCAAAATGCTCACTTAATTACAGGTCGAAGACGACCATAAGTTTTTAAAGACGGCCAACGATGTCCGTTCTGATCGAGTTTGTGAGTGCAACCGTACACACAAAGAAGTTACGTTCAGTCGGAGTGAAGGTCATGTCTTTATTTTTATTGCATAAAAAAGTTACATCTGAATTATTTAAGTTTTCAGTTCCAGCGATGCGAGCCTTCTCTATGAGGGGGCTCGCTTTTTTTATTTCTTTTTATGACTTTGCTGTGCATTGGGTGTCATCAACGAGTGAAAAAAATTGGTTTCAAGCAGTTAGATGCCTTGTGAGCTTAATTCGCTTCTCGATAGAGCACAAAGCAAAAGAACAACGTCTATTTGAGAATGGAATAACGCAGCTTAAAAGCAACGTGATTTGAGGAGAAACACTATGAAATTGGTAATGATTGGTCATGGTATGGTGGGCCACAAATTCATCGAAGCCATTTTAGAAAAAGCAGATGATGAACTAGAAATCACGATTCTCGCGGAAGAACCTCGTATCGCGTATGACCGCGTGCATTTGACAGAATATTTCTCAGGGAAGTCAGCAAAAGATTTATCTTTAGCACGTTTTGACTTTGCTGATGCTCATGGCATTGACTTACGTCTTAATACAAAAGCAACTGCAATTGATACCGCGGCACAAACAGTCACAACCAACCATGGTGATGTCATTAGCTATGACAAATTGGTGTTGGCAACGGGTTCGTATGCATTCGTTCCACCAATTCCGGGGAATGACCGTGAAAATTGTTTTGTTTACCGTACCATTGAAGACTTAGATGCCATTCGTGCAGCGAGTTTAAATGCAAAAACAGGTGTCGTGATTGGCGGTGGTTTACTCGGTCTTGAAGCAGCGAAAGCCTTACGTGACCTAGAATTAGAAACACATGTTGTTGAATTTGCACCACGTTTAATGGCAGTTCAAATTGATGACTTGGGTGGTAATGTTTTACGTCGCAAAATTGAAGATCTTGGCGTAAAAGTTCATACACAAAAAGCGACGCAATCTATTGAATGTGGTGACAGCACAACGCATGTGATGAAGTTTGCTGATGGTAGCGAGCTTGAAGCAGATGTGATTTTATTCTCTGCGGGTATTCGTCCTCGTGATGAGCTTGCACGTAATAGTGGTCTTGCGATTGGTGAGCGTGGCGGTATCGTCATTAATGATTACTGCCAAACCTCAGACAAGAACGTTTATGCCATTGGTGAATGTGCGCTTTGGCAAAACAAGATTTATGGTTTGGTTGCACCAGGCTATGACATGGCGCGTATTGCAGCAAAACACATTTCAGATGAAGAATGTAACTGCTTTGCTGGCGCGGACATGAGCACCAAGTTGAAATTAATGGGGGTGGACGTTGCATCTGTTGGCGATGCTCATGCCATGACCCCTGGTGCATTAAGCTATTTCTATGCTGATGAGCATGCACTGGTTTATAAAAAGATTGTTGTAAATGCGGACAAAACCAAACTGCTTGGTGCAGTTTTGGTTGGCGATGCAACAGAATACAGCGACCTTTTACAAATGATGTTAAACGGTCTGGCTTTACCGGCAGTGCCTGAAAGCTTGATCATGCCGGGCTTTGAACAGTCGGCAGGAAAATCTGGTGGTAGCGGTGTCGATTTACTGCCGGACAGCGCAACGATTTGTTCATGTAACAACGTATCAAAAGCGGACATCTGCCAAGCAATTAGTGATGGTTCGACCTCTTTAGGTGCATTAAAGAAATGCACCAAAGCAGCAACCGCATGTGGTGGCTGTGCACCATTAGTGATTCAAGTTTTAAAGTCAGAGTTACAACGTCAAGGTGTGACTGTAAATAACCACATTTGTGAACACTTCCCGTACTCGCGTCAAGAGCTACATCACTTGGTTCGTGTCAATGAAATCAAAACTTTTGATGACTTGATTCACCAACATGGCCATGGTTTAGGTTGTGATATCTGTAAACCGACTGCGGCAAATATCTTGGCTTCTTGCTGGAACGATTTCGTACTTGAACCAAGTCATGCAGGTCTGCAAGACAGTAATGACTACTACTTGGGGAATATCCAAAAAGATGGTTCTTACTCAGTTGTACCACGTATGGCTGGCGGTGAAGTGACTCCCGATGGTTTGATTGCTATTGGTCAAATCGCCAAGAAATATAATTTGTATACCAAAATTACTGGCGGTCAACGCGTTGACATGTTTGGTGCGCAAGTCCATGAGCTTCCATTCATTTGGGAAGAGTTAAATGCTGCTGGTTTTGAGTCTGGCCATGCTTACGGTAAATCTTTGCGTACTGTGAAGTCTTGTGTAGGTAGCACATGGTGTCGTTACGGTGTAGATAACTCGGTTGGGTTAGCGATTGAGCTTGAAAATCGCTACAAGGGTTTGCGTTCACCACATAAATTAAAAATGGCTGTGTCTGGTTGTACACGTGAGTGTGCTGAAGCACAAGGTAAAGATGTGGGTATTATCGCGACTGAAAAAGGTTGGAACCTTTATGTTTGTGGTAACGGTGGTATGAAACCACGCCATGCGGAGTTACTTGCCTCTGACCTCGATAAAGCAACGCTCATTCGTTATATCGACCGTTTCTATATGTTCTACATCCAAACAGCAGACCGTTTACAACGTACCAGTGTATGGCGCGACAACATGGAAGGCGGCTTAGATTACCTTAAATCTGTAGTTGTGGATGATTCACTTGGTTTGGCTGCCGAGCTTGAGCGCCGTATGGAACACATCATTGGAACATACCAAGACGAATGGCGTACTGCGGTAGAAAATCCTGAAGTTCGTAAGCGCTTCCAGACTTATATCAATGCAGGCGCAAGTGAGCAGGCCGATCCACACATTCAATTTACAACTGAACGCGGTCAAATCCGCCCATTATCAGATGTTGAGCGTTCAGAAGACCGTATTCCAATGGTTGAAGCATAAGCAGGAGAGTTTCTATGAATATTGTACAAGACAAAAATATGCTTCCTGATGGTCAATGGATTGATGTGTGTGCACTTGATGACTTAACTCCCAACACTGGCGCAGGTGCGCTAGTGGATGGTCAAGCAGTGGCTATCTTCCGTGTGGGACATGAAAAACGTGTTTATGTGCTCAGCAATAAAGATCCGTTTAGCCAAGCCAATGTCATGAGTCGCGGAATTATTGGTGATTTACAAGGCGAGCGTGTTATTGCATCACCAATCTATAAACAACATTTCAGCTTAGCAACGGGGCGCTGTTTAGAAGATAAAGACCAAAAACTTTCAGTTTATCCAAGCAAAATTGTTGATGGCCGTGTTTTTGTTAATCCTGTGCCGCAAAAAACTTATATTACTAATACAGGTGTATCTCAAGACAAACTTAAACTGGTACTGATTGGTAATGGTTTAGCAGGAATGCGTTGCTTAGAAGATTTACTTGATATGGCCCCAGACCGTTATGAAGTCACGGTAATTGGTGAAGAACCTTGGGGTAACTATAACCGTATCATGTTATCTCCGGTTTTATCGGGTGAAAAAACCATTGAAGATATTATGTTGCACCCGCCAAAGTGGTATAGCGATAAAGGCATTAAATTTATTGCAGGCGATAAAGCGGTAAAAATTGATCGTCCTCGTAAAGTGGTTTACACCGAAAAAGAGCAAACTGTTGATTATGATCGTTTGATTTTGGCAACAGGTTCGGCTCCGTTTATTCCACCAGTTCAAGGTGTTGACTTAAAAGGTGTCTTAACTTTCCGTGATATTTATGACGTTAACACCATGATTGAGTACTGCGGTTCAAAAACCAATGCAGTCGTGATTGGTGGTGGTTTGCTTGGTTTAGAAGCAGCCTACGGTTTAAAACAACGCGGTATGAATGTGACAGTATTGCATTTGATGGACCGTATTATGGAGCGTCAACTTGACAGCCGTGCGAGTCAGTTACTGCGTCATAGCATTGATCAAAAAGGTATTAACATTATTACCGAAGCCAATACAGAAGCGTTAATTGGTGATGAAAACGGTCATGTGAAGCAAATACGCTTGAAAGATGGCACCGTTTTAGATGCTGACCTTGCGGTATTTGCAGTGGGTATTCGTCCCAATATTAGCTTGGCGCAAAGTGCAGGATTACGTTGTAACCGTGGTGTGTTGGTGAATGACACCATGCAAACGTTTGATCCAAGTATTTATGCCGTAGGCGAGTGTATTGAACACCGCGGTCAAACTTTCGGCTTGGTTGAACCATTATGGGGTCAAGCATTTATTTGCGCGACACATTTGGCAGAACACGGCAGCTTAACTTTTAAAGCACCGACCGTACCGACTCAGTTAAAAGTAAGTGGTGTCGATGTATTCTCTGCGGGTAATTTTGAGCCTAAAGATGATTATGAAGACATTATCTTGAATGATGAAAAACGCCATATCTATAAACGTATTATTATCCAAAGTGATCGAGTAATTGGCGCAGTTTTATTTGGCGATACTGAAGATGGCATGTGGTATGCAGAGTTAATTGCAGATCAAACCCCAGTCTCATCATTTAGAAATAAACTGCTATTTGGTCGAGATTTTGCATTAAAAAATGCAGGCTAAATAGGGAAAGGAGCAGTTATGAATAGTATTCCAAGCGTTGAAATCGATAGCTCCGACCATGTTGCAACAACTATAACCAAAACAACATGTCCATATTGTGGGGTAGGATGCGGTGTTAGCGTAAACGTCCAACAAAAACCTCAAGGACCTCTGGTACAAGTTGAGGGGGATGCTGAGCATCCTTCCAACTTTGGACGTTTATGTATTAAAGGTAGCCGACTTGCGGATACTTTGGGGTTAGAAACACGTGCTTTACAACCAATGATGGGACGAAAAGCTGATCGGGTAGTAACGACATGGGATGCGGCAATCAATAAGATTGCTGATAAATTCCAATCTTGTATCGATCAATATGGTCGTGACAGTATTGCATTTTATGTTTCTGGTCAGCTTTTGACTGAAGATTATTATGTGGTGAACAAGTTTGTAAAAGGTTATTTGGGTACTGCAAATATCGACACCAATTCACGCCTTTGCATGTCATCGGCTGTTGCGGGTCATAAACGTAGCTTTGGTGAAGATATTGTTCCTGCGAGTTATGAAGATTTTGAACATGCAGACATGGTGGTATTGGTCGGTTCTAATACCGCATGGTGCCATCCTGTGCTTTATCAACGGATCATACAGGCTAAAAGCCAAAATCCGGATATGTTCGTTGTGGTGATTGACCCACGTTTTACCAGTACTTGTGAGCAAGCTGATTTACATTTACCGATTTTACCGGGGCAAGATGTCGCTTTATTTAATGGCTTATTTCAATATTTATATCGAAATGGTCATGCTGATCAGGCTTTTGTAGATGCTTATACCGAAGGTCTTGAAGAGGTTTTGGCAAGCAGTCAGCAAGAAACTGATGTTGAATATGTGGCAAAACGTAGTGGTATTTCTTTAGACAAATTACAGCAGTTTTTTGAAAAATTCGCTCAAACTGAAAAAGTAATCACCCTATTTTCAATGGGAGTGAATCAATCAAGTCAGGGTGTAAATAAAGCCAATAGCATTATTAACTGTCATTTACTGACTGGAAAAATTGGTAAGCTCGGCGCTGCACCATTTTCGATGACAGGTCAGCCAAATGCGATGGGTGGGCGTGAAGTGGGTGGCTTAGCCAATATGCTGGCTGCGCATATGGACTTGGACAATCCACTACATCAAAAAGTAGTGCAAACCTTTTGGAACAGTCCATTTATTGCGACTCAAGCTGGCTTAAAAGCGGTTGATTTGTTCCGTGCCGTTGAAGCTGGAAAAATTAAAGCCATTTGGATTATGGCGACAAATCCAGTCGTGAGTTTACCAGATGCCGATCAAGTTAAACGGGCATTAGAAAAGTGCGAATTGGTCGTCGTGTCAGATATCTGTGCAGATACGGATACCACTGCTTATGCTGATGTTTTGCTTCCCGCTTTAGGTTGGGGCGAAAAAGATGGAACTGTTACTAACTCTGAGCGTCGTATTTCACGTCAACGCGTATTTTTACCTGCGCCGGGTGACGCAAAAGCAGACTGGTGGTCTGTTAGCCAAGTCGCGAAAAAATTAGGCTTTAATGGTTTTGACTTCGCGAGTGCAAGTGACATCTTTAATGAGCATGCAGAGTTGTCTGCACAAGACAATGTAGACATAAATGCTCGTGCAGAAAGTAATAATTTCCGTTATTTCAACCTGAAAGGGTTAATGAATCTGAGCACTGCTGAGTACGATGCTCTGCAACCAATTCAATGGCCTGTGTGGAATAAAAACCAAGATGCTAAAGCTGTTCAACAACTGTTTGGCAAAGGGCAGTTTAGTCATAAAAATGCCAAGGCGAAATTGATTCCGACGGTTGCAATTGATCCGGTTCATGCGGTTTCAGAAGACTATCCACTCATTTTGAATACTGGACGTATTCGTGACCAATGGCACACCATGACGCGTACGGGTTTGTCACCAAATTTAACCAGTCACCGCGCTGAACCATTTTGCGAGATTCATCCGAGTGATGCCTTAAAGTTTGGTGTACGTGATCAAGGCTTAGTAGAAGTTAGTTCGAAATGGGGCAGTTGTGTACTACGCGTGACATTCTCGTCGGGTGTACGTCGTGGTCAAATTTTTGCGCCAATTCACTGGACTGAACAAGTTGCATCTGATGCTCGTATTGGTAAAGTCGTTAACCCAGAGGTCGATGCGATTTCAGGTGAACCTGAGTTCAAACATACACCTGTCACGATTCAACCATTCTATACCACTTGGCAAGGTGTGCTTTATATACGTGAAGGATATGATTCATATATTCAAGAATCGCTACATCACTGTGCATGGTGGACTAAGGTCAAAATGGTGAAAACCAATCGTTATGAACTCGCAGATCGTCAAACTTTTCATGACACTCAAAAAAACTTAAAAAGCTTCTTGCCGTTTGCAGATGAAACTTTTGAGTGGTTGAGTATTGAAGATATTTCATCACAATTAAGTCATAGTATTATTTTGAAAGAAGGCGTGGTGATTGCTAGTTTATATATTGCATCATCAGACTTATTGCCAGACCGTGATTGGGTAGCAAGTCTATTTAAACGCGAGCGTTTAAGTGCTTTACATCGAAAAGCATTATTGGCTGGCATGCCAATGTCTGCTACAAATAATGACGGACCTTTAGTCTGTAGTTGTTTTAAAGTAGGTAAGAATAAAATTATAGACGCAATTAAAACTCAAAATATAACTCATGAAAAACAAGTGACAGCTTGTTTAAAAGCAGGTGGTAACTGTGGTTCATGTTTACCTGAAATCCGTGGCCTGATTAAAGCTTGCCAACAGGAGGTGGAAGTGTGAATAAGGGATATCCCGTAACTGATCTAGTCATTCTGGCGGGTGGACAAGCCCGTCGTATGAATGGTTTAAATAAGTTGTTGCAGCAATTTGATGGTGAACCCCAACTTCTTAAAATTCATCAAAAATTAAAACCATCTGTGTCTAAAATTTGGGTCAATAGTCATCGTGACTATTCAATCTATCAAAGTATTGTGCCAGATATTAAATGTTTTCAAGATGATGCTTCTGGCTTTTTCGGCCCGCTTATGGGAATGAAAAGTGCGTGGTCTCATGTAGAAGCAGATTATGTTTTATTTATTCCTTGTGATGTGACGTATGTGCCGACACAAGTCGTTGCCAAATTACACAGTGCACTTCGGAAAAATAAACAGGCTCAAGCAGCTTATGTTTCAATTAATGGAGATTCGTTGTATCCATTTTGCTTATTAAAACGTGAAAGCCTAATCACCGTAACAGAGCAAATTGAAAAACAACGATTAAGTTTGAAAGAGTGCTTTAAGCTTTTACATGCACAAGTCGCTATATTTCAAAAACAGAATCTTTTTTTTCATAGCATTAATTCATTGGATGAGCTTCAGCAATACAAACAAATCAATGCCTTTAAAGAAATATTTACAGCAAGTTAAAAATTAGATTGATGGCCTAAACAAATTTTTAAATGATGTGTTCTTGACTATTGATTATATAAGTTCTATTTTGGAACTTGTTGTTTTAGTTCCATCCATATGCATAAAAATAAAGGGAGTCAATCGGAATGGTCGAAGTGCTGAAGCAAAACAAAACGGATGTGACCGCATGTATTTTATGTTCTAGAAACTGCGGTTTAAGTGTCGAAATTAAAGATAATCAGTTTGTCAAAATTAAAGGTAATCCTGAGCATCCATTTTCACAGGGCTACATTTGCCAAAAAGCTGCCAGATTACAACACTATCAACAACACGCAGACCGTTTGACTACACCTTTAAAACGCCAGCCAGATGGTTCATTTCAAGAAGTAAGCTGGGATGTGGCCATACAAGAAATAGCTGATCGATTAGTACAGATTAGAGATAATTTTGGTGGGACGGCTTTTGCTTCTGTTGGGGGAGGTGGTCAAGGTAATCATCTAGGTGCAGCATATGGCCGACAACTCTTACTGGCTATGAAAAGTTATTATTCTTACAACTCTCTTGCTCAAGAAAAAACGGGTGATTTTTGGCTTAATGGACGTTTGTTCGGTAGTCAGGCATGCCATACGACAGAAGATGTGGAGTATGCAGACTATGTTCTTTTTATTGGGACAAATCCTTTTCAGGCCCATGGCATTCCCAACGCGCGAGATACGCTAAAACATATTAAGAAAGATCCGAATCGAACCATGGTGGTGTTTGACCCGCGAGTTACCGAAACAGCCAAACAAGCAGATATTCATGTACAGCTAAAACCCGGAACAGATGCTTTTTTAATGTCGGCGATGATTGCAATCATTATTAAAGAAAAGCTTTATGATGTAGCGTTTATTGAGCAGCATACACAAGGTTTTGAAGATGTAAAAACAGCATTTAGTCGTGTGCCGATTGAAGACTATATTGCCAAAGCAGATGTTCCGGTCGATTTGATTTACCAAGTGGTTCGAGATTTTGCTAAAGCTAAAAGAGGTTGTGTACGTATTGATTTAGGTATTCAGCATACTTTAAACACGACATTAAATGGATATTTAGAAAAACTACTGTACTTAGTGACTGGAAACTTTGGAAAGCAGGGCACCAATAATTTGCATACCATGTTTATTCCAATCTTAAGCGATACAGATGAAAGAAAGCCGAAATATAGACGTAGTGTTTACCATAAAATGTTCCCAATTTCCGGGTTCTTCCCGCCTAATATTTTACCCGATGAAATCTTAAAAGCAGGGGAAAAACGAATTCGCGCAGTTTTTGTAGATAGTTGTAATCCACTATTAACTTATCCTGATACACCAGCTTATGAGCAAGCATTTAAAGCATTAGATTTATTGGTTGTGGTCGATATTGCCATGACAGAAACCGCGAGGTTGGCAGATTATATTTTGCCAGCACACACCCAGTTTGAAAAATGGGAATTTACAGGTTTTAACTTGGAATTTCCTAAAAATGGTTTTCACTTAAGACATCCTGTATTAGCTGCTCAAGCCAATACTTTGCCGGAAGCAGAAATTTATACACGATTACTTGAAGCCATGCAGGTGATTCCAAAAAGGTTTCCAATTTTAGAAAAAATAGCTTCAGTCGATTCGAAAAAAACAGCCTATTTACCTTACTTGTCTGCATTAGGGCTGACGTTTGCACGAAATAAAAAATACATTCCTTTTGCAGCCTCAATTCTCTATCGCACTTTAGGTAAACACTTAGAAAAATCAGCTGGTTCAGTTGCTTTTTTATTGCCACTGTCGATTCAATATGCTGTTTTACACACCAAAGCCGTGCGCCGTGCAGGTTACAGAGGTAACCCTTTAACTTTAGGTGTTCGTTTATTTGAACAAATTTTAAAGCAACGTTCAGGTATCGTGTTATCGCAACATGAATATGATGAAATCTGGAAGTTGGTTGCTTATAAAGATAAGAAAGTACGTCTTGCTATTCCTGAGATGTTAACCGAGCTGGCAAGTTTAAAAAATCATCAGGTTAATGCAGAAGATTTTCCATTCATACTTTTATCAGGTGAACGACGTAGTTATAACGCCAATCAAATTTACCGTGATCCTGCTTGGCGAAAAGTAGATGCTGAAGGGGCCTTACGAATTCATCCTGAAGATGCAAGGCACCTAAATGTAGCTGCAGGCGGTCAGCTTAAATGTATTTCACAACATGGAGAAATTCAGGTTACTGTAGATTTTGATGAAGGAATGCGAAAAGGTGTGGTATCACTTCCACATGGTTATGGCATGCGCTTTCAAGGTAGTGAACCAATTGGGCCACAATTAAATCGACTAATTTCCGCTGAACATTGTGATCCATTATCTAAAACGCCGTACCATAAATATGTACCCATCCGCTTAGAAAAGTGCTAGAAATAATGTAAGGCAAATAAGAGATTAATGCTGCACTAACTTTATACAGTTTTAAAATTACAGTTAAGTGGTGCAGCCAAAAGTCTATTAGAAAACCTAAGAAGTTATGGATGATAAATAGAATTGGAACAAATTTTGCATAAAGATCAGAGCACTATTGAAGAGCAATTTCCTCTTTTAATTGCCCATAAAAAGTGCCAGCAATATTTGAACTGTTCTCGACACGAGTGCAAAAGATGAAACAATACCACTCTGAAACTACGCCATCTGTTCTACAAGACCAATATGGGCGTATCAAGCGAAAGTTACGAATTTCGGTAACCGATCGCTGTAATTTTAAGTGTGTATATTGCATGCCTGAGCATCCTGAATGGTTAAATAAACAAGAATTGCTTAGTTTTGAGGCGCTTTTTCAATTTTGCCGTTTTATGGTGCAACAAGGTATTGAAAGCATCCGTATTACTGGCGGCGAACCATTAATGCGTCAAGGTGTTGTTCATTTCGTTCGTGATTTACAAGCTTTAAAAGTATTAGGTCTAAAACGCATTTCAATGACCACCAATGGGCATTATCTTGCCAAATACGCTCAGCAATTAAAAGATGCTGGGTTAGATGACCTAAATATTAGTTTAGATAGTCTTGATCCGATTCAATTCAAAGAACTCACCAAGAAAAAATTAGAACCAGTTCTTGAGGGTATTCAAGCTGCGAAAGATGCAGGACTACCTTTTAAGATAAACTGTGTGTTAATGAAAGACAAAAATGACGATCAAATCTTACCCATGGTGAGATGGTCAATCGCCAACCACATTCCGCTACGTTTTATTGAATTTATGCCACTTGATGGTGATGCACTCTGGTCAAATAAAGATGTGGTGAGTGAAGCTGAAATTTTACAGGCGTTGCAACCGCATTATTCGGTACAGGTTGTTGAGCAACAACATGAGCCAGCGCGCCAATATTTGCTTAATAATAGCTATGCTCTCGGCATTATTTCTACCATTACTCATTCATTTTGCCACCAATGTGACCGCATACGACTAACGGCGCAAGGTGAGCTTTATAACTGTCTCTTTGCCCCGCAGGGTTTAAATATTAAGCCGCAGCTTCAAGCATTATTACGCGCACAGAACTCAACCGATCATGTGCTGCATAGTCAGCAATTGAAAGATCAGGTTATGCCGTATATCTGGAATAAAGCCAAAGGCTTTCATGCCTTACAACATCAACAAACCCGTAAAATCAGTATGCATATGCTTGGGGGATAAATGCAGCAATCTATCCAAATTAAAATCGAATCATTTGGTGCAATTGAAAAATTGCTTCCTCAGAATCTTTCGTTAGTTTGTCTCAACCCTATTTTAGTTAAAGATGTCTTAGATGAAATTGTTTCGTTGCATCCGGAATGTACACAGGCTATGGAAAAATGTGCATGTGCTATTGGCGATAATGTCATAACGAGGCAATCTGCCTTAAGCCAGCCATGTACTTTGGTTTTATTATCACCAGTTGCAGGAGGATGAGCCATGCGAGATTTTGCACGTATACAAGAGCAGGCTTTAAGCCTAGACACCTTTGATCCTATTGAATCATTTCCTGAATGCGGTGGAATCGATATTTTTATGGGAACGGTTCGCAATCATCATGAAGGTAAGGCTGTTAAGGCGCTGAAATATACTTCGTATAAACCACTTTCTGAAAAAATGATACGTGAAATTGAACTGGAAATTGAGAAAAAGTATCAGGTATCTTATGTGCGAGTGGTTCATCGGATTGGATATCTAGATGTTGGCGAAACAGCAATCATTGCAATTGCTTATGCAGCCCATCGCCGTGAAGCTTTTCAAGCATGCGAAGAAGCGGTTGAGCGGGTAAAACATGAAGTGCCTGTTTTCAAAGAGGAGTTCTTTACAGATGGTACAAGTCACTATGTAGAAGGTTGCTGTATTCGTAAGGATGCACCGCAAGAACATAAGCATCACCGTCATGCCGGCCATGAACACTCACACTGAAATAAGCAAGACTAGGATAAATAATGAAAAACGTAGGAATGAAGCCGGAAAGTTATCGTGTTGCTGAAGCGCAAGCAATTTTATATGCACCACCACACTGTATTGAGTTATTAAGACAAGGAAATACTGAAAAAGGGGATGCATTAAAAACCGCACGTGTTGCAGGAATTTTGGCAGCAAAACGAACTGATGAGCTGATTCCTTTGTGTCATCCACTGCCGATTTATCGTGCAGATGTTGAATATGAATTAGAACATGATTTTGTAAAGATTATTACCGTGGTCGAAACCATTGGTCCAACTGGCGTAGAAATGGAAGCCTTAACGGCTGCAAGTCTTGCAGGGTTAACCATTTATGACATGTTAAAACCGCATTGTGAACCAGAAGAGCTCTGGATGGATCAATGTAAATTGCTTAAGAAAAAAGGTGGAAAATCACACTTTAAGCGAGTTCTTCGTCAGCCTGTTTCGGCGGCTGTTATTGTGTTGTCCGATACCGTAGCTGCTGGTAGAAAGCCAGATACTGCTGGAAAATCTGTGGTTGAAACTTTAACCGAGGCAGGATTCGATCCGATTCACTACCAGATTTTGCCAGATGAAGCGGATACTTTAAAAAACTTAGTGCTTGAGTTGAGCAAATCATATGCTTGCATTATGACCGTCGGCGGTACTGGAATTGGTAAGCGTGATATTACGGTTGATACGCTAGAGCCACTTCTTGAGCGTAAGCTAGATGGTTTAATGGAAGCTGCGCGTTCATTTGGGCAAAAACGCACGCCATATGCTGCAATGTCGCGTGGAGTAGCTGGTTTTATCGACCGTTCTCTAGTGGTGACTTTACCGGGAAGCCGTGGTGGAGCAAGTGAATCAATGGCTGCTATTTTACCTGCATTAGTCCATATTTTTGATGTTTGCCGTGATTTGCCACATCCGGGAGGCTATGAATAATGTCAGGTTGTGGTACAGAACGTGGATTAATCAGTGTAGATGAAGCAATTGCGCTGATTAGTAATAGACCTAAAAAGTTAGGCTCAATTCAGCAAATTTTACAAAATAGCCTGAGTAGATATCTTGCTAAAGAAATCTACTCAGAAATTAATTTGCCAAGTTTTTCTCAAAGTGCTGTAGATGGTTACGCGCTTTGTAGTCATGCACAAGATTTAAATAATCAGAAATTTCAGGTTACTGGCGAGATTCGTGCTGGAAGCGAGAGTCATGACATTCTGAGTGAGGGTCAGGCAATTCGTATATTTACTGGTGGCAAAATTCCTGAAGGCACAACTCATGTTGCGAGGCAAGAAATAGTAGAGGTCGTTTCAGCACAAGAAATTTCGTTAACTGAACATATTCGCCCTCAAGCTGATATTCGTTTTACGGGCGAAGAAATCCAGAACGGACAACTACTTGCCCAAGTTGGACAGTTTCTAAATATTGGAAGTTTAGCCGCCTTAAGTATGGCAGGTGTACAAACGGTTGACGTTTATCGTGCACCTAAAGTCGCTGTTTTAGTCACGGGTGATGAAGTTGCCGAAAAAGCAGAAGATCTTGCAGAAGGCAAAATCTTTGATGCAAATGGGCCTTTATTAAAAGCTTGGTTCGAAGATTATGGCTTGCAGGTTGAACTCATTCATGTGGCAGATGAAGCGGCGCAAGTCACGCATTATTTTAATGAGTTAAAAGACAGTCATGATGTCATCATAACCACAGGTGGAGTGTCTGTAGGTGATTATGACTTTGTTCGACCATGTGCTTTCGAAGCTGGATTTGAACAAGTTTTTTGGAAAGTAAAACAAAAACCGGGCAAACCTTTATTTTTTGCCGAATACCATAATTCACAAACTAGCCATTCTTGCTATTTGTTAGGCTTGCCGGGTAATCCGGCTGCGGTATATGTGTCTATGCAAATTTACGGCAAATCTTTGCTTGATGCATTACAGGGTAATAGACAGGGACCTGAATGGTTTACTACGATTTTAGAGCATGATTTAAAAGAAGATGCACGTGAACGTTTTTTACGAATGTATGCTTATTTTGATGCAGGACAACTTAAAGTAAAAAGTTTGGCCAAACAGCAGTCTCATATGCTGAGTAACCTTATGCAAGCCAATTGTTTAGTCCGTATTCCTGCTAGTACAAAACTAGAGTCAGGTGCTTTATTAAAAGGAATCTTTATTTCAAATTAGCTTATAAATAAGCTGAATATGATTAATTTATACTTATAAGTTAATCATATTTTATCTATTTCTATTCACTGTTATTTAAATAATAGGCGTTATAAATATATTAAAAACTTATTTTTAAGCTGAATATTGCATATAACATATTAAGTGGTTTAGGGTATAAATAATAAGGCAAGTAGGCCAGTTCTATATTGAGGAAAGCATAAAGATGAAATGGGATGACATTGGTGATCAACCTTGTTCTGTTGCCCGCATGCTATCAGTAATTGGTGATCGATGGACGATGCTAATATTACGTAATGCTTTTATGGGAATCCGTCGCTTTGATGATTTTCAAAAATCACTAGGCGTCACTCGTCATGTGCTGTCTGATCGTTTAAAACGTTTGGTTGAATACGAAATTTTAGCCAAAACCCCTTATTTTGATCGTCAGGAACGCTTTGAGTACCGCCTTACTGATAAAGGTTTTGAACTTTATCCAATTATTTTATCTATGGCGAACTGGGCAGATAAATGGATGGATCAAGGTTTAGGTAAACCTTTAGAATATCGTCATAAAACTTGTGGTCATAAATTTGAACCAGTCATGGTATGTTCGGTCTGTCGTGAGCCTTTACATGCAAAACAAGTTAAGGTTTCGGCTGGACCAGGCTATTTTGCTTATATGGAACAAAAGCAAAAACAAGCTTAAAGCGGTTTCTTTAAAGACTCTTGTTGAAGTGCCTCTGTAAGAGTCTTATAAATATAATCATGATTCGATTGGGTAATATTAAAACGAATAAATTGGCCTGCCGATTGTGCTTGGCTAAAGGCATTACCAGGGGCAAGAATCACTTCTCGATTCAGGCAAAACTGTGCAATCTTTGCTGCATCTATTCCTTTTGGTAAACGACACCACACAAAAATTCCAGCTTTTGGTTCAATCCACGGTTCTATTCCAATCGATTTAAGCTTCGCTATCGTTTCTTGCATGGCCTGAGCTAAACGAACTTTTAACAAATCTAAATGCTTACGGTATGAACCATCGGTTAAAGCTGTGTGTAAAATTTTGGCTGAAAGTCCATTGTGAGAAAAACTGGTAGCAATTTTTAAATCGGTAATTTGGTCAATCCATTCTGGTTTGGCAATAATACAACCGCAGCGAATAGACGCGGAGAGTGTTTTAGAGAAACTTCCAATAAAAATCACACGTGAAAGATTATCTAGGGCTGCAAGTCGTGGCGCTGGAGTGTATTCAAAATCTGAAAATATATCATCTTCAATCACAATCAAATTAGATTGATCAATCAGCTTTAATAATTGATAAGCTGTAGAGAGTGAAAGTATTGCGCCAGTTGGGTTGTGTATTCCTGAGTTAGTAATGTAGAGCCGCGGATTATAGGTATCAATGGCTTCTTTAAATGCATCTAAATTTGGGCCGTTTGGTGTATAGGGAATGCCAATAACTTTAACTTGATGAACTTTAAGTAAAGCATGAAAGTTAAAGTAGCAAGGGTCATCAATAAGAACAACGTCATCTGGCTTTAGTAAAAATCGGCAAACTAAATCAATTGCTTGAGTGCCTGAGTCGGTTAAAAGAACTTGGTTCAAGTTTGCTTCTATACCTTTGCTTTGTGCCCGTCTAGCGAGCAAATCTCGTAATGCTGGCAGCCCTAAAGGTGTCGAATAGCCCATTAAGTTATCATCTTCGTTACGCGTAGCAGATCTTAAAGCTTTGCGAATACTCTCAAGCGGCATCCAGTCATTTGGTAACCAACCACAACCGGGTTTAAAAGCGTCAGGTTTTGCTTCCAATGACTGACGTGAAATCCATAACGGATCTATAGAGCGATCTAATTTAGGGCCTAATTCACTTAAAGCCAAAGGAGCAAGTGGTCCTACTACATAAAAACCGGAACCACTACGTGACTCAATTTTACCTACGGCAATTAATCGTTCATACGCTTCAACAATAGTAGAAACAGAAAAACCTAAATCTTTTGCTAGTTTGCGCACAGAGGGCAGTCGAGTTCCTGGAGTTAAAGAACGATTTTTAATTTGTTGTTCAATCTGTGAAATAACAAGCTCAATTTTTGTTTTTGTCTGGTTCACGTTAATCATCCCTAACTGTACTGCTTGTTTATACATAACAGTTTTTTAAAATTGTACTGCTTTGTATCTGGTTTTGACACCATATCACAGCTTAAATTCTTCGTATAGTTGCGGAGAAGAATATGCAAAAGTTTATGAATGGTTGGGTGAATGGTTTTATTGGGGTTGCGATTTTTGCAGGCTCATTACCAGCTACCCGTGTAGCTGTAATGGGATTCGAACCGGGCTTTCTAACCGCAGCACGAGCTGCGATAGCTGGTATTTTGGGGCTTATTCTTATATTGGTTTTAAAACAAAAGAAACCAGCCAAGCAAGATTGGTGGCCACTTGCTATTGTTGCTTTAGGAGTGGTGATTGGTTTTCCGTTGTTTACAGCACTTGCTTTGCAATACATGAATGCAGCACATTCAATTGTCTTTGTTAGTCTTTTGCCATTAGCTACCGCCATATTTGCAGTAGTAAGAGGGGGCGAAAAACCAAATCAATTTTTTTGGATATTTGCAGTATTGGGGAGTACGGTTGTTTTCGCCTATATGTTCTTCATTTCTGGTGATACATCACTTGGAATAGGGGACTTTTATATGTTAATGGCGATTATTTTTTGTGGTTTTGGCTATGCAGAAGGTGGAGTACTTTCGAAAAAAATAGGTGGATGGCAGGTGATTTGTTGGGCGCTTATTTTGGCTTTACCAATTATGCTGCTTGCTACTGTTTTTTACATGCCTGTTTCCTTCCAGAATGTATCTACATCCGCGATAGTAGGACTGGTTTATGTCTCTTTATTCAGTATGCTCATCGGGTTCTTTTTTTGGTACAAAGGTCTTGCCCAAGGTGGTATTGCTGCAATTAGCCAGCTACAGCTTTTACAACCGTTAATGGGACTCGTGATTGCCGCACTTTTATTACATGAGCATGTAAGTTGGTCGATGTTAATGGTAACGGCAATAACAATTTTATGTGTTGCTGCCGCTAAAAAGTTCGCATAAAAATTTATAAACAATTTGCCGGTTTAGGAATACCTGCCAAACGACTGAGATGGCGAGCAACTAGGCCGGTATTAAAATTTTGCTGTAAAACAGCATTATTGATATCAGGACTTACGGTTTTCATTAAAAACTTAATCAGTGGACGTGTAGCAGGAGAATGCCCAAATTGCTGATAAAATTGGCGAACCGCAGCTAAAACTTCAAAATGCCAATCTGTTAATTCAAGATCGAGAGATTTGGCAAGTTCCTGTGCTACTTCGAGATTCCAAATCGTATAGTCAACTAAATGACCATCTTGATCTAATTCTAAATTCATAAAAATGAGCCTAACTATATTACTTCAAAGAAATGCATCGATTAAATTTTAAAACCAGATCCGCAAATTGATCATAGTTTAATACCTTAACGTGAGCTAAGATTTCTGCATCAATTAAATCTTTTTCATGAGCCAAACAAGAAACTGAGCCAAAGTGCAGGCAAATACTTACTGAAAGCTGTGCAGTTGAATCGCCCATAAAAACAATTTGGTCATCTTTATCAAAAAGCTTTTCAAGTTCTTGAATAATCTGAGGTGTATGCTGATAAGAAGCTTGCACCAGATAAAGTGTTGATTGCGTCATTAAATTTACACCTTTATCTACCAATATAAGACATGATCGAAAGATTGGATGAGTTCAGTATCTAACTGAACAAATTCTAGTTCCTGCTCACTGTTTTGAACAAAAGGATGCTGTTTATTTTTTGTCTCAACAAGGATTGGGCTTAAGTCATAAAACTCAAAGCTATCCACCATATTTGAAGCAATTTTAAAAGCATGCTGCAACTGGTCAAAGTTATGTTCATTTTGTAAGAGGCTAAGAGCTGCATCTTTCAATAATACTTTGACTGGTGAGCCAAAGGTTGCTAAAACCATAGTAGCGGTGAGGCTTTCATTGACTTGTAGGCTGGTTAGATTGGCTTGGGTCAAAATAACGAGTACAGTTTTCACACAATATACCTTTTAAAAGCAACAATCTAAGTTAATAAAGTAACTTAGAATTGAAGAAGACGAGAGGCTGACTGTACTGCATCAGCAAGTTCACCTAGTCCAACCAACTCAAAGTTGCTTGCTAGGTTATGATGACTAAGTTGATGACGACTCGCATTTTCTGCATCGGTAATCCCGCGTGCAAGAGCAGCGCTGACACAGACAGGAAGTCGGATCGCGAGCTTTTGCCATTCATGCGTTAAATTACGCTGGTCGTCAGGAACCCACTGAAAATCATTCGCAACTTGAACGCCATCTTGGTAAAAGAATACGCGAAAGTCTTCATTTTTACTTTTGAGTGCCTGAGCAAGACCCAGGGCATGCCAAGCATGGATTGAAGTAGGAGCAGAGGTTATTAGTAGTAATGTACTCATTGAGAATTCACTATGGTCATACGTCTAAATGGGCGTAGATACATTAAGAGAAAGGTAAGTATACAATGATTTTAGTGACAGGTGGTTTAGGCTTTATCGGTTCACACATTGCATTGAGTCTGCTGGCTCAAGGCCAAGAAGTGGTTATTGTCGATAATTTGGCTAACTCGACCTTGCAAACGCTTGAGCGGTTAGAATACATTTCTGGTATGTACGTTCCGTTTGTTAAACTTGATGTACGTAATACACCTGCATTGAACAAAGTATTTGAACAGTACTCAATTGATGCAGTCATTCACACGGCTGGTTTTAAATCTATTGAAGAGTCTAATTTAAAACCGCTCGAATATTACAATGATAATGTCAGTTGCATCATGAGCTTATTGCGTGCGATGCAACGTACAGGTGTTCGTCATTTTATTCATTTGTCTAGCTTGGCAGTCTATGGAAAATCTGATTTAGAACTAAGTGAAACAGAAGATTTCAACTACACTTATCCTAATCCTTATATTAAATCTCAACAGATGATTGAAGAAATCATCCGCGATACTTATAAAATTGATCATGAATGGAAAATTGCGATCTTACGTTTATCAAATATTGTAGGTGCATTTGAACATGGGGTACTCGGAGAGTATGTTGCACAGCTTCCTAAAAATATTGTACCGCTTGCCATGCAAGTTGCGGCCATGCAGCGTGACTTAATTGAATTACAAGATCAAGTTGAAACGTCTGATCACACGACTGAACGTAGTTTTCTACATGTTTTAGATGTATGTGAGGCTGTCAGTGCAAGCTTACATTGGCTGCGTGATCAAACTCACTGTTGTGAAGCTTTTAATATTGCACATGACGAAATACATTCAATTCGCCAATTATTAGATGAAATTTCACAGGTTACCCAAGCTGAAATTCCTACACAATCGGCAATTTATAAACACGAAGAGCTGGCTCAACTTGGTGCAAATGTAGGAAAAGCAAAAACTTTATTACAATGGACTCCAAAACGAACCTTAAAGCAAATGATTGAAGATGAGTGGAGATTCTATCAAAATACATTAAATGGAAGATAGGATAATGATTCTTATTTACAATAATGAGATGCTTGAGTACGATAATAAAATTAACTAGCCAAAGCAAAAATTGCTTCAGCCCGTGAGTTCTTTAACCATATAACCGAGGTTTCTATGCAAACACGAATTGAACATGACACTATGGGTGAGATTGAAGTTCCAAATGAAGCGCTGTGGGGAGCACAAACCCAACGTAGCTTACAGAACTTCAAAATCGGGCAGGAGCGTTTACCCCGTGCCATGATTCGAGCGATGGGATTGGTAAAAAAAGCAGCAGCAATAAGTAATGCAGAGTTAGGACAGTTACCACAAGATTTAAGTCAATATATTGTGGGTGCAGCCGAGGAAGTGATTGCAGGGAAATGGGACTCACAGTTCCCACTCGTAGTTTGGCAAACAGGTTCTGGCACGCAAAGTAACATGAACTGTAATGAAGTGATTGCCAATATTGCAAATCAAAAATTAGGCCAAGCATTGGGCGCTCAGAAACCAGTACATCCCAATGATCATGTTAACCGTGCGCAGTCTACCAATGACTCATTTCCGACGGCTATACATGTCGCGGCAAGTTTGCAAATTAATGAATTACTCATTCCTGCTGTAGAGCAGCTTAAAGCGACTTTGCAGAAGAAGTCCGATGAATTTCAAGATATTGTTAAGATTGGCCGGACCCATTTGCAAGACGCAACACCACTTACACTCGGCCAAGAATTTAGTGGTTATGTATCACAACTTGAACATGGTTTAGTACGTTTACAACAAGCTTTAACTGGTTTGTATGAGTTGCCATTAGGTGGGACAGCAGTAGGAACAGGGTTAAATGCTCATCCTGACTATGCTGTAAAAGCCGCAGCTCAGCTTACTACATTAACTGGCTTACCATTTGTTACTGCTCCTAATAAGTTTGAAGCGTTAGCAGGGCGTGACGCAGCTGTTTTTGCATCAGGTGCATTAAAAACTTTAGCAGTAAGCTTAAATAAGATTGCTAATGATATTCGTTGGTTGGCAAGTGGCCCACGTTGTGGTTTTGGTGAAATTCGAATTCCTGAAAATGAACCAGGCTCAAGCATTATGCCGGGTAAAGTGAACCCAACTCAAAGTGAAGCAATGACTATGGTAGTTGCACAAGTGCTTGGCAATGATACGACCATTAATGTGGCTGGTGCTTCGGGTAACTTCGAATTAAACGTATTTATGCCAGTGATTGCTTATAATTTATTGCAATCTATTCAGCTACTTGGTGATGCTTGTAATAGTTTTAATGATCACTGTGCGGTTGGAATTGAGCCTAATCGCGATAAAATTGATCATTTCTTGCATAATTCTCTGATGTTAGTTACTGCATTAAATCCAGTTGTTGGTTACGAAAATTCTGCAAAAGTAGCAAAAACTGCTTATAAAGAGAATAAAACTTTAAAACAAGTGGCTGTTGAACTTGGTTTAGTTACAGCAGAACAATTCGATGAAGTGGTTAAACCTGAAAATATGGTTTCGCCAAATAGTAAATAAACGATCTATATAGCCATCAGCGGTATCATTTTGTCCTGAATGCGCAGGTTCTAAACTACTGATGGCTATGCTTATACCTTAAATCTAGAGCTTTTCATATGTGCTCTAACTTATAGGTTGAAAATCAAAGCTACTTTCGGTCAAACCAAGATCGGTAAAGCACATTCCTTTGACTGGAATAACGCTGCATTCATATTCTTTTGAAATAAAGTAATGATTTGAAAAAGTTGAATAGGTGCGTGAAGCGCGAATCTTCATTGATCTCTCCTTTAATGGTAGGGAAGACACGCATAGTCTGGCGTATTTTAAGAGTTAAAACTGTTTAATTTTTATTGTTTATTTACTAAGAATTTTTGTTATTTAAAGTCTTTTTAATAATCTTTATCGAAATTATTATAGAAACCTTCTATTAAAAGAAGGTTTTAGAATATATGAAAACTTATTTTAAAATTTTGTAAACTTTATCTTTATATTCATCATTAGAAATGATGCCTTTGTCGTATTGTTGCTTTAATGATCTATATTGTTGAATACGAATATCTCTTTTAAGACTTAGATCGTCATGATTTCTAATATAGTACAGACTTCGATCGTGGTCGCTCATATTCACTGTAGGATCAGGAGAATGAGAGTAGTTATTTTGTGGTTTCTCTTCTTGGTATTGTTTGGCAATTTCAAAAAAATCTACTTTTTGCTTGTTTGAGTCAGAGCGAAAAGGATTGTGTTGCGATTCTCTAAACTTATGATTTGAATTATTATTTACCTGAAGCATGCTTTTATGGCGATTTGTTTCTTGACTATAAAACTCTTGTTTAGTTGGGGAGGTAACCGTTTCAGAAAATACAGAAGAAGACAAAGTACCAATACTTAAAAATAATAAAATTAATTGTAATCTATTCATTTCTTTGGGAGTCTAATTAAAATTGAGTAAATTACTGTATTTTAACATAAATTTTTAATAAGAGGCTGAGTTTTAGTATATTTAATGCACACTCACTTTTTGAGCTATTAATTCATACAAGTGCTCTTTGGAAATCTACTTGAATTTAATTGTTCTTATATAGCTTAATCAAACTAACTTAGAGTTGAATAAGCTGCCATAATTGTTAAAATGCCCACCTTATCCTGTTTTTGTATTGTTTTTAATTTGCATTTATTTTGCGATATAGAAATTAAACACATAATAAACAGTTGCTTAGCTAAGGATTTTTTGAATGCTCTCGATTTATTTAACAGATACCGAACAACATGTGCAGTTTAATGATTACCCAAGTGATCAGCCTGTTAAATTTCTGTTAAATCTTAAAAAGATTTTTCCAAGTACTGGTGATTTACTGTTACCAGTTTTGCCTGAAGATAATGATCTGGAAAACGTAACTTGGGAATCAACGACAAAAGACTTTGAAATCTTCAAAAAATTGTTGACAGGTTGGGGTGTTATTGAGCTTCGTTTAAATGCTATCACCACATATAAAGATAAAACCTTTGCAAATGAATTAGTTAAACAAGCTCAATCAAAACGTAAAAAAGTAGCACAAAAAAAACATCAGTTGTCTTTGGTTGCGCTGGATTATATTTTTATGCACGAAATTCATGCATTGATTGATGCTGAGTTGGTCACAATTGGTGAGAAGTTTTATTTACCAGCTTTGAGAGAGCAATGGAAAGGTCTTGTTTCTGACCAAGTGCTCGAAGGAAAACTCTAATGAAAGACAAAAGGTGAATTTTAGTAATTCACCTTTTTTATAATTAAATCAATTGTTTCCTGAGTTCGTAATTTACCTGTACAAAAGTTTACAAGAAAAGAATGCGTTTTTTTAAAAGTGGCAGATACATTGCTTATATAAATACAAAATTATTGCGGGAGAGAGGTTCTTTAGAACCCGCCGAAGGAGCAACAAGCCCGGAAACTCTCAGGCAAAAGGGACTGTAATAATTAAAAAATCTGGAGAGAAGCTTAAGATTTATAAGATGAATAATAAAAACTTATAAGTCATAAACTCACCGAAGGGGAAGATCGAAATACTAAAAGGTAGTATTTAGGTCGAAACTCTCAGGTACAAATGACAGATGGGCTGTACTGATGAAATGTTTTTGCATTTCAGAGGAGTCTGTTATGCCACATGTTATTGTGATTGGTGCAGGAATCACCGGGGTTACTTCAGCCTATGAATTATCTCAATTAGGTTACCAAGTCACAGTGATTGATCGCCACCTTTATCCAGCTATGGAAACATCATTTGCAAATGGAGGGCAATTATCTGCTTGTAATGCAGAAGTCTGGAATCAGAAAGCGACCGTTATTAAAGGTTTTAAATGGATGAGGCAAAAAGATGCTCCTCTATTACTTAACCCTTCTTTTAGCTTGCATAAATATAGTTGGTTAGTTGAGTTTCTCTCTCATATTAAAAATTATGAAGAGAATACAATAGAGACAGTTCGTTTAGCATTACTGGCCCGTAAGCGCTTGTTTGAAGTTGCTGAAAAAGAGCAGCTCCAATTTGATTTGGAGAAACGTGGCATTCTTCATATGTACCACAGCAAGGCTGATTATGACGTTGCTAAACAAGTGAATGACGTCTTAAACAAAGGTACTTTAGAGCGTTATTCAGTTTCACCTGAGGAAATGAAGTCAATCGAACCATCTTTAACTGGTGACTACTTCGGTGGTTATTACACTCCAAGTGATGCAACTGGAGACATTCATAAGTATTCAACTTCTTTAGCTGAAAAGACTAAACAGTATGGTGTTCAGTATAAATTTGGTTTAGATGTCACCGATATTAAGTGTCATACAGATAAAGTAGTAGTGAATTGTCAGCCAAGTGCAGAGCACCCTTATCTTTCTTCAACAGATAACTTTCAATTAGAAGGTGATGTTCTGGTTGTTTGTGGGGGTGTAGGAAGTTATCAGTTGGCTGATATGATTAGTGAGCGTGTAAATGTTTATCCAGTCAAAGGTTATTCAATTACAGTCCAATTGAAAGACGAGAAAAGCATTAAAAATGCACCGTGGGTGAGTTTGCTCGATGAGAGTGCCAAAATTGTAACGTCTCGCTTAGGACAAGATCGTTTACGTATAGCAGGTACAGCTGAGTTTAATGGTTATAACCGAGACATTCGAGCAGATCGTATTCAACCTTTAGTCAATTGGGTGAATCGTAATTTCGACATTTCAACTGAGCACGTTGTACCTTGGGCGGGTTTAAGACCAATGATGCCTAATATGTTGCCAGTCGTAAAACAGTCTAAACAGTCACGGGTTTTTTATAATACGGGACATGGTCATTTAGGTTGGACGTTGTCAGCGGCGACAGCTGTTTTGGTGAGTCAGGATATTCTGCAAAAATATCCAGCTTAAAAAAGAAAAGCCAGTGTGCATGCACTGGCTTTTTTATGTCATGTCAATTAATCATATAGACGATAAACACCAGTAAATCGTTCACAGCCCTTTTGTTGGGTTTTTACGATGAGTAAGGCCTTTTGAAAATCAAACTTATATTTACAGTTATGTTCGTTATCTAAAATTTCACTTTTCTGCTCAGGAGAGCTGTAAGCCATTAATGAAATAGTTTGAGTGTCTTTTCGGTTATTTGGATTGCGATATGCTAACCCTTCAATTTTAATTTTGTCTTTAGCAAGTTGATGGATTTGTAAATGAACAGGTTGTGCTGCAATATGCCCATTTTCAAACTTAAGGTAATGTTGAGTTAGGGTTTGCTTCAGTGAGGCATAAAAATTTAAATCATCCCCACGTATATCAAGTTGTTGTTGAATACATGAATTGGTTTTACATTGTTGTGTATGTCTAAACCACAATGTTTGGGTATCTTGTAAAAGTTGTAAGGGAGCATCTGTAACTAAGTATGCGGAAAGATATTTATTACTCAGTTGCTTGCGTGCTTCACTAAAGGTTTTTGAACAGATTTTGAGTTCTGCTTTGGAGTTAGAGCAGTCAATGGATTCTGCAAAAACAAGCGATGAACATAAACAACTCAATGTCACGACAAAACTTAATCTTTTCAATTGATTCATATCAGTATTCGACGGCATGATCGCTTATACTTTCAGTCTACTTTGCTAAGTGTACTATAGCGAAACACGACGGCTGAATACAAGATTTCTTAAGTTTTTATAGAAGGGAAGAGTTTATATGGTTGCTCAAATTCGTATTGGACAAGGAATGGATGTACATGCCTTTGAAGAGGGTAGCTTCGTAACCTTAGCTGGCGTTCAGATTCCACATACGCATGGTTTAAAAGCGCATTCAGATGGTGATGTGGTGTTACATGCACTATGTGACGCTCTGCTTGGTGCATTAGCACTTGGGGATATTGGTCAGCACTTTCCGGATACTGATCCTGAATTTAAAGGTGCGGATAGCCGTGTATTACTAAAGCATGTTTATCAATTAATATTAGACCGTGGTTATCATTTGAATAATGCTGATATTACGGTAGCTTGTGAACGCCCTAAGTTGGCGAAACATAATTTAGAAATGCGACAAAGTATCGCAGATGTTTTGAATGTTGATTTAAATCAAATTAGTGTTAAAGCGACCACTACCGAAAAACTTGGATTTACGGGTCGCCAAGAAGGAATTTTGGCAACAGCGACTGTATTGATATCTAATTAAACTAAATCATCAGCTTGCTGCAAAGCTTGTTGAAGCTCTAGGGTAGCCTTACGGCCTTGAAGCTGTAAGGTAATACTATGGATAAGTCCGGTCCATGTTTCATTTGGCTCCCAAATTTCATGAAGCAGGGTCTGAGAAGTTGGCATATCCATATTCATATAAAATTGTCTGTAGACGTACATCAGGCAACTAGAACGATCATTTTTGGCGCAATGTATCCAAACGATTTCGTTTTGGACCAAATGATCAATTAAATCTAAAACCAATAAGCATTGATCAGAAGAAGGTGTTTCCCACTCAATTGGAATATGAATGTAATTTAAACCATATTCAAGACAGATTTGATCTTCATTTTCAATACAGTGTGGAGTATTTGTTAAAGCTAAGTTAATAACGGTACTACAGCCATACTCTTTAATCAGTTTGAGCTGTTCAACAGAAGGCTGTGCTGAACTAAATAAATGTTCATGAATAATTGAAAATGCAGGGATTTGAGATAGTGATTCTTCAAGGGTTGTCATAATCGCACTCTACAGGAGTAGGCTTGGCTTATTGTGTAGAATGTTATACACGATTCTAGGTCATAGTTGAAATATAGGCTGATTATATATTCATCAACTTAGTAGGGATTTTTAAATAATAGATGAGAAAGATAAAAGTTTTGAGAAAATAAAAAAAACAGCATCATAAAGATGCTGTTTTATATAAGAATCAGGCTTGCTTTAAATTTTCATTCAATAAAAATTCCATTAAAGCTTTTTGCGCATGTAGACGATTTTCAGCCTCATCCCATACAACAGAATTTTTATGGTCAAGCATTGTTTCTGAAATTTCCTCACCGCGATGGGCTGGCAAACAATGCATAAATAAACAATCTGGATGTGCAAGATCCATCAGTTTTTCATTGACCTGAAAAGCTGCAAATGCATTCTTACGCAATTTCTGTTCTTCTTCTTGCCCCATGCTTGCCCATACGTCTGTGACGATAAGGTCGGCATTTACAGCTGCATCTTCAGCATTATCAAAAAGTTCAACACAATGTCCAAACTCTGCTAAAAATTCAGGTTTAGGCTCAAAACCTTTTGGCGAAGCAATTTTTAATTTAAAACCCATTAAATGTGCAGCTTCAATATATGAATTACACATATTATTGCCATCACCAATCCAGGCTACCGTTTTACCTTCGATGCTACCGCGATGTTCAATATAAGTTTGTAAATCTGCAAGTAGTTGACAAGGGTGATGGTCATCAGTCAGGCCATTAATGACAGGAACCTTTGAATAAGATGCAAAACGTTCAACAATGTCATGACCAAAAGTACGAATCATCACAATATCAAGCATACTTGAAATAACACGTGCTGAGTCTTCAATGGGTTCACCACGGCCTAATTGTGTATCGCGAGGTGACAAAAAGATGGCACTACCACCAAATTGATTGATACCAGCTTCAAAAGAAATACGAGTGCGTGTGCTCGATTTTTCAAAGATCATTCCTAATACTTTACCAACAAAAGGTTGAAATACCTTATTGCTATGTTGCATTTTTTTTAGTTCGCTTGCGCGTTGTAAAACGCGGTTGAGTTCTAATGTAGATAGATCACGTAAAGTTAGGAAATGTCTTAAAGCCATGTAGCTACTCCATAATAATTGTCTTTGAAATACAACAATTATCTGTTGTTGGCTGGGTGGATGTGGGAAAAAAGAAGTCTACTATACTATAAGCATTTCAAAATGCAAAAGAATTAGACTTTATGGTGGCCTTTTAAGAAAATTTCTACACAATATTTAATATAATCAAAAGCTTCTTTCTCATCTGGTAGGGCAGGCATACCCATAATCATACGCCATTCAATGTCGCGTAAAATCCCAAAGTACATGAGTGAAGAATGATAAGGAGAAGGACATGTAATTTCTCCTGATTTATCCGCAAACTCTAATGCTTGAGTAAGTGTATTCTGTAAATTGTGTACCCATTTGTCATATAGGTATTGTATAAGGACAGTATTACATTCAGTTTGTTCGATAATAAGTCGTAAAAACGCAACATGCTCGGGTTGAATCATGTGAACGTAGACACGATTGAGCGTTTGAATCAGATACTCTTTTAAAGTACTTTTTTCTGGCTGAAAAGGAATACAAACATCTTTAAAAAACATTTCACGTTTATAATCACAAATAGCGGTAAAAAGCCCTTCTTTATTACCAAAATATTTATAAATAGAAGCCTTAGAGCCGCCTGCATGATTTACGATATCGTCAAGAGATACGGCATCATATCCTTTTTCCAAAAACAGCTCGGTTGCGCTTAGCAATAAAGCTAAACGACGTTCTATACCACGGCGTGTTTGGGGTTTGTCACATATAGGATGATGTGAATCAAGGACTAAATCATGCATAAAATTTAAAACAACGGCTAATATTGCTTATCTAGTATAGCAAAACTATCTTTAACGATGGTCATTTGCTATATTTTTAGGTTATCTGATAAATAATAATTTGGTGATAAAGAGGAATAAAATTATTAAAATATAAAAAGTTGTATGAAATTTTAGAAAATTTTTATGATGTAACTGTATGTTCATATTCAAGTTTAACGAATGATTTTTATATAAATCAAAATAAAGAAAAAAGCGGCTAAAATGAATTAGCCGCTTTTTGATATACATTCTTAATGCTAGGCTTCAGATAAAGTTGCTTTGTGTTCGTCCTCGTCATCATCGTCTGCCGAATCCATTCCCAATTCTTTTAACTTGCGAGTAAGAGTATTGCGTCCCCAGCCTAATAATTCGGCTGCATGACGTTTACGTCCGCGAGTTTGCTGTAGGGCAGCATTAATTAATGTGCGCTCAAACATTGGTGTCGCAATATCCAAAATCTTCATTTCACCATTCTTAAGCTTTTGAATCGCCCATTGATTTAATAGTTCATCCCAATGATGTAAAGAAATACGCTCAAAAGATGGTGCAGGTTGGTTAGTTTCACTGTTTTTTTGGAGTGGAATTTGTTTTAGCTCAGAAGGTAAATCTTCTGGATAAACTTCACGGCCAGTAATCATGACAGTTAACCAGCGACAGGTATTTTCAAGCTGACGCACATTCCCCGGCCATGGTAGTTGTTGCATATAGTCTGTTGTTTCAGTACGTAAAATCTTTGGACTTACACCTAACTCTTTACCGGCACGAGCCAAGAAGTGTTGGGCCAACATTGGTATATCTTCGCTACGATGCGCAAGCTTAGGGATATGAATACGAATCACATTTAAGCGATGATATAAGTCTTCACGGAAGCGGCCTTCATTTACCAATTTTTCTAGATCTTGATGTGTTGCTGCCACAATTCTGACATCTACTTTAACTGGTATATGCCCACCAACTCGATAAAATTCACCATCTGCGAGTACACGAAGTAAGCGAGTTTGGGTTTCAAAGGGCATATCACCAATTTCATCTAGAAAAAGTGTTCCACCATTAGCTTGTTCAAAGCGGCCTTGATGTTGAGTATTGGCGCCTGTAAACGCGCCTTTTTCATGACCAAATAATTCTGTTTCGATTAAATCTTTAGGAATTGCTGCCATGTTTAGAGCAATAAAGGGTTTAACACGGCGTGGTGAGTGCTTATGTAAAGCATGTGCAACTAACTCTTTCCCTGTTCCTGACTCACCATTAATTAAGACTGTAATATGTGACTGTGATAAACGGCCAATTGCTCGGAAAACCTCTTGCATAGCAGGCGATTCACCAATTATTTCTGTTGATTGCAGTGGGGAAGCGGTTTTTGTAGCTTCTTGCTGCTGCAATTTATTAATATGCAAAATAGCTCGATTGACTAAAGCTAAAGCTTCATCAATATCAAATGGCTTTGGTAAATACTCAAATGCACCAGTTTGGTAGCTTGAAACAGCAGACTCCAAGTCAGAATGTGCTGTCATAATAATGACAGGTAAATCGGGGTGAGAGTTTTTTACTTTAGATAAGAAAGTTAACCCATCAATACCTGGCATACGAATGTCCGTTAAAATGACATCAGGCGCATCATGGTGTAAACGTTCGAGTGCTGTTTGAGCTTCTTCAAAATTGGTGACATCAAACCCTTCTTCTTTAAAGGTCTTTTCAAGCACCCATCGCATGGCGCGATCGTCATCAATAACCCATATTTTATTTCGCGACACGGTCTGACTCCCAAGGTAAATATAAGCTAAACATTGTTTTTCCAGGAACTGATTGGCATTCAATCATTCCGTTATGTTGATGCATAATGTTCTGTGCAATACTCAGGCCAAGCCCTGTACCTTTTGCTCGTCCTGTAACCAAAGGATAAAACACAGACTCTAAAATGCTTTCTGGAATACCCGGTCCATTGTCTTCAATATCGACTCGTACAGCTGAGCGATTGAGTACACCATTAATTGTGACAAGACGTTGGATTCGGGTACGTAAAATTAATTCTGGCTCTTGATCTGTAAAAAATGATTTATTCTCTGTAATCGCTTGAATTGCATTGACACTAATATTCAGCATGACTTGGATGAGCTGATCTCGATCAGCTTTTACATCAGGTAAGGACAAATCATAGTCACGCGTGATTTTGATTTTTTTCTTAGTTTGATTTGCGATTAAAGAACGTACACGTTCTAAAGGCTCATGTACATTTACATTCTCATAGCTCGGCAATTGTCTTGAACCCAACATAGTGTCAGCTAAATTGGTGAGACGATCTACCTCGTTAATGATGATATCTGTAAATTCTGCATAACTTTCATCATTTAAACTTCGAGCAAGTAGTTGGGTTGCCCCTCGTATACCCGCAAGTGGATTTTTAATTTCATGGGCAACTCCTCGAACTAACTGTCTAGCCACTTGATGCTGTTGAATTAAGTTTTCTTCTTTAGAAATTTTCAACATACGATCAATTGGATTGAGTTCAATAAGTAGAAGTGGATGATAACTTTTACCTGCATTTAATTGAGAAACCGTATAATCAACATGTAGATCTTTAAAGTTCACATTAATAACAGCCTCACGGCGTGTATAAGGCTGTCCTGTTTTTAAGGTATTAAGTAAAGCTTCCTGTGTATTAAAAGTATCATCAGGCGCATGAAGTAAATTAAAAACTGGTTGTCCGGATGCCCGAAGCAAACTAATGTCAAAAAGTGCTTCACAAGCTGAATTCAAATAAAAGATATTAAAGTTACTATCGATTAATAAAATCGCAGTAGTTAAATTGTCTACCAATAGGCGATAGTCGATAGGTGTATGTTGATCCATTAGTGAATCGTTCCTGTCTTAAAATAGCGCAATGGCATCTTCATTGGTTAGCGGTTTTCACCGTTATAGGACATGAGTGATGCAAAATATACGCCAACTTTGTTTATGGATTATTTTAAGGTTTTAAGCGTATTTAAAGCACTCTAAAATCGTTCTTTATATCTTTTGATCAAAAAACAGCAGCTTATTTACTTATAATATCATGATCCAACTTGGTGCAATATTGAGTTTTTGTGCAAATATTGGTTGTATTTTGGTGCATTACACAAAGAGTGGGGTTTCCACCTATGCTTGAGGCAAGAAAAGACATACAATACGCGCATTCAAGTGGAGCGCAGATTCATGAAGACCCCCAAAGTCGGTTTTGTTTCTTTAGGTTGTCCTAAGGCATTGGTAGATTCTGAACGAATTTTAACTCAGTTAAAGACTGAAGGTTATCAAGTTGCATCAGATTATGATGGTGCTGATTTAGTTGTTGTTAATACCTGTGGTTTTATTGAATCTGCAGTACAAGAATCGTTAGATGCAATTGGCGAAGCCATGAGTGAAAATGGCCGAGTGATTGTTACGGGTTGCTTAGGTAAAGACGAAGATAAAATTCGTCAAATGCACCCAAATGTTTTAAAAGTCACTGGTGCAGCAGCTTATCAGGACGTTATGGAAGCTGTGCATGAATATGTACCAGCACCGCCTAAACATAATCCGTTTATTGATCTTGTTCCTGAGCAAGGTATCCGTTTAACACCTAAACATTATGCTTATTTAAAAATATCTGAAGGCTGTAACCATCGTTGTACTTTCTGTATTATCCCAAGTATGCGCGGTGATTTAGTATCGCGTCCAGTGGGTAGTGTATTAGAAGAAGCGGCTGCGTTAAAACGTGCAGGCGTGAAAGAAATCTTAGTCATTTCCCAAGATACTTCAGCTTATGGTGTAGATACTAAATATAAGTTGGATTTTTGGAACGGACAGCCAGTAAAAACCAAATTTTTTGACATGTGTGAAGCACTTGGACAACTTGGTATCTGGGTTCGCTTACATTATGTATATCCATATCCACATGTTGATGCAGTGATCGATTTGATGGCTCAAGGTAAAATCTTGCCATATCTCGATATTCCATTCCAACATGCTAGCCCACGCGTTCTTAAGTTAATGAAACGTCCGGCGCATAGTGAAAATACATTAGAAAAAATCAAATTATGGCGTGAAAAATGCCCGGATCTTGTGATCCGTTCTACTTTTGTGGTTGGTTTTCCAGGCGAAACTGAAGAAGATTTCCAGATTTTGTTAGATTGGTTGGTTGAAGCTCAACTTGATCGTGTAGGTTGCTTTACCTATTCACCAGTAGAAGGCGCTACGGCAAATGATTTACCCGATCATGTGCCAGAAGAAATTAAGCAAGAGCGTTACGAGCGCTTTATGCAAGTGCAGCAGCAAATATCTGCTGCTAAATTACAAAAACGTATTGGTCAAACGATGACTGTATTAGTCGATGGTTTGGAAGATGAATATCCTGTTGCTGTTGCACGTTCTTATGCCGATGCTCCGGAAATTGACGGTAATGTCTTTGTAGAGGATATCGATAAGAGCACGATTCAACCAGGCGATATGTTGGAAGTCGAAATTACCGATGCGGATGAATACGACTTATTTGCAAAGTTAATTAAAATTAAATCGGTCTAATCGAATCACGATTCAAAAAGCATTCAGTTTAAGAGGTTTTGGAGCAAAATCATGGCGGAAACAATCAGCCCCCGTTATTCACGAATTTTATTAAAATTATCTGGTGAAGCTTTATCGGGTAATAAAGATATGGGTATTGATGCTCAAGTTTTAGATCAAATGTCGCTGTCAATTGCACATTTGGTTGGCTTGGGTGTGCAAGTAGGTATCGTTGTGGGTGGTGGTAACTTATATCGTGGTAGCCAGTTACAAAAAGATGGCTTGGTTGGCCGTGTAACAGGTGACCAGATGGGTATGCTTGCAACTGTCATGAATGGCTTGGCAATGCGTGATGCATTGGTGCGTCGTAACATTAGAACTCGTCTTATGTCTGCACTACCAATTGGTACTGTTGTAGAGTCATATTCAAGTCGTGATGCGATTCGCCATTTAAGCCAGGGTGAAGTGTGTGTGTTTGTTGCTGGAACAGGCAATCCATTCTTTACAACTGATACGGCAGCATGTTTACGTGGTATCGAAATTGAAGCAAATTTAATTTTGAAAGCAACCAAAGTAGATGGTGTTTATAATAAAGATCCAAGTAAATATGAAGATGCAGTGAAATACGATCATTTGACATTTGATCAGGTGTTAGATGAGAAGTTAGGTGTTATGGATTTAACGGCAATTTGTTTATGTCGTGACCATAATGTGCCATTACAAGTATTTGATATGAATAAATCTGGTGCGCTATTGTCAGTTGTAATGGGTGAAAAAGAGGGTACGCGCGTTACTAAATAATGTACGTGCGCCGTAAAGCTCTTTATACTAGCTAAATTAAATTTGTTAAATACATCCTTGAAAAAATAAGTAAGGAAGATCATATGATTAACGATCTGAAAAAAGACAGCGAACAACGTATGTTGAAGACCCTTGATTCTTTGGAGCAAGGGTTTAATAAAGTTCGTACTGGTCGTGCACACCCATCAATTTTAAATGGGGTAATGGTTCCTTACTATGGTTCTGATGTGCCTTTAAACCAAGTAGCAAACGTTGGTGTTGAAGATTCACGCACACTTATTGTTCAACCATTTGAACGCACTATGGTTGCAGCAATTGATAAGGCAATTCGTGAAAGTGATCTTGGTTTAAATCCGATTACTGCTGACTCAATTCGTGTACCTTTACCAGCTTTGACTGAAGAAACACGCCGTGATATGCAGAAAGTCGCACGTAGTGAAGCTGAAAATGCAAAAGTTGCGATTCGTAATATTCGTCGTGATGTATTAGGTGATATCAAAGCTTTATTAAAAGAGAAAGAAATTTCTGAAGATGATGAGCGTCGTGCAGGCGATGATATCCAAAAAATCACTGATAAATATGTTGCAGAAGTAGATAAGCGTCTTGCAGCGAAAGAAGCAGAATTGATGAAGGTCTAATTTTATGACCGAAACAGAAGAGTATCATCTTCCTCAGCATGTTGCCATCATTATGGATGGCAACAATCGCTTTGCAAAGAAAAATCAAATGCAAAAAGGTGATGGACATCGAGAGGGTAAAAATATTCTAGACCCTATCGTTGAGCATTGTATACAAACTAGCGTCCGTGCTTTAACTGTTTTTGCATTTTCGAGTGAAAATTGGAATCGACCACAATATGAAGTCGATCTGCTTATGAAACTTCTTGAAGAAACAATTCATGAGCAAATACCTCGCATGAAGAAGTTCAATATCGCTTTGCGTTTTATAGGGGATCGTTCTAGATTACCTTCACATTTAGTTGCCTTAATGGAAGATGCAGAGCAACAAACAGTACATCATGATGCCATGACATTAACTATTGCGATTAGCTATGGTGGTATGTGGGATATTGCAAATGCAGCTAAACAGGTTGCGCAAGCAGTTTCACATGGTGAAATTGACGCTGATCAAATAAATGTTGATTTGTTCGAAAAATATGTCAGTCTAAACGATCTACCAGCTGTGGACTTGTTGATCCGTACAGGTGGAGATTTCCGTATATCTAACTTCTTGTTATGGCAAGCTGCTTATGCGGAACTGTATTTTACGGATACTTTGTGGCCGGAATTTACAGTCGAAGAATTCGATCATGCTTTGAATGTTTTTTCAGGGCGTGAACGTCGTTTCGGTAAAACATCTGAACAAATTCAGCAAGAGAAAATCGAGAAATTATAATGTTAGAGCGGATTGTTACCGCATTGGTACTTGTTGCAGTTGTTTTAGGCTGTATGTTTGCTACGCAATCACATTATCCAATGTTGGTACTTATGATTGTTGCAGCAGGGGTTGCAGGTTATGAGTGGTATAAGTTAATGCCTCACGAAGCCGGTGCTGTAGTAAAGCCTAAAGCATGGTGTTACGGTCTACTAGTTGCCTTTGTTTCTGGTGTTGCCTTATTTTTCCATGATATTGCTTTGCTGTTATGGTCTGCTTCAATTTTAACTTGGCTCGTTAGTGTTTATTGGGTTAAGTCTTTTCCTGAATTTGATGGATGGTATAACGCCACCCTATATGTCATTGGTTTAATTCTTATCTGTGCGGCAGTAACTGCAATCTTTGTAGTATGGCAAAGTTCACCATGGTGGTTGATGTATTTGTTCTTGCTTGTATGGGGTGCAGATAGTGGAGCTTACTTTGTTGGTCGTAAATTCGGTAAAAGGAAACTAGCGCCTACAGTAAGCCCTAATAAATCAGTAGAGGGTTTATATGGCGGTATTCTCACAACGGTTATTGTAATGCTTGTTGTGCAATATCAATATTTAAACCTCACTTGGGTTCAACAACTTTTATTCCTGATCTTATCTTTAATTACAGTGTTTGGTTCAGTATTGGGTGATTTATTTGAATCAATGATCAAACGCCGCGCTGGTATTAAAGATTCTGGCCGTGTATTGCCAGGTCATGGTGGTGTATTGGACCGTATTGATTCTTTACTCGCAGCAGCCCCGATTTTTGCAACGGGAATGTATATATTAAAGCTTATTGGTGTAGATTTATAGATGACACAATCTGTTTGCATATTGGGTGTAACCGGTTCTATTGGGCAAAGTACCTTAAAAATTTTAAGTCAACATCCAGATAAGTATTCAGTCTTTGCGATTTCGGCACATAGTCGAATTTCTGAGCTTGTTGAAATCTGCAAGCAGTTTCGACCCAAAGTTGTGGTTGTTCCTGAACTGAAGATAGCTGAATTAAAAACATTATTTGCGCAACAAAACATACAAGGCATTGATATTTTAGTTGGACAAGATGGTCTGATTGATATCGCATCTCATACAGATGTTGATATTGTGATGGCGGCAATTGTCGGAGCAGCAGGGTTGTTGCCAACTTTGGCAGCTGTTAAAGCAGGAAAGCGAGTATTACTGGCAAATAAAGAAGCACTGGTCATGTCTGGTGAGATCATGATGCAAGCTGCTCGCGATCATCAAGCTTTATTGTTACCTGTCGATTCAGAACATAATGCAATTTTCCAATCGTTACCTCCTAATTATTTACAAGTAGATAGAACTGGGCAACCTCAATTGGGTGTCTCAAGAATATTGCTCACTGCATCAGGCGGTCCTTTTTTAAACCACTCTTTAGAGCAATTGAAACATGTAACGCCTCAACAAGCATGTAAACATCCAAACTGGTCAATGGGGCAAAAAATTTCTGTCGACTCCGCAACATTGATGAATAAAGGATTGGAGTTGATCGAAGCTTGCCATTTGTTTTCAATATCTGAACATTTTGTTACAGTTGTTGTTCACCCACAAAGTATTATTCATTCTATGGTGCAATATGTTGATGGTTCAACATTAGCACAAATGGGTAATCCTGATATGTGTACGCCAATTGCACATGCATTAGCATGGCCTGAGCGTTTACAAACAAGTGTTCCTGCTTTAGATTTGTTTGAGTATTCTCAACTTAATTTTCAAGCACCAGATACCCAAAAATTTCCTGCACTCGATTTAGCAAGACAAGCGATGCGTGCAGGAGGTTTGGCTCCAACCATTTTGAATGCAGCGAATGAGATTGCTGTCGAAGCATTCTTAAAGGAAAGGATTGGATTTACAAATATTCCACAAGTGGTAGAGCATACTTTGCAAGAATTGGAGAATGCGGGTGCTGAGAGTATTGAGTGCATTTTAGATAAAGATAAAGTGGCTCGATCTGTAGCTCAGCAATATATTTCAAGTATTGGAGGCTGAAATGAATGCACTTTTTATGATTGCAGCGGCAGCTCTTTTACTTGGACCTTTAATTGCAATCCATGAGTTTGGGCATTACTGGGTAGCACGTAAATTAGGTGTTAAAGTTTTAGTCTATTCGATAGGTTTTGGACCAACTTTACTGAAATGGACTTCTAAAAAGTCTGGCATTAAATATCAACTTTCTGCCTTACCTTTAGGTGGGTACGTTAAAATGTTAGACGAGCGTGAAGGTAATGTAGCAGAACAAGATCTGCCATATGCTTTTAACCGTCAAAAACCTTGGAAACGTATAGCTATTGTTGCTGCAGGACCATTAATTAACTTAATTTTTGCGGTACTTCTTTTTTGGATTTTGTTCTTACCTGCACAAGAGCAGTTAAATACTAAAATTGGCAAAATTATTCCAAACTCTCCAGCTGCAGCTGCCCAGTTACATGTAGGTGATAAAATTATTGCTGTTGATGGGAAAGAGACAGCGACTTGGGAAAAGCTAAATTTTGCTTTAATTGATCGTGTGGGTGAGACAGGTACTGTAAATGTCGATATAGATCGTGCTGGCACAGAGAAAAATTTTGTATTACCTATAAAAGATTTCTTAAAAAACCAAAATGAATCTGCACTTGATATATTGGGCTTTTTACCTTATCGCCCTGTAATTCCTGCTGTTGTAACAGATTTAACTGCAGATGGTGCAGCGATTCGTCAAGGAATGAAAGTGGGTGATCGCATTGTTAAGATTGATGGTCAACCTATGAAAGATTGGTTCGACGTCGTTGAGGTTGTTCAACACTCTCCAGAAAAGTTACTTAATATTGATGTATTGCGTCATGAACAATTAGTACATTTACAAGTAATGCCACAAGGAAAACGCGATAATATGGGGCAAGTAAATGGTGTCCTTGGTGTAAAAAGTGGTGCTGGAAAAATTACAATTCCTGACGAATATAAGCAAACAATTCAATATACTCCAATACAAGCTTTTGAAATGGCGCTGGATAAAACTGGCCAGATCTCTAGCATGATTTTGAATTCAATAGTGAAAATGGTAAAAGGACTAATTGGATTGGAAAATCTTTCCGGGCCTATCACTATTGCAAAAGTAGCTGGACAAAGTGCAGAAATGGGATGGGAAACTTTTGTCTCTTTCATGGCATTAATGAGTGTAAGTCTTGGAATTTTAAACTTATTACCGATTCCAATGTTAGATGGTGGCCATCTAGTGTATTACATCATTGAAGCTATTCGGGGAAAACCTGTTTCTGAACAAATACAAATGTTTGGTCTAAAAATTGGTATGGTACTGCTCGGTAGTATGATGCTTTTAGCTTTATTTAATGACTTTATGCGTTTGTAAACGTATATGGATTTATAACTTACTGGAAAAACTGGCATGCGGCACACACATTTTTTAATGCCTTTGGCACTTGTTAGCGCTATGGCAGCGGTACAACAAGCATATGCAGCTGATGATTTCGTTGTTAGAGATATTCGTGTAAACGGTTTGGTCCGTCTTACTCCTGCAAATGTTTATACCATGTTGCCAATCAACAGTGGCGATCGTGTTAATGAACCGATGATCGCCGAAGCAATTCGAACATTGTATGCCACTGGACTTTTTGATGATATTAAAGCATCAAAAGAAAATGATACTTTGGTTTTTAATGTTATTGAACGTCCAATTATTTCAAAACTTGAATTTAAGGGTAATAAACTTATTCCTAAAGAGGCATTAGAACAAGGCCTTAAAAAAATGGGTATTGCTGAAGGTGAGGTTTTTAAGAAATCTGCTTTGCAAACCATTCAGACAGAACTAGAGCAACAATATACCCAACAAGGTCGTTACGATGCTAACGTTACAGTTGATACAGTTGCTCGACCAAATAACCGTGTTGAATTAAAGCTTAATTTTAATGAAGGTACGCCAGCAAAAGTTTTTGATATCAATGTGATTGGTAATACTGTTTTTACAGATAGTGAAATCAAACAAGCATTTGCTGTTAAAGAAAGTGGTTGGGCTTCAGTAGTCACACGTAATGACCGCTATGCACGTGAAAAAATGGCAGCAAGCCTTGAAGCATTACGTGCAATGTACCTTAACAAAGGCTATATTAATTTCAATATTAATAATTCACAGCTGAACATCAGTGAAGATAAGAAGCACATCTTTATTGAAGTTGCTGTAGATGAAGGTAGTCAGTTTAAATTTGGACAAACTAAATTCTTAGGTGATGCACTTTATAAACCGGAAGAATTACAAGCGCTAAAAATTTATAAAGATGGCGATACTTATTCACAAGAAAAGGTAAATGCTGTTAAGCAGTTGCTCTTACGTAAGTATGGTAATGCTGGCTACTACTTTGCTGATGTAAATATTGTTCCACAAATTAATAATGAAACTGGTGTAGTTGACTTAAATTATTATGTGAACCCAGGTCAGCAAGTCACAGTACGTCGTATTAACTTCACTGGTAATAGTAAAACTTCTGATGAAGTATTACGTCGTGAAATGCGTCAGATGGAAGGTGCTTTAGCAAGTAATGAAAAAATTGACCTATCTAAAGTTCGTTTAGAGCGTACAGGTTTTTTCAAAACTGTTGATATTAAACCGGCCCGTATTCCAAACTCTCCAGATCAAGTTGATTTGAATGTAAATGTGGAAGAACAACATTCAGGTACTACAACATTAGCAGTTGGTTATTCGCAAAGTGGCGGTATTACGTTCCAAGCAGGACTTAGCCAAACAAACTTTATGGGTACTGGTAACCGAGTTGCAATTGATTTGTCTCGTTCAGAAACTCAAGATTACTATAATTTAAGTGTTACTGACCCATACTTTACCATTGATGGGGTAAGCCGTGGTTATAACGTCTATTATCGTAAAACTAAGCTGAACGATAATTATAACGTTAACAACTATGTAACAGACAGTTTTGGTGGTAGCTTAAGTTTTGGTTATCCAATTGATGAAAACCAAAGCTTAAGTGCGTCTTTAGGTATCGATAATACTAAAGTAACAACAGGTCCTTATGTTTCTACCTATGTGCGTGATTATCTATTAGCGAATGGTGGTAAAACTACTTCAACAAGTACCTATTGTTTAGTAGATCTAGATGCGAGTGGGAACTGCCCAACTGGTCAAACTTCTGATCCTTATGGAAGTGCATTTGATGGTGAGTTCTTTACTTATAACTTGAACTTGGGTTGGTCTTATAACACATTAAATAGACCAATTTTCCCAACATCGGGTATGTCTCACCGTGTAGGGCTTGAAATTGGTTTGCCAGGCAGCGATGTTGACTATCAGAAGTTGACTTATGATACCCAAGCATTTTTACCAATTGGTAAATCAGGCTTTGTACTTCGTGGTTATGGTAAGCTTGGTTATGGTAATGATTTACCATTCTATAAAAACTTCTATGCGGGCGGCTACGGTTCTGTTCGAGGGTATGATAACAGTACCTTGGGACCTAAATATGCCAGTGTAAATTTACAAGAAACTAAACAAAATGATTCTTCGCCTGAAAATGTGGGTGGTAATGCTTTAGTTCAATTTGGTACTGAGTTGGCATTACCTATGCCATTTAAAGGTGATTGGACTCGTCAAGTGCGCCCAGTCATTTTTGCTGAGGGTGGTCAGGTCTTTGATACCAAGTGTAATATCAATAACTCTGTGTATGGCACTAAAGGTATGACGATTAATGGCCAGTCAATTTCAGATGTTAAAAAGTACTGTGAAGATAATTATGGCTTCGATTTAGGTAACTTACGTTACAGCGTAGGTGTGGGTGTAACCTGGATTACTATGATTGGACCATTGTCACTTAGCTATGCATTCCCGTTAAATAATAAACCGGGTGATGAAACTAAAGAAATCCAGTTTGAAATCGGTCGTACTTTCTAAGTATGACCTTATTGAACAACGAAATAAGGAAAGAGATTTAAATGAAAAAATTAAATATATTAATGTTGGGATTGGGCTTGTCAGTGGCTTCAGCAGCAGCTAATGCTGCTGGTTATGGTGTGATTGATCTAGCTAAAGTTGTTGAAAACAGTACTTATTTGAAGCAACAAAATGCGAGCTTAAATCAGTCAGTGAAACCAACGACAACTAAGCTTGAGCAATTGGGTAAAGAGTTAGAAGGTCTTCAACGTCAAGCACAAACTCAAGGCCAAAAAATGAAGGAAGATGAGATTAAAAAATTACAATCTCAATATCAATCAAAACTAAATGAATTTAATTCAACGCAACAAGGTTTACAGTCTCGAGTTCAAACAAGTTTGCAAAGTATGAATACGACTTTTGAGAGCAGAGTTAAGCAATCTGCTGAGCAGTTACGAAAAGAAAATAATCTTGACTTTATTTTGAATAAAAATTCAACTGTTGCCTATGACGCTAAATATGATTTAACTGATAAAATGATACAAAAGGTTAATTCAATGAAATAAATTAATGAAAGTGCAACAATATCGTTTAGATGAATTAGCTCACCTAGTCCAAGGTGAGCTAATTGGCGAAAGTAATCTTCAATTTTCAAATTTAGCAAGTTTAGAAAATGCTAACTCAAGCCATATTACTTTCGTAAATGGTGAGAAATACCTTGAACAAGCCAAAGCAAGCCATGCTGGTGCTTTTATTGTTACTGCTGTCTTAAAAGAGCATCTTCCCGAAAAAGATAATTTCATTATTGTTGATAACCCTTATCTTGCATTTGCAATCCTTACTCATGTTTTTGATAAAAAGGTTACCTCAATAGGTATAGAAAGTACTGCTCAAATTCATCCATCTGCTATTGTTTCTGAAACTGCATATATTGGGCACTATGTCGTTATTGGTCGGGATTGTGTAGTAGGTGATAATACGGTTATTCAATCCCATACAAAGCTTGATGATTACGTAGAAGTTGGGAAAAACTGTTTTATTGACTCTCATGTCACCATTACAGGTGGTTCTAAACTACAAGATCGTGTTCGTATTCACTCCAGCACTGTAATTGGAGGTGAAGGTTTTGGCTTTGCTCCATATCAAGGTAAATGGCATCGTATTGCTCAATTAGGTTCCGTTTTAATAGGAAATGATGTTCGAATTGGATCGAATTGTAGTATTGATAGGGGGGCACTTGATAACACAATTTTGGAAGATGGAGTAATTATTGATAATCTTGTGCAAATTGCACATAACGTTCATATTGGTTCCAATACTGCTATTGCAGCTACGTGTGCTGTTGCTGGGAGTACAAAAATTGGCAAAAACTGTGTACTCGGTGGAGCATGTGGCGTATCAGGACACCTTTCAATTGCTGATAATGTGACTTTAACTGCAATGTCAATGGTCACAAAAAATATTTCTGTAGCGGGAACGTACTCTTCTGGAATTGGATTATTTGAAAATAGCCATTGGAAAAAGACAGTTGTACGCTTGCGACAATTAGCAGATGTGCCATTGACCCAAATCACTAAACGACTTGATCATATACAGGCTCAAATAGAGTCTCTTGAATCAACTTTTAATTTGCGTAAATAGAATATTATGACCGAGTCAACTACACCTAAATTTGCCATCCCTGAATTACCAATGCAGATTCAAACGATTCGTCAATATTTGCCGCATCGTTATCCATTCTTATTGGTTGATCGTGTGACTGAAGTTACTGACAATAGTATTGTTGGTTATAAAAATGTTTCTATCAATGAAGAGTTCTTACAAGGACATTTCCCAGAATATCCAATTATGCCTGGAGTTCTAATTGTTGAAGCACTAGCCCAAGTTTCAGGTGTTCTTGGTTTTATTATGAACAATGAAACACCAAAACCAGGTTCTTTGTTCCTGTTTGCTGGTGCAGAGAGGGTTAGATTTAAAAAACAAGTAGTTGCAGGTGATCAACTTGTATTAAAATCCGAGTTGGTAATGCAGAAGCGCGGTATTTACAAATATAATTGTACAGCTAGCGTTGACGGCATTGTAGCAGCAACCGCTGAGATTATGATTTCACACCAAAAAACAGAGCAGGCATGAGCAATCACGATTTAATCCATTCTACCGCCATTATTGATCCATCTGCAGTGATTGCTGCGGATGTTCAAATAGGACCTTACTGTGTCATTGGTCCTCAAGTGACTATAGGTGCTGGTACTAAATTACATTCTCATGTGGTAGTAGGTGGTTTTACCAGAATTGGCCAAAATAATGAGATCTTTCAATTTGCAAGTGTTGGTGAGATTTGCCAAGACTTGAAATACAAAGGTGAAGAAACTTGGCTTGAAATTGGTAACAATAATTTAATTCGCGAACATTGCAGTTTACATAGAGGTACGGTGCAAGATAATGCATTAACTAAGATAGGTAGTCATAATCTATTGATGGTAAATACGCATATTGCCCATGACTGTATCGTAGGTGACCACAATATCTTTGCTAATAATGTTGGTGTCGCTGGACATGTACATATTGGTGACCATGTTATTGTGGGGGGGAATTCAGGAATCCATCAATTCTGCAAGATTGATTCTTACAGTATGATTGGTGGGGCATCACTGATTCTTAAAGATGTGCCAGCTTATGTTATGGCTTCGGGTAATCCTGCACATGCTTTTGGTATAAATATTGAAGGTATGCGAAGAAAAGGTTGGTCTAAAAATACGATTCAAGGCTTAAGAGAAGCCTATAAATTGATTTTTAAATCTGGTTTAACCTCTGTTCAAGCTGTTGAGCAAATTAAAAGTGAAATTTTGCCATCTGTTCCAGAAGCTCAATTATTAATTGACTCTCTTGAGCAATCAGATCGTGGAATTGTACGATAATTAATAAGATATAAAAAAAGACACTGTTTTAACAGTGTCTTTTTTTATGCTTAATTTATTTTTTAAAGAATTTAGCTTCTTCAGATTTAGGATATTGAGTAAGTAATTTACTCTTATATTGGTTCGCTGAAACTGTGTTCTTGTCTACATCTTTTGCAATACTGTAGAGTTGGTACAAAGCTCGTGGTGCCTTACTTGAGTTTGAGTATTGGTTGGCAACAATATTATAATTTTTCTTCGCTTCATTATAGTTTACTGGGTCTGTAGCTAAATGAAACTCGGCTAGCCAGAAATAAGCATTACCTGTGTAGATACTATTAGGATGATTTTTAATAAAGTTTTGCATTGGCGCAATTGCTTTTTTCGCCCCACCTTGTTTATAGGCATCTAAAGCTACTGTGTAAGCTGCTTTTTCTAATTCAAGGGGATTTGATTGGTTTTGTGCAGTGGCTGGCTGGGCATTATTTACAGGCGTAGCAGGCTGCTGTGTAGAGGTTGGTATTGGAGCTGCTTTATTATTATCTGTTGATTGAGATGCAGAGGCGCTAGGGGTATTAGTACTATCCGTACTTGTATTTGTTGTTTCTTCTTGTGATGCACTGTCAGGATCAACTTTTTGATGTAATAACTCTAAACGCTGATCTAAATCTGTATAACGATTTGCTAAATCTTTCTTTAGTTGCTCAATATCGTTAGATTGTTCTTCTAGCTGACCTCTTAGGGTGCGGACATCATTTTCTAATTGTTGATTTTTTTGCATCAGTTCCCAGTTTAAATTTGTAGGAACTGAAACATTGCTTGAAGAAGTATTAGATGCACTGCCATCATTTTGACTTAAACCACGAGACTCGATAGGAATATTCGCGTATAGCGAAGTGGTACTCATTAAGGCAATAAATAATAAAGAATGCTTCTTCATTTGCATGTGTATAAATCCATAATTTTATATAAAAGCCACCTTGAACACAGGAATATAAAAATCAATTCACTAAATATCTAAGGTTTTTCATTGATGAATGCAATTAAAGCAGTTAACAGTTTAAAAGCAAGGATAGTTTACAATCTTCAAGCATATTTTATGCAAAATGAAAAAAGAACTTAAGCTCAGAAAATTACATTTTTAAATTTTAAGCAATTATTGTTGATAAATTAATCAATCAAAACAAAAACTTGCTGAAAAAGAGATAGAGGGGTTGCATCTCTTTTAAAAATCTCTATACTTTGTTTTGCAATGGTAGCCCTGCTGGTGGCTTCGCAATTGTACTCTGTGAACCCCGCCAGGACCGGAAGGTAGCAACGGTAGCAGATCTATGATGTGCCGAAGTTTTGCTAGTGGGGCTGCCACCTTTCATTTAATCCAATTTTCTTTGGATTGCCTTTAAAATTACATCTAAATCAAATCCTCTATATTGTAAGAATCTAATTTGTTTTGCTTTAAGCTTTGGATCTTTTTCTACAGTTTCCCCAAATTTCTTAACTTTAAGCTGATAAGCCTGTTCTAGCCAATCAATATCATGAAGTTCATCTGCAATTAAATCATTTTCAAGTTGTTTGGTTTTTAATGCTTGTTGAATGCGTTTGGGACCTTTACCTTTACGAATCTGGCTTGCGAGCATTTGTTCAGCAACACGTTGGTCACTTTGGTAATTTTGTTCAGATAACTCTGCAACTAGCTGGTTAACTTCCTCTAGATTTTGTGCATAACGAGCTAATTTTTCGATGAGTTCTGCTTTAGAGTAATCTCTTCGGGTGAGTAAAGCAAAAGCATATGAGCGTAAGCGCTGCCCAGTGAGAGGCGGACGCTGTTGAGATTGCTCATTATTTTTTTTTAACATATAAATTTCCTTGTAAAAAACGCCCCGAAGGGCGTTTCATGACTGATGTACAATTAAGATTCTAATAAAAGATCTGATTCTTCTTCATCTTCAATTTGAGCTGCACCATTAGTACCGGTTGTTAGCAATTGTTCGCGGATAACTTTTTCAATCTCTCCTGCCATTTGAGGGTTTTCTTCAAAGTGACGGATAACATTATTTTTACCTTGACCAATTTTATTGCCTTGATATGAATACCAAGCACCTGCTTTTTGCACGATATCTTGTTGTACAGCCAAATCTACAAGCTCGCCTAGCTGGTTTGTACCTTTACCATATAGGATTTGGAAAATAGCTTCTTTGAAAGGAGGAGCCATTTTGTTTTTCACTACTTTCACTCGAGTTTCAGAACCAACAATCTCGTCGCCTTCTTTTACTTGGCCAATACGACGGATATCTAAACGTACAGAAGCGTAGAACTTCAATGCATTACCACCAGTCGTCGTTTCAGGGCTACCAAACATAACACCAATCTTCATACGGATCTGGTTAATGAAGATAACCATACAATTTGAGCGTTTAGCATTACCTGTAATTTTACGTAGTGCCTGACTCATAAGACGCGCTTGTAGACCCATGTGAGAGTCGCCCATTTCGCCTTCAATTTCTGCTTTAGGCGTAAGTGCAGCGACAGAGTCGACAACAATTAAATCAATTGCACCAGAGCGAACTAGCATATCTGCAATTTCTAGTGCTTGCTCTCCATTGTCAGGCTGCGATACAAGTAAGTTATCAATGTCCACACCAAGCTTACGTGCATATTGAGGGTCCAATGCGTGCTCGGCATCGATAAATGCACAAGTACCACCAGATTTTTGACATTGAGCAATTGCTTGTAATGTCATTGTGGTTTTACCAGAAGATTCAGGGCCATAAATCTCAACAATACGACCTTTTGGTAAACCGCCAATCCCCAATGCGATGTCTAAAGTTAAAGAACCTGTAGATACGGCTTCAACTGCTTGAACAGTGTTGTCACCGAGACGCATAACCGTATTTTTGCCAAACTGTTTTTCAATTTGACTCAAAGCGGCTTGTAATGCTTTGCTTTTATTCTCATCCATCTCAAAAACCTCAATACTTTATGTTCATCACGTTTAACCCAAGTGGATGCATTGAATCTCAACTTGTTTCACAGGGTCAATAGTGACAGATTTTTTCTTTAGCTTCTATATCTTGTATATGTGAGTGCGACACAACTCGACGTTTTTATTCATCATCATAAGACCAATGGTCTTCATAATGCTGATCGTTATCCTGTTTAAACCGATTGATTTGTCGCCGATCTTTCTTGCTTGGTCTATGGTCAGGTCGAGCTAGATTATGCAATTTTCGTTGGGATGCAATCAACTCCCGTCTTGCAATACTTACTTCAGTTTCTTCATAAAGTTGCTGAGCAACAGGAGCAGGTCCTCGGCTATTGGAAAGAGCTTTAACAACAACCGTTTTTTTGTCAAAACCTTGTTGAATAATGAGTTCCATCCCAACACGAATTTCTTTAGAAACCTTTACACGTTCATTATTGTGATGTACTTTTCCCCCTTCAATTGCAGCTTTAGCAATAGAGCGGGTTTTAAAAAAACGTGCTGCCCACAGCCATTTGTCAACACGCATGGTTTCTACAGCATCGTCTTCACGCAATTTTGACATTATTATCCTTTCTATCAATTTGGTTCAAAATAGACAGTAGCTCAGTAAGCTGATCTAGGGCTTCATACTCTAGTTCTTGTGGCTGTCTTATACTCATTAGAGTTGAGGGCTGCAAGATAGTAAACAAGTGTCTTATACCAAATTTTTCTGCAGTTTTTAAAACAGGAAGTGTGTCATCTAAAAAAATTGTCTCGTCTGGAACAAAGTGATGTAAGCGTTGTAACTCTTGCCAAAATTGAATGTCTTCTTTTGCATAGCCAATTTGTTCACTAGACACGATGACGTCAAAAAATTTTTTAATAGGAATGTTGTCGAGCTTTAATTGTAAACTTGCACAGTCGGCGTTGGTGACTAACCAGCATTGATAGTCTTGTTTTTTTAGAGCAGCGAGGAGCTCGATACAACCTGATCGTGCTTTAATTTTATGTTGGAATTCTTGCTGAAGCTTTAAAACGTCTACTCCAGTAGTTTTTGTCCAATATTTTGATGAATACCAAGCAAGGGTATGTTTATAGCTATGATAAAACTGATTTAATATTTTTTGGCTTTCAGTCAAAGAATGTTGGTGGGTCTGAGAATGTCGTTCAGGTAGACACTCGTTCCAGATAAAATCATCAAAAGCCAAATCTAGCAGAGTTCCATCCATGTCAAATAGTACAATTTTACTCATATGTTGGAAGCTCCAGTTTCAATATACATGGAAAAATAACCTAAGATTATAAGCATTAAAGCCTATAAAAATGATCTATATCTTGTTATCTCATCATATAAATTTCTAAAAATATTTAAATTTTGATATGTTATTTTAAAAATTTGCGATAACAAGTGCATTGAAAAATGAATAAATTAACTTATTTCTTGGCCTTATAGATTGGCTATCCATTGTTTAGTGTAAATACGATGGTTAAAACTACAGCAAAAGTTTTTTTACTCAAAGCACGCATCGTTTGTGATAAATATATTTATGCAAATAACAAGGTGTTTATAAAGCGTTAACTACTCAATATTTGGGTGCGAGAAAAGTAAAGAGAGCTTTTTCACAAGGTGAGTTTGATATGATGTTTTTACTTTTTTCAATGGCATATTTTGTGATACAACTACTAAATTATGTCATATAAACAAATTTTTGAAAATGGTCATAGAAGTAGGATAGGTAAAAATGACTGCTAAGTCTTTTAAAAATAAATAGTTATATATACTAAAAGCTTATTTTTTGATTTTCTAGTGTTTATATGGAATTATCATTATTTAAATATTATTAAAAGTTGGAATGAGAGTGGGATTGTATACAATTAGATATGGTTATCGTAACAATAGTTTTTTTATAGCTTCAAATGCTGCCGGGCAATTTATTGTAATTGATGCATTGGGAGCTGAGTTTCAGATCGGGCATCAAATTTCTTATGAAGATTCTAAAATAATAAATGAAACTTTAAATGATGAAACCGATGCAACAGTTCATTTGGAGAGTAGTGAAAAAGAAGCATATGAATATTTACGTGCTATGAAATAAAAATCTCGTTATTTTGATTTACATAGAATACGTAATGGCAAACATTTTATAAATTGAACCTTACCTATTTAAAGTTATATTAAAAATTATCCAAATAACAATTTCGAGCAGGCAATGAAAATTGGATTTATTGGAGGAGCTAATGATGGCATAGTAATTAATGCTGCCAATGGGCTTGATACTTATAAATTAGAATGGCATTACAAGGCTGAAAAACATTGTGAAGAGCAGCCATCTTTAGGGCTAAATGGTCCTGAATATGACTATTACAATTTATTAATTTTGAGAAAAAATAAAGAAGCTAAGCTTTTCTATGTTTTAACAACAATGGATAAAGATGAGATAGCAGATAAAATTGATGAATATTGGGAACATTCCACTTCGGTAGGTTATGACTTTGATGAGTAATTCTTATGACTAATTCATTGGAATGCTTGTAACATATCAATATTTAATTTCCTCATAACTCAAACTCAGGATTATATATTTCATAAAGAACATGTTCTTGTAAGGCATGTTTATCTGGAAGCTTGGGATGGTTAAAGTGTTTAACTTTATGCATTCCGAGCCTTTTCATCACGGTTTGAGATGGCTTATTCACCGTTGCTGTAAATGAAACCACTTTATTTAGATTAAGTACATTAAATGTATAGTTCAATGCTGCTTTTGCACCCTCAGTGGCATAACCTTGTTTCCAGAATTTTGTAGCAATCCTCCAACCAATTTCAGTACATGGTGAAAAATCAAATTGTTCTGGTTGATTGTGTAAGCCAATAAAACCGATAAACTCATGGCTTTCTTTTAATTCTACTGCCCAAAATCCCCAGCCATTTTCATTAATGAGGGCTGACATTTTTTGAATTAAATCTATGCTTTCAGTAGCAGATAAAAGGTTTGGAAAAAAATGCATAACATCTTTATCTAAGCCCATTTTGATAAAAGGATCAGCATCGGTTTCTTTCCATTGTCTTAATATTAAACGTTCAGTTTCAATCATAATAAAAGCTCTTTAACTAAAAAATTTTAATTTTAAACCAATATTCTACAGCGGCTTTTGTATAATTTTCTGTAAGATAATCTTAGAGTTAATACTTACCACACCTTTAATTTTATTGAGTGTATTAATAACAAAATGAGAAAAAGAATTTAGATCTTTAGTGGCAACATGCAGAACATAATTAGATTCACCTGTAATGATATAGGCATTAATCACTTCATCAAAATTCTTGATCTGGCTTAAAAAAAACTGGTGGTCATTTTCGGTGAGTTGAGCAAGTTTAATTTCAACTATCGCCTCAATTTTTATACCTAATTTTTCGTAGTTAACTTTCGCTTGATATTTTTCAATGATTCCATTGGTTTCTAAAATCTTGACACGTCTGTGACAAGCCGATGCTGAAAGATTAACAAGATCAGCAAGTTCTTGGTTACTTAAACGTGCATTATCTTGTAAATACTTCAAAATTTTTAGATCGATTGCATCTATATTCATTTTCGAATTTCATCCATATTTTTTAATTTTAATTAGAATTTTATACGAAAATAGCTGTTTTTGATCAAATATTATCGAATAAATCGTAAGAACTGACGTGATAAAATTCAAATACAAAGGAAATGTTGAAATAGGTGCAATACCAAATGATTACTCGTGAACAGTGTTTGTATTGGGATCAGGATGATGAACTCAAAAAATTTAAAGATGAATTTGCATTACCAGAAGGCGTAATTTATTTAGACGGTAATTCTTTAGGTGCTAGACCAAAGAAATCTTTGTCTGTGGCTCAGCATATTATTTCCCAAGAATGGGGAGAAGATCTGATCAATAGCTGGAATAAGGCAGACTGGTGGGGGCTACCGACTCGACTGGGTGATAAGGTATCTCAACTAATTGGTGCAGAACAAGGTGAAGTTGTTATTTCAGATTCAACTACCTTGAACCTATTTAAAGTTTTATCGGCTGCAGTAAAAATTCAAGCTGAGAAATTTCCTGAACGTAAAATTATCGTTGCGGAAAAAGATGCTTTCCCAACAGATATTTATATTATTGAAGGTTTCATTGACTTAATTCAACAAGGCTATCAAGTTGAATTGATTGAGGGCGTGGAAGATTTAGCTCGGGCTTTAGAGAAAGATGTTGCTGTAACGGTACTTTCACATGTGAATTACCGTAGTGGGTATTTCTACGATATGGCATCTATTAATGAGCAGATTCACTCTAAAGATGCTTTGGTCATTTGGGATTTATGCCACTCTATTGGTGCTGTTCCAATGGACCTGAACCAAACTGGTAGTGATTTCGCTATTGGTTGTACCTACAAATATTTAAATGGTGGTCCTGGTTCTCCTGCAATGTTGTGGGTAAATGAAAAACATCGTGATCAGTTCTGGCAACCTTTATCTGGTTGGTGGAGTCATAAAAAACCGTTCGATATGGCGCAGCATTATGAGCCAGCTAATAGCATTCGTCGCTATTTATGTGGAACACAGCCTATTATCTCTATGAGCCTTATTGAATGTGGCGTGGATATTTTCCTGAATGCCGATATGAAAAAAATTCGTGAGAAATCGCTGAAATTAACTGACTTATTTATTCAACTTATACAGCAAGAATGCTCTGAATTTGGTTTTGAACTCATTACACCTTTAGATCATAAATATCGTGGCAGTCATGTTAGTTATCGCCATGAATTCGGTTATGAAATTATTCAAGCACTTATCGCACGTGGTGTGATTGGTGATTATCGCGAACCAGAGGTCTTAAGATTTGGTATTACACCTTTGTATCTGGGCTTTGAAGATATCTGGAATGCAGTACAGCATTTAAAAGAAACCATGCTGAATAGTGAATGGAAAAATAAGCGCTACTTATTTCGCGGTGAAGTGACCTGATTTTAGGGAATCAAAATAAAACAAATGGCTAGGAGGGCCTATGAGTAGTTTTGATGAAATACAAAATAGAGAAGCTGGGCTGCATAAAAAGTTGTCTGCAAAACAGATGGGGATGATTGCTATTGGTGGAGCAATTGGAACTGGGCTGTTTATGGGAAGCAAATTTGCAATTAGCTTTGCAGGTCCAGCAGTCATAGTCAGCTATGCCATTGGTGGTTTAATTGCATTTGCACTTATGGCTTGTTTGGCTGAAATGACAGTTCAGTATCCTACTTCTGGCTCATTTGGTGCATATGCGGAATATTATATGAGTCCACTCGCTGGCTTCTTAGTTCGCTACTGCTATTGGGCGTGTATTGTGTTGGCTGTAGGTACTGAAATTACCGCTGTAGCTGACTATATGAAGCTTTGGTTCCCCAATGTAGGTTCTTGGGTCTGGATTGGTTTTTTTTCACTGACCTTACTTGTCGTAAATGCCTATAGTGTTAAAGCCTTCGGATTGGTGGAGTACTGGTTTTCCACAATTAAAGTTTTTGCCATTATTGTATTTATTCTTTTATCTATTGGTATTTTGACCCAAAGCAATCAGGGCGTGAATCAAGTTGTAACTAATTTGACAGGTCAAGGGGGATTTTTTCCAAATGGCTTTAGTGGGGTGTGGATGGGTGTCATTATTTCTATATTTAGTTATTTAAGTATAGAAATGATCGCTGTCGCAGCTGGTGAAGCAAAAGATCCTGAAAAAGCAGTAAAAAAGGCATTTAGAAGTACAGCACTGCGACTTATTTTGTTCTATTTATTATCGTTATTTCTCATTGTTGCTTTTGTGCCATGGACGGTTTTGATTGGAGCAGATGCAACAAGTCCTTTTGTTATGGTCATGAAGATTGTCGGCATTCCATATGCAGATAGCATTTTAAACTTTATTGTAATTGTAGCGGCCTTATCTGCCATGAATAGCATGCTTTATATTTCAACCCGCATGTTGTTTAGCTTGTCACGGGCAGGTGATGCACCAAAAGTTTTTGGTCGAATTAGTGGTAACGGTGTGCCAGTAAATGCACTGTTGTTATCAGCAGTAGGGATTGGTATTGCCAGTATTGTTTACACGATTAATCCAGCGTCTGCGTTTCCGATTATGATTGCGCTATCAATGTTTGGTGCATTGTTCACCTGGGGCAGTATCTTTGTGACACACATGTTTTTTAGAAAACATATGGCTCAGCAAAACATACAGCTAAAATTTAAAATTCCGGCTAGTCGACTCATCTCACTATTTGGTTTTATTGCAATTTTGAGTATTACAGTAACCACTTGGTTTACCAATGAGTTTAAGTCTACTTTGCAGTTTGGCATACCTCTAGTACTTGTTTTGATATTTTGCTTTTACTTAAAACGTTCAACCTTAAAACTAAGTCTCAACTCTAGTGAAGAGACATTGAAGTAATCGGTATATGAGACAATATGACAATGCTACAACGGTAGCAAATGAAGGTGAAATATTAGCAGGCTTCCAATATAGAAGCTTGCTTAGCTATCAAACTTATCATCATATAAAAGATATACAATATGGTTCACAGAACCGATCAACAATTGATTTTTTCCCTTTAGAACATGCGAATAAAACCGTGATTTTTATACACGGAGGTTATTGGCAGTGGTGTGATAAATCGGACTTTGCCTTTATAGCGCCGTATATACTGGCAAAAGGAGCACAGTGTGTACTCTTAGAATATGACTTGGCTCCTCAAAGTCATATTTCACAAATAGTGGCTCAAACTCAAAAAGCTCTCGATTTTATTGCAGAGCAGAATTGGAAAACCAATGAAGTTTTATTAGTGGGGCATTCAGCAGGTGCACATCTTGGAGCATTATGTTTAAGCCATCCTTTACTATCTGAGGTGGCTTTATTAAGTGGGATATATGATTTAGCACCTATACAAGCGACTCATCTAAATCATGCATTAAAGTTATCACAAGACGATATTTTGAAATATAGTCCTATTTATCACAAAGAGAGTGTTGATATTCCTTGTATGGTTTTGTGTGGAGAGCTGGAGCTAAGTGAGTTGAGATGGCAAAGCCAAAATTATTTTAAATATAGACGTAGTCAAGGGCAGAGTTTAGTCTCATTTGATGTTTTGCCTGAGATTAATCACTACTCTATTTTAGATTACTATTTTAAATCTATATTTACGTAAGGGTATGGTGAATCATAATTCTTATGAGATGGGCTATTGATTGGTCTACATCATGCTATGTAATAATATTCGTAATAGACTGAGTTAACAATAGGTTGAATAATATATGTTTATATCAAATTTTAAAGATATATGGGTATGAATATAAATTTCATCACATGTATTTGGCTTTTATTACTTTCAAATAATTCAATTTGACCTAGGCCAATACCTCGATTAAATTAAAAAGATAGTGCTTTCTCTCTAATCGACAACTGTTTAACTGTTGCTCGGACGAGTTTTATAGTCCGTAGCTTCCCAAGAGACAGCCTTTTTTTATTTTTATATTCAATTTTTACCTAAATTTCGCATATTAAATCGGCATTTAGTTGCTTGCATATACTTAATTTAACTGAAAAAATTAAAGAGGTATTGTAAATATATCTTTAAAGGTATATATTTAGTACTGCATATACTGCGTCTGTAAAGTTGTTTATTTTTAATACCCTCATATTTTTAAAAACTATGAGGGTATTTTTTAGTAAAATGAGGTTTAAAAACTTTCATTCTCTTCATATTTTAATTTTAAATGCTTATAAATAAAAATATTAAGATAAACATAGTGAAAAATGAATTTAATAAAGATTTTTCATAAATAAAATAATATTTATTTTATAAAATTATCATAAGACAGTGATGAGTTATTTGCGATTAAGAAGGGCAAATAAATTTAAGGTGGCGTAAGTGTCATGAATATAAAGAAATGTAGCTTTAAAAGAGATTTTTTTACATAGGGAGGCCATTCCTTCGCTATACCCGTTCATTTTGATGAGATAAGATAAGTGGAAAGTCATCATTTGAATAGACGTCAAATTCATAATCGAAAGTTGGTTCAAATCAGTTTAATTGATGAGCATGCTCTTTCTTAAGAGGCTTAAAATTTGCACACATGATATCCCTTACTTATAACGTTAGCCTGAAACTATAGATTGAATGTTTTAGCTTTTTATTCTGTATGTTTTTATAGTTTGAATTGTCTGTTTCAGTATTAATTTTTATTTTTCAATTACTTTATAAAAATTTGTTTTGATATAAAAAACTTTAGAGATGACATCAGTTAATTATTAGAGATCTTGTGGAACATTCTATTGTTTTGAATAGCTACTTTTATGCAACAGAGCCTTTCAGTAATTTGGATTTTAATAAGACGGTTATTCAGCATAATACAAAAAATATCGAGAACGTATACAAATCAGTAGTTCTTGCGGTTTGCGTCACTCTTTAAAATTTATAAGGTGGAATTATGAATAAACATTTATTAGCAAAAATCACTTTTTTAGGTGTTACACAACTATTTAGCCTTAATGCTGCATTTGCTGATATTCCTCTTACTCCAGCACAATTTGCTAAAGCTAAAACAGAAAATTTTGATAAAAAAGTTATTCTGTCTAACTTAAATAAACCACATGCTTTGTTATGGGGGCCAGACAATCAGATTTGGTTAACTGAACGTGCAACTGGTAAAATTTTAAGAGTAAATCCTGAGTCTGGTACTGCAAAAACAGTGTTTCAGGTCCCTGAAATTGTGAATGATGCTGATGGGCAGAATGGTTTATTAGGCTTTGCTTTTCATCCTGACTTTAAACATAACCCTTATATCTATATTTCGGGTACTTTTAAAAATCCAAAATCTACAGATAAAGAATTACCTAACCAAACGATTATTCGTAGGTATACCTATAACAAAACAACAGATACATTTGAAAAACCTATCGATTTGATTGTAGGTTTACCCTCATCGAAAGACCATCAATCTGGCCGTCTTGTTATTGGTCCAGATCAAAAAATTTACTATACGATTGGTGACCAAGGTCGTAACCAGTTGGCTTATTTGTTCTTACCAAATCAGGCGCAGCATACCCCAACTCAACAAGAGCTGAATAGCAAAGATTATCATACCTATATGGGGAAAGTATTACGCTTAAATCTTGATGGAAGTATTCCTAAAGACAATCCAAGCTTTAACGGTGTGGTTAGTCATATTTACACATTAGGACACCGTAATCCACAAGGTTTGGCCTTTACTCCCAATGGAAAGCTTTTGCAGTCTGAGCAGGGTCCAAATTCTGATGATGAAATTAATCTCATTTTAAAAGGTGGAAACTATGGTTGGCCTAATGTAGCAGGCTATAAAGATGATAGTGGCTATGCTTATGCAAACTATTCGGCTGCGACCAATAAATCACAAATTAAAGATTTAGGACAAAATGGGGTAAAAGTAGCGACCGGCGTTCCTATTACCAAAGAGTCCGAATGGACGGGTAAAAACTTTATCCCACCTTTAAAAACGTTATATACCGTGCAAGATACATATAACTATAACGATCCAACATGTGGTGATATGACTTATGTTTGTTGGCCAACAGTTGCGCCGTCATCGGCATATGTATATACGGGCGGTAAAAAAGCGATTCAGGGGTGGGAAAATACCTTATTGGTTCCTTCTTTAAAACGTGGTGTGATTTTCCGTATCAAGCTAGATCCGACATATAGTGCAACTTTAGATGATGCTATCCCAATGTTTAAAAGCAATAACCGCTATCGTGATGTCATTGCAAATCCGGAAGGAAACGTTTTATATGTATTGACTGATACATCTGGTAATGTGCAAAAAGATGATGGTTCTGTCACTAACATTTTAGAGAATCCGGGGTCTTTAATTAAATTTACCTATAAAGCCAAGTAATTTATTTGAAAAAACCCAGCTATACAGCTGGGTTTTTTATGCAACTTTAGATTTACTCAGTAGCAACTAATACAGGAATATGAATTTCTCCTAACAGTGCTTGAGTCACACTTCCCAAGAAGAACTTTTTAAAACCTTTTCGCCCATGAGAACCAATTACTAATAAATCAGCCTTTAGTTCAGTCGCTGCTTTAATGATTTCTGTATGAATTGTCTGACCTTCAACAATTTTTGTTTCAACAGAAATTCCATGTTGACTAAATTGTTCTTTAGCTTGGTCTAAAATGCCCTGAATCGAAGCTCTCGCCTTATTAAAGTAATCTTGCGCAATTTCTGTACTATCAATGATTTCAACCGAAATAAAAGGATCAATAGTGAGCGCATATACTAAAGTGACTTTGCTATTAAAGGCTTTAGCAATACTTGCAGCATGGTTAACCGCAATAAGTGAAGTAGGAGAACCATCGACTGGAACTAAAATATGGTGATAACTCATATATTGCTCCTTATTGTCTTATGACAATATTTATTGTTGAAGAACCTAAGTTTGTTATCATTATGGTTATATTATCGCCAATTTTATCATTTTTATTGTGTGTTTTTAGTGTGTAAAAGTGAGCAACGACTTTTTTTAATATACGGATTAACTCATAGAATAATGGCTTTCTAAATAAGCCTGACCTTGTTTAAGAATCGATATAACTTGATTGGCATCAATAGCCTGTTCGAATAAAAAGCCTTGTCCTATGTTATAGCCAAATTGAAGAAGTAGTTCTTCTTGTTCTGGTGTCTCAATACCTTCTGCAATTAACCCGAGTGAGAGATTCGGAGCAAGTAAGCCAATGGCTTGGACAATTGCATAAATTGATGGATCATGTTGCATCTTTTGTATAAAGCTACAGTCAACTTTTAGACAATCAATGGGGTAGTCTCGTATATGTGTTAAAGAAGAGAACCCTGTTCCGAAATCATCTAAAGCAATACGTACACCATGTTGCTTTAGTTTATTGAGGGCACGAATAACATATTCAGAACCACGGTCTCCAAGCATATGCTCAGTAACTTCTATTTCAATTAAATGTGTAGGAATTTCAAGTTGATTGATCTTTTTTAATAACCGTTCAGCGTAGTTATCTCTTAAGAATTCAACTGGTGCAGCATTTAGTGATACAGGAAGTGGCTGAAAGCCTAACTTTATCCATTTAGCTATATCATGCAAAACTTGTTGCTGCATAATTTCACCAATTTTACTGGCTAAATCATAATCTTTAAAAGCTTCAGCAATTTGGGACGGTAAACCTCTTTGAGCCGAAGTCGTGTGCCAACGGAGTAATGCTTCAAAGCCCACTACAGCATGGGTTTTTAAATCAACTTTGGGTTGATAATAGGGTTGAATGGTATGGTGACGAATAAGTTGGCGGGCAATGTTGAGTTGAGAGGCGATCGCTTCGGTCAACTGCATCATACTCGGGTTATACATACGTATACCGCCACGGCCTCGAGCTTTTAAGTCATGTAATGCCATGTCTGCACAGCTTAATAAACTCGACTGATCAACAGCATCTTGAGGATAAATGGCGCAGCCAATGCTCATCCCGCCGTTTAGTACATTTCCAGCGTATGTAATGGGTTGATTGAGCTGTTGAAGCAATACTTCGGCAAGTTCTCGAATATCATTTTCATTTTTTAAATGACTGACAATAACTGCGAACTCATCGCCACCTAATCTAGCCACAGAACATCGTTCATGGTCTACGCATTGATTAAAACGCTTAGAAAGTATTTTTAATAAGTGATCACCAGCACTATGGCCTATGGTGTCATTAATGTGTTTGAAATGATCTAAATCAATTAAAAGTAACCCTACACTTGTTTGGGTTTCTCTTGAGTAGGATAGGGTGCGTTTTAGTTGAAGCTTAAATGAGCGTCTATTAAATAATCCGGTAAGTTCATCTCGTTCACTAATATCTCTAAGGCGGTTCTCAGTAAGATATTGTTGAGTAACATTTCGAGAAACACACAATATTTGAATGATTTCGCCATTTGTATGTTGAATTGGGGTAAGCATGTTATCCCAATATTCAGGGTCCTGATTTGGTAAACAACTCATACCAGCGAAACGGGCTACTTTACCTTGTAAGGCCTTTTTTAGAGCAATTCTTCCGCGTTTACGAATATGAGGTGGTAAAAGATCTAACCAACGCATACCAAATTTTTTTTCATTTACAGGTACACCTAATGCAAGGCATCCTGATTTATTCATATGAGATACTGTACCGTCGGTATTTAAAACTTTAATACAATCGACACTGATATTGAGCATTTGATTCTGTATATCGATATCTTTGCGTAAGCTTTGTTGCTCTTGTATATCTTGGTCAATATCAAGAAAACTAATAAACCATTCATTTTCTTGATAGGATTCATGATATTTCGACAATTGAATAGAAAGTTTACACCATCGATAGTGATGGCTCTTATGCAAAAGACGGCATTTAAATTCAACTCTTGATTGGAGTCGTATGGCATCCAACCATTTATTTTTAACATCTTCTAAATCGGCAGGGTACACGAAATCTAACCATTGTTGAAACAATGGTGGAGACGTATCGCGCCAGTATTTTGTACACTCCGTATTGCAATATAAAATTAAGCCTTTATCATCACTGACCCAAGTCGGTAGAGGAAATTGCTCAACAATAAAGTGCTTTTGGGTAGTGTTCGACATTGAAGTCATAAGATGCCTAAAACTACTAAAGAGTTAAACTATTTATAAACTGTATTGTAATAGTTGTGTCGTCACCACAAAAGCTATAAAAACTTAATATTTGATGTTTTTTTCGACTTGAGTAAATGTTTTTCTAAAATAGAATTGTTATTACTTATGTATGCATATGTTATTTATTAATTTTTAATTTTATTTAGATTTTGAAAAGTAGAGTTTTAGCTTTAAAAATTTATGCTTATTTTTGTAAAAAACTTGTTAAAACAGGTGTTTATATATCGGAAAATAAAGAGTTTATGGAGAGACTCATATCAAATAAAATATTTTTAATGAGCAAAGGATAAATTCTTTTAAATATTTTACTTAAAAAATTATATAAAAAATCAGTTTAAATTATTAAGTGCTAATACAATAACCACCATTAACTTTACAAAAGTAATATAAAATAAGGGCTTATATTGTCGTAAAATCTTTCTTGTCGAAAAGGATATATAAATCCTTTTTGTGCATTTTATAGCCTACATTTTCCCCAAGATGTAGGTTTTTTTTATGGTAAAATTTTATTATTTTAATATTGACTAATGCTTTGAATTATAAATAAAAAAAGCCGCGAAGGCTTTTTATGTGGTTTCAGGTTTTTTTAACTGCTGCTGAATATATAGATTCATATAGTATTGCTCTATATAATCATCTGCATAATTATTAGCTAAGGTTTTGGTAGCGACCTGTTCATGCTTAGAATAGCAATGAGTTTCTAAATCTTTTTCAAGTACCCACCATTGGCGGTTAATACGACGTACCTGAAACTTATCACTTTTATATTTTCTTTTAGCCATTTTTTCCTAAAATTACAACGTAGATATGAAAAGAAAGTTTCTACTGGAGTTGAGAGAACAAGTCAACAAGCGTAGTGTTTAATTGACTACTTTCTGAGGACTATATTTTACTTACTTGGTAGCAAATAAAAAGCCCTCAGAGAGAGCTTGAAATTTAAACATGTTTAGAAAACAAAAATAGAGTAGTTATCGAGATAGATTTTTTAAAAGCATTTTTAAGCTTTCCATCATTTTTTCTAGTTGTAGAGGGGTGATACCATCAAATGACTGCTCAAGTACAACACTTGTTAAGTCATTAATCTTACCAATCATTTCAGTACCACGCTCAGTAAGATATACACGTGTAATACGGCCATCTGTTTGACAAGAATATGTTTCTACAAGGCCTTCATCTTTTAAGCGATAAACAATTTTAGTAGTAGTCGACATCTTTGAAATAATCATGTCAGATAACTCAGACACACTAGCATGTGGTTTACTGCTTAGCGCAAGCATAATGCGTCGACGAGAATTATCTAAGCCATATTTTTTAAGAGCATTATCAATATTTTGAACATATTGAGCATGGACTTGAGTAATCCAATAATAAGGAAAATCTTCAAGAGTAAAAGATTCTGTTGTAGGTAAAAAACGCGCATACTTCTTTGTCATTGACTTTTCCCCATACCTTGGTGAATCGCATTTTATGAAACTCATTTTAATAGTTGAAAAATATAGTTTCACTAAGCAAGTTATATCAGGACTTTAAGTCATGAGCAAAATTTATATCGCTTGATTTAATAAGGACAAACTATAAATTTTGCTCTTCTGATAAAACTTATTTTTACCGTTTATTTGAACTTGGCTGCTTGCTTGTTCGTAAAATGAACGATACCTGTTTGCATGAGAATCCTAGAAAAAAAAATATGTTTTGAATGTGACATTTCTATAAAAATTTTTTGTCTACAAAGTCATAACTATAAAAAATAAATCCATTTAATTTTGAAATGTTTATTTTAATCAAATGTTTGTATTAGTATTGAAAGGTAAAAATTTACCATATATTAAATATGATTCATCTATTAATCTAAACTAATAAAATTTACACAAAATATTTAATTGATTAATAAAGATTTTTTATTTTACTGGGATTCTTCATTTCTTACCTTTTTTATTAATTGTTTTAACTTGAATATTAGATTAATTGTTGAACTATTAAATTTTGCTCAATTGTTGTTTTTTTGTTTGTTTTTGGTATAGTGCGCGTTCAAATGAGAAATGAAAATCTTTGCGTATTAATCATGAAAAAAATATTAGTTACTTCTATATTGGCTTTTACTGTGGGTTTGAATGGCTGTGCGAGCATTATAACTGGTACTTCACAAGTAGTTACATTTACAAGTGTACCAGAGTCAGCATCTATTGAGATTAAAAATAGAAAAGGGATGAAAATCCATACAGGTCAAACACCCGTTACGGTTAGTTTGAAAAAGGGAGCAGGGTACTTTAAGCCTGAAAAATATGAAATAACTTTCAGTAAAGCTGGTTATCAAACTAAAACTGTTGAAGTAACAGGAACTCTTAGTGGATGGTATTTGGGTAATATTCTTTTTGGTGGTTTAATTGGAATTCTAATTGTAGATCCATTCACTGGAGCGATGTTTAGATTAGCTCCAAAAGATGTCAATGCAGTTTTGGAAGCTCAAAACTTAAAAGATGAGTCTAACCAAAAACCAACTCTTGCAGTGGTATTAGCCCAAGATCTTCCAGAAGAAATTATGGCGCGAGCAGTTCAAATTCAACATTAAAAATTAGCTAGCAATAAAAAGGGAGAATATTAATTCTCCCTTTTTATTAACTTATGAGTTTGTTAATAGTTTTTCTTCTTGGTTTCTTTTTAGGATGGCATAACTTACACCTGTTACGATGCTTCCGGCTGCAATTGCTCCTAGATATAACCAAGCATGATTAATTGCATTTGGAATCAGAAGTACAAATACACCGCCGTGTGGCGTAACGAGTTCGCAGTGAAATAAAGCAACCAGTGCACCAGTTACTGCGCCACCTAAAATGCAAGTTGGAATAACGCGCATAGGGTCTTTTGCTGCAAATGGAATTGCACCTTCTGAGATAAAGCATAACCCCAGTACAAAAGCAGCTTTACCTGCATCTTTCTCACCTACACTAAATTTATTTCTAGCGAGGAAGGTGGCAATCGCCATACCTATTGCCGGAACCATACCGCCGGCCATAGTTGCTGCCATTGGCATATATGTATTGGTTGTAAGTAAACCAACCGTAAAAGCATAAGCAGCTTTGTTAATTGGACCACCTAAATCAATACACATCATGCTTGCTAGAATAATTCCCATTAATATGGCATTTGTTGTACCCATGTTGTTTAGGAAGTCTTTCATTAACTCGAAAATATGTGCTACAGGTTGACCAACCACATAGAACATAATGAGGCCGACAAATAGTGTTCCGAGTAATGGAATAATCAAAATAGGTTTAAGCGACTCTAGGCTGGTTGGTAACTTAACTTTTTTGGCAATAAATAACGCGATATAACCAGCAAGAAAACCAGAAACAATACCTCCTAAAAAACCTGCTTGCAGTTGCGCTGCCAATAATCCACCAATTAAGCCAGGTGCAAGGCCAGGGCGATCTGCAATGGAATATGCAATGTAACCTGATAACATTGGAACCATTAGTGTAAATGCTGTTGCACCAATCTGTTTTAATATGGCAGGCAGGCTACCAGCTTGTTCTGCTGCATTCAGGCCAAAACATAAAGAAAGTGCAATTAATAAACCACCAGCAACAACCATAGGCAGCATATAAGAAACACCGGTTAATAAGTGTTTATACACACCAACTTTTTCAGTTTTATCTTTATTTTCCGATGTAGCTTGTTGTTTACCTTGTTCTAAAACTTGTGCATTCGCAATTGCTTCGGCAAAGGCCTTATCGGTTTGTTTTAAGGCAAAGCCAGTACTGCATCGATAAACACGTTTACCTACAAAACGATCTGTGTTGACTTCAATGTCAGTGGCTAGAATAACAATATCGGCGTCCGCAATCGCTTGTGCTGATAAAATATTCTTCGCACCCACAGAACCTTGAGTTTCTACATCGATTTGATATCCAAGTCTCTCTGCACCTTGCTGTAATGCTTCAGCTGCCATAAATGTATGGGCAACTCCAGTTGGACAAGCAGTAATTGCAACAAAGTGAGTTGCTGTATTAGAGGTTTGTTTAGGTTTCTGATTCCATTCATTTGCTGGTTTCGAGTGTTCTAGCGCTGTTAAAAGTGCTTTATCTGCATCATCTTTAATATCTTCAATAGACACTAAAGACAAAGCACTTTGCTCAAAAATATTTAAGTTTTTAGGCTGTTGGCCAATAATAACAACATGATCAAAGTGATCACTTGATTCAAACTCATTGAGCGAAATAACGCTGTGTTTATACCCATGTTGCGTTGCGACTAAGGTAAGTTTACGAGCTAAAATCAAAGCATTGACTTGCTGTTGTGGATTATTAGTAATAAATAATAAATGTTTAGCAGTTTGCATCAGATTCACTCAATGAATTGATAGTAGTTTGTGCTTTTAATTGGTCTAGAACCTCTAGAGTAGGAATTCGAAAACCAATTTGTGTTACAGCATGGCTTGCAATTGCTGTCGCGGTTTTTAAAGTTTCTTCAGGAGATAGTTGGTTAACAAGTCCGTGGATCATACCTGCTAACAGGGAGTCACCAGCACCGACCGTACTTTTTACAATAACTTTTGGTGCTTGGGCATGTAATGGGTGAGTGTCATGCAGCCAGTTTACTCCATCTTCACCCATTGAAATAACCACATGCTCAATATCGGCTAAGTTGTCAAAAAGTTTTCTTTGTTCAGCATAGCTTGTTGTAGGGCATTGATAACTTTCTATAAGTTCATCGGTATTAGGTTTGATCATCCAAGGTTGACTTGCAATTGCGGCAACCAATGCTTTACCACTGGTATCTAGTGCAACTTTTTTATTTTGCTTTTTGATAATTTGAATAAGTTGTTGTAACTCATCAATACTAAAACCTTGGGGTAGGCTACCGGCTATTGCAACCACCTCAACTTGGGGTAAAAGAGCTTCAATCTTATTAAATAGGCTTTGTTTGTCTACTTCAAAAACAAAGAAACCTTTGCCATTTAAGTCGGTCATCCGCCCAGACTGCTCAGCAATTTTTATATTTTGACGTGTTTCGCCATCAATATAAATAAATTCGGATTGAAATTGAGCTTGGGTGAAATGAGTATCGAAAATTTGTCGATTATGTTCACCTAAAAAACCGGTTACGATGACATCGTGACCTAAGTCTTTTAATACTTGAGCAACATTAAGACCTTTACCAGCCGCATGAATTTCGACTGACTCTTGTCGGTTCACTTCACCTACCTGTAACTCATTTAGTTGGATGGTTACATCAATTGCAGGGTTTAAAGTAACTGTTAAAATTTTAGCCATTACTATTCCCAATCTTATAAGTCTTGTTCAGATAGCTGGCGTACAGCAGGGGCGCTATCGCACAGTAAAGCTTGTTGCGCAAGTTTTTGAGCATGACTATAGCTCAGCGTACGAATTTGAGCTTTTACTAGTGGAATGCTATTTGGCGACATACTCAGTTCGTCTACACCTAATCCCATGAGAATAGGTACAGCTTTCGGGTCTGCTGCAAGCTCACCACAGATTCCCACCCATTTGCCGTGTTTGTGAGCAGCTTTCACCGTTTGATCAATCAAATTGAGAATACTTGGGTGCAATCCGTCTGCTTCCGCTGAGAGTATTGGGTGGCCTCGGTCAATCGCTAAAGTATATTGGGTTAGGTCATTTGTACCGATACTGAAAAAGTCGACTTCTTGTGCAAGAATTGGGGCAAGCAAAGCAGCAGAAGGAACTTCAATCATAATGCCGACTTGTAAATTGTCACATGGATGTTGAGCTTTTACTTCATCAAGAATCGCTTTTGCAGCACGCCATTCTTCAACGCGTCCAATCATAGGGAACATAATTCGTAGTGGACGATTATCAGATGCTTTTAATAGAGCGGTTAATTGCTGTCTTAAAAGCTCAGGACGTCTTAAGGTTAAACGAACTCCCCTTAATCCTAAGAATGGGTTTTCTTCCTCAGCAATTGGCAGGTAAGGTAAGGGCTTGTCACCACCTACGTCTAATGTACGTACCACAAGCGGACGGCCAGCAAGTGCATCTAATACCAAGCGGTAATCTGCTTCTTGAATAGTCTCATTAGGTGCACTGCTATGAGACATGAAAACCAGCTCTGTACGAAGTAATCCAATGGCTTCAGCACCGCATTCTATTGCTTGTGTTGTTGCTTGAACTTTACCTAAATTAGCTGCAATTTCGATTTGATGCTGATCTAGGGTAATTGCTGGCTCTTGGCTATGACGTTCGGCTTCTTCACGAATTTGACGCTGTTGTTCACGCTCTTGCTTTGCTTGTTCGATTTGCGCCGTATCTGGATTTAAAACAAAAGTTCCCGTGTCACCATTAATGAGTAGGGTACTTTTGTGATCAACTTCCAAGACTTGTTCACCAGCACCAACAATAGCTGGAATACCTAAAGCACGTGCAACAATTGCACTATGTGCACTTGCACCGCCTATGGCAGTCAAAATACCCACAACACGGTCTTTGTTGAGACGAGCAACATCGCTTGGCCCAACATCATGCATAATTAAAATATAAGGCTCGTTAGGTTCTTCAATAACCACTTCACCACATAGTTGTGTTAAAACTCGGTCGCCAATATCACGTAAGTCTGTTGCACGTTCGGCGAGTAAACGGTCTGGTAGAGCTTCCTGTGCTTTGGCAGCAGCTTCAATATGCTCATACCAAGCAGCTGGTGCTGATAAATTCTGATTAATTTTTAGGTATACACCATTAATCAAATCAGGATCATCAAGCATTTCTAAATGAGCTTGAAAGATTTTTTTAATTTCAGAAGCTTCAGCTTTAGCAATGACTTGATGAATATTGTTTTTTACAGCATGTAATGCAATATCTAAATTTTCTTTCTCAGCTTTTACACTTAAACCCATACGCTCATATTGATAAACCTTTGGTTTAACTACATGTACTGGTCCAAATGCTAAACCGCTTGATGCTGCAATGCCTATATTTGTACCTAAGATGGTGGCTGCTGATATGACCGTTGGAGCATGTTGATCTGTGACTTCATTTGTTACGGATATTGCTTCAACTTCTTCACCTAAGCCTTGCTGTACTGCAAAAACAACTTTATCTAAGGCATCTACTGCATCAGTTTCTGGCTCTGCAATAAAATGTAGAGTTTGACCACGTTTACAGCCTAAAGCTAAAAGGCGAGTCAAACTTTTCGCAGAAACAAAGTTACCATCACCTACAGCAACTTGAATGTCACCTTGAAAGGTTTTGGTGAGATTGACTAAATATGTAGCTGGTCGAGCATGTAAGCCGTGAGCATTTGCTAATACAACTGAGCGTTGAGGCCAGTCTGGAATAACTTCAGCCCCAATAATTTTTGCAATTTCATTTGGCGTTTGAGTTTTATCTAGCTTGGCAACTTGCTCAGGGCTAAATAAGATATCAATTAAACGATTAAATCTTTCATTATCGAGCTGATCATTCGCTGCAATACAAACTAGTGTATTCAGTTTTTTGCCATTTAGTTCTAAAACCTTTGATGGCTTAATAATGCTAATAGCGGGTTGCTGAACAAATTGATTGCTTGCAATAGACCAAATTTGATCTTGTAATTGAATTGCTTGTTCTGGATCAAGTGAGCTTAAAAAACCACATTTTACGAAACTATGCTTTTTGAGTGTTTGAGAAGCTGTCCAGAATAGGTCTTCGATATCTTGTGCATCGATTTTAGTTTGAATAAGATTTTCATGAAGTGCTAAAGATAATGGCTGAGCTTGTAGTAATTCTATAATTTGTTCAGGTTTTGAAGCATTTTTTACTTGCTCCGTGACATCATGCATTAATGCGCGGGTCAGAGTTTGTAAAACTTGCAAATGTTCATCAGATGTTGCTGCAATAACGACAGCTAAATAGATTTTATTTTCTCCATCCCAGATCACGCCTTCGGGAAAATGAGCTAAACGAATACCTGTTTTTAAAATGTATGCACGTGATTGAGGTGTACCGTGTGGAATAGCAATACCTTGGCCTAAATAAGTCGCGCTTTGTTGCTCACGATTGATAAGTCCTGTTATATATTCAGGGGTAACTAAGTCATCTTTTTCTAATATATCTACTAGACACTTTAATGCATGTGTTTTATCAACAGCATGTTGATTCATATGAATATGTTGAGGCTCTAGTGCTAGCATAATTATCCTTGAACAATTTCTTTGGCTTTAGCTAAAACAGAAAAAAAGAAGCTGTATGTATTAAATAAGTAAATATACCTATTTTTGACAACAGCTTCAGATGAGTTACCTTAGCAGAACTTTAAATGTAGATCGACGCATTGAGGTAAAAAGGAGTTCGTTTTTAATACAAAAAAACCTCTAAGCAGGATTACTGACTTAGAGGTGAAAATAAAAGCAGTGATTAATGATTAATTTCTTGTTCTAAAATAGACCAAAGTTTTTGATGTGATTTTTTGAATAACAGCATATGGCCAATTGATTTATATCCTAAATCTTTTGGATTAAGTTCAATCATTTTTTTATTCGCATTTGGATATAGACTTAATAATTCTTTTACGTTACGTTTGGTCGCAATCTCATCATCATCAGCCCAAATAGCAGTAATTGAGCACTGAATATCTGAATGAAAGTCGTGAAAAATGGTTTTCCCTATGGCATTTTTTACATAACCAGGATGGCTGCAAAACTCTCGCCATTGTTGAGCCACTTTTTTAGGCAAGTTTTCGCCCATGCCAATAAATTGAGTTGCACCATAACCCTTAATAACACTAGAAATAGGAAAGATAAGATTAAACATAACTGGCGCTAATAACTTGGTTTTTCCCTTAAGGCCTTTTACGTGTCCGGTTGAACCTGCAACAGCTATCACTTTTACGACTTTATTGTAGTTAGGTACAACTCCTAATAGTTGTCCGCCAGCACTGTGTCCAATAAGAATGACTCGCTCTGCTTTAGTTTTTATTAATAAAGCATCAATTGCTGACGGAATATCCAGTGTTCCCCAATCAGTAATACTTGCGTTACTTTGTTTTAAAGCTCCATGTAATGACTCACCAATACCACGAAAGTCAAAACTCAATACATCATGGCCTTGTTGACTTAACCATGCTGCAAAAGAATGATAAAAGTTTTTAGTAATACCTGTTGCTGGACAAATAAGGATAGGGTAGTCAGCTTTCTTTTCTTGAGCAGGATAAAATTGTGCTGCAAGTTGATAGCCATCTTTACAGGTAATCCAAAAAGATTCAAAAGTTTTATCCATAGATTTAAAGTTAATTATCTAATCATTCATCTTAATGTACATGAGTTCTGAAAAGGCACTTGCTTAAAATGTGACTATAAAGTCAAGATTTATGTTATACAACTCATCAAATCTTAATAAAACCAATAAAGGAAAATATGGATTTATCGAAAGCTGTGCAGTTGGCTATTGTGTTTAGTGGCGTGTTTTTATGGGTAGGAATGTTAACAGGGGTGTGGAAATATTGGCAAATACGCTGTTCAGAATTAAGTCGCGCACATTATTATGTAGATATTGCTCATCGAAGTAGCTTGCTTTATGCCGCGGCTACACTCATTTTGGCTACACTGAGCTATTTTACAATTTTAAATGAAAATATTGTTTTATGGTGTGTATTGGCAAATATTTTGTTTTTTAGTTTTTCAATTTTAGTTTATATCATTCACGGGTTTTTGCAGGATACGACTAACCAGTTTAAACAACCTCATCGGTTAGGGCACTTTAGTTTGCCGACATGGTTGATGACATTTATGATGATCGCTTTAATTGTGACTGAGCTATTAGCGACTGCTATTTTAGTTATAGGGACTATTTTATTATTTTTAGGTCAATAAAAAATGGATGATCACTCATCCATTTTTTGAATTCTATTATTTCTGTCGACTCATTCGTCTTTTAGCTAGTTTTCGCATTTTGTGATCGACAAAGGCCCATACACAAAATACAAAAGAAACAACCATGGCATACATAAAGTATTCGGGTTTCAGATTCCCTTTAATCATACCTTGAAACAGTAAAGTCAGCATAAGAGCAAACGTGGTTACTCCATACACAACTGAATCTTTACTGTTCAGAGTGTTAATGAAGATTTGTTTGTTGAAATGTAATGATAACATCTCCATCCCTCCTTGTGGTTGCGCTAAAACCAAATGTTTTAGTCAAGAATAAGTTTAATGTTGTACTTGTATTTTTAGTTTAATTCAATAGTCAATAGAAAGTTTTTTAAGCAGTTTTATAAAAACTTCTATATTTATAAATAGTTAAGGTATTAAAAAAGTAAATATTAAATATTTTTGTATAAAATACTTACTTTTTTAGAAAAGAGAAATTTTTAAGTGAAAAGTGTAATAATTTCTCTTTTCTTCTAAGTTATTTTAGTTACTTTGTTTTTTTAAAAAAGCATCAATGGCATATTGAGCAATTTCGGCATCTTCAAAAGATTGCACACCAGAAACACCAATTGCACCTAAAATATGACCCTCATAAATAATAGCCTTTCCACCTTCTAGCATTCCTTTAGCACTAGGTATACTTAAAAAACCAAGACGACCGTTTTGTAGAAGTTCTTCATAAAACTTAGAAGGGCGACCGCTCATTGAAGAACATTTTGCTTTGTCTAGACTAAGATGAGTGGTTAATGGGGAAGCACCATCTAGGCGTTTCATGAGTAATAATGAGCTTGTTTCATCCACAATGGATATACTGACTTTAAAGTTGTGTTCAGTTGCATATTTTTGAGCTTCTTCCATTAAAAACTCTGCATCTGCTAATGTTAGATAATATTTACTTTTCATTTATGCTCTTCCTTCCTGAGTAAGCTAAAAATTATTTTAGTGTAATATTACAGTAAAAATTAATTATATCTATAGTGGAATTGTCACTAAATCCTGGTGTTGGAAATAAAATGCTGGTTGGGTAAACACAGCATTTTATTCGATATATAAAATCATGTTTGGGTAAAACTCGATTTCAAAAAAACACCAGATTAAATGTTTTTATGTTTAACTTTGTCGATAAGGGTAGTGACCACGAGAACAACTAAAGATGGGATCAACCATGCCAAGTTTTGTTCATTTAATGGTAAATGTTGAAGGAGGTTTGGAAGGTTATCTCCAAAACCTGCAACTTTCAGCCCATCAATAATACCGAAAATTAAAGCAATGCTCGTTACTGAACCGACAATAAAAGATGGTTTATGCCAAAATTTCCAGAAGAAACTAAGCATAATCACAACAATGGCAGGTGGGTAAATCGCACTTAAAACAGGTACTGATATAGCAATTAGTTTGGTTAATCCAAGATTAGAAATAATGAAAGAGAAACCAACTAAAATGAAAACTAAAAGCTTATATGGCAACTTGGTGAGCTGAGCAAAATATTCACCACATGCACAAGTTAAACCAATTGCAGTCACCATACAGGCCAATGAAATTAGAGCAGTTAAGAATAGTGAGCCCATATTTCCAAAAGCATGTTGAACATATGCATGTAAGATTACAGCACCATTCGCGGCATTTGGTGCAACTTCATGGCTACCTAAACCTAATTTAAATAAGCTTAAATAAACTAAAGTAAGACCTACACCCGAAATAAGGCTGGCAATAATTGCATACTTAGTCACTAGCTTGTTATCGGTAACACCACGTGAATAAATCGCTTGAATAATTACGATACCAAATACTAAAGCACCTAAAGTATCCATAGTGAGATAACCATTTACGAAACCTTCTGAAACAGGAGAGTTAACATAATGATTAATTGGTGCAGGAACATAGCCAGCAGGAATCATAACTGCGGCGATACCCAAAATTGCTAAAGCAATAATTTTTAAAGGAGCCAGAACATGCCCGACAGTATCTAAAAGTTTATTTGGGTATAACGAAACTAAAGTTACAAATATAAAATAGATCGCACTATAAATAAGAAGGCTGCTGCTTGATGTTCCAAAATAAGAAGAGAAACCAATTTCATAGGAAACAGTTGCAGTACGCGGGGTGGCAAATAAAGGACCAACTGACAAATAACACACTACAGTTAGAATTAGACTTGCTATTCGACCTAAAGGCGAGCTAATGATTTCAATGGAACCCTTCATACGAGAGAGTGCCATAATCGTAATTACGGGTAAGCCAACCGCAGTAACCAAAAATCCTATGGCTGCTAACCATACATGATCACCCGCTTGTTGAGCGACAATGGGAGGAAAGATAATGTTACCAGCCCCAATAAAGAGAGCAAAGGTCATAAAACCTAAGGCAATAATATCTCCAGTACGAAGTTGTTGCATAAATTAAATTTAATGAAAAAGAAAGAATTTTAGAGCAAACGAGAGCATGATCAAGCGCTATTTTATGTGAAAAAGCTTTTTTTCTGGTCTTATAAATCATTAAGAGATATGAAAAATATCAACTGGTTAAGTTATGTGTTTGAAAAACCATTGAAAGAAATAAAGAAAATATTTTTTATGTCTGACTTTTTTAAAAAATTATGTAAAAATAAAAAAAACAATTTCTATTATGAATGTTGAATATTTGGGCATTTAAAGCTTCCAGCGTATCCTATATCCATTCTAAAATATTCTAAATTAACTTACATTTTTGTAGGTAATGTAAAAGCAGTGCCTACGAGGATAAAATTGAATGAGAGCTTCTACCGTTACAATTAAAACTGAACAAGATCTAGAAAAGTTAAGAGTTTCTGGGCGTTTGGCTGCGCAAGTTTTAGAAATGATAGGGAAGTATATCAAGCCCGGTGTAACTACTGAATATTTAGATAATATTTGTAATGACTACATCGTAAATACTTTAAAAGTCATACCTGCAAATGTGGGTTACCATGGATTCACAAAAACAATATGTACCTCAGTAAATGAAGTAGTTTGTCATGGTATTCCTTCACTGAATAAAGTTTTAAAAGATGGTGACATTATTAATATTGATGTTGCGATTATTAAAGATGGTTATTTTGGTGATACCAGCCGCATGTACTATGTAGGTAATGTAAACCCGCATGCTAAAAAATTAGTTGAAACAACTTATGAAGCAATGGTAGCTGGTATTCATACCGTTAAACCTGGAGCAACTTTAGGTGATATTGGATATGCTATTCAGTCCGTTGCCCATCGCGAAGGTTATAGTATCGTTCGTGAATATTGTGGGCATGGCATTGGCAAGGTGTATCATGAGCAACCTAATATTTTGCACTATGGGCAACGAGGCCAAGGATTGGTTTTGAAAAAAGGTATGGTCTTTACGATTGAACCTATGATTAATGCTGGTAAACCACAAGTGAAAGAATTAAAAGATGGGTGGACAGTAATTACCCAAGACCTTTCTTTATCTGCACAATGGGAACATATGGTTGCCGTTACAGAGACAGGTTTTGAATTGCTAACACCATGGCCAGAAGGTGTAGGAATTTATCCAAAAATTTAATGGTTATAAAATAAAAAAGTTCGATAAATCATCGAACTTTTTTATAGATATTCGCTTATGAATGTTCTGATAGATGTTCTACAAGATAATCAATAAATACACGCACTGCTGGTAGTAAACCTCTACGAGATGGATAAACAGCATGGAATACACCGTGAGCCGCTTTCCAATCAGGCAAAATTTGTATGAGCTGCCCAGATTTTACAAAATCTTCAGCCGCTGTGTCAGGTAGTAATGCAATACCGCAATTTTGGCTTGCAAGCTGAGCAAGCATATAAAGATTTGTTCCCATTACGATAGGGCTGACCTTCACTTTTTTCAGCTGATTATCTGGACCATGTAATGTAAATTGTTGATCTAAGTGCTCTTCAGATAAGCTTAGAATTCGGTGATCACTTAATTGTTCAGGTATCTTAATATTACCAAATTCATTTAAATAGGCTTGGCTCGCAAAGAGACTTTGTTCTATAAGTGAAAATTGTCTCAAGACAAGGCTTGGGTCATCATCTAGTTTTGATCTTACACGTAGTGCGACGTCAATGCCTTCATTAATGACATCAACTCGGCGGTTACTCACAATAAGCTGTAAACGAATTTCAGGATATTTTTTTAAAAATGCAGGTAAAATTTTAGGCAATTGATTTTGTGCAATATCTACTGGCACACTTACTTTTACCACACCTCTAGGTTGAATACTTAAGTGATCAACCAAATCATGGGCTGCTTGAGCAGCATTCATCATTACTTGGGCATGTCTATAGATATCCATTCCGATATCGGTGACCGCGAAATGGCGAGAACTACGTTGAATTAAACGAACCCCTAAATTTTCCTCTAAGTTATAAACACGACGACTTAATTTTGATTTTGGTATATCCGTAACACGTTCAGCGGCACTAAAACCACCATGCTCAACAACAAGGGCAAAACAATAAAAATCATCAAGATCTGTGAGCATTAAAATATCCTATTTATGCAACACTAAAGATTTTACATTAATATTTTTGCAACGATAAAATTTGATTTTAGTTTTTTGTAAAAAGCTCATCTATGGGTTCAAAAAAAGCTGGATTGAAAAAATGTTAATTATGAAATTTCATTGTAATTACATTGGGATGATTTTGTTATTTCGATTTCTAAAAAAATTAAGCAAATATAGCGCTTATGTTTTAATTTTCATAAAATATATTTTTCTCGATTTTTTTTAAAGTATGTCTTACCAGCTAGTTGAATTAGAGAATACGACAGCAAATATTCTTTGCCCAATTTGTAAGCTTGCAGTGATTGATTGGACACAAGAGCAATATGTTCAACCGTGTGAACATACCTTATTTATCGCAATGGATTTAGGGTTTGAGTTTGTGGCTGATCATTTTGAGGAATGTATGATTCAAAATGTGGATGAGTTACATGAAGATCCGGATATGAATATTTTTGAGGCCATCACTACAACGTCATATAAGAATTTAACTATCTTAAAAGCAGATCTTGGTGTTGAAGGTTTATTTCGTTATATTGGTATAAGTGATTGTTAAATTCACAAGTATAAAAAAGCCAATCTTTCGATTGGCTTTTTTATTATTAAGCTTCAGGAGCTGCGCTGTATTGTTCGACTAATGGTTTTAATTCGCCATTTTGGAACATTTCAAGCATGATATCACTACCACCGATAAGCTCACCGTTTACCCATAATTGTGGGAACGTAGGCCAGTTCGCAATTTTAGGTAAAATTGCACGAATATCAGGGTTTTCTAAGATGTTCACATATGCAAATGGACGACCAATTTGACTGAGCGCCTCTACTGCACGTGCAGAGAAACCACATTGTGGGAACTGTGGAGTGCCTTTCATGTAAAGTAAAACGGGATGCTTCGCAATTTGATCGCGAATTAACGCTTCAGTATCACGTGCTTGTTCAGTCATAAGTAGATCCTCAACTAATCTTGCAGCATTATAGGGGGTGTTCACATCGCTTTGCAAACAGCCTTGTTGTCTAAAGTTGCATAGAATATTTAATATTTTATTGTATAAACCGAAGTGATCGTAAAAAGCTGACGAAATTTTAGATAAATGAGTGATGAGACTTTTCATCAGGGCAAGTTTTTGTTTATATAAACTCTTCTTAAAACCTCATACAGACAGAGTTCGTGATGAATGATATTACCCTAGCTCCAGTGCAACCTGATCAGCCTACACACTTAATGGCTACTTACGGACGCCAAGCGATCAGTTTTGTTCGAGGTCGAGGAGCATATCTTTATACACAAGACGGTACAGAATATTTAGATGCATTAACTGGTATTGCTGTATGTGGTTTAGGGCATGCCCATCCTGCCATTGCAGAGGCGATTGCAGAGCAAGCAGCCACTCTCGTGCATACAAGTAATTTATTTGAAATTCCTTGGCAAACTGCGGCAGCTCAAAAGCTTGCTGAAGTTTCGGGTATGGAAGAAATTTTCTTTTCGAACAGTGGTGCTGAGTCAAACGAAGGTGCTATTAAAATTGCTCGTAAATTTGGTACCCAACAAGGTATAAGCTTGCCGAAAATTATTGTTGCCGAACAATCATTTCACGGTCGTACATTAGCGACACTTTCTGCAACTGGCAATAAAAAAGTACAAGATGGTTTTGCTCCTTTAGTAGAAGGCTTTATTCGAGTGCCATTTGGTGATATTGAAGCCATTCAAGAAGCAGCCTTACAACATCCAGACATCGTTGCTATTTTGATTGAGCCGATTCAGGGCGAAGGTGGTATTAATACTGCACCACAAGGCTTTAGCTACTTAGAAGAGGTTCGCCATATTTGTAATCAGCACAATTGGTTAATGATGCTTGATGAAATCCAAACTGGTAATGGACGTACAGGTAAATATTTTGCATATCAACATACCAATATTATTCCAGATGTTTTAACTACTGCCAAAGGGTTAGGTAACGGTTTCCCAGTAGGTGCTGTAATGACTCAAGGTAAAGCTGTGGGATTGTTAGGACCAGGCAGTCATGGCTCTACTTATGGTGGTACTGTGTTAGGTTCACGCGTGGTTTATACGGTAATTGATACGATCCAAAAGGAAAATGCAGTAGAAAATGCGGCAGTCGTTGGTAACTATATCGTTGAGCAATTACGTACCAAATTGGCTAGCAAAAACGTACAAGTACGTGGTTTTGGTATGATGATTGGTATTCAATTACCGAAAGAATGTGCTGAACTTGTCTCGATTGCTCGTGATGAATACAAGCTTATTATTAATGTTACCGCAGGAACGGTCGTTCGTTTATTGCCTCCTATCAACATGACACAAGCTCAAGCTGATATTTTGTTAGAGCGTTTAGTTGCCTTAATTACGAATTATCTTTAAGTTTTGAAAAACTATAAAAAAATGGGCGTTTAACGCCCATTTTTATTTGTCTATTTAACCTGAAATATATTGCTTTAATTGTTCAATCAAAACTTTTTGGTCTTCCATAGCTGCTTTAACCAAGTCACCAATTGAAATAAAACCGACCAGTTTTTCATTGTCTAATACTGGTAAATGACGTAAATGGCGATCGGTCATGAGATGTAAACATTCTTCAACTGTGTTATTTAGACCTACAGTAATCACTTTTGCCGTCATAATTTCAGCTACTGTTGTACTATAAGATGAGCGCTCCATAAGCGTCACTTTTCTTGTGTAATCACGTTCAGATAATATTCCAACAACCTTTTCACCATCTGCGACAACTAAAGCACCAATACCTTTTTCAGCCATAATGGTGATTGCTTCGAGGACAGTTGCTTCGGGTGAAATTGTAAAAATAGCTCGTTCAGATTTGTTCTTAATTACTTGTGCAACGATAGTCATTTCTTCTGTCCTGTTGTTTTATCATTTTGATTTAAATTAGCTCGATTTTAGAAAATTGCAAAGACTTGCGAGTCATTCAAATACAAGTTTTATGCTCAAGCGTTCAAAAAGCACTCTATATTAGGTAGCTTAAAAAAACTTTAAGCTACCTGCCATTTAGGATGATTAAAAAAGAAATGATGCATTTGTTGAGTAGATAACTTCAACTTGCGATGAGATGAATTAAATAAAGCTGGAGTAACTTTTAACCGTGTTAAAGTAGGTAGTAAAGATTCATGAAAGTCTTTAGGGGTGATTTTTCTTGGCTTGTAATTAGGCCAATGAGTTTTAGCATATCGATGGGCCTGCACTCCATTTAGCCAAAACGGGAAAATAAAATCTTCCTGATCTGATTTAATAGCCCAGCCTTCATCAAATAGTCCCCAAAGAACCCCACAGTACATCATGGTTCTTAAAATATAAATCTTGATCATCAAGTCTTTAGAAACCGGTTGTAGATTACTTAAATTATTCATTTTCAATTTAAAGGTTTTTAACTTGTCTTGCTTATTATAAGAAAACCACATGACATTTCAGTTTAAACAGGTGTCAAATCGTAAACAAATATTGATGAGTAGAAATATTGATAGTAAATGCCGAGTAAAAATATTGTCTTAGCTATGATAGAAGCAGCTTAGTAAGCTTACAGATACATTCTTAAAATTATTTTATTCATGAAAAAACCATCTAAATAAGCCAAACCGCTTGAAGCTTTCAAGTGGTTTTCAAGATAAATAAAAGATGTAATTTAATCATGTGAACTTTTCACAGGTATAAAAAAACGCCACCTGAGCCACGACTGAAGTGGCGAAGTAAGGCCGTATATAAATAGATAACTTTGGTTTTTTACAGGGATAAAAAAACGCCACCTAAGTGACGTTTCTTTATGCTTGCATCGTGGCTAACTTCTGCCAATATTGTGCTTTCAGGGAATCACGCTCAACACGGAAACCTTGGTAGTATAATTCTGCTAAGAATAGTGCAGCTTTACCATGTCCAGCACGAGCAACTTCTTCTAACTGTGCAACAGCATCTTGGAAATTCATTTGAGAGTGAATTGTGTTAACCGCAGTTGCATATACATGTTCTAAATCATGATGAGAGATACGTTGAATCATATAAAACTCCTTATTGTAATTATGATTACTTTTTCTAAAGGTCGTTGCCTTTAAACTAATTTAACTTAGAATTGTTAAACTAATATTACAAATTGATTGATTTGTCAACCATTCATGGGCATTAATTAGTTCACTATTAGGATACATGATTAAACATTATTCACAAATAATTTTGAGTAAAATCAATATGAGAATAAAAGACAAGGAGAATAACTATGACAAATACAATTGATGGCTTTGTTTTTGATACTCCTCCTAGAGAGGAGCAAATCATAGAGCTTGCTCATTATCATCGTAAATTATTAGACGAAGCAATTTTTCATCAAGAAATCCATTTAGGTGATTATTGTTTGGCGCAGAGGAAACGTGTTTTTGATTATGCTAGTCAATTAGATCCTAATCAAAAAGCTCAGTTCTATAATATTTATGATGGTGAGCTTAGAAAAATTGCAGATGAAGATGAATTGCACCCAGCAGATGCAGAGGAAGGCTTGAGCATTTTTGCTATGTTCCTTGTTTTGGTGATTATTGCTGCAATTTTATATTTCTCTGTAATTCGATCTTTAATAAGCTAAAGTTTACGATCCAGTAAGGATAAAGAATACCACCTTACTGGATTTTGACCTTGTGCTGAAGTGCATTGAACCCTACACTACATCAATTAGAGGTAGGTCATGCTCACATTCAAACAAAATTTTCTTAAATTAAAGTCTGAGTTAAAGGCAGACCAATGTTTTAATCTGGTAGTGATTATTATCATTGGCTGTATTTTTATGCTGTCTTATTTAGCATTACTTCGTCCTGTGAATTCAGAACAGTACCAAAGAATTGTACAACTTTCCCGGCAGGCAACTTATCCAAGAACCCAAGATATGGCCGAGTTGATTATGGCTCAATCCGAAATTCATCGAGCAGAGTATTTAAAGTTAATGCATGCTTATCAGTTTGAACATGATCATATCAAGGAATATCCTGCGTTAGCGCAAGAAGATACTCAATAAGTTTTGCTTTATTTTAAAAAGGTTTTGCACGCTATTGGAGCAGGCAAAAATTGGAATTTATGCTAAACTTTCTGTTTTTTAACACGCTGCTTTTCAAGGAATCGGCATGCAACAACAATCGAATATGCAAAATAAATTCTTGATAGATGCTGAGATCGGGGATGACGATGTCACATTGCCTAATTTACCTGCTATCGATGTTCCTATCGTTGAATCACCTGTTAAGCAAGAAGTAAAAGTTGAAGAAGCTGTTGAAGGTGTACCTTCTTTAGAGTCAGAAAAGCCAAAATCTGGTTTCTTTGGGCGAATGAAAGATGGTTTGACTAAAACTCGTCGTAATTTCACTGATGGTATGGTCAACATCTTAATTGGTGGTAAAGAAATTGATGATGAGCTGCTTGAAGAAGTAGAAGAACAGTTGTTAGTTGCTGATATTGGTGTTGAAGCAACAAAAACGATTATTACCAATTTAACTGAGCGTACAGCCCGTGGTGATTTGATTTATTCACATTCACTTTATAAAGCTCTACAAGAAGAATTGGTTGCTTTGCTTGCTCCACGTGTAAAGCCCCTACATATTGATCCAAATAAATCACCGTATGTGATTTTAATGGTCGGGGTGAATGGTGTTGGAAAAACAACGACCATTGGTAAATTGGCGAAGCGGTTACAAGGTGAAGGTAAAAAAGTGATGTTAGCAGCAGGCGACACATTCCGTGCAGCTGCTACTGAACAATTGCAAATTTGGGGTGAGCGTAACGATATTTCTGTTGTTGCTCAAGGTCATGGTGCGGACAGTGCTTCGGTTATTTTTGATGCTTTTGAAAGTGCGCGTGCGAAAGGTATTGATGTACTAATTGCTGATACAGCTGGTCGTTTGCATAACAAAAGCAACTTGATGGAAGAGCTTAAAAAAGTTAAGCGTGTTATGCAAAAAATTGATGCAACTGCACCGCATGAAATTATGCTAGTAGTAGATGCTGGTACAGGACAAAATGCAATTAACCAAGTACAAGAATTTGACCAAGCAGTGGGATTAACAGGTATTACCATTACTAAGTTAGATGGTACTGCCAAAGGTGGTGTACTGTTCAATATCGCAAGCCGTACTCATGTCCCAATTCGTTTCATTGGTGTTGGTGAAAAAATTGATGATTTAAGACCTTTCTCTGCGAAATCATTTGTAGCAGCATTATTTGAAACAGAAAAATAATGTCGAGTTAAGTTGATAAGGCCTCACAAAATAGTGAGGTTTTTTTATATTTATATCTTTTTTTATTGTTGCGAAAATAAAACGAACTGTCATATTTTTAATGCTGATTATAAGAAATGATTTTCATAGACTATATTCATTCCCAAACAACGGCCAATGGTCAATCAAATAGGTAGGAAATAACAAAATGTCTACTTTCTTAGATAAAATTAAAAACCGTCGTACTATTTATGCAATTGGTAAAAATGTTGCATTAGATCGCACTAAAATTGAAGAAACAATTCGTGAAGCGGTTAAACATAGTCCATCATCATTCAACTCACAATCTTCACGTGTAGTGACACTTTATGGTGAATCACATACTAAATTTTGGAATTTAGTTCGTGAAGCATTACGTAAAATTGTTCCTGCAGATTCTTTTGCTGGTACAAATGCAAAAATTGATAGCTTTGTTGCTGGTGTTGGTACAGTATTATTTTATGAAGATCAAGCTGTTATTAAAAACCTGCAAGAGCAATTTGAATTATATGCAGACAACTTCCCAGTTTGGTCTGAACATTCAACTGCAATTGCTCAGTTCGCGACTTGGACAGCACTTTCAGAGCTAGGCTTAGGTGCTTCTTTACAGCACTATAACCCAATTGTTGACGCAGATGCTGCTGCTGCATTTGATGTACCTGCAAATTGGAAATTACGTGCTCAGCTAGTATTTGGTTCTGTTGAAGCACCTGCTGGTGAGAAAGCATTTATTAACGATGAAGATCGTTTTAAAACATTCAACTAAGTTTAGTTGATGAGAAGAGTACCTTTTAGGTACTCTTTTTTTATGCTTTTAAAATGGGTTGCAACTTAGTTTTAAAATAGATAATTATTAAAATTCAATAATATATTTTAAGAAAATTAAGGTTAAGTTTGTATAAACAAAGCTTGTCATAAAATGGTCATAATCATGTTGCATATTGCTCATGTTTTTACAAACTATTAAATATTATAGAGACGTGAACAGATGACTTTAAGATTAAGTGTTGCTGCGATTGGTTTATTACTCAGCGGTTCAGTATTTTCAGCAGTTACAATTACAGCACCAGAGGAGATTGTAATCCTTGCGGTGAATGGTCAAGAAGTCAACTCTGGATTATTTCGTTTTTCTAAAAATAGTTATAAAGTCGATGCCGGTGAAACAAATTTAAGTGTACGTTATCAAGAATATTTTGAACATTTAAATGGTGAGCACGATATTGTTAAGTCGGGTGTGGTTACAATTCAAACACCAACACTAAAAGATGGCCAAACTTATAAGCTGGCTATGGTTGATGTGCCAAAAGAATATGAGCAAGCAAAGAAATATGCTGAGCAACCAACAGTTGCTTTATATAATTCAAATAATGAACTAGTTGTTCAGCAAACTGGTGCAAACAACGAAGCAAAACCTTGGTTTGCAACTGGTTTGTTGGGTAAAGTAGCAGACTTCACGACAAAACCTTCTAAACCACAGCCTGAAGCTGTGTATGCTGCCGAAAAACCAGCTACAACTCAAGTTGCTGGAACGGTTCCTTCGACAGGCGCTGCACAAAGTAATGATCAGCGGTTGGTTGAATTGTGGCAGAAATCTTCAAAAGCTGAGCGTCAAAAATTTATGGCTTGGTTAGCTGAACAATCAAATTAAAGAATTGCTATTCAAAATAAAGCCGATTTAATATCGGCTTTATTTTTTATAATATTTTAAATAGCCTAAGTGTATTTATGATGAATTTAAATTTCCGTTTAGCAGAATTAGGTGACATTCCATCACTAGTTGATTTAATTAATCAATCGTATAGAGAGCAACAAGGTAGGAGCTGGACAACTGAAGTTGAATTTGTAAAAGGGCAACGTATTAGTCAAGAGCAATTGGAACAGCAATTAGAATTGTCTAATTCATTACTAATAGTTGCAGAAACAGATTCTTCAAAAACTGTTGCATGTATTGGGTTAAATTTTCAGAATAATAAAGTTGAGATTGGAACGTTCTGTACAGATCCTAATCTGCAGAATATGAAAGTAGGTCGCTGTGTTTTGGAGTATGCTGAGCAGTTCGCTTTGCAAAAATCTCCTGAATTGGACAGTGCAATTATGTATGTTTTAAATGTACGTTCAGAACTGATTGCTTATTATGAAAGACGCGGATATACAAAAACAGGTCATGTAGAACCATATCCGATTGAAGCAGACGTTGGAGTTCCACTTGTACCAATTAAACTGATTGAAATGAAAAAGGACCTCAAATGAAGGTCCTTTTTTGTTCAGGTTAGAAACCAGATGTAATAGCCTAACAACATGAGAGGCCAAGCTATCCATGGACTAAATAACCATTTCCATAACCAGAAGTGTGGGACAAAACCAACACCATATATGAAGCCTCCGGAAATACCCACCATAACCAGCATGAGTTGGCTATGATTATAGTGTCCGTTTGCATCTAGCATCAGTGAAGGATGAACCAATAAAATTGCAGCAAGCGGCAATGCCAACAGAAATGAAATGGCCATTGCAAATGCTTGAGCTTTTCGTTGATTTGGTGCTGTCATTGCGTTTGCCATGATTTATTCCTCATCTAAATCTTGATGATGTTCTATATAAAGAGCGCTCAATACACCCGCAAAACATGCCATCAAAATTCCAAGAATCCATGCGAAATACCACATATGCTTCTCCTTATTAGTACAAGCTGTGCGAGTTTGACTCGATATGCTTATTGGTAATCACGCCCCACATTTTGTAATACGACCAAGTGGTATAAATCAAAATGATGGGGACAAAGATACATGCAGCAACTGTCATAACGCCTAAAGTTCGATGGCTTGATACGGCATCCCACATTGTCAAGCTAGAGTTTGGACTAACACTAGAAGGTAATAAGAATGGGAATAGAGCAAAGCCAGCGGTTAAGATCGCACCTACAATCATTAAGCTTGTACCAGCAAAACTTAAACCAGCTTTTGCTTTTGATGCTGTAAAAAACGCAAGGATTGCTCCTAAAATTGCAAGAACTGGAGCTACCTTTGTAATTGGGTAGGTGCTGTAGTTATTCATCCAACCAGGGTTATTATTTGTGACCACTTCTTTAGCTAAAGGATTAAGGGCAGCATTTGGATCAATTGCGGCTGCATAGCTATAACCCGGTACTTGACCAAAGTATAACCATGCTCCAATCACAAGGAAACAAACCAAGAATACTGCTGCCATAATTTGAGTTGCTTTAGCAGAACGTTGTTTCAAAGCACCGTCTGTACGCAGCATAAGCCAAGCACCACCATGCGCACAGAGCATGGAAAGACTGACAATACCGCAAACTAAGGCAAACGGATTCAGAAGGCCAAAGAAGCTACCTGAATATTCAGAGCGCAATGTGCTATCTAAACTAAAGGGAATACCTAAGAACAAATTACCGAAGGCTACACCGAAAACGAGAGCTGGTACGGCACCACCGATACATAGTCCCCAGTCCCATGAGTTACGCCATTGTGTATTTTTAAGTTTAGAACGATAGTCAAAACCTACAGGGCGTAAGAATAGGGCAAATAACACAAGTAATAAGGCCCAATACATTCCTGAGAATGCAACTGCGTAAACCATTGGCCATGCCGCAAATAATGCACCACCTGCGGTAATAAACCAGACCTGATTGCCATCCCAGTGCGGAGCAATAGTGTTAATAGCTGCACGGCGTTCACTATCAGTTTTACCAACAAAAGGCATAAGTGCCATTGAACCCATATCGAAGCCATCGGTTAAAGCAAACCCGATAAGCAAGACTCCAACGAGTACCCACCATATAATTTTTAGGAGTTCATATTCAATCATGATAAAACCTCCCCATTAACAGATGCTTTTTGCTCTTGTTTTTCAAAATGATATTTACCAGTGTGGAGAGAACTTGGTCCTAAGCGAGCAAATTTAATCATTAAGTACATTTCAATAATGAGCAGTACAGTATAGAACGCTGCTAACGCGAGGATTGAGCCCCATACATCACCTGTACTTAAACTCGAAGTTGATAAGTGAGTTGGTAGAATTTCACCAATAGACCAAGGTTGACGACCACCCTCAGCGACATACCAGCCTGTTTGAGCCGCAACCCACGGAAGTGGTAAGGCAAACAATGCATATTTAAGTAACCAAGGCTTATTCTCAGCATTTCTTTTTGCTACAGCCCAAGTTGCTAAAATGAAAAGAAGGAGCATCAAGAAACCAGAAGCCACCATTGCACGGAATGAGAAGAATAAAGCAGTCACATTTGGAACAGTGTCTTTGACAGCGGCTTGAATGTTTTGCTCACTCGCATCTACTACATTTGGTGCGTATTTCTTAAGAAGTAAGCCATAGCCTAAGTCTTTTTGATTTTTTTCAAATGAAGCTAATAACTCTGGTGAGCGATCACCAGCACGTAATTTTTCAAGTTCAGCATAAGCAAGCATACCGTTACGAATGCGGACTTCGTGCTGTTGCATTAAATCTTTTAAACCAGTGACTTCTTTAGTTGTTGAACGAGTTGCGATTAAACCTAATGCATAGGGAATTTTAACTGCATAGTCTGTTCGCATTTCTTTATGGTTTGGCACACCAAATAAAGTAAATGGAGCTGGGGCAGGGTGAGTATCCCATTCGGCTTCAATTGCCGCGAGTTTAGTTTTTTGTACATCACCTAGCTCATAACCAGACTCATCACCAAGTAAAATCACTGAAAGTGTAGATGCAAGACCGAAAATTGCAGCAATTGCAAATGAACGGCGAGCAAAAGGGAGGTCACGGTTTTTAAGCAAGTAGTAGCTTGAGATCGCGAGTACAAAAATTGAGCCTGTCACATATCCTGCAGAAACAGTATGTACAAACTTAACCTGTGCAACAGGGTTAAAAATAAGTGCACCGAAGTCCACAAGCTCCATACGCATTGTTTCAAAGTTAAATGCTGCACCTACAGGGTTTTGCATCCAACCATTAGCGACTAAAATCCAGAGTGCTGACATGTTAGAGCCAAGAGCAACTAACCAAGTTACGCCTAAATGCTGTACTTTGCTTAGACGATCCCATCCAAAAAAGAATAGACCAATAAATGTTGATTCGAGAAAGAATGCCATTAGGCCTTCAATTGCTAATGGTGCACCGAAAATATCACCTACATAATGTGAGTAATATGCCCAGTTTGTCCCGAATTGGAACTCCATGGTTAGGCCTGTAGTCACACCTAATGCAAAGTTAATACCAAATAGTTTTCCCCAAAACTTAGTCATATCCTTGTAAATTTCTTTACCAGATATAACGTAAGTGGTTTCCATAATAGCTAGAATGAATGCCAAGCCTAGGGTCAAAGGTACGAAAAGAAAGTGATACATTGCGGTCATAGCAAATTGGAACCGCGAAAGATCAACCACGCTTTCAGAAATCATCAACGTGTCTCCTTAATGTGGGAAGTATTATCGCCAGCAATATGCTCGGCGACCTGATTGTCGAAATTTTTGGGGATGGTGGGAGCATCAAACCAAATGTGTTTGATTGTTAAGAGAAGCGCGACTTTAATTATTAGAATAATCGTGATTTCTCTAATTAATCGTCTGTTAATGTCTAGATTTTTAAGGCTCATGAAATAAACCTCGATACATATTAAATTTATTATTAATCAAAACATATTAAAAATAAACAATAAATATATTTAAAATAAACTTTTAAATATTTAAATTATAAAAAACAATGATTTATATATTTAAATATTTCTAAATAAAATATCTTACTAAAATGGTTTGAATTAATTATTAAATCCAACTAGAACACTTGTAAATAATAAAATTAAATCCAACTAAAACACTTGGTTATTTTTTATTCTGACTATTTTGGTTGGTTTAAAATAAAAAATGAACAAATAGAAAGAAATGGATATGACTTAGCTGAGAAGGAGTATCTATGAAAATATTGTTTTGATGAATCTTAAGAGGGAATATTTAAAATTAGTCTGATGTAAATAAGTCGTTAGACATCGAAATTTTTTTTGCAAGATAATGGCTTTTTTGAACTCTAACTAAAATTACTTGTGAATATAGTTCTAACTCACCATATTCAGGTTCAACTTGAACATAGTGTAGTTGACCAAATTCATCTCGTACGCGTGCTTGAGCCGAAAACCCTGGTCTAGCACTGCCACTAGAAATTGTTGCTAGTCGTCCTAACAGATTGTAATTGGTATGGGTAAGCTTTGGTTTAATAACTTGGTCAAGGCAATGAATCATAAAGACAGTAAAAAAGATTGCGATAACCAATGCAGGGATGATTAAGTAAAAAGGGGGGATGAAGTAGTGCTGTATTGCAAAAAAAGAGAGCTGTAAAAAGTAACCTGCAAAGCTGAAATTAATCAGGAGGAATACAAAAATAAGTGCTTTAGAAAACTTAACATTTAGTAGAGGCGAGTTGGTAAGCCATTCGGGGGCAATTTTCTTAAGTAGTTGGCTTGGTCGTAAGCCAATATACATACCAATAGTTTCTACCACGCTGAGTAATATCAAAGCCACGACACTTAAATGAAATGGCATAAGATAATAATTAAAAAAGAAATCAGCCATGATAGAAACTCTAATGTTGATGACCTCAGTCTACGATATAAATACCGCCATCTGAATGTACTGTAATTTCAACTTTATTTAAAAAATCACCTAAACAAGGACCTGAAATACATTCACCTGTTTCCACGTTAAATAAGGCGCCGTGTGTAGAACATTGAATATATTCTTGGTCTTGGTCTAGAAATTGATTTTCTAGATATTCAAGTTCGGTTTGCAAATGAGGGCATAAATTTTGATAAGCGTAGAATGAGCCATCACGCTGTGTAATGAAAATAGTAGTTCCTTGTAAAGTGTCAAAAGCTCTAGCTTCACGCTCAGGAACTTCTTCTGTCATACAGATTCTTTCCATTTCAGGCACATTCCTTCTGAAAATTTTCGAGAAGTTTAGCATAGTCATTAATGGCTAAACGAGGACCAAATTGAGACACAACTTCACTCGAAACTAAGATAGCAAGCTGTGCAGCAACAGTTAAATCTTCATGATGGTTTAATGCATAAAGAAATGCACCTGCAAAAGCATCACCAGCGCCATTTGTATCTACAGCTTCTACGTGACGACCTGCTACGTGAAAATGTTGGGTAGCGTTTGCAACTAAAGCACCTTTGGCACTTTGTGTAATCACAACAGTATGGTTTTTAAAACGTAACTGTGTGAGTGCCTCTTCAACAGTAGTGGTATTGCTATACATTAAAGCTTCTTGTTCATTACAGAACAATAAATCTACACCATCATCCATAAGTTCTTCTAAGCCTTCACGGGCATATTGAACCATTGCAGGATCTGACAAAGATAAAGCGATTTTAACGCCGTTAGCTTTGGCAATTTCTCGAGCTTGTTTTACCGCTTTGCGAGCTGTCTCACTTGTAGAAAGATAACCTTCAATATAAAGCCATTTTGCTGTTTTTAACGGCTCAAAATCGATTTGACCTTGAGATAGTTCAGCTGTGATACCTAAATAGGTATGCATAGTACGCTCAGAGTCTGGACTAATGAGTACCATACATGTGCCGGTAACACCTTCACTGATTGACTTTGCTGTAGTTTGAATGCCAGCATCATTTAGACCTTGTAGGTAAATTTCACCTAATTGGTCATGACCAACGCGGCAACCATAAAAAGCGCTACCACCTAATGCACTAAAGGCTACAGTTGTATTTGCAGCAGAGCCACCACTTGCTTGACCTTTGTAATCTTGAGTTTGCTTTAATTTCTCATATAAAGCAGATTGTGTTTCACCGTCAGACAACTGCATTGTGCCTTTTTGTAATCTTTGCTGACTAAGAAAATCATCAGACACTTTAAATTCTTGGTCGATTAATGCATTACCAATTGCAAAAAGATCTACAGTTGCCATATGTGTTGTCACAGAATAAAAAAATCAGATCGATAAGTTTACACCATTGCCCACATTTGCTGTAGTTTGTTGAATAAAATTCAGGTAATTCAGGTAATTCAGGTAATTCAGGTAATTCAGGTAATTCAGGTAATTCAGGTAATTCAGGTAATTCAGGTAATTCAGGTAATTCAGGTAATTCAGGTAATTCAGGTAATTCAACGATTAGTAAGGTTTCTTTGTTTGGCTAAGCTATTGAAATAATATTTTTAATAAATATTATCAATTAATAATGATTCTTAATAGTATTTACAAACGTATCGTATTTCATTGAAACTTCGCGTGAAATTATTCATAGCGAATTTACATGAAGCATTCTATTTTATTTATTTCATCATTTGGGGTTATAACAGGCCATGTATATGCTGCAGAGGCAGAATCACGGGCTGTAACCAACCTTCCAACAATTTCAGTAAAAGCTGAGAAGGAAAACAGTTTAAAACAAGAAGTAGGACAAGCATCGAGTGCAACTAAAGGCATCATGCAATTAAAAGATGTTCCTCAAATTGTAAATGTTGTGCCTAAACAAATTTTAAGAGAGCAAACAGTGACCTCTATGCAAGGGGCCTTGCAAAATGTTGCTGGTTTGAGTTTTAGCGTGGGCGATGGGCAGCGTGATCAGGTCATGATTCGTGGTTTTTCTGCTATTACAGATAACTATGTGGATGGTATCCGTGATGACGCATTGTATTTTCGCGATATGTCGAATGTTGAACGTATTGAGGTATTAAAAGGGCCTGCTTCTGTACTTTATGGACGTGGTTCAGCAGGTGGTTTGGTCAATAAAATTAATAAAAAACCGATGGATGAGTCTTTACGTGAAGTGAGCTTGATTGGTGGCACGACAGGGCAACGCCGTGCAGAAGTCGATGTAAATGAAAAAGTAGCAGAGAATGTTAAGGTCCGCTTAACTGGTGCTGTTGAAAATTCAGATGGTTATCGTGATCAGGCCTTTTTAAAACGTCAGGCAGTCGCGCCATCTGTACAGTGGGATATTAGCGATAAAACTAAACTCTTACTTCAGGCAGACTATTTGCATGATGACCGTTTAGCTGATCAAGGTTTCCCGACAGATCCAATTACAGGTAAACCAGTTAAAACAAATCCTAAAACTTTTTATGGTGCATTAAACGGTAAAGAAGTTGGCGATGTTGACACTGAAATCTCAAGTCAAACCATAAGTTTGGATCATGAGTTTAATGATCAACTCAAATATCATGGCGCAGTTCGCCACTATAACTATTCATTAGATCGTCAATATAGTGTTGATACACATCCTACTGATAAATCACAAATTACTTTGACTCAAAATAAGCGTTTACGTAATGAGGATGGGGTGTATGTTCAACAAGAGTTGAGTGCTTTATTTAATACAGGTTTCTTAAAGCACAATACATTAATTGGTGCTGAATATAGTAAGCAGCATAAAGATGAAATACTCTGGCAAGGAGCTAAAACGACAACGGATTTATATAACCCGAAATTACAATACTGGGCACCTATTAATACTGGAACAACAGTTGCACGTAATAACAATAGTAATACCTTTGAAAACTACGGCGTGTATCTGCAAGACTTAATGACTGTTACAGACCAGCTTAAAGTTTTAGTTGGTTTACGTTATGACAATCTATCTCAAGATCGTGATGATAAAACCAGTGCAAATTTAGACTTAAACCGTACTGATAATACCTATTCACCGCGAATTGGAATTGTCTATCAGCCAGTAAACAATCTTTCACTCTACACTTCTTATAATCGCTCGTTCCAGCCTCTGGCTGATGCATTTGTTTTTTATAAAAACAGTGATGATTTAAAGCCGACAAAAACTGAAAACTATGAGATTGGTGCCAAGTGGGATGTAAATGATCAATTGAATTTAACTTTGGCTTTATTTGAAATGAGCCAAACAAATATTCAAAACCAAGATCCAGCAAACCCAAATCAGGCATTGTTAGCGGGTGAGCAAAAAACTAAGGGTATTGAGCTTTCATTAACAGGTCAATTAACTGATCAATTATCGGTACTAGCTGGCTATTCTTATATGGATGGTAAGATTGAAAAATCGACGATTGGATTTACGGGGAATCAATCAGCGCTTACACCAAATAACACTGCCAACCTTTGGTTAAAATATCAAATAAATGATCATTGGTATGCGGCTGTAGGTGGTCGTGGTGAATCATCACGTTTTAGTGCGCCAGATAACAAAAACGTTTTACCGGGTTATGCTGTAGTAAATGCGGCCTTAGGTTATCAAAGTGAGCGTTATGACGTGAACTTCAACTTAAATAATCTATTTGATCGTGATTACTTTGTTTCAGGTCATAGTGGAGCAAATGATTCAAACATGATGGGTGATCCGCTAAATGCTCAAGTTGCACTTCGTTATCGTTTTTAATTAACAAATATCAAAAAAAGCTCATCGAAATGATGAGCTTTTTTGTTTGTTGTGTAGGATATAGATAGTATTAAAAGGTTTTGTTCTGCTAGGATACAACCACGTGGGCTATGTGCTTGATATCAAAGCTATGCCTATGAAAACTAATACTCAACAAAAACATAGTATTTTACTTGGCTTTTGTTCGCCAATCTCAAGCCGACTCAGGCTATAATGAGACTTATTCACTTATCCGATATGTTAGGAGATCACATGACTGTAGATGTCACTGAAACCATTTCTCAAACTGTTCACCCTGCGTTTCAGTTGCTACGTCAGCACCATGTTGAAGCATTAGATATTTTAGTGTCTGAATATAAGCATAAAGTCACAGGTGCGGTGCATTATCACTTGGCGACTGATTATGATGAAAATGTATTCCTTGTTGCGTTCAGAACACAACCTATGGACTCTAAAGGAACAGCACATATTTTAGAGCATACTGCTTTATGTGGTTCTGAAAAGTTTCCTGTTCGTGACCCATTCTTTTTAATGATTCGCCGTTCATTAAATACATTTATGAACGCGTTTACAGCAGCAGATTGGACAGCATATCCGTTTGCAACTCAAAATAAGAAAGATTTCCAAAACTTACTCTCTGTTTATCTTGATGCAGCTTTCTCTGCAAACTTGAATCCTCTTGATTTTGCTCAAGAAGGTATTCGCATTGAACTTGAAAATGATCAGCCTGTATATAAAGGCGTAGTTTTTAACGAAATGAAAGGTGCGATGAGTGCACCGTCTGATCAGCTTTATCACCAGTTGGCTCATCATTTATTTCCTGAAACTACATATCACTACAACTCGGGTGGTGATCCAAAAGACATTCCTGATTTAACGTATGAACAGTTAGTTGAATTTTATAAAACTCATTACCATCCAAGTAATGCGGTATTTATGACCTTTGGTAACCAAACTGCGTATGAGTTACAAGAGCAATTTGAAAAACTAGCTCTACATAAGTTTGCTGCGGGTACAACTTTATACTCAAAACCAGAAAAACGTTTAACGGCACCTGTTGAAGTGACAGAAAACTATGCTGTTGATGGCGATGATTTAAAAGATAAAACTTACCATGTATTGTCTTGGTTATTACCACAAGCGAGTGATATCAAACTCCGTCTAGGTATGCGTTTGGTAGAAGGTGTTTTACTAGAAAACTCAGCTTCACCACTTCGTCATTATTTAGAAACTTGTGGTTATGCTCAGTCGACTGGACCTTTAATGGGCGTAGATGACAGTAATTTTGAAATGACCTTCTATTGTGGCATTCAAGGTTCAAATCCTGAGCATGCAGAAAGCTTTAGAGCTGGTGTTTTAAATATTCTACGTGAAGTGGCTGCAAAACCAATTGATTCGGCTTTGGTTGATGCGATTTTGCATCAAATCGAGTTGCATCAACGTGAAATTAATGGTGACGGTACACCATATGGCTTAAGCCTAATCTTAAACGGTTTAAGTGGTGCTATCCACCATAATGACCCAATTCAAATTTGGGATGTCGATAGTGCCATTGCTCAGGTCAAAGAAGAACTACAAGACCCAATGTGGTTATCTAACTTGATTCAATCGCATTTGCTGGATAATCCGCACCGTGTACAAATGACTTTAGTACCTGATGCAACCAAGTCAGTAAAAGAGCAAGAAGCTGAAAAAGCACGTTTAGCTGCGATTGGTGAAAAACTCACTGCAGAAGACAAAGCAGAGATCGTTGCTAAAACTAAAGCATTACAAGAGCGTCAAGATACACCAGACAATCTTGAGTTGTTACCAAAAGTAGGTCTAGAAGACGTTCCTGCTGACTTGCATATTGTACAAGGTCAATTGCGTGAAATTATCTGTAATCGAATGGATACACCGTTGAATTTGTATCATGCCGGAACGAATGGCATTTACTATCAACAAGTACTCATTCAGATTCCTGATGATGTTGTTAGCTCACCATATTTCAATTTGCTCTCTATTTTAATGGGTGAAGTTGGTGCAGGTGAGTATGACTATCTTGAACTACAAAACTTACAAACAGCTGTAAGTGGTGGTTTAGGAATGGGGGCTTCGTTACGCAGTAAAGTTGATGATAAAGATAAAATTAGTGCTTGGTTAACTTTAACGACAAAATCTTTAACTCAGAAGTTCGATGCAATTCATTTATTAAAATTAGCATTTGAACAGCTACGCTTTGATGAAAAAGAGCGAATTATTGAGTTGTTGCAACAACGTAAGACGCGCTGGCAGTCTCGTTTGTCGGGTGCTGGTCATAGCTATGCGATGCAGATCGCTTCTCGTAACATGAGTGCATTAGCTCAACGTGACTATCAAAACACTGGTTTGGGTGCATTGAACTGGTTAGGCGAGCTTGTGACTAAAATTACGCAAGATGCTGCTGCTTATGATGGGCTAATTACTGAGTTGAAGCGTATTCATACCAAATTATTGCAAGCGCCTAAACAGTTCTTGTTGGTATGTGAAGAGCATCAGTCTGAGCGTTTGGTTGAAGAAATCCAAAATGTCTGGGATAAACTGAATGTTGATTCAACAACTAGTGAACTAACTGAAGTTGCTCAAGAAAATACGAATGAACATGAGGCATGGGTAATTCAGGCTAATGTTCAGTTCTGTGCATCTGCATATCAAGCTGTTGACGTATCTCATCCAGATGCGGCACCTTTAATGGTATTGGCAGCATATTTGCGTAATGGTTTCTTGCACAGTGCTATTCGTGAAAAAGGTGGTGCTTATGGTGGTGGTGCTAGCTATGATGGAAATGCTTGTTCATTCCGTTTCTTTAGTTATCGTGACCCACGTTTAGCTGAGACGTTTAAAGACTTTGAAGCGAGTGTACAATGGTTATTAAATACAGAGCAACAACCTCATCAGCTTGAAGAAGCAATTCTAGGTTTGGTGGCAAGTATGGATAAACCGGGTTCACCAGCAGGTGAAGCAATTACAGCTTGCTATGCATTGTTACATGCTAGAACACCAACTTTCCGCCGTACCTTACGTGAAAGACTATTACATGTAACTTTAGAAGATTTACAGCGTGTTGCGCGTCAATATTTAATTGAACAAACACCTGTGAAAGCTGTCGTTGCACCTTTTGCAAAACGTGATGAATTGCAACAACTGGGCTTTACCATTCAACAAGTTAATTAAAATAAAAATTGGAGATGAATATGGCGTTCAGACAATTTGAACGCACATCATTACAGCTAAGTATGGGAACTCTGCTTAGCTGTTTATGTGCGTCGGTGGTATATGCTGACACCTTAGCCCCTGTAAAACCTGCGACCGTAGATGCATGTGTTGCCCTTGCTTCAAATGCCGATCGCCTAGCTTGTTATGACTCTGTCTTTAAACCATCGGAGTTACCAGTTGTTCAAGCCGCAGCAGTGCCAGAGCCTGTTAAAAAAGTTGATCAGCCTGCTGTTCAACCTGAAACATTTAAAGAGAAGGTTGTAGATACGGTTAGTAATATTAAAATAATAGGGAAGGCTCCAAAAATTGAACCTACTACTTCTTTGCTAGATCAACGATGGGAGTTGTCTGAAAAAAGTAAACTGGGTGTCTGGAACATCCGTGCTTATCAGCCGGTCTATTTGCTGCCTGTATTTTGGACTAGTGATAAAAATGAATTTCCAAGTAGCCCAAACCCCAATAACACCGTTAAAGAAGCTCAAGATCTGAAATCGACGGAGACTAAATTTCAGATTTCTTTAAAAACTAAAGCTTGGGAAAATATTTTTGGCAATAATGGTGATTTGTGGGTGGGTTATACACAATCATCACGTTGGCAGACTTTTAACGCTAAAGAGTCTCGTCCTTTCCGTGAAACGAATTATGAGCCTGAAGCAAGCTTAATGTTTAGAACAAATTACGAGCTGCTTGGATTGGATGGTCGTTTACTTGGTGTGACTTTAAATCACCAATCAAATGGTCGTTCAGATCCGTTATCTCGTAGCTGGAACCGTGTCATCTTTAATGTAGGGTTAGAGCGTGGTAACTTTGCCGTAATGCTTCGTCCTTGGGTGCGTATTAATGAAGCTGCCAAAGATGATAACAATCCTGATATTGAAGATTATGTTGGACGTGGCGATTTGACTGCTTTTTATAAGTGGAAAGATAATGATTTCTCGTTAATGTTGCGTCATTCTTTAAAAGGTGGGGACGACTCTCATGGTGCAGTTCAGTTTGACTGGGCTTTTCCAATTAATGGTAAATTGCGTGGTCATTTCCAGTTATTTAATGGGTATGGGGAAAGCTTGATTGACTATAACCACCGTGCAACTTATGCAGGTTTGGGTGTTTCACTCATGAACTGGTATTAAAGTTCACTAAAAAAATGCCGCTGTAGAAGCGGCATTTTTTAACCAATTTGAATGTTGGCTTGAGGGTGTTTGAGACGGCTTTTTTTAGGGGTCGCAATTAAATATGCAAGTGTTAAAGGACCCAAGCGACCAGCAAACATAAGTAAGCTTAAGATAAACAGACTACCATTGTGTAAATCTGGTGTAATACCACGGGAAAGCCCAACTGTGCAGGCTGCCGACACCACTTCAAATAATAAGTTCATAAAGTCAGCTTTAGGTTCTAAAAGCAAAAGAATAAAGAACCCAATAAATATAAGTATGCTGGTAATCGCAGTAACAGCGAGAGCTTTATAAGTGGTTTCATGAGAAACAGAATGATTGAAGACTCTAATTTCATCTGTACGTCTTAAAAAGGAAAGTACGCTTAAAACCAATATCGCAAAGGTACCAACCTTTATACCACCAGCAGTACTCAATGAGCCTCCGCCAATAAACATGAGGAGCATCATCAGCAAAGAGCTACTATTAGTCATTGCACCAGTATCAATGGTGTTAAACCCTGAAGAGCGTGGAACAGTTGCTTGGAACCAAGCATGTAAAGCTTGATCGCCTATATTCAGCATTCCTAGCGTATGAGGATTTTGTGCTTCTAAAGCCCAAATTAAGATAAACGCCACTACATTAATAATGGCAATAGTCGTAAGGATGAGTTTGCTATTCGGACTTAGTTTTTTCCACTTTTTATTCTGCTTAATATCCATCAGAACTAAAAAACCAAGCCCACCTAAGATATAAAGTACACTCACTGTGAGGCAAATTACATAGTTATTTTGGAATCCCATTAAACTATTATTAAATAATGAGAAACCTGCATTGTTAAAGGAAGAGATACTATAAAAAATTGCATAATACAAACCGCGAGCAAAACCAAAAGCTGGTGTGAATGCAGTCGTTAGAATTATTGCTCCAATCAACTCAAAAAGAAGGGTATAGGTTACAACGCCTTTTGCAACAAAAGTCACTTTTGAGAGGCTGGTTTGACCAAGGCTGTCTTGAGCCATCATTTGCTGCTTAAGGCCAAGTTTAGGCGACAAACTTAATGCGGCCAAAATAGCAAAAGTCATGAAACCTAAACCACCTGACTGAATCAGTAATAAAATAATAACTTGACCGAAAAGTGTAAAAGATTGATGAATATTTAAAACAGATAACCCCGTAATGGTGACCGCTGAGGTTGCTGTAAATAAGGCATCCATCCAGCTTACATGTCCGTTGTTGGCAATAGGAAGCTTAAGCAATAATGTACCAAAGACAATAAAGCCCAAAAAACCGAGCGCTAACAGAGAAGGAGGGCTTAAATTTAGTGTTTTATGTGGCTTAGGTTTAAGAGACATATTTTCTAGTTCGTTTTCTTATAAGAAACAATGTGAGAGTTTTTTAAGTTGCTGTAAATGACCTTCTAAAATAAGAATATCATGCGTTTGTAAGGTGAAAGTCTCTTCAGTTTCAAATAAAATCTGCTGCTGTCGTTTTACAAGTAAGGTTTTAACTTGTGGTGCTTGCTGCATAATTCCATACAAATTAATGCCATTTAATTTTTCGGGAATATTGATTTTTACAATATAGTGATCATCATCTAAAGACATATAACGACTTACCATTGGGTAGTTTAATGCTTGTGCAACACGTACTCCCATGTCTTCTTCAGGATGAATAATTTTATTGATATTGAGATGAGACAAAATTGTATGGTGAGCTTTAGTTTTTGCTTTTACCCAAATTTTGTCGATACCAAGATTTTTTAAATTAAGTACACATAAGATACTGGCTTCGATATCTTCACCAATTGCAACAACAACCGCATCACAATTTTGAATGTTTAATTCATCCAATACATGTTCATCTGTAGCATCGGCAATGACAGCATGAGTTAAAACATCGGCAAGGTTCTCAACATTTTTTTTGACTGTATCAATGCCAATAACATCATGATTTAATTTTGTGAGTTCTTGAGCAACTGTTGCTCCGAAGCTTCCTAAGCCAATGACCGCGAACTGTGCCATAAATAACCTTTTATACTTAATTAGGGCTTTATTTTTAATGATATTTTCTTTGAGATAAAGAGAAGCAATGTAAATATAATAGTTATTAAGCTTAAATGATAAAAAAGCCGACAAAATTGTCAGCTTTTTTATTAAAATCAGAGATTATTTTAAGAAACGCTTATAGCCAACATTGTCAGTAATTTCTGCATATGGATAGCTAATTTGTTCAAGAGTTTCAATTAAACCATCTGGGTTTTGTTTTGCATCTGTCGCTTGTAGACCAACTAATACACGACCTTCAGCAGCGCCATGGTTACGGTAATGGAAGAGTGTAATGTTATGCGTTGGGCCTAAACGGGTTAAGAAGGTGAGTAGTGCACCTGGACGTTCAGGGAACTCGACACGGAACAGTCTTTCATTATCTAGATTGGCATGGCCACCAATCAAGTAACGAATATGTAATTTAGCAACTTCATCATCAGATAAATCATCTACAACATAATTTTGCTGTTTCAGTTGTTCTAAAATTTCATGGCGTTCAGCATCACCGCCTTTTAAGCTAATACCCACAAAAACTTGTGCTTCTTCTGTGTTATTTGCACGGTAGTTAAATTCAGTAATATTACGACCTTGCAAGGCACGGCAGAAACCTAAGAATGCGCCTTTTTCCTCAGAAAGAGTCACCGCATAAATTGCTTCACGTTGCTCACCAAGTTCCGTACGTTCCGCGATATAACGTAAGCGGTCAAAGTTCATATTGGCACCACAAACAATTGATACCATGTTTTTGCCACTAATTTTATGTTCAGCGACATATTTTTTAATACCAGCGAGTGCCATCGCACCTGATGGCTCAACAATGCTGCGGTTTTCATCAAAAGTATCTTTAATTGCAGCACAAATCTCATCTGTATTTACAGTGACAATGTCAGATTCAACAATTGGGCCAGAATTATCAGATTTACGTAAACGAACGATATCAAATGGTAGTGCACCAATTTGAGCGACTGCTGTTCCGTCTGCAAATAAGCCAACATGAGGTAAAATAACACGCTCATTTGCTTCTAAAGCTGCTTTTAAGCATGCAGACTCTTCATATTCAACACCAATGATTTTTACATGCGGAGCAACTTCACCTAAGTAAGCGGCTACACCTGCAATTAAGCCACCACCACCAACAGCAACGAAAACATATTCTACATCGCGCCATTGGCGTAAAATTTCATTTGCAATGGTGCCTTGGCCTGCAATAACAAGCTCATCATCATAAGGTGGAACAAAAACTAATCCTTCTGCTTCAGCGCGTTGCTGAGCGTATTTATTCGCGATATCAAAGCTATCACCATGCAATACAACTTGACCACCTAAGCGTTTAACTGCTTGAACCTTAATATCAGGGGTTGTACTTGGCATGACAATAATTGCAGGAATTCCTAAGCGTTGACCAGACAAAGCTACGCCTTGTGCATGGTTACCTGCAGATGCACAAATCACACCACGTTCAAGTTGTTCTTTCGGTAGTTGGCTAATGCGGTTATAAGCACCGCGTAATTTAAAAGAAAAAACGGGTTGTAAATCTTCACGCTTAAAACGAATTGTATTATTTAATTTTTGACTAATTCGTGGAGCTGCTTCGAGAGGTGTTTCAATTGCAACATCATAAACCGTTGCTTGTAAAATTTGTCGTACCACACGAGACAGCATGTTCATCTTCCCTATAACAGTTTAAAATAGAAAATTATTGTAGCAAACCATTGTGCATTTGCGCCGTTTATTGGTGCATAAATGTCAAAAAATAGTTGAGTGATGTAATGAGCCTATATGCAACCCAAGATGAAAAGAAACAAGCTGCTGCGAAAGCTGCTTTAAAACACTTACCCAAAGGTGGCATTTTAGGGGTAGGAACTGGAAGTACGGTAAATTTTCTAATTGATTTATTACCTGAATTACAACTAGAAGCGGCAGTAGCAAGTTCTCAAGCAACAGCAGACCGTCTTAAAAAACTAGGCATCGAAGTTGTAGACATGAACCATGTAGGTAGCCTTGATGCCTATGTTGATGGTGCAGATGAAATTGACCGTCATATGCATATGATTAAAGGCGGTGGTGCAGCTTTAACTCGTGAAAAAATTGTAGCCTCAATTGCGAGAAAATTTGTATGTATCGTTGATGATTCGAAATGGGTTGATCAACTTGGACGTGATTTCCCGTTACCAGTCGAAGTTATTCCAATGGCGCGCTCTGCTGTAGCTCGTAAATTGGTCAGTTTAGGTGGAGATCCGGTTTACCGTGAAGGTGTGCTAACAGATAACGGTAATGTTATTTTGGATGTATTTAATTTAAATATCTTAAACGCAATTGATTTGGAAAAAACGATCAATAATATCCCGGGTGTTGTGACTAACGGTATTTTTGCATTAAACCCTGCAACCATTGCAATTGTTGCGACAAATAATGGTATTGAAGAGCGTACTGCACAGTAATGTCTGTGGAAATGCCAGAAATTAAAATTGTTCGTCACGTAAGGGCAAGAAAATTGCGCTTACGTGTTGAGCCTGCGTCTATACGACTGACTGTGCCGTTATTTTGCAGTAAGAAGCAAATTCAGCAGTTTTTAGCGCAGTCGGAACAATGGTTAATCGAGACGTGGGATAAGCAAAATCAAGCTCAATCTGCCTCGTTTGAAATTCCTTCGGAAATTTATTTTTTTAACCAAGAACAACCATTTCAAATTGTTGTACAAAAGCAACATCGTATTTTTCAGTTTGATTGGGAAAATCATCGTTTATTGATTAAAGACCAACAAGCTTACCAAGCTTTACAAAATGCCGTGATTGCTTATGCCAAGCAAGAGTTACCACTTCTTTTATCAGAACTGAGTCAAAAAACACGGCTGAGTTATGCAGAGTGCGCAATTCGACGTCCTAAAACACGTTGGGGCAGCTGTAGTAGTCAGCATAATATTATGTTGCATGCAGGATTAGTGCTTATGCCTGTTCAAATTACGCGGTATGTATGTATTCATGAGCTAGCACACACCAAACACTTCGATCATAGTCCTGCATTTTGGGCCGAAGTTGCTAAGTTCGACCCTAACTATATACAGCATCGCAGACAACTAAAGGGTAATCCATTGCCTGCGTGGTGGTATGTCACAGTTTAACTAAAGCTACATTCTAATTGAGTTGTTTGTAATACGTCGGGTGCTTTGCGGCTATCGAGACCAGCTTGGGCACTCACTATTTTATTTGCCTTAATGTGTAACTGTATAAAGTTATATTGCTGTGTTGAATTGTTCGGTTCAGATGAACTGGAATTAAGCAAGTAACTATAACTTGCAGCGTCAGTCTGCAATAAGTTATCGGTACTATCTGCACTTAAAGCAGAACGATAAATTTGAGAACCTTGAATTAATTCAATTTGACCATTGGCACGGAAATTAAGTTGGCAGCCTGATGCGCTGTTTTCATAGTGGCCGACTAAATAATCTGTAGCAGGGAGTTTAGGGTCAGAAATATTAATACTAGTTAAACCTTGTTTACATGGATAAGCAGAACCATTACAAGTCGCCGTAATACCACTAAAACCGACAGCACGTCGATAATCACCAGCACCATCTATGCGGAAAAAATCAGTTGTATTGCCAGAAGGTACAACGCCGGAATAGAGTTTCTTTTGTAAAAGAGCATATCCTGTTTGATCTAAACTAGATTGGCTTTGTGAATCTGCTAATTGCAATGTGGCAACTTTTAAATTAGTCGCAAAATAATCGCGAGTTACTTTTTGATTGGCTGCCATATCTAACAGGGTGTTTTTTGATGGGTCAATATTATCGGGTGATGGAATAAAAATAGGTGTCATGGTCGTATTGTCACCGATAAGCTTTTTACCGTCTAAATATCCATCTTTTAAATCAGTCGCAAGGCTATTTGTGAGTTCTTGATATGCATTGGTACTGCCATGAATCGTATTCCAATATTGTAAATAGCCAAGGCTAAGATAGCTATCAACATAGGTAGTTGGTTGCTTGGTGGAGTACTGTAATAAATTTAGAACAGTCAGAGGGCTGGCAGGACTCAAACTTGGGATGGCAGCATCTTTAAAAGCGCTAATAAGAGCCGTATAAACATCTTGAGAAGCCAAATCAACATGTGATTGTTCAATACGAGTCGGATCTATAGTTTCTTGAGGAAGTTGTCCTGATCTGATGACAGCACGTTGGTAAATTGCTTCAGAACTTGGACTAATGAACTGAGTTTTATTGCTGATTGAACTTGGAGTAATAAAAGCGTGATAGACCCCAGAAATATTCTGGTATGTAGACTTAATTGGATCAAATACCTGAGATGAGCTTTGCGTTATGACTTCAATGCGATAAAGGCGATTCAATTTAGTACTTGGAAGTTTAATATTATAACTCGTTAAGCTGGCAACTTGAGTATCAATCAAAATACTATTGTCAGTGTTATCATATACCTTGAGTTGAACATTGCGCAGTTCGACAGGGGTTTTCAATATAAAATCGGTCATGACTTCGGGAGTGGGCGTAGTCGGTGTTGGAGTGCTAGATGAGCCTCCACTGCTACTGCCACCTCCACATCCAACGAGCACTGCGCTTAAAATTAAAGTACTCAGGCCGAGGTACGTGCACAACTTTATTTTTCTTGATTGATCAAGCATCCTAGCTCTCCAAAAATGAATCTGGTCGTTATTTACTGATATTTGTTTGGTTCTGACAGACCAGCAAGCGCTATGTAATTAACGCTAAAAATAAAAAAATTAAAATTACCAAGCATGAAATGGTTTTGTAAGCTTGGACATCCTGTCATACTACCGCAAGTATAGATTCAAAATTTGAGGTAATGCACGTGATTTCTGTCGGAATTGTTGGTGGAACTGGTTATACAGGCGTTGAACTATTACGTATTTTATTACGACACCCAAAAGCGCAGGTTCGAGTTCTGACTTCACGTACAGAAGCAGGTAAACCAGTTGCTGATATGTTCCCAAATTTACGTGGGCATACAGATCTTCAATTTTCAGATTTAAATATCGATGCACTAAAAGAGTGTGATGTTGTATTTTTTGCGACCCCACACGGTGTTGCTATGCAGCATGCTAAGGATTTGATCGCGGCAGGAACAAAAGTTATTGATTTAGCGGCAGACTTTCGTTTACAGAATCTTGAACAGTTTGAAAAATGGTATGGCATGGAACATGCGTGCCCAGATGTATTAAAAGATTCTGTTTATGGTTTAACTGAACTAAACCGTGAAAAAATTAAACAGGCTCAAGTCATTGGTAACCCAGGTTGTTATCCAACTACGGTTCAATTAGGTTTGGCTCCGCTTTTAAAATCAGCACAAGCACTTATTGAAACAAAAAATATTATTATTGATGCAAAATCAGGTGTTTCAGGTGCAGGCCGTAAAGCAAGTTTGGGCATGATTTATAGTGAAAACGCAGATAACTTTAAAGCTTATGGCATTGCAGGTCATCGTCATCATCCAGAAATTGTAGAAGCACTAGAAAATATTTCAGGGCAAAAAGATGGGTTCGACGGTCTTTTATTTGTTCCCCATCTAGTTCCGATGATTCGCGGTATGCTAAGTACAATTTATGTAGACTTAACTGAAGCGGGTAAACAAACGGATTTACAAGCATTGTATGAAAGCTTCTATGCAAATGAAAAATTTGTAGATGTTATGCCTGCAAATAGTTCACCTGAAACACGTAGTGTGCGTGGAGCAAATGAATTACGTATTGCTTTGTATAAACCACAACCAAATAAACTCATTATTTTGGCGGCTCAAGATAACCTTGTGAAAGGTGCATCTGGTCAAGCTGTACAAAATATGAACCTTATGTTTGGCTTTAATGAAGACGAAGGCTTACAAGGGATTGGTTTATTACCATAAAAAACTCTTTTGTGCTTCACACACATTTAAATTTCGATTTAAATGTGTGTCTTGACTCTGATCTTAAACACTGAGATGACGATGCAAAACTCGGAACAGACGACTTCAGCAGAAAGTTCGTTGCAAAAGAAAAAATTTTTAAACACCAACAGACCTTTGTTTATTGGTGCAGCTATTTTAATGAGTGGTTGTTTTGCGCTCGGCTATACAATTGGACACCGTCAAGGTTTAACTGTTGTAGGTTATGATGCAGATGCAGAGCAATTGGTTGAGGTAGTGCAAAAACAAAAAACAGCATTAGATGCAGTTAACAAAAGTCTGAATGCTGCTGTACAAGAGCGTGATGTTGCCGTTACAAATGCAAATGACTTGTTTACAGCACTTAATCAAGCCAATGCTGATAAGACTCAACAAGAAGGTATGAGTAATATCTACCGCGATATTTTAAGGCAGCGTGGTGGTTTAAGCTTAACGATCCAGAATTTAGCAATTAAGCCGTTACCAGAAAACGCTTATGAATATCAGCTTGATCTGGTGCAAGTCAGTCCAAGCAAGCACCATGCTTCTGGTTCAGTCGAGATCAGACTGATTAAAGATACAGAAGTTTTGGTTGTGCCACTTGAAGATAAAAACTTTAACTTCAGCGATTTTGAGCGTTTAACTGGCCGTTGGACGATGCCTAAGGGTTTTACACCTCAATTTATTGAAGTGCGTTTAACAGGTGGTTCTGATACACCAGTGATTAAGCGTTTTAGTTGGCAGCGTGGTAAACCTGTCGAAACACCTTCTGCTTTTGTTGCAGAAATTCCCCAAGCTGAAGCAAATTCACAATAGTAACATTATATGCGAACAAATAAGCGTCAAACAAATTTAAAAGATATTAAGGCTTCTTTTCAGCAGTCTGGCTATGTCGATTGGCACTTCAATCCACGCTTAAGTGATTCGCAAAACGAAGATCATGATGGAGAGGTTGTTGTTCAAACAGCACCTCCTGAACTCAAGCGCCCCCCATTATATGCAGTTGTATTATTGAACGACGATTACACGCCAATGGACTTTGTAATTGAAATTTTACAACAATACTTTGCAATGAATCTTGACCAAGCAACTCAAGTAATGCTAACAGTACACTATGAAGGTAAAGGTACTGCCGGAGTATATCCAAGAGACATCGCGGAAACCAAGGCAAACCTTGTTAATAATTACGCTCGATCGCAAGGTCATCCATTACTTTGCCAGATTGAGCCTAAAGCATAAGGGGGTCACATGCTCAGTCGTCAATTAGAAGTATCATTACGTTTGGCTGTTAGCATGGCTCGTCAAAAGAGACATGAGTTTCTTACAGTTGAACACTTACTATTAGCCTTACTCGATAACGATTCGGCCGTAAATGCATTAAAGGCATGCGGGGCTGATATTGTTTCTTTACGTAAAGAATTAGAAGAATATGTAGAACAGCATACTCCTAAGCTTGGCGAAAATAGCGAGCAAGCTCCACATCCAACAGAAAGTTTCGACCGTATTTTGCAACGTGCGATTTTCCACGTGCAATCAAGTGGTGGTGACCGTACTGTTGAAGGTGCGGACGTTTTGGTCGCAATGTACTCAGAGCGTGATTCTTTTGCTGTTTACTTGCTTAAACGTCATCAAATCAACCGATTGACTTTGACTCAATATTTGTCTCATGGGACACGTAAAGAAGAAGTTCAGGTTGAAGAAGAAGTTGAAGACATTGAAGGTGAAAGCAACTCAGGCAATGCTGGGCCATTGGAACTTTATACGCTCAATTTAAATGTTGAAGCGCAAAAAGGAAAAACTGACCCACTCATTGGTCGTGAAAAAGAAATTGAGCGTACAGCACAAATTCTTTGTCGCCGTCGCAAAAATAACCCCTTACTAGTGGGCGATCCGGGAGTAGGTAAAACCTCAATTGCAGAAGGTCTTGCATGGCTCATTGTCAATGGTAAAGCGCCAAAACCACTGAGCAATGCAGAAATTTATAGTCTCGATATTGGTGCATTGGTCGCTGGCACGAAATATCGTGGTGACTTTGAAAAACGCTTAAAACAGTTGTTAAATGCTTTGAAGAAAAATCCAAATGCGATTTTATTCATTGATGAAATCCATATGATCATTGGTGCAGGTTCAAGTATGGGCAGCACAATGGATGCATCGAATCTCATTAAACCCGCATTGGCAAATGGTACTTTACGTTGCATCGGTTCGACGACTTTCCAAGAATATCGTCAGGTATTTGAAAAGGATCATGCATTATCTCGCCGTTTCCAGAAAATTGACGTAAATGAACCGAGCATTTCTGAGACTATTGATATTTTACGTGGCTTGAAAACTAAATTTGAAGATTTTCACCACGTACAATATGACGATAAAGCTTTGGTTTCTGCGGTTGAACTTTCTGCAAAATTTATTAATGACCGTTTTTTGCCAGATAAAGCAATTGATGTGATTGATGAAGCAGGTGCACAGCGCCGTTTAAAAGCAGAAAGTGAAGATAGTTTAATTACTGTAGAAAACATTGAAGACATCGTTTCTAAAATTGCGCGTATTCCGCCTAAGACAGTGTCTAAAGATGATAAATCAGTGCTTGAAAATCTTGAGCGTGATCTAAAACGTGTTGTATTTGGTCAAGATGAGGCAATCACTGCATTAGCTTCTGCAATCAAGTTATCACGTGCTGGTTTGAAATCGCCAGATAAGCCTGTCGGTAGCTTCGTGTTTGCTGGCCCAACAGGTGTAGGTAAAACTGAAGTTACAAAGCAATTAGCAAAAATATTAGGTGTTGAGCTGGTTCGTTTCGATATGTCTGAGTATATGGAACGTCATGCGGTTTCTCGCTTAATTGGTGCTCCTCCGGGCTATGTAGGTTATGACCAGGGTGGTTTGTTAACAGACGCGATCCATAAAAATCCGCATTGTGTTTTATTGTTGGATGAAATTGAGAAAGCACATCCTGATGTGTTTAATCTCTTATTACAAATCATGGACCATGGTGCATTGACTGACAATAATGGCCGTAAGTCAGACTTTAGAAATGTCATTATTGTACTGACTACGAACATTGGTGCAGAAAGTATTTCACGTGCAAGTATTGGATTTACTGAGCAAGACCATAGTTCAGACAACCAAGAAGCAATGAAACGGGCATTTTCTCCAGAGTTTCGTAACCGCCTAGATAGTGTTATTCAGTTCAAGGCTTTACCAACCACAGTAATTGAATCTGTAGTTGATAAATTCTTAACAGAATTGCAAGCTCAACTAGATGACAAACAAGTAGTACTTGATGTTGATCAAAGTGCACGTGATTGGTTAGCAACGAATGGTTATGACCGTTTAATGGGCGCACGTCCAATGCAACGTCTCATTCAAGAACACTTGAAGAAACCATTGGCTGAAATGATTCTGTTTGGTGAACTTGCAGATCATGGCGGTAATGTGGCGGTATCAGTGAAACAAGAAGATGGTAAAGCGGTTGGCTTAAAACTTGAAGTTTTTGAAGATCACCATACGGCAGAACCAGCTTAATCTATGTTAGTTGATAGTCTTTCTATAACCCGAATACTCAGCGTTTTCGGGTTATTTATTATTACTGCAATCGCTGAAATTTTGGGTTGCTACTTTCCTTATCTTATTTTAAAAGAAGGAAAGTCGGCATGGTTATGGTTACCTACAGTGCTGAGTTTGGCGGTGTTTGTGTGGTTGCTCACCTTACATCCTGCGGCTTCTGGGCGAATTTATGCCGCCTATGGTGGTATTTATATTTTTACTGCACTGATGTGGCTTCGTTTTGTCGATCAGGTCGCTTTAACACGCTGGGATCTTTTAGGAGGGGTAATTGTACTTTGCGGAGCAAGTTTGATTATTTTGCAGCCTCAGGGACTAATTCGTTAACCATGAAAGTAGATAGTTAAATTTTAAATGTAAAATAAGAAATTTTTCTCAAAAACTACTTGTCAAACTCATCAACAATGCGTATTTTAGAGTTAAGGAACATTTTTTAATATTTGAGATAAAGATGTTAAATCAATCTGTGAATTCTAACGCTTACTTTTATTTCTGGCAATTTAGTTAGTTGCCTGAGCGTATTCGGGCACGAAAGTTGCCCATCACAGTTAATACCTGATCGGCAACCCCGATCAGGTTTTTTTATGCTTTATCTTTTTCAAATCGAGGAACTCAAAATGAACAATATGACTTATTCATACTTTAGCAACTTTTATTGGTTTTACTTTTGCCTACCTTTGCCAACGAATAGATCCAAAACGCTCAAATAAATGATCGGACTGATTCGGTTTCAGTCCAAAGGAAAAGACCAATGAATGCTTTAAATACTTTACTAACTCAAAGTAATACAAAAGAAACACCAGTTAGTTTGCCTCTCCAGTTAAAAGCCAAATATCCGCTTGTGCAGACCTTCGCACGCCAAGTTGCAGAACACCGCCAAATTATTCAAAATATTCTTGCTGGTAAAGATCAGCGTTTAATGGTTATTACAGGACCATGTTCAATTCATGATCCAGTTGCGGTTCTTGAATACGCAGAAAAATTACAAAAACTACAAGAAAAAGTAAAAGACCAAATTTTTATAGTGATGCGTACTTATATTGAAAAGCCTCGTACAACTGTGGGGTGGAAGGGCTTTATGTATGACCCAAATCTAGATGGTTCATCTAACCTACAATTAGGTTTAGAAAAATCACGTGAGCTTTATTTGCAAATTATTGAAAAAGGCTTGCCGATTGCCAGTGAAATTTTAAGTCCAATGGCAACCGGTTATTTCGATGATTTATTGGCTTGGGGTGCAATAGGTGCTCGTACAAGTGAGTCTCAGATTCACCGTGAAATTTCAAGTCATATGCCATACAGCATTGGTTTCAAGAATGGTACAGATGGTTCAATTCAGATTGCATTAGATGCGATTCAGTCAGCACAAAATGAGCATCAATTTTTAGGCATGAACCAACAAGGCTTGCCTTCAGTGATTCAGAGTGCTGGAAATCCATTGCCACATTTGATTTTGCGTGGAGCAAATCATGGCCCTAACTATGATTTAGCTTCAATTCAGGCAATACGTGAAAAATACAAACAAAATCTTCCTGCATTAGTCATTGACTGTAGTCATGGTAACAGTGGTAAAGATCCTTTACGTCAGCCAGAGGTTTTGCAGAAAATCGTTGCTGAGCGTTTAAAAACTCAGGTAAAGGGTGTCATGATTGAAAGTCATTTGGTTGATGGTAGCCAAAAGATTTCTTGTGATATGACTTATGGACAGTCAGTAACTGATGGTTGTTTAGGGTGGGACAAAACTGAACAACTTTTGTTAGGTGTTGCTGAGCAATTAAAAGCGAGTGAATTAGCACATTCTGCTTAATGATTTAGCATTTAAAAAGGATCTGTTCTGTTTTAGCAGATCCTTTTTATTAAGAAGCTTGTTTAAGTTCGGACAAGAAGGTAGTAATTTCATGACCGAATTTTTTTGGTTCTGTTAATAAGGGGGTATGGCCTGAATGTTCAAAATAAATTGCTTTTGCATGTTCAACGCTGTGTGCAATAAGTGTTTGCCCAGTTTCTGGATAAAGTGTCGAGTTACGACCAATAAAGAAGGTTGTTGGGCATTGTAATTGTTGAATGGCTTCACGATAATCTTCATTGTGATAAAGATAATTTTCGACATACCAAAATAAATAATCTAGACGTTGAATTGGTAATAAATATTTTTGTAGAAAAGGTTGTTTGAGCGCTGTTTTAAAAACTAATGGGCTAAATGGATTGCTACTTTGTAACTCAATAAAATCTACCCAAAGACGAACTAGTTCTTGTCGATCTGGAAGTGCTAATTCATAAAGATATTTAGCATTTTTGTGCTTTGATAATAATTGATAGATATCATTTAATAATTGTTTGAACTGGGGGTGCAGAGGGCCGAAGAGACCATATTCCCATGTTGAATCGACAGATATTTTTGGTGTTTGGTCGATATGTAAGTAGGCTTTTAACTGCTGAGCCAGATGAGCATGCTTCATACCATGCATGGCTGTCGTGGCACCCATTGAATAACCCATCAAGATGAAGTTATCGAGTTTTAATTGTTCTATTAAATGGGCGACATCTTGCCAGTGGCTAGAAATTGCATCTTGTTCAGGGATTGCACAGTTCTTTGAACCCCCAAAACCACGCCAGTCAGGAATAATAAACTCATATTCTTTACGGTTTGCATAAATAAAAGGGAGCCATTGCCAGCTTTGCATGCCAAGACCAGATAAAACCAAAACTGGTTCACCACGACCAACACGGCGTACAAATAAGTTTTCCTGATCGAGCATGGTGTAATAAGGCATGGTTATTCTCCAGATACGTTATCTTGAGTAAAAAAATTTAATTGAGGGATGACCTGCTCTGACCATTTGATCCACTCGGTTTCCATAGTAATACCGAGTTCTAATATCATTTTGTGAATATATAACACTCGGTTATCTAAACCATCGCTGTCTTTAAAATCTTTATCATAGATACTTTGGTAAAGCTTGAGCTTTTCTTGGTGTAAACCAAGATGTCTTAACAGTTCAGGTAATATCTGATTATTGCCTAATTGTGCTTCGGCACGCAATCTAACCATTAAGTCATCTCTAAGCTGCGCGGGTTCACTCTGCTGGGTCATCCATGAAGCAAGCTCTATACGTCCAAGCTGTTCGACCTGATAAGTTTTCTTTCGACCACTATCCATCTCATTTTCTAAAGTAGAAACCCAGCCTTTTTTAAGCATGTTATTGAGTTCACGATAAATTTGCTGATGTGTGGCATTCCAGAAAAAACCGATTGAACGATCAAACCGGCGGGCAAGTTCGAACCCTGTACTTGGTCGTTCAAGCAAACTGGTTAATAAAACATGAGGAAGTGACATAGCAATCCGGTTTGTAAGCAAAAGTAAAGTGTGACTGATGAGATTATGCAACATGTTGCATAAAAGTCAAAATTTGATTATAAATTAATGCAACAAGTTGCATTAGCAAGCTTATTGCTAGCCAAAGGAGAAAATATGTCAGCTTATCCGCATTTATTAAAGCCACTTGATTTAGGCTTTACTACTTTAAAAAACCGTGTGCTTATGGGGTCTATGCATATTGGGTTAGAAGAAGCACCGCAGGGATATGAGCGCATGGCTGCGTTTTATGCTGAGCGTGCAAAAGGTGATGTGGGGTTGATTGTAACTGGTGGTGTTTCTCCGAATGATGATGGTGTTGTATTTAGCCATGGTACGAAGTTAGATACAGTTGAAGAAGCTGAAAAACATAAAGTGATTACCCAAGCTGTTCATGAAGCTGGGGGCAAAATTGCTATGCAGATTTTACATACTGGACGCTATTCTTATCAGGCAAATAACGTTGCTCCTTCAGCAATTCAAGCACCGATTAACCCAATTAAGCCAAAAGCTTTAAGTTCTGCTGAGGTGCAACAGACCATTGATGATTTTGCAAATTGCGCAAAACTTGCTCAATATGCGGGCTATGATGGTGTGGAAATCATGGGTTCTGAAGGTTATTTAATTAATGAGTTCATTGCCGCGCGTACGAATCATCGTGATGATGAATGGGGTGGTAGCTACGAAAACCGTATTCGTTTTCCTATTGAAATCGTAAAACGTACGCGTGCTTTAGTGGGTGAAAACTTTATTATTATTTATCGTCTATCAATGCTTGATTTAGTTGAAGGTGGTTCAAGTATTGAAGAAGTGATTCAGCTTGCAAAAGAAATTGAAAAAGCAGGTGCAACTATTATTAATACAGGGATTGGCTGGCATGAAGCTCGTATCCCAACAATTGCGACCAAAGTTCCTCGTGCTGCGTTTACGTGGGTTACTGAAAAACTTAAAGGTGAAGTCTCTATCCCTTTAGTTACTTCTAACCGAATTAATACACCTGAAATGGCGGAGCATGTATTGGCATCTGGCCATGCTGATATGATTTCAATGGCACGCCCAATGCTAGCTGATGCTGAGTTCGTCTTGAAGGCAAGTGAAGGCCGTAGTGATGAAATTAATACGTGTATTGGATGTAACCAAGCTTGTTTAGACCATATTTTCTCCATGAAAATTGCGACATGTTTAGTGAATCCGCGTGCATGTTATGAAACAGAACTTATTTTTAAAGAAGCGCAAAATCACAAAAATATAGCTGTTATTGGTGCAGGACCTGCGGGTTTAAGTTTTGCTGTATATGCAGCTGACCGTGGACATCAAGTTAAAGTTTTTGAAGCTAGTCATCAAATTGGTGGCCAATTTAATATTGCAAAGACTGTTCCTGGAAAAGAAGAGTTCTATGAAACCTTACGCTACTTTGGTCGCCAAATTGAGTTGCGACCAAATATTGAGCTAATTTTGAACCATAAAGCAACTTATGAAGAGTTGAGCCAAGCAAATTTTGATGAAATTGTAGTTGCAACTGGTGTAACGCCTCGTCAATTACAATTTGAAGGTATTGATCATCCTAAAGTACTTAGCTACTTACAAGTTTTAAAAGAACGTGTGCCAGTGGGACAGCGTGTAGCCATTATTGGGGCGGGTGGTATTGGTTTTGATACGGCTGAATATCTCACTCATGAAGGTGAAAGTGGCAGTTTAAACCCAGAAAAGTTTTATGAAGAGTGGGGAATTGACACTCAATATGAGCATGTAGGCGGTTTAAAACAGCCAAAAGTTGAGACTTCTGAACGAGAAATCTATTTACTGCAACGTAAGACTGCTGTTGTAGGTGCTGGTTTAGGTAAAACTACAGGATGGATTCATCGTGCGGGCCTTAAAAATCGCCAAGTTAAAATGCTTGCAGGCGTTCAATACGACAAAGTAGATGATCAGGGCTTACATATCACTATAGATGGACAACCAAGTGTGCTTGAAGTTGATCATGTTGTGATTTGTGCTGGTCAAGAATCTTTCACTGCGATGTATGACCAATTAAAAACAGACGGTAAAAATGTCCATTTAATTGGTGGTGCTAAAGAGGCAGGAGAACTAGATGCAAAACGTGCAATACGTCAAGGTGCTGAACTAGCAGCAGTACTATAAATTTTGTGGGGGCATTTCTTTATAAGGAAATGCCCCTAACTTCATTGGTTTAATTATGGGATAAAACAACAATGACACTTCAAACAACAAAACAGTCTCTAGAAAAATGGCATCACATGATTCAGGCAGGTAACTTGTCCGATCTAAATGATTTACTGGCAGATGAGGTGGTTTTTCGTTCACCAGTTGCCTATAAACCTTACGAAGGAAAGCAGGTCGTTTTCTTCATTCTTACTAATGTTATTCAGGTGTTCGAAAACTTTATATATCATCGTGAGTTTTATACAGAAGATGGCGAGAATGTAGTGCTTGAGTTCAGTGCCAATGTCAGCGGCAAGTCATTAAAAGGTATTGATATGATTCGTTTTAATGAACAAGGTAAAATTATTGATTTTGAAGTTATGATTCGTCCAATGAGTGGTTTAGCTGCATTGGCTGAGCAGATGGGTGCAAGAATTACTCAATTCAAACCGCAATAATTTTATTAAATAGCCTAAGTAAGATAGAGATTAATAGAATGTGGTTAAAACTTTCAACTTTAGTATTGTTGCCTGTACTTTTTGTGCAGGGAACAAAGCTTCGTAAGAATACACCACGCTTACTAGAAGCCAGTGGTGAAAGAGAAGGCCTAATTGGCAATGGAAGACCTTTGTCACTACTTATTTTAGGAGACTCTGCTGCAGCGGGTGTTGGCGTTGAAACACAACAAGACGCTTTATCTGGCGCAATTATTTCTGAGTTACAAGATCAATATTTGATAAGTTGGAAGCTTCATGCAAAAACAGGTGATACGACGAAGCAGGTTTTTCAAGCTTTACAGCATTTAGAGCAGCAAAATTATGATGTTGTTATTACGTCTATTGGTGTAAATGATGTCATAAAGCTAACATCGGCTAAATCATGGATCAAACAGCAGAAGCAATTATTTGAATATATACAAGCACGTTTCCAGCCAAAGTTGATTATAGTCTCTGGTGTACCTCCCATGCAGCATTTTCCAACTTTACCTAACCCATTGGCTTGGTTGTTTGGGCAATATGCAAAGCAGATGAATGAACAATTACAACAGTGGTTAGAACCACAAAGTCAGTTTGAGTTTCTTCAATACGATATTGAAACTTTTCAAGCCATGAATTTACCAATGGCAAGTGATGGTTTTCATCCAAGTAAGGAAGTTTACGCAGTTTGGGGACGGCAGGTTGCAGTCATAGCGCGGCAATCATTTAACTCATAATCTTAGGTAGGCATTGGATATGGGCATATCTGTTTTTAATAGAATTAAAGATCTCGGTTCAGAACTTATTGATTTAGCATTAGGTGCTGAACATCCAAAAATTTATTATGATCCAGAAGGGAAAATAAAAGATATTTTAGATAAGCTCCCTCAACTCAAACAGAAATATCGCCCTACGCCATGGTTAATGAATAATCATGTTCATTTGCTTTACTTTGATATTATTAGAAAAAAAACAATAAAACTTGAATATGATCGAATTGATCAACTGACTATGTGTGACGGTGGTGTAACGGCAATTGCTTGGTATGGCTACAATTTACCTGCTGATACGCCAACAATTGTAATCATGCATACAATTACAGGTACGCCTGAAAGTATGCGTGAGTTGGTACGTGATTTACATCAATATACGGGCTGGCGAATTGCGCTTTGCCTTCGCCGTGGTCATGCGGGTTTACCAATGCCTGTGCCACAAATTTCTCTTTTTGGGTCTACGAGGGATTTAAAAGAACAGCTTAACCATATTCAAAGTTTATTTCCAGCTTCAGATTTATATGCAGTAGGTTCCTCAGCTGGTACGGGCTTACTCGTTCGCTATTTGGGAGAGCAAGGGGAGGATACGCCTTTTAAAGCTGCTTTTGCGATGTGCCCAGGTTACAATACTGAAATCGGCTTTAAAAATGTTCATCCTTTTTACAGTAAAATGATGACAAAAAAGCTCTTCAAGTATTTTATTTATCCATATCAAGATACATGGAGTAAAATTGCATCTTTAGAAAAAGTTTTATCGACAACCAATTTAGAGGAATTTGAAAAAGAATATTTTGAAATGGCTGGTTATCAAGATTATGAAACTTACTGTAAATCTATTAACCCAATTTACGTATTTGAGAATATAAAAACGCCATTGATGATTCTTAATGCAGAAGACGATCCTGTGTGTTTAATTAAGAACTTGGAACCTTATAAAGCACCTATTCAGCAAATGAGTAATATTGCTGTGGTGACGACAAAAAAAGGAAGTCATTGTGCATTTTATGAGGGATGGCGTAGCACATCATGGGCAGCACGCCTCATGTCTGATTATTTTTTGATTGAACGTAATAAATAGATAAACATTTTAAATAAAGCCCAAACTTTGGGCTTTATTATTTATCTTTTAAGATAAAAGAAGTGAACTATCATTTATTCTAAGTTTTATTTTGGTGGTGGCAACCAAAGCTTTTTCATCTGTGTGATTGGGATGGAAATCAAAACGATAATATTCAAGAAATTTAGGAATCAAAATTTTATATTGTTTGCTGGCAAAGCTAAAAAAATTGCGCCAAGATTTGAAATTGGTCAGTTGTTTATCACGTTTCATCAGAACGACTTGGTAAATCGTTGAAAAGGCTGTAATGAGAATTAAGCTAAAGGTAAAAACTGAAATGCGTGGAATATAAGCATTTAATCCATTGCCATATAGATATTGATATAAGTCGAATGCAACAGCTTTATGCTCGGTTTCTTCTATACTGTGCCATAACCATAAGTTACGAATAGTTGTATCAGTCATAAGTTCATTTACTGATTGCATCATGCTTACCACCAGAACCGCTGTATAGTGCTCCAGTCCAACGGTTACCAGTAAATTCCATTTTTTACTAAAGACTTTTTCGATACCTTTTAAGATAATTCCTGTGGCTTTCTCTAGTGATTCAGGATCTAAACCATGTTGCTGGGCGCTGACATGAAAAGCATGGTGTTCTTTTGAATGCATTGCTTCTTGGCCAATAAATGCACCTATCTCTGTATCTAAAATTTTATTCTCTTTGGCTTTAGTACGTAAAGCACGGACAGATCTAACAAAATAAGATTCTCCTTCAGGAAATAAAGTAGAAAGACCAGTGAAGTAATGAGTTAGTGAAGGCTCATCATTGCACCAATAGCGTGGAATATCATTAAAATTGTAGTCCATACGGCGGACAGGAAAAGAGGCAGGTACACGGTTTAAAGCTGTTTTCATTTTTGGCTCCAATATTTTTTAATTAAGTTCCAAAAAAGAACTTGTTGGTAGAAATTATAAGTAGACAAGAGCAGAGTCAATAATTTTTGAACGGTTTAAAAGAGATTGTCCTAAAATGATAAACAAGAGAACTTTAAAGACAAAAATAAGAAAATTAAATTTATTTGAACAAAGAATATTTAAAAAAATGCCCAAATTAAAAGATTAATTTGGGCATTACTAAACATAAGCTTAGTTTTTAAGTGCTGGTGTCGCAGCAGCAATAGCAGCAGCAACAGCATCATCTTCTGTATTTGCAGGTGCCTTAGCTGGTTTTGACTGAGCTTTTTCCTGTTTAGGTTCAGCCTTTTTTTCTGGTTTTGGTTCGGCTTTAGGTTCAGATTTTTTTTCTGGCTTAGGTTCTACTTTAGGTGTCTCAGATGTAGGTTGTTCAGCAACTTGTGTCTGTGAAGATTCACTAGAGTGTGCAGGACGAGTTTCACGGCGGATTTCAGTTGTAGTATTGGCTGTTTCTTCACGTTGAACTTCAACTTGTTGTTGCGCTTGCTCTTGAGCTTCTTGGTGAGTATCAACACTCTCTAAAGATTCAAATTTTGCAGGTTTCGCTGATTGAGGTTCTGAAACAGCAGTTTCAACCTTGTCTTGCTCTTCTTCTTTCGGTGTCTCTTTTTTAACGCATGCGGTTAACAATAGTCCAGCCGCAATTGCAGCACAGATTAAAAGTTTTTTATTTGCCATTGCCCAAAACAACATTTAATTGAGGAGTTGTCATTATAACAGTAAATAGCAATGAAAAAATCATGTCAGATTGAGCTAATTTTTTATTAAAAATGCTGTTAGAATAACCAGTTGTTTATTGTTCTTTGAATTGATGCGGTTTGACTTTGCTTTATAGGGGCAGAGTACAGTAAAATTGCCAAACATTGTAGGCCGATTTCGGCTTGATTGTATGAGAAACTTAATGACCCATTTTATTTTTGTCACTGGTGGTGTGGTTTCATCACTAGGTAAAGGTATTTCTGCTGCTTCTGTTGCTGCACTTTTGGAAGCTCGTGGCTTGAAAGTCACAATGGTTAAAATGGATCCTTATATTAATGTCGATCCAGGGACAATGAGCCCATTCCAGCATGGTGAAGTTTTTGTTACCGAAGATGGTGCAGAAACCGACCTAGATCTGGGTTATTACGAACGTTTCTTACGTCGCGCGAAAATGACCAAACTCAACAATTTCACGAGTGGTCGTGTATATCAAGACGTTTTGAATAAAGAGCGTCGTGGTGATTACTTAGGTGGTACAGTTCAGGTTATTCCTCATATTACCGATAATATTAAAGAACGTGTTCTTCGCGCAGGCGAAGGCTATGATGTTGCTATCGTAGAGATTGGTGGTACGGTAGGTGATATTGAATCTTTACCGTTCATGGAATCGGTACGTCAATTAATGGTTGAGCTTGGTCATAAACGTACCATGCTTATGCATTTAACCTTGTTGCCATATATTAAGTCGGCAGCAGAGTTAAAAACTAAACCAACTCAGCACTCTGTAAAAGAGTTACTTTCAATTGGTATTCAGCCAGATATCCTTATCTGTCGTACTGAATATGATGTAGATGTTGATACTAAACGTAAAATTGCATTGTTCACTAACGTAGAAGCACGTGCTGTAGTGGTATGTAAAGATGCGAAAACTATTTATCAAATTCCACGTACATTCTATGAACAAAACGTTGATGACTTAATCTGTGAACGTTTTGGGTTTAATGATCTTCCAGAAGCAAATCTAGAAGATTGGGACAATGTAGTCGAAGCATTATTGAACCCTGAATACACTTTACGTGTAGCTATGGTTGGTAAATATGTTGAATTACCAGATGCTTATAAGTCTGTAAATGAAGCATTGTTGCATGCAGGTATTAAAAATCGCGTAAAAGTACAAATTGATTACGTCAATGCTGAAGAGCTTGAAAATCAAGATGTTTCTATTTTAAATACAGCTGATGCAATCTTAGTTCCAGGTGGTTTTGGTGAACGTGGTACTGAAGGCAAAATGAAAGCTATTCAATACGCACGTGAAAATCGTATTCCGTTCTTAGGCATCTGTTTAGGTATGCAATTGGCGGTTATTGAATATGCTCGCCATGTTGCAGGTATGCCAGAAGCTTCTTCTACCGAATTTAATCGCTCTACAAAATATCCACTTATTGGTTTAATTACTGAATGGTTGGATGAGCGCGGCGAATTGCAACAACGTAGCCTCGAGTCTGATTTGGGCGGAACAATGCGTTTAGGTGCTCAAAAATCAGAATTGGTTGAAGGCACAAAAACACGTGAAGTCTACGGTAAAGCTGAAATCACTGAACGTCATCGTCATCGTTATGAAATGAATAACCGTTTCATCGAGTCGATTGAAAAAGCTGGTATGAAGATTTCTGGTTATTCTTCAGCACAACATTTGGTTGAAACTGTAGAAATTCCTGAACATCCTTGGTTTATTGCTGTACAATTCCACCCGGAATTTACAAGTTCACCACGTGATGGACATCCATTATTTGCTAGTTTTATTGACGCTGCGAAAACTCAGCATCAAAAAAGTAAATAATGCGATTTAAATAAACTGGGAAAGTTTAAATGTCACAATTAAAACCACAAGAAGTTGTACGTTTAGGCGATATACAAATGGCAAATCATTTGCCATTTGTATTATTTGGCGGAATGAACGTACTTGAATCAAAAGATTTAGCGTTTGAAATTGCAGAAACGTATGTAGATATTTGTAAACGCTTAGATATTCCTTATGTATTTAAGGCGAGCTTTGATAAAGCAAACCGTTCTAGTTTGCATTCATTCCGTGGTCCTGGACTTGAAAAAGGCATTGAATGGTTAGGTGATATTAAAAAACATTTTAATGTGCCAATTATTACCGACGTTCATGAGCCATATCAGGCAGCAGCAGTTGCTGAAGTCGCTGATATTATTCAGCTTCCAGCTTTCTTAAGTCGTCAGACTGATCTTGTTGAAGCAATGGCGAAAACACAAGCTATTATTAACATTAAGAAAGCTCAGTTTTTGGCTCCTCATGAAATGCGTCATATTCTGCACAAATGTTTAGAAGCTGGAAATGACAAACTTATTCTTTGTGAGCGTGGCTCGGCATTTGGTTACAACAATTTAGTTGTAGATATGCTTGGCTTTGACATCATGAAAGAAATGAATGTGCCAGTTTTCTTTGACGTGACACATGCGTTGCAAACCCCTGGTGGTCGTGCTGACTCGGCAGGTGGTCGTCGTGCTCAAATTACAACTTTAGCACGTGCTGGAATGGCAACTGGCTTGGCTGGGCTATTCTTAGAGGCTCATCCAGATCCAGAACATGCAAAATGCGATGGACCTTGTGCATTACGTATGTCACAACTTGAGCCGTTCTTGGCACAAATAAAAGAATTGGATACTTTAGTTAAAGGATTCAAAAAGTTAGACACCCATTGATGCAGTAATCTGCATCTCGTTATTCATTCAACAGAGGAATTGTTCATGAGCCAAATCGTTGACATTCGTGCACGTGAAATTTTGGATTCTCGTGGTAACCCAACCATCGAAGCAGACGTAATTTTAGAATCTGGGGTTGTTGGTCGTGCATGTGCACCATCTGGTGCTTCAACTGGTTCTCGTGAAGCTTTAGAACTACGTGACGGTGATAAATCACGTTACTTAGGTAAAGGCGTTAAAACTGCGGTTAACAACGTAAACACGATTATCCGCGACGCTTTAGTGGGCAAATCAGTATTTGAACAAAAAGACATCGATAATACGATGATCGAACTTGATGGTACTGAAAACAAAGAAAAATTGGGTGCAAATGCAACTTTAGCTGTGTCATTAGCTGTTGCACGCGCTGCTGCTGATGAAAAGAAAATTCCTCTTTTCCAATACATCGCTGACTTACGTGGTCAAACGATTTTGACTATGCCTGTACCAATGATGAACATCATCAATGGTGGTTCGCATGCAGACAATAACGTTGATATTCAAGAGTTTATGATTGAGCCAGTAGGCTTCACTTCATTTGCTGAAGCACTACGTGCAGGTGCTGAAATCTTCCATTCTCTAAAATCAGTTTTAAACAAAAAGGGTTTAAATACTGCTGTGGGTGATGAAGGTGGTTTTGCACCAAACTTACGTTCAAACGAAGAAGCAATCACAGTTATTCTTGAGGCTATCGGTCAAACTGGTTACAAAGCTGGTTCTGATATTATGTTGGCGCTTGACTGTGCATCTTCAGAATTCTACAAAAATGGTCAATATGTTCTTGCAGGTGAAGGCAATAAAGCATTCACAAGCAACCAGTTCTCTGACTATTTAGCAGGTCTTGTAAACCAATATCCAATTATCTCAATTGAAGATGGTTTAGATGAGTCAGATTGGGAAGGTTGGTCTTACTTGACATCTATTCTTGGCGACAAAATCCAATTGGTAGGTGATGACTTGTTCGTTACAAACCCTAAGATTTTACAACGTGGTATTAATGAGAAAGTAGGTAACTCTATCTTAATCAAATACAACCAAATTGGTACGTTGACTGAAACTCTAGATGCAATCTACCTTGCTAAAGAAAATGGTTATACAACTGTAATTTCTCACCGTTCTGGCGAAACTGAAGATTCAACTATTGCTGACTTGGCAGTAGGTACAGCGGCTGGCCAAATTAAAACTGGTTCACTTTGCCGTTCTGACCGTGTTTCTAAGTACAACCAATTGCTTCGTATTGAAGAATTGACTAAAGCTGCTTACCGCGGTAAAGCTGAGTTTAAAGGTTTAAACTAATTTTTTGAATAATGCTTTATTTATTTAAGTATTAATTCCAAATTAATATTTAAAATTTGAGTGCTATTTCTGTTTTTGGAAATAGCACTTTTTATTTATCCTAAGCATCGGTTTTTTAAAGACTCAGCCCAGCTGCGGTGATGATAAAGTATTAATTTAAAGTGTTTTTGTTTTGCAATAAGCTTCTGGAAATAAAGGTAGACCCCATTTCACATCTTTATCTTCGTAGATGTTGTATGGTTTAAAAATAAAAAATTTATAGAGACTAATAAGTTTCATTCATTTGATTGTATGAATGATAAATTTTCTTTGAATAAAAATTTTAAGTACTAAAAAACAGAAGAGAGCTATAGTACGATTTTAAAACCTAGATTATTGTAGTCACTTAATAATTATTATTTTGGTTTTACATATGATCTATGTGGCGCTTGCAGTTATTGGAGTCCTATCTGGGTTGATTAGCGGAGTGGTGGGAACTGGGTCATCTATTATTTTGTTACCTATTCTTTCCTATATTTTTGGGGCGAAGTTTGCAGTACCTATTATGGCGATTGCTGCAATCATGGGAAATATTTCACGTGTAGTGATGTGGCGTAAAGAACTTAACATTAAAGCATTTCTTTTATTTATAAGTTTGGGTGTACCCGCAACGATACTGGGAGCGAATACGTTATGGGTCATGTCACCGATATTGTCCAATTTATGTATAGGTTTATTTTTTTTCTGTTTAATACCGATGAGACATTATGCCAAACGCCATAGTTTTAAATTCAACTCATGGCAAATGGTGATCGCAGGCGCAGTGCTTGGCTATATTACAGGTGTTGTTTTCTCTACAGGTCCATTATTACTCCCAGTTTTTAATGGTTTTGGTTTAACTAAGGGAGCTCTCTTAGCGACAGAGGCGGCTGCTTCATTTGGTATTTACGTAACGAAAAGCTTAACTTTTGGGGCACTAGGTGTTTTACAACAAAATATTTTAATTGCGGGAGTTGCGGTTGGCTTTTCTCTAATTATTGGCAATTATATTGGTAAAACATTTGTAATAAAGATGTCGGAGAAAACTTTTAATTTATTGTTAGATTGTATGTTGGTGGTTGCGGGTTTCTCTATGATATTTGCAGTTTTTACTCATTCTTAAGAGGAACTTTTATATGCATAGATTGATTTATAAGCAGTTGTGTTTATAAACATTATTTTGCTTTCCAATTGGGTTTAATTTTGACAAAATGAAACATGTCACAATGGTCAATTTAAAGTAATATGACCATTCATAGTTTTGCAGGAATTTTGCAGGAATTTTGCATGCCGCTTGTAAATTGTCATACAATACAAAAACTTAATAAAAGTTTTTAAATTAAAGCTCTTAATGCTATGTTAGAAGTATTTCGATCCACTTCAAGCAAACTCATATTGCTACTGGTTATTGTTTTAGTAGCTATATTGCAATATCAGTTCTGGTTAGGTGAGGGCGGTTATTTGCCTCATCAAGCGCTTATGCAGCAGATCCAACAACAAGCCGAAGTAAATGATGAGCTTAAAGAGCGAAACCGTATTTTGGCAGCTGAAGTTTTTGACCTGAAAAATGGTACAGAAGCGATAGAAGAACATGCTCGTCTCGATCTTGGTTTAGTTAAACCTCATGAAACATTTGTTCAAATGAGTACAATTAGTACCAATTATAAGCCTATTTATATTGACCCTAACGCTAAAGTAGATTTGGAAACCAATGAGACACCTCCATCACCAGACATCCCAGACTAAATTATGGGCGGTTGTCCCTGCAGCTGGTTCGGGAAGTCGGTTTTCCAAAACTGAATTAAAGCAATATCAATATATTCAAGATGCTACTGTTTTAGAGCATACGATTAGACGTTTAAGTCAACTCCCACTAAGTGGCTATGTCTTAGCAATTGGTGCACAAGATACCTTTGCTTCGACTTTATCTTTTCAGGATAAAAATAAGGCGCATTTTTGTAATGGTGGTGCTGAACGTGTGCACTCGGTATTAAACGCTTTAAATTATCTATTACAAATAGCGGATGAAGATGACTGGGTATTAGTACATGATGCTGCAAGGCCTTGTGTGACCTTTGAATGTCTTAACATTCTTGTTAAAAGTGCAATTGAAACAAACCAAAGTGCTATTTTGGCAATTCCTGTACGCGATACGTTAAAGCAAGTAAATAAAGAGCAGCAAATTGACAAAACTGTGAGTCGAGAGAGTTTGTGGCAGGCTCAGACCCCTCAAATTGCTAAAATAGGAATACTTAAAAAGGCGATAGAAACAGCTTTAAAAAATAATTTGATTATTACTGATGAGGCGAGCGCACTTGAATCTATGGGGGAAAGTGTACAGGTGGTCATGGGGCGTTCTGATAATATAAAAATTACTTATCCCGACGATTTAGAACTTGCTCGTTTGATTTTACAATCACAGGCCTAAGATATTATATAGATTAGGAATATTTTATTTTTTAAATAGCCTAAGCGCATATCCTATTACTATATACCTATCAAAAATAATTAGTATTTTTTACAACTTTTGAACTTGTAATGTTAATTGAGTAATTTAATTAGATAATGTTCGATAATCGAACAAAAAAATCTTAAATCGAACAAAACTATAGATAGCTTACTAGATCAAAATACGAAAATTATCAAGAATGTTTAAAAGGGAAATCTAAGGGAAACACTCGGGATTGAGTGAAATATTTATCTAACTTCTTACCCCCGTGTGTCTAATTCTCTTACCTATCTCTTCTTCAATGAGCACAATGGAGTTGTCACATGATTGACAAAAGTAAGTCCTCACTAAGCGAGGTACTATCGCAGATTAAAGATGGTGCAACCATTCTGATTGGTGGTTTTGGTACCGCAGGACAACCCGCTGAACTCATTGACGGACTGATTGAACTCGGTATTAAAGATTTAACCATTGTCAGCAACAATGCCGGTAATGGCGACTATGGTCTGGCGAAATTGTTGAAAGCCGGTTCGGTTAAAAAAGTGATTTGTTCTTTCCCACGTCAGTCAGACTCTTATGTGTTTGATGAACTGTACCGTGCCGGAAAGGTCGAGCTTGAAGTCGTCCCACAAGGTAATCTGGCGTGTCGTATTCAGGCAGCAGGTATGGGTTTAGGCGCTGTGTTTACCCCAACTGGCTTTGGAACACTTTTAGCTGAAGGTAAAGAAACCCGTCACATTGATGGTAAAGATTACGTACTCGAATATCCGATCAAGGCTGACTTTGCCTTGATTAAAGCTTACAAGGGCGACCGTTGGGGCAATCTGGTTTACCGTAAATCTGCACGTAACTTTGGCCCAATTATGGCCATGGCTGCTGATGTCACCATTGTTCAGGTTTCTGAGGTGGTTGAGTTAGGTGGACTAGATCCAGAGCACATCATCACCCCAGGTATCTTTGTACAGCACGTTGTACAAGTACAGCCCGCACAGTAAGCAATAAGGAGAAATAACATGAGCTACCAGAAACTCAGCCGTGACCAGATTGCAAAACGTGTGGCACAGGATATTCCCGATGGCGCGTATGTGAACCTAGGTATTGGCTTACCAACCAAGATCGCAAGCTATTTACCTAACGATAAAGATATTTTCCTTCATTCTGAAAATGGCCTGTTGGCATTTGGCCCACCACCAGCGGTAGGTGAAGAAGACCCTGAACTGATCAATGCAGGTAAAGAGTTTGTGACCATGCTTGAAGGTGGCAGCTTTTTTCACCATGGCGATTCATTTGCGATGATGCGTGGTGGTCACCTTGATATTGCAGTGCTTGGAGCCTTTCAAGTTGCAGCGAATGGTGACTTGGCGAACTGGCATACGGGTGCACCAGATGCGATTCCTGCGGTGGGTGGTGCGATGGATTTAGCTGTAGGTGCTAAAAAAGTATTTATCACCACAGACCATGTGACTAAACAAGGCGAGCCGAAGATTGTAGCTGAGTTGAGTTATCCGGTAACTGGAAAAAACTGTGTAGATCGTATTTACACCGACCTTTGTGTAATTGATGTGACCAAAGATGGTTTAAAGGTGCTTGAGAAAGTGGAAGGTCTTAGCTTTGATGAGTTACAGGCTTTAACTGGTGCAACTTTGATTGATGCGACTCAAGGATAAGGTTTATACAGCCGTGATGTTATTCGTTGATATGAAAATTTATAAAGCATCTCAACGGAGTCTTATCTGTTTAAGCCAGATGCCACCAGCTAATTCAGGTCACTTTTTTAAAAAAGTAACCAAAAACCTTTGTTGCTCAGACACAACATCCCTGTTGTGCTGAGCAACGAGGCGACATCCATGTCGCCACCGCGAAATACTTACGGAGAATGGCTAAAAAGGCCTGAAGTAAAGGACAAAAGTTAGAATGAAAAACGCTTATATCATCGATGCCATCCGTACCCCATTTGGCCGTTATGCCGGTGGCCTTGCTCCTGTCCGTGCCGATGACCTTGGTGCTGTGCCGATTAAAGCGCTTATGCAGCGTAACCCGAATGTAGATTGGGAACAGGTCGATGATGTGATCTATGGCTGCGCTAACCAAGCTGGTGAAGATAACCGTAACGTCGGCCGTATGTCAGCACTACTTGCAGGTTTACCGTATCAGGTTCCAGCAACGACCATTAACCGTTTGTGTGGTTCATCACTCGATGCCATTGCCATTGCTGCCCGTGCCATTAAAGCAGGTGAAGCAAATTTAGTGATTGCCGGTGGTGTCGAAAGCATGAGCCGCGCACCTTATGTGATGGGTAAATCAGATAGTGCTTTTGGCCGTAGCCAGAAGATTGAAGATACCACCATGGGCTGGCGTTTCATTAACCCTAAACTTAAAGAATTGTATGGTGTAGACACCATGCCCCAGACTGCCGAAAACGTGGCTGAACAGTTTAACGTGAATCGTGCAGATCAGAACCAGTTTGCCTTGGTAAGCCAACAACGCACCGCAAGCGCGCAAGCCAAAGGCTTTTTTTCTAAAGAAATCGTGGCAGTTGAAATCCCTCAGCGTAAGGGGGATGCTGTGGTGATTGATACCGACGAACATCCTCGTGCATCAACCACGCTTGAAGCTTTAAGCAAACTTAAACCTGTTGTCAAAGCAGATGGTTCTGTCACCGCAGGTAATGCTTCAGGTATTAATGATGGTGCAGCAGCACTGCTGATTGCTTCTGATGATGCAGTTCGGGCCTATAACCTCAAACCGCGTGCCAAGATCATTGCTTCAACAGCAGTAGGTGTAGAACCGCGCATTATGGGTTTTGCTCCGGCACCAGCCATTAAGAAACTACTTAAACAAGCCAACCTGACTTTAGATCAGATGGATGTGATTGAGCTCAATGAAGCCTTTGCTGCACAGGCTTTGGCAGTGACCCGTGATTTAGGCTTGCCAGATGATTCTGACAAGGTGAATCCAAACGGCGGTGCCATTGCTTTGGGCCATCCACTTGGTGCATCAGGTGCACGCCTCGTAACCACAGCCTTAAACCAGCTTGAGCAAACGGGTGGTCGTTATGCCTTGTGTTCAATGTGTATTGGTGTGGGCCAAGGCATCGCTTTGATTATTGAACGTGTTGAAGCACTTTAAGGAGAAACAAATGCCATCTTTTCAATCTGCCGATGCACAAATTAACTATCAAACCTTTGGCGAACCATCTTCCCCTGCTCTGGTGTTTTCCAATTCTTTGGGCACCAACTATGGGATGTGGCAAAAACAGTTTAATGAATTAAAAAATCAATTTTTTGTGATCTGCTATGACACACGTGGTCACGGTTCATCATCCACGCCTAACGGCCCATACACTGTAGAGCAATTAGGTGAAGATGTTGTCCGTTTACTGGATCATTTGAATATTAGCAAAGCTGCTTTTTGTGGTATTTCTATGGGTGGTTTAACTGGTCAATGGCTGGCAATTCACTACCCTGACCGTTTTAGTCATGTGGTTGTGGCAAATACTGCTGCTAAAATTGGACAAGAACAAGCATGGCTTGACCGTGCAAAATTAGTACGTGAGCAAGGTTTACAACCAATCGCAGCTACAGCAGCTTCGCGATGGTTTACAGATCCCTTTATCCAAAGTCATCCTTCAATTGTCAACAACCTGTGTAACGACTTAAGTGCTGGCAGCGCAATGGGTTATGCCAATTGTTGTGAGGCTTTGGCTAAAGCGGATGTCCGTGAGCAGTTAAAAGACATTAAAATTTCTGTATTGGTGATTGCTGGAACTCAAGACCCAGTCACTACAGTTGCAGATGGTGAATTTATGCAGCAACGCATTCCACAATCAAAACTTGCAGAAATAGATGCCTCTCATATTTCCAATGTAGAACAGCCAGAAGCTTTTAATAAAATCCTAAAGGATTTTTTATTAGGTTAAGTCAATGCTTCAAAAGAAATGGCCTATAAAGGCCATTTTTTATATCTGGATTTAGACTTTAAAGTTAATACCGAATCATGACCGATTTTAATTCGGTGTAATCTTCAATAAATGCATCCGAAAACTCTCTACCAATTCCTGAAGCTTTTACTCCGCCAAATGGAACTGAAGGATCTAAGAACGTATGCATATTGACCCACAAAGTCCCTGCTTCAATTTTAGGAATTAAACGTAAAGCTTTAGATAAGTCATTTGTCCAGATACTTGCGGTTAAACCAAAGCGCGACTGATTCATCAGTTGAACGAGTTCTTCATCAGTTTCGAATGGCATTACCCCGACCACTGGACCAAAAGTTTCCTCTGAAAATAAAGGATCATCCGTATTTTTAAAGGAAATTAAAGTTGGCTGTACAAAATATCCTGATCGATCTAGAGCCTCACCCCCTGCAATAATCTGGTTATTGGTTTTTGCCATATCTAAATAATGTTTCACTTTATTAAAATGTGGCTGATTAGAGAGTGGACCAAACATACTTCCTTCATCCATAGCCGATCCAATTTTAAACTGCGAAAGTGCTTTAGAGAGTTTCTCGACAAGTTCATCATGTTTTGTACGGTGTACAAAAAAACGCTCTGGCGATGCGCAAACCTGACCTTGATGCACAAAAGTTGCTTGCAACAAAGTTGGTAAAATCTCATCAATATTTGCATCGGCCAAAACGGCTATGGCATTTTTACCACCCAACTCTAGACTAACTCGGGTTAAATCACTGCTCATCGCGAGTTTACCAATGGCAATACCTGTTGGTACTGAACCTGTAAATGAGACTTTCTTAACGAGCGGTGACTCAATTAAATATTGTCCCGTCTCTCCCTTACCTGTCACCACATTAATTACACCAGCCGGAATACCTGCCTCGATGGCAAGTTCGGCTAAACGTAATAAAGATAAGCTGGCAAACTCACTTGGTTTAAGCACAATGGTACAGCCAGTTGTTAAAGCTGAACCAATTTTCCAAACGCCAATCATCAGTGAAAAATTCCAAGGCACAATCCCTGCAACCACACCAATCGGTTGTCTTAAAGTAAAGGCCGTATATTTCTCACCTTGCATAGAAGGAATAGAGGGCTGCATAGTTTGACCATTAATTTTGGTTGCCCAACCAGCAAAATATCTCAAGAAAATAACAGATTGTGCGACTTCAAGGTGTCTTGAAATATTGATAAGTTTTCCAGTAGACAACGACTCGAGCTGTGCAAGTTCTTCACCATATTGCTCAATTAAATCTGCTAACTTGTTCAGTTTAACGCCACGTTCATACGGCGTCGTTTCAGCCCAAGCATTTTGAAAAGCATGTTCAGCACTTTTCACCGCATTTTCGACATCATGTTGACTACCAATACTAATTTGAGCAACAACTTGTTCAGTCGATGGATTTACAATATCCACTTTATCTAAAAGCTCGGCAGCAACTAACTTTCCATCAATAAAATGTCCATGTTGACGTGCCATAAATTGCTGTACGCTTTCTAAAACCTGAACTTCACTCATTTTCTTTTCCTCTTTTAATTTCTAAAATTTTGTCATGACAGCAACTAAGCGACTTGATTCAAAATAAAGTCTGCACCGCGTTCACCAATCATGATGGCAATTGCGTTGGTATTACCGCTTGGAACTTGTGGGCAAATAGAACAAACGACACGTAAATTTTTAAAACCATGTACTTTAAGGGTCTGATCTGTGACCGAATCTTGCGGGGCATTGCCCATTTTGCAGCTACCCGCGGGGTGATAGACCGTTTTAATGTTTTGGCGCATCCATCGATCAATCGCTTCAATATCATCAGGATCGATATTTGCAGGCTCAACGACTTCTTTGACAATCGCTTTCAATGCTGGTTGTTGTAATAGGCGAAGTCCGGCCTGTACCGCACGGATATTTGCGTCAATATCTTCTTGATGACCTAAATAATTAGGGTCAATGACAGGCAAATCTTTTGGATCTTTACTGCTTAAACGTAAAGTCCCACGTGCTTTTGGCTGTACATGTCCGACTTTAATGGTAAGGCCATGTGCCTGAGCAACTGCTTTTTCACCTGGGGTATTATCGAAATTATCCAGCACTGGTAAAAAATGAAATTGGACATCAGGTCGACCATTGTTATTGGTATCGATAAAACCACCACCTTCTAGAATATTGGTGGTTAGCAATCCTGAACGTGTAAAACACCACTGTAAAAAATGTCGTACAGCGGTTAAACCTTGGTCTTCACCGAGCAGACTATTATTGGTTGTTACTGTTGCATTGACCGACATATGCAAATGGTCGTGAAAATTTTCACCTACAGGTAAGTTGCGAATGCATTCTATTCCGAGTTCATCTAAATGCTGTTTTGGACCAATTCCCGAAAGTAATAAAACCTTAGGACTGCCAATAGCACCAGCGCTCAGAATGACTTCTTTTTGAGCCTGTACAGTAATTGGTGATTTTCCGCCAACACTATAAGTAACCCCGGTCACCTGATCACCTTGAGTTTCAATTTTATGCACCAAGGCATCAGTAATAACCGTAAGGCCTGGGTGGTTTTCGACTGACTTTAAATAAGTTTTTGAAGTACTCGCCCGAGAACCGTTTTGAGTAGTAGTTTGATAAAACCCTACGCCTGCCTGATCCCAACCATTAATGTCATTGACGTAATTCATCCCCATTTGTTGACCTGATTTAATACAAGCAAGCGTTAAAGGATGGCGATAGCGGTTTTCACTGACAGGTAAAATGCCATCTTGTCCATGATATTCATCAGCAAGACTTTCATTTTTTTCTGCTTTCTTAAAAAAAGGCAGTACATCCTGATAAGACCACTGATTGCATCCCCATTCCGAGGCCCATAAATCATAATCCTGTCGTTGACCTCGGCAATAGATCATGCCATTAACCGAGCTTCCACCTCCCAACACTTTTCCTTGTGCAAGGATCATTTCACGATGATTACAATATTTCTGCGGAACAGTCATGTATTGCCATGATTTTTGCTGGAATACTTTAACTACCGTCGCAGGTATAGTATGAAACATACTGCTATCTCGGCTTCCTGCCTCTAGAACAAGAACACGCCCTGCCTTGGCCTCTAATAGTCTTGCTGCGACCACACAGCCTGCTGAGCCAGCACCAATCACGATATAGTCATATTGTTGATTCATCTGATTTCATCCTAATTTTATTTCTATGAATGTACCGCCAATAAACACGGTCTCCTTCGCTCTGATTTAATAGATGTATTGCAGAATCAACTGCGCATACACATTGGTCTTATCATCGTAATTTTGAGTACCACCGCTATGGATATCCTGTTTTGGTTTATAGAGTCCCACTAAAGGAATAACGTTGAATTTTTTATTCACTGACCAGACTGAAAAGACATCCAGCTCATGTCCATCCACATTGGTTAAAGACTTATTTACTGTTTTGAACTTATAGGCCAAAGCACCCAACATAAAATTTTCTTTCAAGTTCATCATGTAAGAAACTTGATGAATATCTGCATTTTTATTGAATGGACCAGCATAGTTTCCAGCAACTTCGCCCTGAAACCATGTACCAAACCCGACTGTATTTCCATAAAACATCGGGTCGTATTGGTCTGAAAAGTGGCTAAAACGGTAGCCTAATGAGGGGGTATATTTTGAAGATAAAAAGTTATAGTTCAGAGCTAAGTAGCCAGCATTTTCTTGGCCATCTTTTTTATCTTGTACAACAAACTCAGTTTTAACTTGTAGTTCTGGCAAAGGTTGATAATTCAAGCGTAAAGCATAATTCTTAAGATCTTCGCGCCCTGAAACCTGTTCAGTATCTTCAAGGTCTAATACATTTAAGTAAGTGAAACCAATGCCTTTATCTTTAAGCTGATACATCAGATCAGTCACAAAGAGTTCTGGAGAAAATTGTGCTTTATTGTCTGACTTTAAATAAGCCAACTTTAGCGTTGTATTCTCTTGCGGTTTATATTGAAACAAACTGGTAAAATCAAAGCTACGACGTGCTGCCAAGTAATATGCGCCGCCACGATTGAGTGTGCCGTCTGCAGGCGCTTTACCAAGGTTTAATGCATCACCCGCAATGAAAAAGCCATCACCAATCATGATATTTTGTCGACCAATACTTAAATCATAAGTCGTCAACTCATCTTTATTAGTGCCGTCTTTAAAACCAATGATCCATTCATTCACATCTGTTTTACGTTCTTTGCCATTACTATTTTGGCCTGCGTCACCATCGCCAAATGTTGCCGAGCTAATACCGCTCAAACTTGCATAGAGCTGATTGTTTTTGAAGGTATATTGCCCTTTAGCGCCATATTTAAGATGGCCTTCTTGCCAATTGATTCTTTCATCATCTAAGTTTTCGCCGTTATAGCTTTTACCGCTACTAAAAGCCCCAAAAGTTGCTTCAAAAGTCGGTTTAATTTCAAGCTCGCCAGCATGCACAGTTGAAAAAAATGAGACAAAGAGAGTCCCTCTCATGACTTGAGAAAGTAGAGTTTTCATACAAAATTCCTTTTTTGTGAATGGTCTACCAGACCCTAAGAATGGGTAATGAATAAGTTACCCATTCTTAGTTAATGTGCATTTTTAGTGATGGTCATGCTGCGGGTTTTGCTCTTCTTCACCCAAGTTTAAAGTTGGAGTGTTATCAAAGAAGTTCCAAGGTTTGATGAGTGTATAAACCCATTCTGTCGGCATAATTGGCCACTCTTCAGCACGTGCCACATGGGTTGTACCTGTTGTCATCCACACCACAAGGTCTTTATTTTCAATATTTTCGTTGTTGCCAATGAACTGCCCTAAGCCTGTATCATGAGTCGAACGGTTTGAATATTTCCCTTCAGGGTAGCGTTCGTCTGGATGGTACTGAGTCACCCAAATTTGCTTATCCATAAAGTTCAAACGTTTAAATAACCATTCATCTTTAGAAAAATTGGCACCCTTCGCCACTGGGTGTGTTCCACCAGCAAACGGAATAATTTGGTAAGAAACAGGATTCCCTAGTTTATTTTCCTTGTTAAAGTTAGTGAGTAAACGAATGGTAGACGGATCAAATTTTTCAGCTGCATTTTGCTCATTCGTAATGACTTTACTATCGATTTGCATTGAGCTTGTACGAACACCACCTTTGTCATTGGCTTTCACTACAGGGTCCATATGCATAAAGCTGTTGTTTTCCCCATCTACATCCATATCTAAACGGAAGTTATAGATATGTTGATGGGTTGTCCCCACAATATTATGGTCAATTAAAGTTCCATATTTGGTGTCTTCTTTTGCGGTACTGTCATGCATGGTGCGTGATTTCACGCCTTTAACAGCTTCAATACCCGTTGCACCCGCATTAATCCCAATTACACCATTTTGGGCAAATACCCAGTCAAACATGTAATCATAGTTACCCACTGTACTAATCCAGCGCACAACAAGTTCACGACGGGCTTCACTCGCATCTTGGTTACCAAAAATTTCGTGATGTTTATATTCAGGTCCAGCATATCGCTCAAAAATGGCAATCGCATTTGGAATGACTTGTGGCTGGCCTTTGTAGTCTGCAATCACAGCATCAAGTAAAACCGCATTTTCAGGCGCATCTGTTCCAGGAAGAATAGATGAGGTAAGTGTTCCCATACCATATTCGCCAGAATCTAAATAAGATTTGAAATACCAACCAATGTCAGGGTCACCGTATGGAACCACCATTCCACCCAAGTTGCCTTCATACATGACTTTACGCTTAACGCCTTTATCTTTATAGGTCACCGTTGAAAGCTGTAAGCCAACACGAGAATCTAACGCCACATGCAAACACCAGTTGCCCCAATGTATGGTTTGACCTGTAATGCTAAAGTTTTTGCCCTCAGGTTCAGTAATATTAAGTGGTTTTAGCTTACTTGCTACTGGCTTATTCGACATATAAGGTCGATTTGCCATTGGCACGGGAATAATCGCACCTTCTTCAATCTTAATAATTTTTTCTTTATCTAAATCGACAACAGCCACCAAATTTTCAATAGGATGCGCCCAGTAGTTACCATCTCCGACATCAAGATAAGCGACAACTTTTAATATATTAAGTTGCTTATCTAGTCCATCTTTACCGCCAAAATATCCAACAGTTAGCGGTGTAGCAATCACTTTCTTCACATCGGTAATGCCGCGTTTGCGTAATGCATCTTGATATTCTTTGCTTGTTTCAATTACACGCTGTACGGCTTCAAAATTATCGAGCAACACCATTCCATGAGTGTCTTTAAGTACATTCCATTTTGTGACTTTTTGAGTGTTAAGGTTAACTTCACCTTCAATCGCTTGGTTGCCTTTTAATAAAATGAAAGATGCTATGCGGTCTTCTTTAAATTCTTTGTGATTGATAAAGTAATCCCAAACTTTTGCTTTTTCCGGTTCCTTTAGTTTTAACTCTGCAAAACGCATATTTTTATAGGCATATTTCGAGCTGTTAATGACTTCATATGTCTTTTTGATTTCGTCAGAATTTAAACTATTGAGCGGATGGAACGTATTTTCAATTTTAAAAGTTTGATCTAAACCAGACTGAAATACTTCATTAAAAAAATCTTTCCCAATAACTGGCTTACCATCTTTGATTAATAAAGGCACACTGAGCTTGAAAGGTTTACCATTCACCAAAACCTGATTTGAATTTGGCTTAGCTCGAACTATCATAGAGCCTTTGGTAATCATATAAGTGTTGGTAAAATCGTCTTTGACAACTTTAGCGCCTTGCTCACTCATGTTTTGATAAAGAGACACCATTTCGGCATGTCCACCATGAGCATAAGCTTGAGTATTTAATCCCCAAAAGCTCGCAGCTATGGATAAGTTAAGCGCCAAAATTTTTTGTATATCATTCAATAATTGTTGTTTACGCATGGGTTTCATCCTTTTCATCTATCCCTGAACTATCTGTATCAGATAGTTAAAATGCACTTTCCTATGTGTTAAATTTATTAGATCAACTTAATAGTCCTAAGCTTATTAAGCTCATCTAACCTGTTCTAATTAATTTAATTTCAACACACTTGCATGGGGCTAGCTTGTTCAAGAATGACGTCGAACTTGTCTAAAAATGACATTGAGAGATGAAAGTTTTAAACCGACATACCCTCTCTAAATTCTTTAGGAGAAATGCCATAAGCCTTTTTAAAGATTTTTGAAAAATGAGCACCATCCCAAAAACCCCACTTCAAGGCAATTTGGGTAATAGAGCTTTGTTTATTTCTTTTATCGAGTAAATCTGCTTTGACTTTTTCTAAGCGTTTAAGCTGTATATATTTGTTAATAGATAGATTTTCTTGAAGAAATAGACGATAGAGATGTCGTAGTGAGACCCCAATATGTTCTGCAATTAACTTAGGTGTTAAATCTGGTTTTGCTAAATTTTCTATAATATAGCGCTCAGCTTTTTCCATCAGGTTATTTGAACTGTTTATGTTTTTATAATTAATTGTGGGTTTGATTAAGGCAATCAGTGCATCTTCAAAAGCATTACCATCTTCGGTTGCGTACCAAAGTTTAATATTTTCAGCTGACATGTTTTTCAAAATATTTTTAAGTAAAAAACCGCTCATATTTTGCGTAATGAGCTTTCCAAAATATTCGGTACTAATATTTTCTTTAAGTAATTTTTCACGCGACAAGTGTACTGAAATCTGGCTCACTAAGCCTTGCGGATACATCGAAATGGTTTCGACTGGATCTACCAGCACAATATCGCCTTCATTCAAGCTTAAGGTTTCATTTTTATACTCAAGCAGCATTTTTCCCGAATACTGCAAAATCAAAAAACAAAAACGATTATTCACTCGATCGATTTCATCAGCTTTTCGGACAATTTTATTTGCATTGTTTTTGATAAAAGCAATTTCGGTATCGCCCAATAAAAAACATTGGACCTCACCAATGAATAAATTACGGGTACCGTCAAAATCCGTTTCAAAATTGCCGCACACATTTTTAATATGGTGCGTCCATGTGAGTAATGCATCGCTTACATATTGGTTCATCCCTTACCTCTCTATACATGTGCCACTACTCAAGATTTTCTTTTGCCGTGGTTCACAGTCTTGGCTTATTTACAATTTTGTTTTATTGATAAACAAATTGTGTGCCAAAAATTCCTTGTCCATGGAATTCTTTTGATGATAGTCAGCTAGATGTAAAGAAGCTGATAAATCAATTCAATTTATCAGCTTAATGGAGCTTATGCTACACCTGCAAAATCTCGCAGCATGGTAATAAAAATATCCTTTTGGTCATCAGAATATTTTTTAAACACTTCATTTTGATGGCTATCGGCAATATCAAATAAATACTGTGCCGTTTGTTTACCTTTTTCGGTCAGTGCATACAAATTATCGTGATCGACCAGCAACCCTTCAAATTTTAAAATCTCAGCCGATCTTTCAACTTCTTGCATTGGCATTGCGATATCTCGCGGTAAATCTTCCTTACTTGAAGCAGTACCACTGGCCAAAACAAGCAAGAGCCTTGATTCACTGGTACGGAACCCAGAAGCCATTTGCTTAGGAATATAGTCGGTTTGATAAGCTTTAAAAGCACGGCTCATCAAGTAGCAAACATTATTATATAAGTGCCCATAATGTGTTTGGTCTACGCCGTTCTGTTCAGTTTGTTTAACTTGAAGGCTCGGATGCGGCATGACACAAGAATATGCACCTTGATGGTAAACCAGCGGGCTCCGGCCTTGGTCATGGAAACGAACCACTTTACCAATAATAATCCAGTGATCACCGCCTTCTATAATTTGGTGACGTTCGCACTCAAACACCGCTGAACAATTTTCTAAAATTGGTGTGCGCCCTGCACCAAGTTGAAAATTGGTGTCTGCAAATTTATCAATATTTCGTCTCGAGAACTTATTAGACAGCTCAATTTGAGTGCCTGATAAAATATTGACGGCAAAATGTGTAGCTTGTTCAAATACCGAAAAACTTGAAGACTTTTTATCAATACTCCACAAAATAAGTGGTGGATCGAGTGACACCGAGTTAAAACTATTTGCAGTTACACCGACTTTCTCACCTTGTGCATTTTGTGCAGTAACAATGGTAACGCCTGTTGCAAAATTTCCTAATGCCCGTCGGAACTGTAGTGGATCGACCGTAAATTCATCTATTTGTTGTAATACATTCATCATCTTTCTCCTAAACCTTCTCTTACATCCATATAAATCGCGAGAGCATTAGATATCTAAAACTAGTCTCGGTGTTTTAGAGCGTGAACAGCACACCAATATTTGTTCATTGCTGGCTTTTTCTTCATCAGTAAAATAAACATCTCGATGATCAGGTTCGCCTTCAATCACATCGCACATGCAAGTTCCGCATACGCCTTGCTCGCAAGACATTTCAATGTCGATGCCTTCTTTAGCCAAAGCCTGCAAAATGGTTTCGCCAGCCTCTACCATAATGATTTTTCCGCTACGCTCAGCCACCACCTCAAATGAACCTCCAGATGTGTCTGCTTCGACTTGGAAATATTCTTTGTGGATTTGCTGCTCAGGAAAATCGTGAGTCGTGGCAAGGTTAATCACCCAGTCCATGAAACCGACTGGGCCACACGTGTAAATATGGCTTTCAGAGTCAATATTTTTAATGGCAGATTCAAAAAATGCTCTGTGGTTTGCACCTTCGGATTTAAAATGGAAGCTTGTATATTGTGCTAATTCACCATTTTTAATTTCATCAACAAAAGCGCAGTTTTCAGGGCTAGCACCACAGTAATGAAGCTCAAAGGATGCACCTTCGTGTGCAAGTTGATATGCCATCGTGATTAACGGCGTAATCCCGATTCCACCGCCAATCAATACACTGTGTTTGGCTTTTAAAAGTGGAAACAAATTTTTTGGTTCACTGACCTGAATTTGCATGCCATCTTTAATTTCATCAAAAGCCGAGACTGAGCCACCACGTGATTCAGGGTCACGTAAAATTCCAAGGCGAAACTTACCTTCATCATTTGGATTTTGGCAAAGTGAATATTGGCGTACCATACCATTTGGTAAGTGCACATCAATATGCGCACCCGCTTCAACTTTTGGCAATGTTGCAGAAGTTGCAGACTCAAACTCCATGACTGCAATATTTCCACCTTCCACATGGCGATTTTTAACGACAACATCATAAAGTGTAGTCATGATTTAACTCCCTTTTCATGGTTAAGCGATTGGCTTAACGCATGAATAAACCACCATTAATATCCCATGTTGCACCAGTCACAAACCCCGCATTTGGACTCGCAAGCAACCCACAAGTTTCAGCAATAAAATGCATACTTCCTAAGGCTTTAACTGGAATATTCTGGATGAACTGTTCCATTTTTTCGTCTGACACCACGCTATGAACAATCGGTGATTCCATTGGGCCCGGTGCAACCGCATTGACCGTTACCCCTTTTGCCGCAAACTCTTTGGCAAAAATTTTGGTTAACGTCACAATGGCACCTTTGGTTGCCGCATAGTGTGCACCCGTTGCAGTACCGCCATTTTGTCCCGCTAAAGACGCCATATTAATGATGCGTCCATAGCCTTTTTTAGCCATATATTGACCAATAATTTGACAAGCTTGAAAGGTGCCACGTTGGTTGACTTGGGTTACCCAATCAAAATCGGCTGCGGTAATTTCTAATACTGGCGTTGCTTTGGTGACAGTGGCATTGTTAATCAACACATCAAGTTTAGAAAATTTCTCTTCAATCCATTGCACGGCAGCATGAAAATCTGCTTCGACAGAAATATCTAATTTCAAGGGAAACATATTTTGTGCATATTGACTTTGCGCCTTGGCGTTTTCGGCTTTTTCAAGCGTACTTGCTGACAAAATCACTTGATGGCCTTGGCTCGCAAAATATTCAGCAATGACATTACCGAGTCCAGAAGCAGCACCTGTCACTAAAACAACCTGTTTCATGTTACTGCTCCTAAAGAATGTAGCTAATACCGGCTAAGGTATCGGTTGAGTTAACCAAGTTAATGATTTTACGGTTAATCTTAAAACCTGTAGTCGCATCTCGAGTCAAATGGTAAGTAATATCTGCGGTGTAATGCTTGAGGTTTTCTTTACGAAACTCACGTAAGTTTTGAGCACAGCGTAAAACGATTTGATTATCTTGGTCTTGAATAACACGTACACGAGAAACACTACGCACGGTATTGGCTTTAGGCGCTGTAGAAATTGCTTCACCATTTTCAAGACGCTCCACACGTAAAGTACGCATATGGTTATCGTCATAGGCATAATTTAAGTTGTTTTCGTAGTCAGTGAGATTTGGGTCAATTGGAATGATATAGACACCTTTTTCATTCCATAAATTAAGCCATTCACGGTATTCACTGTGGTCTAACATATCTGCTTCAGCCCAGATGAAAGCAGTGACTTCATTTAATAATTGCAGATTCATATTCATTGCTCTCTCCTTAAGCCTTCATCATCTTTTTCCACTGCTGATATGCTGCACGCATACCTGTTTCAGCACTGACATCACTTTTTAAGCCATCTTCAGTTTGCACTTCGCCCGGTAAACCACGGTTCAACATGATCCATAAATCATTACCTGCATTGGCGCCGTGTTGTACGCGCTCCCAAGCTTCTGAGTCATCTGGAGTACCAAAACCAAATGGACCTTGGAAATGTTCATGCAAACGTAAGCGATATTGGTTGGCAATTTGCGGACCACCATCCATCGTAATCACCGAGTGATGAATTTCTGTTTCAGCCACTGAAATTGGCTGTAAAACACGGAAGAACGCCATTGAACATGCAATATTCGGGAATAAATTTAAGTTAAAGCCAGAACCACCGACTGCACGAACAATACGGCGCACTTCTAATTCTTCATGACCTTCATCACGCAAAGCTTGAGCCAAGTCTTCAAAACGTTCTTGAATTGGACGTTCCATGAGCTCTTCGTCTAAATCGATCAGATCAGGAATCATGACCATTACACTGTGACCATTACCTAAATCTTCAACAAAGCCCGGCTGGTTTTCGAAGTTAAAGAGTTCTTCGGTTTTTTCATCGACAGAGCTTAAGAATGACTTGTGTACCAACGGAAAGTGATATGCATCGGTTGTATTTTCAAGCTGGATTTTCCAGTTACCTGGGAAGCGGAAACGGTGTTCACCTAACACTTTAATTGGATAACCTGCACCTTGTTTCATAAACAGGTCAATCCATTTTTTTGCTGGCCCAAGGAACTCTTCAAGCGGTTGAATGTCTTCTTTAAATGAAGCGAAGATCATGCCGTTATATTCTTCTACACGTAGACTCACCAGTGGTAATTCAGACTTATCTAAACAATCACCGTAGCTTTCTGGAGATGGTACACCACGTAAACTACCATCAAGTGCATAACTCCAACCGTGGTACGGACATACAAAACTATTGGTTTTTCCTTTTTTATGTTCGCATACGGTTGCGGCACGGTGACGGCAACGGTTTAAAAGTACATGGACTTTCTTTTTACGGTCACGCACCGCAACAACTGGTTGTTTACCAATGTTAATGGTTTTATAGCTTCCGCCTTCTGGAATTTCGCTGGCATGTGCAACCCACACCCAAGTGCTATAAAAGATTTTTTCCATTTCTTCATCAAAAATGCGTTCATCTTTATAAAGAGAAGTATGGGCACGGTCACTTTGAACCAAAGTATCGTAATCAGTGCCAATGTTATGCGTCGGGATAATACTGTTCATATCAATAGTCCTTTTAAATATGTCCTGGGTCATTCCTGGGAAGGTACTGGCAATTCGGCTTCACTGTGCCAATGCGATACGGGACGACTGAAAATATTCTGTGTTTGGAAATGTTTAATTTTCCATGTTCCATCTGCTTGCTTTTGAAACTTCACATTGAGCTTTGCTGTATTCAGATGACTACGGCCATCTTTAAACGTTGAAGTTTGCAACATAAGCCATGAAGCATTTGCATCATTTTGATTTACATAAATTTGTTCTGAATTTACAAAGTGTGCATTCATAACAAAGTGAGATTCTTTTTGGGTATAACTTTTAAACATGTCGTAAATCGACTGCCAAGAATCATAACGGCCAAAGGATTTGGCATATTTCTCGCCAACACCTTCCCAAATACAGTCTTGATCAAAAAGATTCATCAGCTCATCAAGGTCTGTATTTGCATTGAGCTCGTCGCAGATTTCCATATAACGGTTCAGACAATTACGAATGGCGTTGTGCGCTTCTAACTGTTCTAGTCGCTCTAAGATTTCTGCAAAATTCACTTTGTCATTCATTGCCATCGCCTTAACGTTGGATAATCAATTCGCGTCCAACACGAGCTTCAACTTTGCAATATTTCCAAAGCTTGTATGGACCTTCACCTACCACTGTCGTTCTAAACAAATTACAAGCTGCGTGTACTGTTTCAATATCTGGAACATCTGCAAGCAAGTAGGTAGTCCAAGGCCAACCTGCACTTGGGCCAACCATGCTTTGGTCATCATCAAGATTTCCAAAAACATGTACGCCGGGTAAGTCATGAATGCCATTCCACATTTCACCAAACGCTGCCCAAACTGCTTTCGCTTCAGCAGGTTCTGCATCAAAAAAGTTTTGGTTAATACCCATACAGAACAAAACGCGTAATGATTTTTTAGCTTCCATCTCAATATCCTTTTAAAAATTAAACTTATAAATAACCTGGGGTGGGTTTTAACCCGAAACTGATTGAGCCTGCATTTTGTAAAGTCGCATCGCCCATAAAGGCATGCTGAGTGACCACGTTGGTGTCATTCACAAAACGGCTAAATGGATTGTTGGTATAAATTGCTGTCATGCCCGCGAGCATTTGCATTTTTCGGGTGACTTTGGCGCAAACTCGCGCTGCATGGGTACATGCCAGACGCATATCGCTAATTTGTTCAACTGTTGCTTCACGACCAGCAATAATTTCATTCCAAACAATGTCCATGGTTTGATAAAACCAAGACTTTGCAGCCTGAAATTCTGCATCTGCTTGAGCAAACTCATATTGAGTCACTGGGCGGTTTGCAATTTCTGACCCACCTGTAATCGATGCTTTACCCGGGGCTAATTTTTCAAATTCTTCTAATGCGGCAGCTGCAACACCAATCCCCACCACAGTTAATACTTGAGTCGCTAAAGACAGAGACGGATATTTAAAAAATAGCTCACTTAGTTTTGACGGTTCACCACGGACAAAAGTCCATTTCTTTTCAACCAATACATCTTCAACGACTAAATCATGGCTTCCTGTACCTTTTAGGCCAACGGTGTCCCAAGTCATTTCAATTTTGGCTTTTTTGGCAGGCATCACTGCCATACGCGGTAAGCCTTGCATTTCGTTGTTTTTAAGCGGTGAAATTCCCACGCCGACAATGTCAGCTCCCATACAGCCACTTGAGAATTTCCAACGTCCACGAACCACTACACCTTCATCAGTAATTTCAGCTGGTTGCGGTGGAAAAATACCTCCAGCAAACACCACATCTGGTCCGTTTTGATACAATTCTTTAAGCGTTTCTTCTGGCAAACTTCCCAAATACGCAGGGCTCATACCGAAACTTGCTACCCAACCGACTGAACCATCCGCTTTAGATAGGGTTTCGATCAACTCACAAAACTGTCGTGGTGAACATTCGTCACCGCCAAAACGTTTCGGAACCAATGCACGGTAAACACCGATTTGCTTAAGCTTTTCGATAACGTCTTGGCTCACATAAGCCTGATTATCAAATTCACCTGTACAGGCACGCTCACGAATTTCTTGGCACAAAGCATCTAAGTCAACTGCTTTGTCTTGAGAAGCAAACTCCATTTTAGACAACTTATTCATCATCTAACTCCTTGTAATTTATTGCATTGCATCAATACAAAATTTAGCAATAGCGCATAATTGCTCATCTTTTTGATGCTTCGATACGATCTGTAATCCCACAGGTAAACCATCACTGGTTTCAAGTGGCACTGAAATAACTGGATGACCTGATAAATTAAATGGTCGAACTAAACCTGTAAGATTCAAAAAAGCGACTGTATTTTCAGCTTCAGAAACTTTCGGTGGAATTTGTGGAAGTGTTGGTAAAACCAATGCATCATATTTTTCTAATAAGGCATCGAGTTCTTGGGTGAGCTGCGCTTTCACAACTTCTGCTTGTTGTACTTGCTCTAAAGTTGTTGCGGCAGCTTTTAATAAACGACCATTTACATCAGAACCAATTAAGCCCGTTTGAGTTAACTCACCAAAAGCTTGCCAATTTTCATAATTAATAATCTGCATGCCTGCATCATAAGCCGCTTCAAAATGCTCAACTTTTTCTAAAGTGGTCTGTAAATTGGCTTTTTGAAGTGATTGATGGATACAGTTCCAAATAACGTCATCTGCTTTTACATCCAGAACCGCAAGTTTTGGTGCACTATTAAATTCAGTAGGTTTGAAAGTTGGATCAATAATTTGCATCGCCTTTTCAATCATCTCGACTGAATTTGCAAAAGGACCAACGCAATCTAAAGAACTTGACGGCGGATATACGCCTTTTCTGCTGACACGGCCAAAAGTCGGTTTTAAACCAAAAACTCCGCAGCATGTAGCGGGCATACGGATAGAACCACCCGTGTCTGTACCTAAAGTAAAGTCAGCTTGTTTTGCTGCAACTGCCGCAGCCGAACCACTCGAAGAACCGCCTGGAATAAGTTCAGGATATTTTGGATTAATAGGTGTACCAAAAGCATGGTTAATGCCTGTAATACCAAAAGCCAATTCATGCAAATTTGTTTTGGCAATAATTTCACAGTCAGCTTTTAAAATATTTTTAACCACCTCAGCATCATCTTGAGCAGGTTCAACATTTAGTAAAGCTCGACTACCAGCAATGGTTTTTAGACCTTGAATATCAATTGTGTCCTTGACCATCACCTTGAGCTTGCCACTTCCTTTGTGCACGCTTTGGCTAACAATATTCATTCACTTTTCCATGTATTTTTATTCATTAATCAAAATATCGGAAAATTTAATGGAATTGTCAAGTATTTTTTATAATTTGTTCTCAAGGAAATATGCAAAATTTTATTTATAATAGGATTACCCTTTTTTCACTAAGTTATTGCTTAGCTATGCTTGATCATTTAGAACAATTTCTTCCTAATAAAGAACCGTCGAGTATTCAAAACTTCCCTTTTTTTTGGATTTCCCAAGTCAATGGAAAATATTCACAACTCATTGAAAAATCAATAAAAAAACTAGGTATTGATAATACTCGCCGTAAAATCATTTTAAGTACCAATGCCTTGGGTGAAGCTAGTATCACCGATATCGCTAATCTTTCCACCTTAAAATTAACGACAGCAACCAAAGCTGTATATCGATTGGTAGAAGATGGAATTGTTGAGGTCTACTCTTCTACTACCGATGAACGAATTTCGATGGTGAAATTAACCGCCAAAGGTGTTGAGCTGGTTGAACAGATTAATCAGATTAGTGTGGTGACTTTGGCAGGTATCCTGAATGCTTTTTCAGAAGATGAGCTTCATAATCTAAATCACCAATTAAAGAAATTATTTGATCTTATGCCTTCAAGCTAACTTCATCTAAATTTTAGAAAGTAACTAGAATGTTTAAACACTTTCTAGTTACTATAAAAATTAATAAAATTTATCAATAACTTAAAATAAAAAAATTTATTCATTACATCAAATCACCTTACATTCTAAATTTTTTATTTGTTTTAAATACCTATTAAGTATCCAAACATACTCAACAAGTAATGGAATTTTACATATAAAAAGAAAATAATATTTCCATCATATTGCGAATTAAAACCTCTTCTTCAATTACTTTTGTCTTTATATATGGATTGTATATAAGGCCATTCTCTAATCAAAAGGCTATTTATTACTCAAGGTATTGGGGGGAAACCAAATTATCTTAGACGAATAATAAAAAGCTGAGATTCAACTTCTCTAAAAGAGTTTTATACATAAGGATTAAGTGTATGAACCAAATTGATCTTACTGTTGAAAGGACACAAAAGAAAAGCAATGCATATGCATGGTACGTGGTCGTACTGTGTATGTTGGCATATATATTTTCATTCATTGACCGCCAAATACTGGCACTGATGATTGAACCCATCAAAGCGGATCTTCATCTTTCAGACACACAATTTAGTCTGTTACATGGACTTGCCTTCTCACTTTTCTATGCTGTGATGGGGCTACCACTCGCCTATATTGCCGATCGTTTTTCACGACCAAAACTAATTTCGATTGGTATTATTATCTGGAGTCTCGCAACAGCCACTTGTGGTTTAAGTAAAAACTTTATTCAACTGTTTCTAAGCCGCATGGCTGTTGGTGTCGGTGAGGCAGCCTTGTCTCCTGCTGCATATTCGATGTTCAGCGATATGTTCAGTAAAGATAAATTAGGTCGTGCTGTAGGCATCTATTCGGTTGGTGCTTTCTTAGGTGGAGGTATTGCCTTTTTAGTAGGTGGCTATGTCATTAACTTGCTTAAAGGTGTAACACTCATTGAAGTTCCTTTATTAGGCGCACTTAAAGCATGGCAAATTGCTTTTTTTGTAGTAGGTTTACCGGGCATTATTATTGGTCTGCTATTTATTCTGACCGTTAAAGACCCTGCACGTAAAGGTCAACAGCTCAACCAAAATGGACAAGTTGACCAAGTTAAATTCTCACAATGTCTTCAGTTTATTAAAAAACATTCGAAAACATTTGCCTGTCATTATTTAGGTTTTACTTTTTATGCAATGGCGCTCTACAGCCTAACTAGCTGGACACCTGCATTTTATATTCGAAAGTTTCAACTCGCGCCAACTGAAACAGGTTATATGCTCGGCACGATTCTGTTAATTGCAAACACATTAGGCGTGTTTTGTGCAGGTTGGTTAAACGATTGGTTTATTAAAAAAGGGCGTCAAGATGCACCGATGATTACGGGTGTGATTGGTATTGTTGGCCTGATTATTCCAATTTCATTTTTTACCCAAACAGATCAGCTTTGGCTTTCAGTCAGCTTACTGATTCCTGCAATGTTCTTCGCATCTTTTCCTCTTGTTATTTCAGCAACTGCTTTGCAAATGTTAGCCCCAAACCAATTTCGAGCACGACTTTCTGCCCTCTTTCTTTTGGTCAGTAACTTAATTGGACTCGGTATTGGTACAACATTGGTGGCCATTATCACAGATAAAGTTTTTGGTAGTCCGTTAATGGTAGGTTCTTCTTTATCTATTGTGGGTGGTCTGTCGTGTGTACTAGCACTAATTCTGCTTTTTAAAGGCTGCAAATTCTTTAGTGAAAGTATGAAGCTTGAAAAATTAAATTAATAGATCTCACAAATTGCAAAAAAGTACTCTCTAACTAAACGCTTAGAGAGTACCGAAATATTCAAAATTACGTAGTGCCGAGGACTGGCATACATCTTGGAAATGGATTATGGAATTATTTCACCGCTTTAAACCACATACTTTAGCCGTTGCCACTTTATTACTTATGTGCAGCAGCTCATGGGCCGCAAATCCAAATCAGCCAACTGAAGATGAATGGAAGTTCACTTTAAAAAATGCTTATATCAACCGCGATTTTGATAACGATGCCTTAAAAGATACTGGCAGTTGGTCTCAGGCAGCGTCATTATTTTATAAGTCGAAAATGCATGACACCCCACTGCAAATTGCAGACAAGCCAATCACGATTGGGGCCGATGCTTCTGTTCAATACGCCGTGCGCTTAAGTTCAGATAAACATGTCGCCGACACAGTTTTACCTTTTAATAAAGAAACGCAATCTCAAGCATCTGACTATCTAAAATACGGTGCCACTTTAAAATTAGGTTATGACAAAACACTTTTAAGTGTCGGTGAACTCTGGCTAGATTTACCCGTAACGGCTGTTGATGCCAGCCGTCAGTTACTCACATCGTATTGGGGAACCAACTTAAAGTCTCAACTTTCAGATCAGCTCTATGCAGAAATTGGTCGGGTTGAAAAAGTATCTCCACGAAATGAAGAAGACTTTAAAAAGTTTTCTTTCACAGCAAATGGAGTTACTAAAGAATCTGATGGCCTTAACTATATTGACTTGCGCTATCAATTTACGCCGTCACTCAAGGGCGAATATTATTTTGGCAATTTGGAAGATCTGTATAACAAGCATTATGTTGGGCTTGAACATATTTGGAAACAGCCAACTTTCGCTCTTACCTCTAAGTTTAAGTACTTTAATGCAAAGGATGACGGCAATACTTTTGATATTGATGCGCAGAACATTGGATTACTTGAAACAGTTAAAGTGAAAAACCATACCTTTGGTTTGGGTTATCAACAAATTATGGGTGAGTCAGCTTATCCACTACCGGATGGTTTCTTACCGGAAACATACTTTATTAACTGGAATGCCACAGGATTCTTTAAAAAACATGAAAAGTCTTACCATGTGATGTATGGCTATGACTTTAAAGATTATGTGCCGGGCTTAAATGCGATGGTGAAATATGTGTATGGCGATGCTTTTAAAGCAGCCAATGGTGAGAAAAACCATGAAACCGAGTCGAATGTAATTTTAAACTATGCGTTTCAGCAACCCTACTTAAAAGGCGTTGCCCTGCAATATATTCGTATTGATTACAACGTTAAGCACGGTAATGATTTTGGTGAAGACCGTTTATTCGTCAATTACACCAAAAAATTCTAAATAAAAATGCCCCCCTAAAATTTAGGGGGTATTTTTTTACCCTAATTTATTGACCAATCTTAAAGGCAAAACTTTCATGGCAATACTCATGGGTAACCATGGCCACTGCGGTACATAAGCTTTTACAGGTTGTTTTTCGATAGCTTTTACCAAAGCTTTACATCCTGTTTTGGCATCTACTTCAAAGGGTAAATGTTTAGCACCTTCATTCATTTCGGTACGGATGTAACCTGGGAAAATGGTTGAGACTTTAATTGGGGTATCTAATAATTCAGCACGAATGCCTTCAGCCAAGTGAGCGACCGCAGCTTTACTCGCCGCATAGGTCGATAAATGTTTTGGTAATCCACGCATAGCACTCATGGATGACATCACCACCAAATGACCTGCGTTTTGCTCTCTAAAAATTTCAGTTGCTGCCTCACACTGTGCTAAAGCAGAAATAAAGTTCGTTTCAGCGGTTGCTTTATTAATTTCAAAATTACCTTTACCAATACGGCGACCATTTCCGACTCCAGCATTTACAATAATTCGGTCTAAATAGCCAAATTCTTGTTTAAAGGCACGAAATACTTCAAAAACCTGATCATAATTGGTGACATCCAGACTTTTTGCAATTACTTTTATACCGTACTCATTCTCAAGTTCAGTTTTTAAAGTTTCTAATCTGTCTAAACGGCGTGCACAAATTGCTAAGTTATAACCTTTGGCTGCAAATTCATGCGCCATACCTGCGCCCAATCCAGAACTTGCACCTGTAATCAAAATTGTCTTTGCCATGCTTTTATCCTTATTTTAAATCCATGTCAGTAAATTTGGACGCTCAGCTTTTATAAAATGATGTTCATTTAAACTTAAAACCTGAGCTTCATTTCCAACCAAACGCAAAGTCGTGAGGCTTGTATTAGCAATTGCCCAATTCAACGCAAAAGTTCGATTGGGGCTAAGTTCAAGCAATTTTCCAATTGCTACAGAAATCACACCACCAGAAGTAAAAACAACTGCATAGCGAGGCTTGGTTTTTGCTAACTCATCACAAAGTTGCTGCAACGCCGTTTCGACTCTTTCTTTAAAGTGTGGCCAAGACTCATCATACTCATGATGAAAATCGCCATCTGTCCATCGTCCTATTGCACCTTCAAATATTTTGGCAAGATAAGCACGTGGGTTCTGTTCTTGTGCTACATCAGCTTTTAACAGTTCAGGCTGTTCAAATCGTGGTTCATAACGTGCAAAAACCTGTTGATGGTTAAACTCATTCCATAAATTATTATGATGAATTATCGCATCTGGAAAGCATTCATTTAGTGCGAGCTTTGCAGTTTGCTCATGACGCTGCATGGTTCCTGCAACCACATAAGGTTGTTCTTTCAATATTTGCTTAAAATAATGGCCTAATAAAGTCGCTTGAGCTTCACCATTTTCAGACAGCTCATCATAGTTACTTTTACCAAATGATGCCTGTCCATGTCTTACCAGATAAATTGTGGTCATCTTCTTAAAATACCCTGTATTTTCTGTAGAGATTGCTGAGCAAATTCAGATTCTTGCAATTTTTGCTGTGCGATAAGTTTTAAAGCTCGGATATGCAGCGCATGAATCACGATCCAGAAATCTTTAAAAGCAGGGTTTCGGGTTTGTTTATGGTAATAACGGTAATAGATTTGCTGGGCAATCACTGCCAAACGGAATACACCAAACACTTCATAAAAAGCCCAGTTTGCAGTTTGCAGACCTGTTTTTTGCAAATAATAGTCAACGACTTCTTTACGAGAAAACATTCCCTTTAAGTGAGTAGGCTGACGGCGTGTTGATTTAAAAATCATGTTATCCGTAGGCTCAACCCAATAAGCTAAAGCACTACCCAAATCCATTAGTGGATCACCCAAGGTCGCCATTTCCCAATCCAGCACGCCAATCACTTCTGTTGGATGCTCTGGATCTAAAATCACATTATCAAAACGCCAATCATTGTGAATAATACAAGTGGTGGAGTCTTGAGGGATATTATCATTTAGCCATTTTCGGACATATTTAAATGAAGGAACATTGATTGTGCGGACTTTTTCATAGCGCTTATCCCAACCTTCAACTTGTCTACGGCAATATCCTGTTCCTTTGCCTAGTTCAGCTAAAGGCGTGTTCTCATAGGGAACTTGATGTAGCTCAATCAACTTATCAATCACATTCACACAAAGTTGATGAACATCTTCTTCATTAAAGCCAAGCTCAGGCGGCAATTTTGCACGAGGAATAATGCCTTCAATGCGTTCCATGACATAAAAATCACAGCCAATGACCGACTCATCCTGACAAAGTGCCACCATTTTAGGAAGCACGGGATAATAAGGCGCCAGATTTTTTTGCACCATATATTCACGGGCCATATCATGCGCCGATTTCGCTTTTGTTCCTTTTGGGGGACGTCGTAAAATTAAATCGGTATTTTCATATTTTAAACGATAAGTCCAATTCGACGCCCCACCTGTATATTGAGTAACGACTGCTGGGCCAATCAACTCAACACCTTGGTTTTTTAACCAGTTTTCAACTGCCCCAATATTAAGTTCTTCACCTTCACGTACTTCACCGCCTATATCAATTACCGACATCTTCACTTCCTTTAAACTTATACTTTCTTATGACGACTGAAATAACCACGTTTGGCCAACTCTAATTTGGCAATCATGCCTTTATGTACTTCATCCGGACCATCGGCTAAACGTAAACTGCGTGCTTGAGCAAAGAAACCTGTTAATGGTGTATCTCTTGAAACACCCGCACCGCCATGTAGCTGAATCGCCATATCGACTACTTTTTCTAAAACACTCGGAGCGACCACTTTAATTGCAGATATTTCTGTTAAAGCAGCCATATTTCCTAAAGTATCCATTTTATAAGCAGCATACAAGGTTAAAAGTCTGGCTTGATCTATAGCTACTCGCGCATCGGCTACACGCTCAAGGTTTCCACCAAGTTTTAAAATTTCTTTTCCAAACGCCGTTCTAGACATGCCTCTATCAATCATAAGTTCTAGAGCTTTTTCAGCAGCCCCAATGCAACGCATACAATGGTGAATACGCCCAGGCCCTAAACGACCTTGTGCAATTTCAAAACCTTGCCCCGCTCCACCAATAAAGCTATTAAGAGGTACTCGAACATCATTAAAATGAACTTCACCATGTCCATGTGGTGCATCGTAGTCACCAAACACAGGTAACATCCGTTGAATTTCGACACCCGCCGTATCAATCGGTACTAAAACCATAGAATGTTGATGATGGCGGTCTTTAGTTTCATCTGGAGTATGTGCCATAAAAATAATGACTTTAGCATTTGGGTCACCTAAGCCAGACGACCACCATTTTTTGCCATTTAAAACAATTTCATTACCGTCTATGAGTGCAGTCGCTTGCATATTGGTTGCATCACTTGAAGCAACCTCGGGTTCAGTCATGCAAAAAACAGAGCGAATTTTTCCGTCTAATAAAGGCTCTAACCATTGTTGTTTTTGCTGCTCACTGCCATAGCGCCATAACAATTCCATATTTCCTGTATCTGGTGCATTACAGTTAAAAACAGTAGGTGCCAATAAACTACGACCAGTTAATTCGGCTATGTGTGCATATTCTTGAACAGTTAACCCTGCACCGAGCTTGTCATCTGGTAAAAACATATTCCAAAGACCAGCTTGTTTAGCTTTAGATTTCAGAGTTTCTAAAAGCTCGGGCCACTGCCACTTTTTCCAGTTTCCATCTGGATTTAACTCGTGAACTTCTTCCCAAAATTTTGCTTCGACAGGTTCTATTTCTTCTTGAATAAATTTTCTTGTTCGTTCAGCAAAATCCTGAGCTTTATTTGAGAGTTCAAACATTCTTTTTCCTTTACATCATTATCTGGTCTTTACATCAACATAACTTGAAACTTAATATGAATGAAATGATTTTATTAAATAACACCTCATGAATAATATTCATAACCTACATGGCCTAGACTTAAGTTTTTTTCACCGGATTGATATCAACTTATATCCGCTATTTATCGCAATTTATGAGCAAAAAAGTATTTCAAATGCAGCAAGTAGCCTCAATATTACTCAATCGGCAGCGAGTCATGCTTTACAACGATTACGTCAGCAACTTGAAGATGATGTATTTATACGTGTAGGCAACAAAATGTCTGCCACTCCTTTTGCAGAACAAATTTACCCGACTGTTAAGCAAGCACTTTTAACGATTCAAAATATTAGCCAGCAAAAACATGTCTTTGATCCAACCAGTTTAAAAAGCTTAAAAATTGCCGTTCATGATGAGATTGAACCGATTATTCTTCCAAGGCTTGCTCAACATTTTCAAAATCTTAATTTAGATTTGCAGTTTGTGAGTATGAAGCTAGATCGAAAACATATTATGGCGGACTTGGCGACGCAGCAGCTCGATTTCGTGATTGACCTAGAACAATACTTATCTCCCAAAATTACTTTTGACCATTTGGTAACAGATGAGTTCATCATTTGCAGTCAACTTAAAGAGGTCGATTTATCTAACTATATTAATGGACGACACATTGGTGTTTCATCACGCCGTACAGGCGCTTTGCTTGAAGATATTTATTTAAACCAACATCAAAAAATTTCAAGAAATGTATTTATGCGCTGTCAAAACTACTCTACGGCGTTACAAGTTCTGGCAGCTCAAGCCAACGCAATATTGACCATGCCACGTATGATTTTGCAGCATTTATCTTATAGTCCTGAAATTTGCTTACATTCTCTGCCTTTTGAGATAACCAATATTAAAATGGGTATGTTTTGGCACGAAGATTTAAGGGATAATTTAAGACATCAATTTTTGCGACATGAAATTATTAAACTTTTTCAGTAAAGCAAATTGATCTACTAAGCTTCTATCGTACAAGGACCAGTAATGAGTAAAGATGAACGGATAATCCAGAATCAGGACAACAAAAAAACGATTCGTCATGAAGATTACATTGCTGGCATTGGTAAAGGCATGGCTATTTTAGATAGCTTTAGCAGTAATCAACATCGTTTAAATATTTCTATGGCTGCCGAAAAAACCGGACTTACCCGAGCGGCTGCAAGACGCCATTTACTAACTTTAGAATATTTAGGTTATCTTGAGTCTGATGGCCACTATTATTATTTAACTCCGAAAGTTCTTAAATTTTCAGGAGCTTATTTAGGTGCAGCTCAGCTTCCAAAAGTTTCTCAGCCTTTATTAAATCTATTAACCAACCAAACCTCGCTGATTTATTCGGTGATGGTACTTGATGGTTATGAAGCCATTACGATTGCACGTAGTGCTGCCCACCAACAAACTGACCGTGTAAACCCATATGGTTTGCACTTAGGTAACCGCCTGCCTGCTCATGCGACCTCGGCAGGTAAAATTTTACTGGCACATTTAAGCCAACAAGAACAACTCGACTGGCTTCAAAAATATCCTCTTCAACGTTTAACTAAATATACGCATGTCGAAAATGATAAATTTTTAGAGTTACTTAATGAAATTAGAGAACAAGATTGGTGTTATTCACGTGAAGAACACGAATTAGGAGTTCACGCGCTCGCCGTACCTATTTATGGACAAGACTTTAAAGTCGTTGCAGCCTTGAATATTGTCTCTCCTACCATGAGAACAACTGAAGAGTATTTAATTCAACACATTTTGCCTTTATTGCAAGAGACTTCGCGAGATTTGAGACAAGTTCTTTAAATCTTACTTAGGCTATTTCTAAAAGTAATTAAAAGGAATTTTTAAATAACGAATGCCATTCGCTTCAGGTTCCAGAAAATTTCCACCGTTCATATTAATTTGAATTGAAGGCAGAATTAATTTTGGCATTGCCAAAGTTGCATCTCTTTCTTGGCGCATTTTTATGAATGATTCTTTAGAGACTTGGCGGTTTAAATGAATATTGCTTTGCTTTTGAGTTTTTATGTCTGTTTGACAGATATATTCATCACGGCCTTCGGGCTTATAATCATGACATAAGAACATGCGCATGTTATCAGGCAGTGTATAAAGCTGTTGTACTGAGTCATAGAGTGCAGCTGCACTTCCTTTTGGAAAGTCACACCGAGCTGAACCATAATCTGGCATAAATAAAGTATCACCTACAAATACGGCATCACTAATCACATAGCTTAAACAAGCAGGTGTATGCCCTGGTGTAGGAATGTTATAGGCCTCGATATCCCCTATTTTAAAAGGTTCATAGTCTTCAAATAGATAATCAAAAGGTTGATTTTCGTTCAATTTCTTAAAATCAAAGTTATAAATTGCGGAAAATGTTTCTTGTACAGTTGAGATTTTTCGACTAATTGCAACTGAACCACCCAACTGTGACTTTAAATATTGAGCTGCGGTCATATGGTCAGCATGTACATGAGTTTCTAAAATCCATTGTACTTTGAAGTTTTGCGTCAAGATATAATTGATAATCAGATCAGCATTGGTTGTTTTTGTTGTTGCCGAAGCTGCATCATAGTCAAGCACGCTATCAATAATAGCGCATTGACGGGTAACCAAATCCGCAACAACATAGCTAAAAGTATTGGTATTTTCATCAAAAAAATCTTTTACTAGAGGTTGTTGCATAGGTTTAATTTCCTTTATTTAAAATTTGATAAATAAACATTCCGAATAACATAGCGAATATAAAATAAAGCACTTCAAAATGTCCCAATCCGATAAGTGTTAAAGCGGGTGCTGGACATATCCCTGCTATTCCCCAGCCTATACCGAAAATAAAAGCACCAACAATTAACCTTTGGTCAATCTGTGTATTCATTGGTAATTGAATTTGCTCATTAAAAAGCGTTTTAGGACTTTTTATAGCCTTTTGAAATGGAATAAATGCCACAGCAATCGCGCCTAACATTACAAACATTAAGCTAATATCCCATTGTCCAAAAAGATCTAAAAAACCTAATACCTTTTCTGGATTAGACATACCTGAAATCATTAAACCCAATGAAAATAAACCGCCAAATATAAAAGCAAAAATGTTTTTCATAACCCTAACCTAATATGTGACGAATAACATAAACTGTTAACATGCCAGCAAACATAAAAATTGCTGTCGCAATCATTGAGCGTTTTGATAACCTGCTCAGACCACAAATGCCATGGCCGCTTGTACAACCCGATCCTAAACGAGTTCCAAAACCAACAAGTACACCCGCCAAAATAAGAGCGTATGTGTCCGCTTTAATTTCAATTTCAGGCTGGTAAAAATAGCCATATATGAAAGGTGTAATAATTAATCCGGCAATGAACCAGAATGCAGAGCTTTTAAATGTATCTTTAGAAGGTTTAATGATTTGAGCGATCAACCCACTAATCCCTACAATACGCCCGTTTATATATAAATAACCGACTGTTGCAATGCCTAATAGCAAACCACCTAGAAAGGCATAGACAATATTTGACATGTGTTTACTCAAACAATATATATTTTAATAATATGTATTATACGCTTATTTTTTTAGAAATACTTAATATAAAATTCCCAAGTATATAAATTTTCTTAACAAGAAAAAGCCCCAAACTCTTGGGGCTTTTATCATTAAATTAGATCTTTAATGCCTAATTGTTCAGGTAATTTTTCCATAACTTTATTCAATCTATTATTTGCTGGAGAGATACAACCTGTGTAATGGCTTAATTTTGTTTCAGTGCCATTTGGTTTAATCCAAGTAATGTAATAGCTAGACATATCTGTTGCAGTTTGCTGACATCCACCAGTTTTCGCTTGCGTGCCTGTTTCAGGTCGGTAAGTTTTGAGTTCACTTACAAGCTTTTCATAGTCTTTTACATTACCTTGAATTTCTTTAACACCAACAGCTTTAGTATATTGTTTACCTTCAAAACGAATTAACCCCGTAGGTGTTACTTCTACTGAGTAAATTGGACATGTGCCAAAACATGGACTAGAAGCATAACGAATGGTCTCTTGTTTATTCGGTGCTTGCTGAACAGAAGCACAACCCATTAAAGCTAAACCAGATAAAGTTGCAAGAACCAAAAATCTCATCGTATCACCTATTATTATCAAGTGACTTTAATCTATCAAATCATAACTGAATTGTCATTAAAGACTCATTTTTTATAGTTTTATTTATGAATCCTAAGGCTATTTCCATGAGGTTAAAAAATTAAAATATAAAATGCATAAAAAAAGGCCCATCTTTCGATGAGCCTTAAGCCAATTAAAGCTTAAATTCCTGAAATACAAATTATTACTGGGTAGTAATAACCTGCGTTGACCATTCTAGCGTAATGCAATAAATTATATAAATATAATATAAGTATATATTTACGCTTATTTTTCCAACAAAAAAAACCTGATTTTTCTAGTTTAAAATTCAATAATGTTTATTTTTAATTAAAATTCACAATCTTAAGTTAAACAAAACTTAACAAACATGAAGTTTTTATTTATAGGTAAAACATTAAAAGAAAATGCTTAATCATTCGGCTATATCTAGTGTTCAGAGTGAATCAATTATAGAAATATTTTAAGTTTAGCAATAACTTCAAACACTTTTTTACTATTTGGTAAAACTATCTCTATAAAAGTACAGAATTCAAACAAACACTCTAATAGAAAAAATATATTAAAAAATAAGGACAAAAGGAAATTTATCCTTTTGCCCTCTTTAATTACTTCTCTAAGCTATATGCGATTACATAATCACCATGGTCAGGTGACTGACGTGCTCCTCCCGCAGAAACAACCACATACTGTTTACCTGTTTTAGGTGAAACATAGCTAATTGGCGTTCCTTGGCTACCAACAGGCATACGTGACTTCCAAAGTTCTTTACCTGTAGAAGAATCAAAAGCACGCAAATAGTAATCTTGAGTTGCAGCGAAGAATACTAAACCACCTTGAGTTGCCATTGGCCCACCAATAGTCGGCATTCCAATTGGTGCTTTCAAGCCCATCTTAATACCCATAGGTCCCGTGTCTTCAACCGTACCCAATGGTACTTGCCATGCAACTTGACGAGTTTTCATGTCAATTGCAGTCATGGTACCAAATGGTGGTTTTTGACATGGGATACTTAAGGCAGACATGAAGCGGTTTTTATTCACTTTATATGGTGTGCCTTTCATTGGTACCGCGCCCATACCTGTATTTACCTTTTCACCACCACTCACCTGAATTTTAATATCTTCAGGAGTTTGTTTAATGAGTTGAACCCATAAACCAAGGCGCATATCGTTCACGAACATATAACGATGAGTCGGATCAAAAGCAATGCTACCCCAGTTCATGCCACCTAAAGAGCCTGGGAAGCTTAATGAAACATCAGTGCCCGGCGCAGTAAATAGACCTTCGTAACGCATTGACTTAAAGTTAATACGGCACATGAGCTGATCAAACGGCGTTGCACCCCACATATCGGACTCAGTTAAAGTCTGGTTACCAATTTGAGGCATTTCAACTGAACGTGGTTGAGTTGCGCTGTATTGCTCACTCGGAATATTGGCAGGCTTAACTGGCTGTTCAATCACTTTAGTCAGTGGTTTACCAGTTACGCGGTCAAGCACAAAGAATTGACCTGATTTGGTTCCAATGACAACAGCTGGTTTCGTCGTACCATCTTTTAATGGGAAATCGACTAGACTCGGTTGCATTGGTAAGTCAAAGTCCCATAAATCGTTATGAACAGTTTGATATACCCACTTTTCTTTACCTGTTGTCGCATCAAGTGCCAAAACAGAAGTATTGTATTTATGATCTAACGGATTACGGTTACCACCCCAAATGTCGACAGATGAGCTACCCATAGGTAAGAACACCGTATTCATTTGCGGGTCATATGACATTGCAGCCCAAGAGTTTGCCGAACTACGTTTATAAGTTTCACCCGGTTTAAGCACATAGTTAGGATCTGGATTACGTGCGTCAAATGCCCAGCGAAGTTTGCCAGTAATGACGTCATAACCACGAACAACACCACCCGGCATATCTGCTGCTACGTTATCAGCAATACGGCTACCCATTACAATGGTTGTTCCAGCAATAGTCGGTGCAGAAGTCACTTCAAAACGTGGAGCTTTGGTTCCAGCTCCCAGACCTTCTAACAGATCAACCGTTCCATTAACACCAAAATCAGCACAGCGCTGACCGTTATCTGCATTGACTGCAATTAAACGACCATCAGGTGTATTGGTATATACACGACGTGGGCATGCCGTATTGGTTGCAACTGTAGTTACTGCGTTTGCACCAGCCAAAGTTGGTTGTACAAGTGGTTTGGTCGAATCAAAGTATGCAACCCCACGGCAACGCTCCCAAGCATCAGCTTTAGAGTTCACTTCAGCTTTCCAGAGTTGTTTACCCGAGTCAGCATCTATCGCAAAAATGTTGTTATGTGGTGTACATAAAAAAACTTTATTTCCAACTTGTAGCGGGGTCATTTGGTCTTCAGCACCATTACCACTACCCGTTGTAAAATCGCCTGTTCTAAACCACCAAGCTTCTTTTAGTTTATGAACGTTATCTCGGTTAATTTGATCGAGAGCAACAAAGCGACTACCACCCGCATCATTTCCATAATTTTCCCAATTCACCTGTTTTTTTGCAGGGTCAACTGGGACTAAAGGTAGCTTTTGACCTGAACTTGCTACTGTTAGATGCGGCTGGAACATTTGGTAAAGCGCAATCAACATACCAACAACGACTAAACCACCAATAGCATACGCTGGAGTTGCTGAACCATTTTGAAATTGGTAACGTCGAATTGAAGGTAAGGTAAATAACAACGCAGCAAAGAGACCAGCAGGAAACATTAATCGCGAGAATAATGGCCAAAACTCCCATCCTGCGTCAACGAGTGACCAAATTACGGTGCCAACAAAAACAGCCGCAAAAATCCAGACACCAAGTGCCTTTTTACGAAAAATACTAAATGCAGAAATGGTAATTAACAGTCCTGCAACTAGGAAATACCAAGAACCACCGAGAGATACTAGCTTGCCACCACCTACGATGTAAAAAACACCAGTAGCCAATAAAACTAGGCCTAATAGAAAACACCATATTTTGAATAAGATATGAAACTTAGAATCTGACTCAGACATAGATCCTACTCCACATATACTGAACACAATAGTTCAAGCATTTGGGCCAGTTAAACTATGTCTAACCAGCCATCAATATTGTTAAAAATTGACTTTCACGCTCAAGCCCGCGACCCAAGCATCATCGACTGCTTTTACACCAGCAGGTTGATGGATATATTGAATATTTGGACGCAACATAACGGCCGGAGACCATTGATAGGTATAGTTCAACTCAACGTTTAATTCATCGTCTTGGATTGGAATATAGTCAGATGCAATCGCATCATAGCTATAATATCCACGACTTTCGTTTGTTGCGATTTGCTTATCTTTAGCACGATCATTGACCACATAATTGGCAATACCAAACCCAATCGAATCATTTGGACGGCTGTCAAATGGTCCTTTATACCAAAGTGCCAGTTGTTGCGTACTTTGGACAAAAGTCGTTGCTTTATCATTTACAACGCCGTTCAAACTTACATATAAACCGCGTTTCGGATCTTGGCCGGCATGGCTAAGTTGTTGTTGTGCATTAATCCAGAAACTTTGTTTTCCATCATGAACCTTACCCGCAGTTTTAATATCATTCGCTTCTGCGGTTGAGTACAGCGCACCTACTTTATATTCACCCGGTAAGCCTTTAAAAGCAGCGAGTTTTGGTTTCCATGCGAGCTCAACAGGTATAGTTGCACCCTTCACGTTGTTCATATCCAGATTAAAACCATCACTATTTGATGCTGTTTTAATATTGTCAGGATTAACCTCATAAACACCAATACCCAAAGTCCATTCAGGCGTAAATTGATATTTAACGTTTGCAGCCCAGACACCAACTGGTGAGTTATACCAAATTGAACCAATTGATTTTCCTAACTGCCCACCACAAAGCAATAAGTTCTGAAACTCACATTGAGAACTATTGAAGTCCTCTGACATGCCCATACGGCCAACTTTGGCCTGTACGGTGTTATCAGCGAAGCCTTTTTTGATCCATGCTTGGGATAAGCGCCAGATTTTACCGCGGCCATAAATCTCTTGAGCATTGCCTAATTGGTTAGAGCGTGGATCTTTAACACGCTCGAGAGTTAGTGCATTTCCGTCACGTTTAGTCACGACTAGACTGGCTGTTGTATCTTTCCACCCAGCAATCTTTTCTAAATCGAAGTTTGCACCTAAAGAAAGTTGTGCAGCATTTTCAAAAGTATTGCTGTCGTTGTAGCCACCATCTAAATTTGTAGCAGCTTGGCTCATGATAGAAGCTGTAAATTTATAGCCTTGTTGTTCTAGTTGTTGGCGCTCGCCATTCCAATTACCAAGTAACCATTGGCGGTCTTGTGACCATGGTTCATTAGCAAGCGTAACTTGGCTACCCATCACAGCAATCGTTAACACACTTAGTCTCATTATGTTTGGCATTTTAAATCCTTTTATCTTTTCTAGAATGCGCCTCTGCTTGAGGCGCTTCATTTGTTATTATTTAATTTGCGTAAAGCCGAGTTCAGAACTTGCACCAAAGTGATCAGTTACATTTGCTGTAATTGAAGCAACTTTAGCAGTTGGTTTCCAATTCAGTTTTGCATTGCCTTGTGTGTCTGTGGCAACTGTTATTGTGCCTAAATATTGCTCTGCTTCTTTTGATGCCACATTTTGGTTTCCAAAAAACTCAACTTGGTAACGTTGGTTTGGTAAACCATTAACCTCTATCGTGACTAGATCTTTATTTGCAGTTAACTTAGGTGCTTTAATACCCTGATTAGGTTGAGGATTACAGCCTTGTTCATTTGGTTGAGTACATGTTTTTTGTAGTTTAGATGGCTCAATCACTACACCGCCGCCACGAGAACCGACAAAACCTTCATGCTCAAGTGCAGGTACACCAAATACAATTGCACCTAAACGCTGATTTGGTACACATGAACCACCTGCCTCACAGCGCTTAATATCTTTACCGTTGTCCCAAATCAGGTTTTTAGTCAATGTCGTTTTTGCATTAGCATCTTTTTCTGAGCGAATGGCAACACCAATACGGTTACCGTGAACTTTATTACTATCGAGAATGTTGCCATCGCCAGTCATGTTAAGGCCAATCGAGTTATTGGTCATTTCGTTGTAGGCAATATAGTTACGCTTACCCCAGTTAATCTGTAAGCCATCCGAGTAATTTTCAAACTTATTGCCAACTACAGCATTGTCATTACCCCACAAAATTTCAATACCTTGTGATGGTTCTGGGTTAGCCTTAGTTGAGATGAAATGGTTATTTGCAATTAAGTTAAACGCAGCACCACGTGTCAGCTCTAAACCATCACCATTGTCTAAGAGGATATTGTCTAAAACCTTATTGTTATTGGTCGTGGTTGCAGTTGGGTTACCTTGTCCATCGTCACCCGTGATCATGACACCAGCACCACCATAGTTATTACTAATACGATTATGCTGAATCAGATTATTGCTTGAACGATTAACCAATACACCGATACAGAAACGATGAATATCTAGCCCTTTTAAAGTCACATTATTTACATCACGCAACACTAAGCCCGGCAAGGTCATGGTACGAACATTGGTCCCGTACTGTCCAGGATTTGCACCAGGACAAGCTTTTTCACCTTCACCTTTAATATAATTTGAACCATCGAGCGTAATATATTCACCAGTTTTATCCCACTGGGTACCAATGATTTTTACAGGTGCTTTAATTTCAGGAAGCGCGCTGTTTAATTTGATTGCATAAGGTGCTTTGCCTACAGCCTGAATCAAAATTTCGCTTGCTTCGCTTGAATTTACATTGGCTTGTTCAATTGCCCAGCGTAAAGAACCTTTATTGCTATCGTCTTGATAACGGTCAACAACATAAGTTTGTGCCGCGGCCATTCCTGAAACCATCAAACCTAATGCAAGAGTAGTTAAACGTAATGTATTCATTTCATCATGTCCTTATGATTTATGGGTTTGTTGGTTGAACGATTTTTAGAATCTGTTTGAGCTTGGTCACATCAATTTGACCCGGTGCAGATGCTTCACCAATCATGCCAAAACTATAACTTCCACCCATATTGGCAGTCGCAACACGAGAAATCGTACCAAGTTGTCCCATCGACATCGTTAACAATGGTTTAGTGGTTTGCTGACTTACTTTTAAAGTCGCGTTCATTAAAGTGAAAACGTCTTGTTTAGATTTTGGCATTACGGCAATTTTTAGAATATCTGCGCCCATTTGATCTTGTTTTAACAAGCGTTTTTCAATTTCATCTTGGCTTGGTGTTTTTTGGAAGTCATGATTAGACATCACCACCAACACTTTCTTTTGATGTGCTTTTTGAACAATCTCTGAAACTATTTTTTGATCACGGAACATTTCAACATCTAACCAGTCCATGAACGGATTTTTTAAATAAGCCTGATATACCTTGCCATAATCAGCATCGCTAATTTCAAGCTGGCCGCCTTCGTTTTTGGTACGAATTGTGGCAATCATTGGTTTATTGCCTAAAATCTTTTTCAATTCATGACCCAAGGCAATCACTTGTTTTGTATCACTCACAAAACTGAGTAAATCGATACGAAACTCTGCCAAATCAGCATCTGCTGTATTTGCAATGACTTGAGCTTGCGCTAAAGCTTGTTCTTTGGTTTTTGCTGTAATTGGAACAATTGTTTTAACTGCTGTAGTCGCAGGTTGTGTTTGAGTAGCTAAAGCAACAGGTTCAGCATTTGCCTGTGCTGTAAAAAATGGGAGTGCAAGCAAACTTAAGCTTAATAATGTTTTCATGTTCATATCATTCATCCTTAAAAAGGCTACATGCATCCATGGCCGATCATGTGTAGCCTTAGGTGCTTCTCAAATATCAAAAAATACAGTTTCGTCATCGCCTTGAATACGAATGTCAAAGCGGTAAACAATTTCACCATTTTCTTCAAAGCGTTTTGCAATAAGAGTTTGGCGACGCGGTGCCCACTCAATGCTATTTAGAATTGCATCATTGCCATTTGCTTCGGCTTCATCTTCAAAATAAACACGTGTATGAAGACCTAAGTTAATACCGCGAGCGAAAATCACTAATGCAATATGAGGTGCCTGAGTTGAACCTTTGCGACCTGCTGTAGCACCCGGCTTAATTGTATTGAAGCTCCAGATACCCGTTTCAAAGTCAGCACCAGTACGGCCCCAACCCTGAAATGCAGGATCAGCTTTTTGCTCACGCGTATCTGCCTGACTTGGGTAAATACCATTCGCATCGGCTTGCCAAATCTCGATCAGCACGTCGCGCAGGGGTAAACCTAATCCATCAAATACTTGACCTTCAAAACGAATACGCTCGCCTTTGGTTTTGTCTTGTACTAACTGGTTATTAAAGTTGTTTTCAAACACTTCAATATTTGCTTGTTGTGGCAATAAGCCAATGTGGACGTAAGGACCACCTGTTTGAGATGGAGTTTCTTTTAATTCCTGAAAATTCCAGTTATTCATGCTCGTGCTCCCGATTAAGTCAAATCATTTTCGAAGTAAGTCGCTCGACGACCACGTAAAGTGATGTCAAAACGGTAACAACGGCTATCTGCTTCGATAAAGTTGTTTTTATCTTCTAGTGCAATCAGTGCACGACGTTGATCTTCAGAAGGAATCGTTTTTAAAATCGGGCAAGTGTCAATCAGTGTATCGCCTTCAAAATAAAACTGCGAAATTAGGCGCTGAGCCCAACCATCAGCAATTAAAGAGAAGTGAATATGAGCTGGACGCCATTCATTAATACGGTTACGCCACGGATATGGACCTGGTTTAATGGTACGGAAAATATAAAAACCATTTTCGTCAGTTAATGTACGGCCACAACCACCGAAGTTAGGGTCCATTGCACCAATAAACTTATCGTTTGGATGACGATAACGACCAGAAGCATTGGCCTGCCATACTTCTAAAAGCGCATTTTTTACAGGACGACCAAACTGGTCACGGACATAACCATGAACAATGACACGCTCACCAATTGGTAAACCATCTTTGGCATAGTTCAAAATCAAATCGTTATCTTTTGGGCCAAACAAATTTGAAGAAAAATGCGGCGCAGTAACTTCAGTTAAAGTCTCATTAATAGAAATCAATGCATTTTTTGGCGAACGTAAAACACTTGTCTTATAACCTTCCGCATATGCAGGTGGATGATCTTCTGTATTACGTTGGGCGTAAGCACCCCAGCTATGTTGTGACATCTTTATCTCCTTAATCCTGTTCTTTTGCTACAACTGAGTTGACTTCTATTCCCAACTCTTTAAAGACTTCTTCGGCCATATGCATTGCAGCATTTGCAGCAGGTAAACCTGCATAGAGTGAGCTATGTAAGATCAACTCTTTTAAATCTTCTTTAGTTACACCATTGTTGAAACAAGCGCGTAAATGCATGCGTAGTTCATCTTCACGGCCAAGCGACAATAAAATTGCGATAGTGACTAAACTACGTGTATGACGCGGTAGGCCCGGACGAGACCACACTTCACCCCATGCGTAACGGCTAATAAAGTTTTGAAAATCTTGGTTAAAGTCATTTAAGTTTTGCAAAGACCGACCAACATGCTTTTCACCCAAAACTTCCGTCCGCACCTCAATGC
>JAITLL010000051.1 GCA_031277915.1 Acinetobacter sp.
CACACGGATTCGAACTGTGGACCTACTGATTACAAGTCAGTTGCTCTACCAACTGAGCTATGTCGGCGACGTGGAATGAATTCTACAGTTTCTTAAAAAAAATACAAGCCAAAAAATGATCACTTAAATTTTTTCTATCAATTTTTAAACGCTTATGTGTTTGAGCTTTAGAAATGGCTTAAGGCTTCAACATATAAATAAAAGAATCAACATGTTCGCCACTATTTAAAGTAACTTGAACAGGTACTCTTTCATATCCTTCGCCTTCAAAGTCATCCAGTAATTTCCAGTTTGCATTTAAATGTTCTGAGCTGAAAACAAAACCTTGAACTTGGTTGGCACTATCATCAAGTACAATTCCCGGATAGCCTAAATCTGCTCCCCAACCTTCATTACGTAGGGTTCCGTTTACCCAGCCTTCTGCCCATTGTCCGCCAATATTTTCAAGTATATGTGCATTAGGACGACCAGGGCCTAAAGTGCCATAAACAAATAAACTCGACATGTGATTTTCCTTTAACTTACTCATTAATGTGCTTTTGTGTGTGTGGTATAAACTGCTAAGAATATTCCAAGGAATGACAGTACTACGGTTAAGCCTACAACGGCACTCCATCCACCGTGTAACCAGAACCAGCCACCTGCTGAGCCAACAATACTCGAACCCATGTAGTAAAACAGCAAGTACAGGGAACTGGCGTGGGCTTTTGCTTGTTTGCTTTCAGCACCCACTGAACTACTAGTGAGGGAGTGGGTAATAAAGAACCCTGTGGTAATAAAGGCAATACCAACAATAATGCCGAAAAGAGAGCTGAGTAATGTCATGAGACTACCCACAATCATTAAGGCAAAGCCACTCATCATCATGGTTTTTTTACCGAAGCGGTCGGCTAGCGTACTTGCCAATGATGAAGACACCATCCCAAAGCTATATGACAGGAAAATAAGGCTAATTTGAGTCTGGCTCAGTGAATAAGGCGCTCCACTTAAACGGAAAGTGGCATAGTTAAACAAGGTAACAGACACACTGGTGAGCAAGAATCCAATGGTAAATAGGCGTAATAATTTAGTATTGCTTAAATGGGTCCACCACATTTGCAGGTGAAAATCTAAATTCAAACCTTTTTTCTGTACGAAATTACGCGAAGCAGGAAGTAAATTCAAAAAGGCAATTGAGCAAATAAAGCAGATTGCGCCAAGTAAGCCTAAAGCAGTTCGCCAAGAAAAATATTCAATCAAAATCCCCATGCCGACGCGGCCCATCATTCCACCAAAGGCTGTACCTGCAATATATAAACCCATGGTTTTACCTAAGTGTTCCGGGGCTATTTCTTCGGCAATCCAAGCCATAGTTACGGCTGGTACACCGCCGAGCAATAGACCTTCTAGTGCTCGTGCTATGAGTAAGCTGTGCCAGTTAGGTGTAAACATAGCCACAATATTAAGAATAGCCGCACACAGCATTGAGCTGAAGATCACGCCACGACGACCAATCGCTTGTGAAAAGGCACTCGATAGCACAATTGAAATCGCTAAAAAGGCAGTGGTTAAAGACAAAGCGAGAGAGCTGCTCGCAGGGCTAATCTGGAAGCTTTGGCTAAATGCTGGCAGGAGTGGTTGTACACAATAAATCAGAGAGAAACTGGCAAAACCTACGAGGAATAATGCAAAACCTGCATGTTTATAGGCTTTAGTCCCTTTGTGAATCCATTCGCGGGAAAGGAGAGAAGTCGCCTCAGTGTTTAAGGTGCTGGGTGTAGATGAAGAGTTCATATCATGACCATGACAGAAAAAGTAGCAGCGCTTTGTGGCATGCTGCATCGAGAAAATTCGATAAATTAAAATTAGCAATTTAGGTGGTATTTTTCTAATATATTTAACAATAGGTCATGATATGTTTTATATATAGCAATGGAACTCAGACATATACGCTACTTTTTAGCAGTAGCGGAAGAAAAAAACTTTACCAGAGCTGCGCAGCGTTTAAACATGAGCCAGCCGCCTCTAAGCATGCAAATACGGGACTTAGAAGAAGAGCTAGGTGCAGATTTATTTATTCGTTCTCCGCATGGGGTGGAGCTGACCGAAGCTGGGATTGCCTTTTTTAATGCGATACAGCCTGTACAGCAGCGTGTGGAAGATGCAGCGAACTTGGTTAAACAGGTAGCAAATGGTGAAGTAGGTCAATTACGATTGGGTTTTACAGGTACTTCAATGTTGAACCCTCTAATTCCTAAATGCGTTCGCTATTTCCAACAGCAATATCCTAAAGTAGATTTAAAACTTGAAGAAGCGAACACCTTGCTGCTCATCGATTTACTACTCGAAGACCGCTTAGATGTCGCGATTATTCGATCACCACGCAATATTCCAGATAGTCTCATTATTCAAGAGCTATTAGCAGAGCCGTTAATTGCGGCTTTACCTTCTGAGTCTTTTAATCTAGACGATTCATCGCCAGAAATTGATTTAACTGCACTACGAGAACTTGATTTTATTGTCTCGCCACCTTCAATTAGCGCAGGGCTTTTCGATGCAATTAAACAAGCCTGCCATGAACAGGGTTTTGAACCTAAATTTGGACAAAATGCCCCGCAAATTGTGTCAATTTTATCGTTAGTATCTGCAAACTTAGGGGTGTCTTTGGTTCCTGAGTCGACCAAACAATTGCAAATACAAGGCGTGGCTTATCGTTCTCTGAAAGCGCCAGTACCTACGGTGGGTTTAGGGCTTGCTTATAAAAAACATAATCCTTCACAAATGGCAATTAATTTTGCCAGTGTGGTGCAAGTGGCTTGTCACCATGCAGATGGATATTAATGAAATTATTTTATGATTTAGGTGCTTTGTTCATTAAAACGATGCCCGAAATAATGAAAATTGCGCCATATAAAAACGATAAGGTCGGCTGTTCATGAATGAAAACCCATGCCATCAGTGCTGCAAAAATAGGTTCAGAAAGTTCGGTCACTTGTACTTTTGCTGCGGGTAGATAGGTTAACGCTTTGGTTGTGCAATAAAATCCAAGAATGGTAGGCAGAACTGCCAAGCCAATTAAACCCAAAATAATATTGGTATTAAAACTAATGCTATGAAAATTAATTAAAAAGGGAACAGCCAGATAAACACTACCAAAAAGTAATAAATACTTCGTTAGGAATAAACCACCATTTAATCTGAATTTTTTAATTAAGACTGAAAATAGACCATAGCCAATGCCTGCAATAGAGGCATTGATCAGCATTAATAAACTATTTTCACCTTTCCATGAAATTAAACTAATACCTGCTACAGCTAATAATGTTCCAGCAATAGAATGAATATAGATACTTTCTTTTAAAATGAATCTACCAAAAAATAGGGCAGAAATAGCAGCCGAAGCCATGAGTACCACAACGACATTGGCCGCAGCACCATGGTTGTAGGCAATGGTTTCGAAAAAGAATAGTGAAAAAATCCCTAAAAAAGCACATATCGCAATTTGGACAAAGACACTCAGTTTACTTGGCGTGTTGCTAATAAATGCAATCTTTTGGCTAACAGGCACTTTAAATAAAAACACACTTAAAAAGAAAAACGCGATAATTGTTTTTAAAAAAGCAATGTCTTGTGGGTTTAAGCCACTGTGCATAAGCAGTTTACTGATCACGCCAATAGAGGCATTTAAAGCAGCTGCACAAAGTGCAAATAGGGTTCCGATAATTAGATTATTCACTCTTATAATTCTTCCTGAGTTTTATGCATGCAGTCTACATTATTTTTTTGAGGAATATTCAACTAAAATAACCAGTTAACGCTCTATTTATAGTAATTTATTTACCTAAATTTAATCCTTTTTATAAAAGATTAAAGGCTTTCTCATGGACTTTTGTTTCAAATAATTGTGATTTATAAAACTTACTCATATTATATAATTCGTTAATTATTAAAGAATTTTAAAAATGATTAAATCTATTATTTCAGGTTGTGCGGTTCTCACACTTTCGGCTTTGGCGGTCACGCATGCAGAGCTTTCTTTTGAACAAGAATTACAACAAGGCTGTAATAAAGTGAAGCAATACGCGAGCCTAGGTAAGAAAAATTACGACCAAAAACAATATAAAAAGGCGCTCGAAAACTTCCAAAATCAAGCCTCTTGGACTGCATTTTGTAAAGCCAATGAAGATGAAACCACAGTTAAATTTACCGATCGTGATATTGAAGTTGCCAACAATAATGTGGGCTTAGCCTATGCCAAATTGGGTCAACCACTTTGGGCAAGGTCGTGGTTTATGCTTGATGAAAAATCAAAAACTAGCCAATTTAATCTTAAGCATTTACCTACACCTAAAGCCTCAAATGATTTGTCAGGTGAATATGTGCGTTACTCAGGTTTTGGTGAGTGGGATCACATCACGGTAAGTCGTGAGAAGGGCCAATATGCAATCAGCTATGCTGGTTTATATATGGGACTTAGAAGCTTAATTTATGGCCCAAACATGGGTGAGTTTGGCACTACAATGCCGAGTAGTAAAAAGCAAATCGTCTATAAAGATCAAGACTGTCGTATTCAACTCGACTTTAAAACCAACGCAAAACTAGGAAATTATATTCAAGTTAAACAAAACGAAGGTGAGTCAGGCTGTGGTTTTGGACATAACGTCTATGCAGATGGAACTTATTTAAAAGTTGAGTCTGGAAAATAAAACTAAAAAATAGGGAATTGAATGATGAATATATTTGCACGTTTACTACTTCTTTCGACGGTTATTTTTTCTGCTCAAATTTACGCAGAGCCAACCAGCACATGCAAAGAAGTGAAATTCCAAAAGGCCGATGAAGCGTGGAGTGGGCACTATTATTTACATGGCGTGATGGAAGTCGGTTCGGAACTTTTACTTCAGCCAGACGGTAAGTTTAAATGGATGCTTGCTGTGGGTGCATTAGACCAATATGCCGAAGGCACATGGTGGAAAAATGGCGACTGTATTGGTTTAAAACCAGAGGCTAAATTTAAAAAGAATTTAAGTATTTTCCCTGAAAGCCTGAATATTTCCGATAAATCTTTAGATGCAATCTGGCAAGGTGAGCGTCAGCAAGGTACTTACAGCAAAAATTAAATAAAAAAAGTCCGACACTGAGTCGGACTTTTTATGGCTTAGATATTAGTGATTCACCGCAGCAAGTTGCTGAGCGTTATAGCGTGCGCCCATGTTTGGATATCTCGCAATAATCGCTTGAATTTCTGCCAAATCTGCTGCTGTTAAATGAAGGTCTACAGCACCCGCATTTTCCACAAGACGCTCGATTTTACGCGTACCCGGAATTGGAATAATGTCGTCACCTTGTGCCAAAATCCAAGCCAAAGCCAGTTGAGCTGCGGTTGCATTTTTGCTTTGGGCAAAGTCGCTAAATGCTTGCGCCAAGCTTTGGTTATTTTTCCAGTTATCGCCCTGATAGCGCGGTAATTGGCGACGGAAATCGTTTTCTTCTAGATTGCCCACATCAAGCGTATTGGTGATTAAACCACGCGATAGCGGTGAATACGGCACAAGGCTAATGCCTAACTCACGAGTGGTTTGTAAATGGGTTTGCTCAAACTCACGGGTAAGCAATGAATATTCATGTTGAACCGCTGCAATTGGGTGAATTGCATGCGCTTTACGAATGGTTTCAGCCGATGCTTCACTGAGTCCTAGGTAACGAACTTTACCTTGTTTCACCAAGTCCGCCATTGCGCCAATGGTGTCTTCAACTGGAATGTTGGGGTCTATACGGTGCGCATAATACAAATCAATCACGTCAGTATTTAAGCGTTTTAAACTGTTTTCGACCGCAACTTTAATCCACTCTGGAGAACCGTCGATATAAGACTCTAAAGAGTTTTGTGGGTTAAGGTTGTCTTCTTTATAGCGAAAGCCGAATTTGGTTGCTAAGAACACTTTGTCGCGATGTTTTTCTAAAACTTTTGAGAGCAAAACTTCGTTTGCACCGTTGCCGTACATGTCGGCAGTGTCCCAAAAGTTAATGCCGAGGTCTAATGCCTTTTCTAGGGTTGCAATGCTTTGTGTGTCGTCTGAGGCACCATAGGCAAAGCTCATTCCCATGCAACCTAAACCAAGTGCTGATACTTTTTCGCCTGTTTGTCCTAAAGTTCTATATTTCATTTTTCACAC
>JAITLL010000062.1 GCA_031277915.1 Acinetobacter sp.
GCGGGTCTGACTCGTGACCGTAAATATGGTGATGCGACTTATCAAAATAAGTCTTTCATTGTTGTTGATACTGGCGGTATCGGTGAAAGTGAAGGCGGTATCGATAACTACATGGCCGAACAGTCAAAAACAGCGATCAACGAAGCAGATATTATTATTTTTGTGGTTGATGCGCGTGCTGGATTGTTAGCTTCTGATGAGCAGATTGCCCGTGAACTTCGTACATTAGGCAAGAAAATTTATCTTGTTGCGAACAAAGTAGATGGTGTTCATGCTGAAGCGGCTCTAGTTGAGTTTTACAAGCTCGGTATGGGTGAACCATTACAAGTTGCAGCGAGCCATGGCCGTGGCGTACAGCAAATGCTGGAAGATGTACTTGCAGAAGTTCCAGAGGATGAAAACCCAGAAGAGCATGATAGAGATACTGGGTTACGTTTAGCGATTATTGGTCGTCCGAACGTTGGTAAGTCAACATTGGTAAACCGCTTACTGGGTGAAGACCGTGTCGTAGCGTTTGACCAACCGGGTACAACTCGTGATTCTATTTATATTCCGTTTGAGCGTGAAGGTCGTAAATACACATTAATCGATACAGCAGGTGTGCGTCGTAAAGGTAAAGTCGATGAAATGATTGAGAAGTTCTCAATTGTGAAGACTTTACAAGCAATGAAAGATGCACATGTTGTAGTTGTTGTGGTTGATGCACGTGAAGGTATTGTTGAGCAAGATTTACATTTAATTGGCTATGCGCTTGAAGCTGGGCGTGCCATGGTTATTGCTATCAATAAATGGGACAACATGAGCGAATACGACCGCAAGCAATGTAAGCTTGATGTTGAGCGCCGTTTTGACTTTATCCCTTGGGCAAAAATCCATTTAATTTCAGCATTGCATGGAACAGGGGTAGGCGAATTATATCCATCTATCCACCGTGCTTATGACTCATCACATTTAAAAGTTTCACCGGCGAAATTAACCCAAATTTTGAATGATGCGACAGAAGCTCACCAACCACCAATGATTAGCGGAAAACGTATTAAAATGCGTTATGCGCATATGGGCGGACAAAACCCACCAACAATTGTGATTCATGGTAATAAGGTTGATAAGACACCAGCTGACTACCGTCGTTACTTAGAGAACGTATTCCGTAAAGTGTATAAACTTGAAGGTACGCCTGTTCGTATTGACTTTAAAACTTCTGAAAACCCGTTTGAAGGTCGTAAGAGCCAAATTGATGAACGTACTGCTGCACGTCGTCGCCGTTATATTCAGAAATTCAAAAAAGCGGAAAAGAAATTTAACCGTTAATTTGTTTAAAGCTAAAAGCCCAAAGTATTCTTTGGGCTTTTTATTGTATGGTTTAATAAATTATCAGTAGTTTTAAATAGTAGCTTTGGTCCCAAGTGGGTAGGGTTTTAAAATATGGATAATAAAAGTATCGAGGTCTATATAGGGAAGCTCAATGAGTTTTTAAAACAACAACAAAAAGACTTTCCCGACTTTCGTACATTTAATCATTATAAAAAACAGCAAATACAAGAAATTAAAAATAAGCTGATAGCTCAAAAACTAGATATAGTCCCAACAGATTTGGTATTTGCGAGACATGAGTATGGTAAACCTTATTTGTTAAATCATACTTTGCATTTTAATCATTCACATAGCCAACAATATTATGCTTTAGCACTGAGTGAGTGGGTTAAAGATATTGGTATAGATGTTGAAGAGCTTGATCGTAAAGTACGTTTAGACAGTTTGGCGCACCATGCCTTTCATCCTGATGAATATGCAGCATGGCAAAGGCTAGAACAAGATAGAGAATATTGGTTTAAAGTCTGGACCACTAAAGAAGCGGTTTTAAAAGCATCAGGACTTGGTATACGTTTAGATTTAAATACTTTAAACACTCAAGCACATCCTACAAATCATGGGGGATTATGTTCGCATGAACTTATCGGGACATTTGCTTATCAAAACTTTGTTATAGGCAATATGATGCTAACGGTGGCATGGCGCTCAGAATTATCTTGTCGTGGTTTTCAGTTTCCTTCTATTCAGCTTCATTCACTTGATGCTTAACAAAAATGAAATAGCACACATAAAAAAACCGCGAATTACGCGGTTTTTTCGTATAGAGTAAGTTATGAAATTAAGCTTGGCCTTCAACAGCTTGAGCGCGTTCCATATTTGCTTCAAACTCTGCATCAAAATTGATTGGAGTAAGAAGTAATTGTGGGAAGCTACCTTTAGTCACTAAATCATTTACAGCTTCACGTAAGAACGGGAACAAAATGTTCGGGCAATATGCACCCAAAATGTAAGGTAAACGATCTTCTTCGATGTTATCGATTAAGAAAATACCAGACTGGGTTACATCTACAATGAAAGCTGTTTCATTTTCATTATTGGCTTGAACCACAACTTTTAAAGATACTTCAAAGTGAGTCGGGTCAATCTTTTCAGCAGCAGAAGAAAGATTGATGTTGAGCTCAGGTTGCCATTGTTTAGTGAAAACTTGTGCCCCTGGAACCTCAAAAGAAATATCTTTTGTATAAATACGCTCTAAAGCTAATTGTGGTTGAACTTGTTGTTCTTCGCTCATTGTTTTTTCCTTAATATGGATGCGATGTTAAGCCAATAATTCGTCGAGTTTACCTTCACGCTCTAAAGCATAAAGTTGGTCAAAACCACCGATAAACTGATCATTAATAAAAATTTGTGGAACAGTACGGTGGTTTGTACGTTGCATTAATTCAGCACGTACTTCTGGTGCTTCAACAGAAAGATTTACTTCTTTGTAAGCAACACCTTTACGCTCAAGTAATTGTTTCGCGCGAACGCAATACGGGCATACAGAAGTTGAGTAAACAATGACATTTGCTGCCATAACAATTCTCCTTAAGCTTTTGGTTTGCTTTTAACGAGAGGTAAGCCTTGAGCTTTCCAGTTACTGATACCACCATCAAGGCGATAGCTGTCGTGGTGAGCAACTTTTTGTAAAGCGCTACCAGCAACTTGCCCTAGGTTGCAAATAAATACCAATGGACGGTCACTTGCTTTTAATTCATCAGCATGACTTGCAATTTGACTATAAGGAATATTGCGGCTACCACTAATATGACCTTCGCGGAAGTCTTTGCTATCGCGTAAGTCAATCAAAATCGCATTTTTAGCTTTCACTAAAATACCAAGCGACTGTGGAGAAATTTTACGACCATTACGTTGACCTTCAAAAATGAAGAACAGTACGATCAAGACTCCGAGTGTACCAAACAAAATGGGGTGATTCCCCATAAACTCTAACCAGCGTTCCACAAGTCACCTAAAAAAATTAAAAACAAAATTGACCTAGAGTATAGCCTATATAGATGGTGATCAAAATCACCACTTCAAGGGCAAAAGGGGGAGAAAATTAGTTTTTTTGCTGCGCTTCTTGAATCTCATCGATTAAACGTAAGAAGCTATCTAAGCGGCGCGGTAAAATTTCACCTGCTTCTACGGCCTGTTTTAAGCCACAGTTCTTTTCATGGGTGTGCGTGCAATTACGGAATTGGCACGAACCTAAATGTGCTTCAATTTCAGGAAAGCCCATACGAATTTTATCTAAATCTAGATGCCAGAGTCCGAACTCACGAATTCCAGGTGAATCAATTAAAGCACCACTTTTGCCAAAACGGATTAAGCGCGTAGAGGTCGTTGTATGTTGCCCAAGTGCAGAGTTTTCAGAAATAATATTGGTTTTCTGCTCGGCATCTGGAATGAGTATATTAATAAGCGTACTTTTTCCAACACCTGACTGGCCTACAAAAGCAACCGTCTCTCCATCCAGTCGCTGAGACAAGGCAGAGATGTCACCTTTAGAGTGACAAATCATGATTTCATAACCTAAATCTTCATACTCTTTGAGCATGCTATGAATAGGATCATTTTCAGTGAGTAAGTCTGATTTATTAAGTACTAATAGGGCAGGAATATTTGCATCTGCACATGCCACTAAATAACGGTCAATCAAAGTGGGTGCTGGTTCTGGAAGCGGCGCAAAAACAATAACGATTAAACTAATATTGGCTGCTACAGGTTTTACTTTGTGATAGCGATCTGGGCGTGTGAGCAGTGAAGTACGTGGATGAATGGCAGTGATAATCCCTAAGCCTGTATTGGGGTCTGCTTGCCATTTTACTCGGTCACCAGTTACCAGTAGCTCAAGGTTCGTGCGGGTGTGACAACGCCAAACACTATTAAGCTCAATTGGTTTCCAAAACGGTTCTGGTTCGCCTTCGGCAATTTGAGGTTTTTCTGGGTGATGAGCGGGTACCGAAAGTGCCTGTACTTCAAGTTGACGACCATAGTGCTGTACAACTAATCCGTCTAGATCCTGTGAAGTATCGACTTCTTCTTGGCGAGTTTTATGCTGTTTTTCAATACGACGTTGCTGTTGTTCAGTTAAACGACGCTTACGAATTAAAGCCATTCATATCCCAAAAAAACCACTGTTTGAAGATGGCAAAAATAGCATGAAGCGGCTATAGAATTACAGCACAGATGTAAGAAATTTGCTACTATTGATGTTTTTACGGCATTTTAGAACGTACATACATGAGCAGTACTTTAAATACACGATTAATTTGGATTGATCTGGAAATGACCGGTTTAGATACCGATAATGACCAAATTATTGAAATTGCAACAATTATTACAGATGATCATTTAAATGTACTTGCCGAAGGTCCAGTTTTGGCTATTCATCAGCCTGATCGTATTTTAAATGCAATGGATGAGTGGAATACTCGTCAGCACGGACAATCTGGGTTAATTGAGCGAGTTCGTCGTAGCAAATTAACAGCTCGTGATGCAGAGTTACAAACTTTAGAATTCCTAAAAAAATGGGTCAATCCAAAAGTTTCACCAATGTGTGGTAACTCGATTTGTCAGGATCGCCGTTTCTTACATCGTTTAATGCCTGAATTAGAGCAGTATTTCCATTATCGTAATCTTGATGTATCTACGGTAAAAGAGCTCTCAAAACGCTGGCGCCCTGAAATTATGAGTGGTTTGAAAAAGAATGCATCGCATTTAGCAATGGATGATATTCGTGACTCAATTTCTGAACTTAAGTATTACCGTGAATACTTCTTTATTATGAATACTGATGGTAAAGATTAATTATATTGTTGGAATGATATGAAAGGGGGCAATAGCCTCCTTTTTTTATTGTTTAAAGGACATTGTTACAATAATGCCAAGGGCTAATTTGGCTTTCATATTCATTTTGCTTAAAATGATGTTTTAAGTTTATTTATTATAAAAAGAGAGCATTTATGCAAAGTAATAACCCGATACTGACTCGCGTTGAAACGGTTAGTGACTATAGTCAACCAATGACCGTGCAAGGTGCGATTCAAAAATCTGTAATGTTGACCATCATTGCTGCCGCAGTGGGTGTCGCTTTATTTTTCTATGCAGCCTTTACTGCAAATGTTGGTATTGCTTACGCAGCTTCAATTGTAGGTGCAATTGGTGGCTTGGTTTTAGCTTTAATCACAACGTTTAAACCAACAACTGCACCAACCTTAGCAATTCCTTATGCTTTATTTGAAGGGGCTTTTTTAGGCGGTATTTCGTTTACTTTCCAGTTGAAGTATCCGGGCGTTCCTCTTCAAGCTTTATTGGCAACATTTGTTACCACCTTGGTGATGTTTGGTCTATATAAGTTCCAAATTATACGTGCTACTGAAAAGTTCAAATCAGTTGTGATCTCGGCATCTCTAGCGATATTTATTGTATTTATCGTGCAGATGATCATGCGTTTAGCATTTGGTTCAAGCGTTCCTTATATTTTTGAAAGTAATTGGTTAGGTATTGGTTTTGCTGCATTTGTAGCAGTCATTGCTTCACTTAACTTGATTTTAGATTTTGACTTAATTGAAACCAATGCAGCATACCGCGCTCCAAAATTCATGGAATGGTTGTGTGGTATTGCGTTACTAGCAACTTTAGTCTGGATGTATATCTCTTTCTTACGTTTACTTGGTTTGCTGTCTGACGACTAAAATGTAGGTGATAAAAAGTCGCTCCTGAGTAGGAGCGATTTTTTTTCGTGCGATTTTTGAAAAAAGATGCATTATGCAATTTCGAAAAACGTTGAATATTGGCATTATGCTTAAAATTGTTTTGAGTGAGATCGGCATGACACAAGGACTTTTAGCAGGTAAGCGCTTTTTGATTGCAGGCGTTGCTAGTAAATTATCAATTGCTTTTGGTATTGCCCAAGCATTACACCGTGAAGGTGCTGAGCTTGCGTTTACTTATCCAAACGAAAAACTAAAAAAACGTGTAGATGAGTTTGCTGAGCAATTCGGTTCTAAGCTTGTGTTTCCATGTGATGTTGGTGTTGATGCTGAAATTGATAATGCATTTGTGGAGCTTGCAAAACATTGGGACGGCCTAGACGGTGTTGTGCACTCAATTGGCTTTGCACCTGCACATACACTTGATGGTGACTTCACTGACGTGACTGACCGTGACGGTTTTAAAATTGCTCATGACATCAGTGCATACAGCTTTGTTGCAATGGCGCGTGCTGCAAAACCTTTATTACAAGCTCGCCAAGGTTGTTTATTAACGTTGACTTACCAAGGTTCTGAGCGCGTTATGCCTAACTACAATGTAATGGGTATGGCAAAAGCTTCTTTAGAAGCTGGTGTTCGTTACTTAGCATCAAGCTTAGGCGTTGATGGTATTCGTGTAAACGCAATTTCTGCGGGCCCAATCCGTACTTTGGCTGCTTCTGGTATTAAATCTTTCCGTAAAATGTTAGATGCTAATGAAAAAGTTGCACCATTAAAGCGTAACGTAACGATTGAAGAAGTAGGTAACGCAGCATTATTCCTATGCTCACCTTGGGCTTCAGGTATTACTGGTGAAATTCTATATGTAGATGGTGGTTTCAATACTGTAGGTATGAGCCAATCTATGATGGATGATGAATAAGTCCTAAGATTTATTCAGACATAAAAAAAGCCGTAGTTGAAGGACTACGGCTTTTTTACTGGGCGCAAGTTATTGCGGCAGTTCTTTTACTGGTGAACCACCTAAGGCTTGCATGAGTGTGACATAAGCGTTGTACTGGCTTTGTTTGGTTTCAACAAGGCTCAATCTTGCGGTACGCGTGGTTTGCTGTGCATCAAGAAGTGTTTTTAATGCAACCGCGCCATAACGGTAACGCACTTCGGTTAAACGTTCAGTTTTTTCTGCAAGTTCAACATTACGTTCTTGGAACTCTACTTGTTTGTCGAGCTCGGTACGGCTTGATAACGCATTTTCTACATCAGCAAAAGCCTGATAAAGCGTTTGGCGATATTGAATAATCGCTTTTTCATAATCAAGGTTGCTAATGGCAATATCTTTCTTCATGTCGTTATATTGCAAAAATGGTAAGCTTAAACTCGCACCAAGCGTTAGGGCAGGGTTGCGTAATAACTCAGTTAAAGATGTACTGCTTGAACCTAAACTACTGGTTAAGCTAATCGATGGATAGTAACTCGCTTTGGTCGCATCTTTAGTTGCTAAAGCTTTTCTTAAACGAAGCTCGGATGCTTGCAAGTCAGGGCGTCGTGACAAGATATCCGCTGGTAAACCGGCACCAATTACTGGCAATGCCGTACGTGGTAAACGCTGCGGCTCTTGAATGTTTAACTGTTGCAATGGCTCATGCAATAGCACTGCAATAGCTGTACGTGTTTCAACGAGTTGTTGTTGAATTTGACTTAAACTCGCTTTTTGGCTTTGTACCGACTGCTCGGCTTGAGTCAGATCTACACCTGAAACTGCACCAGCTTTATACTGAGTTTGAACCAACTGATAAAGCTTTTGTGAAGTGGCTAAGCTTTGCTGTGCAGTTGCGTAACGTTCATTTAAATAGCCGAGTTGCCAGTAGAGTTTAGCGGTGGTGGCAATAAGGCTTTGACCAGTCGCTTGTAAGTCTTGTTCTGTCGCCAAGGCTTCCCATTTACTTGCTTCTGTTTGACGAGCAAGTTTGCCAAACAAGTCAAGTTCATAGCTTACCCCAGCACTCATTGATAAGCCCTTAGAGCTGTCATCGCCTGAATGTAAGTTGAAAGTATGACCTGTAGAAACATTTGAGCTGGTACGTAAGCCTTGTTGATTTGCTGTTAAATCTGCTTGCAAGCGGGCTTGTTTCAAGGTGATACCTGCAACAGCTAAATCACTATTACGTTGTAATACATTGTTTACCAGCTGGTTGAGCTGTGTATCACCAAAAAGTGTCCACCAGCGGTCAGAATATTGCTCAACTGATGCTGTTTTCGTTTTGGTTGTATCGTATTGGAAGCTACCTGGAACCTGTACAGATGGCGCTTGGTAAGGTGTTTTAACCATTGCTGCACATCCCACAAGGGAGCTGGTGAGGAGAAGTGCTGCGCTAAGTTTAGTCATTGAAAAAGACATGCAATTTTCCTTATTCTCGTGATAGTGCTGCAACAGGATCGAGTTTTGCGGCATTTTTGGCAGGCAAGAACCCGAATACAACCCCAATCAGTGTTGAGCAAACGAATGCTGCCACAATCGAAGTCGTCGAATATGCTACTGCGAAATTACCTGCGGCCACTTTATTAATAAGTTGTCCTAGGCCAAGCGAAAGTAATACGCCGAGTACACCACCAATTAAACACACTAAAATTGCTTCAATCAGGAATTGCTGCAAAATATCACTTTGTCGAGCGCCTACAGCCATACGTACACCAATTTCTTGCGTACGTTCAGTCACCGAAACCAACATAATATTCATTACACCGATACCACCAACCACCAGAGAAATGACAGCAATTGCTGAGACCAGAAGCGTCATGGTGCTGGTTGTTTTCTCAATGGTCTGACGAATACTGTCACTGTTCATAGTGAAAATATCTTGTGCACCATGGCGTTGTGTTAATAAATTAACGATGGCATTTTCAGCAGCGCTAGTCGAATATTTATCGTTAATACGCACAACAATATTACGGACATTGGCTTGCCCTAACATACGGCTCATGACTGTGGTATAAGGCATATACACATTGAGTGTGTCATCAGAACCCATACCGCTGGTTTGAGGTTCAACAATACCGATAATACGAGCTGGTACACTACCAAGTAACACCACTTGTCCAATCGGGTTAGTACCATCACTAAAGAACTGCTTTTGTGTGTTGGTATCAATCACTACATCTTGTGAACGATCTCGTACACTACGTTGGTCAAATGTTTGTCCATCTTTAAAGACAAGTCCCTTTACGTCAAAGAAATCGTTGCTTACACCATTAATGGTCGCGTTCGCTTCATTTTGCTGATAACGCATTGTTTTAGATGTGCTGACCACTGGGCTGACAGCACTTACATAAGGCTGTGTCATTAATGCATCAGCATCGGCAGGAACTAGAGTTTTAAAACTGGCTGTTTTAGAGTTATCACCAAAACCTTTACCCTGAAAAACTGTAATGGTATTGGTACCGAGACCGCTAATATTTTCCAAAATCTGCTTTTGTGAGCCATTACCAAGCGCGACAACCGTTACCACAGAAGCAATCCCGATAATAATACCTAACATGGTTAGGAAGGTACGCATACGGTGGGCATTCATAGACAGTAAAGCCATTTGAAAAGCTTCAGATAAGCGGTCTAAAGTTGAACGCCAAGCCGAAATACTTTTGCCTTTTTTCTGTTTGTTTTGTAGAGCCGGGGCTGCATCTGGATCAGATTTAACTTCTTCTGGAGATTGCTCTGGAACATTAGGACGGTCATTAATAATTTCGCCGTCACTAATTTCGATAATACGTGTTGCATTCTTTGCAACTTGCATATCGTGCGTGACTAAAATAATCGTGTGACCAGCTGCATTAAGTTCACGCAAAATTCGCATGACCTCAACACCACTGTGTGAGTCAAGCGCACCTGTTGGTTCATCGGCCAAGATCACGTCACCACCATTCATGAGGGCACGTGCAATCGAAACACGTTGCTGTTGACCACCTGAAAGCTGGCTTGGTCTATTTTGTGTTTTAGTGCCTAAACCTAACTCGGTGAGTAGAGCTGTTGCACGTTGTTTACGGTCCGAAGGTGTAACACCTGCATAAACGGCTGGAACTTCAACGTTACCTTCGGCAGATAAGTCACCAAGTAAATGATAGCGTTGGAAAATAAAGCCAAAATATTCACGGCGTAACTGTGCTAACTGGTCGGGTTCTAGTTTCCCCGTTTCTTGACCACTAACCTTATAACTACCACTCGTTGGGCGGTCTAGACAGCCTAGAATATTCATGAGCGTTGATTTACCAGAGCCGGATTGACCGACAATAGCAACCAGTTCACCTTCATAGATAGTTAGGTCAATGCCTTTTAAAATTTGTATCGTGCTTTCGCCAGCAGGGAATTCTCGAACCAGATTGCTGACTTCAAGCAAAGCTTGTTTTGTCATGCTTACATTCCCATTGGGCCGCGGCGGCGATTATTACCACTATTTGCAGAAGCAGCAGAAGTATCTGAACTGTCCGCAATCACCACTTGGTCACCTTGTTTTAATCCGGCAAGTACTTGTGCATTTACACGGTTATTAATACCCACCAAAATTTGAGTCGGTTTAGTTGTTCCATCTGCTTGTAAAATACGTACTACACTGAGAGTTGCTTTACCTTGTTCAACCAGTTGTTTTTGTTCAGTAGTTAAATTTAAACGTTCTAGACGAGCACCATTACCTGTCTGTTTTCTTTCGGCACTTGGAGTTGAAGCGGCTTTATTTGTAGATTGACCTGATTTTTTCTGACCGGAAAATTGTTTGCTGCTTAAAGCAGAAGATGGAACCAATAAAGCATTTTTTGCTGAATCTAATACGATAAAAACTTGTGCTGTCATATCAATACGCAATTTGCCGTCGGTGTTTGGAACGTCAAATAAAGCGTTGTAATAAACAGCTGAACTTGTAGTTGAACTTGTAGTGCTGGTTGATTCACTAGAAATTGAATCTGGAGCTGGTTCAATCTGACGTAATGTCGCATAACGTTTAGTCTCATCACCTAAAGTCGTGAAGTAGACTTGTTGGCCTTTTTCTACCTTCATAATGTCGGCTTCACTGACCTGTGCTTTAATTGTCATGTTTTGTAATTTTGCAATTTTAACGATAGTCGGAGCACTTTGGTTGGCATTTACCGTTTGGCCTTCTTCGGTCACAATTGCGACAACCGTACCATCAGTTGGTGCAACAATACGCGTATAACCAATATTGGTTTGTGCTGTTGATCGAGTTACTTTTGCAGACTCAATTTGTGCATCTAATGCTTTGATTTGTGCCTGAGCTGTTTTATAACTTGCTTCAGCCGATTCTAAGTCTGCACGAGGTGTTGCATCTTGAGCATACATTTGTTGCTGACGACGATATTCAAGTTGCTTTTCATTCAAAGAAGCCACTTGTTGAAGACGCTGTGCTTCTAAGTTTTTAATATTGGCGTCGGATGTTTTTAAACTGTTTTCTTGAGTAGTCGAGTCAATTTGTGCAATCAGTTGGCCTTGTTTTACTTGATCACCAAGTTGCACATACATCTTTTTAACCTGACCAGAAACCTGAGCACCAACACTAATCAGTTTGGTTGCATCAAGTGTACCTGTTGCAAGTACATTATTTTCTAGATCTCCGCGAGTTACCTCAGCTGTAATATATTGAGGCTGCTGTTGTTTAGGTTTTAAAAATTTCCAAGCTAATGCAGCAATAATTGCTATACAGACGACAATAATAACAAGTTTAACTGGCTTTATTTTTGGCATAGTGAGAGGTCAAAAAGTCTAAAATTTGACTTAGTATAAGAGTCAAATGAGGATAAAACGTGAATTTTTATGATATTTCAACAATGCAGGCAAAGGATTTGACCGCTCTACTGTATAAATAATGTTTTACCGCACAACTCGGCAATCGCCTGTTGCATTAAGTGTTCGGCATTTTCATTAGACATGCCTTTGATTGCTGCATCAATTTGCAAGAGTAGGGTTGGCCACGCCAAAAACTGCTGCGGATTGAGTCTTCTCAAGGCTTGTTGATATAAGCTGACTTTTGTTTTCCAGATACCCAATTGTAGTGCATTATGCGGTTGTTCAAACAACTGCATTAACAAGCGCATTTCTTTGCTGAGTGTCCATAAAATCAGACTTTCAGGTTCACCTGCTCCAATTAAATACTGAAAAATTTTAATAGACTGGGCCAAATTACCTTCTAGCAAGGCATCGCTTAAATCATAAGTGGTGTAGCGAGATTGATCTTGTAAACAAGCATATAATTGCTCAATCTGAATTAGCTTCTGATCTGGGAAGGTATCTCTTACCCGCATTAAGCTATTTTTAGCAGCGAGTAAGTTATGCTCATGATGTTGCATTAGCCATTGCCAAGCATCATTGTCGAGTTGAATTTCGAGCTTCTCTGCCTCTGCCGTTAAAATGCGTTGACGATCTTGTGGATAGTTTGCAGCTAGAGCAACAACAACGCCGTTTGCTTCGATGACTTGGAAAAAAGCAGATTTTAAGCTGCTACTGTCTTGTTTAGGTAAAACAATTAACAACAGGTTGCTTTCATTATGTTGAATATAACTTTTAAGCTGTTTTAAACCATTTGCATCGGGTTTTATATTGCCATGAACTTCAATGGCAAGTTGCTGTGAAAATAAAGATAAGCTATTGAGAGCATTAAAAACATTTTTCCAGTCACTGACACTACTAATGTCATAGCGCTGTCTTTCAATGTCTTGTTGTTGCCAGCTTTTGCGAAAAGTATCTAATAAGTTTTGTTCTAATAACGGTTCCTGTCCATGCAGAATCCACGCACCCCGAGCTTCCGGAATGCGTTTAAGAGCTTGTAAATAGTCAAGTTTCATTACGTAAGAACAAATAAATCTTATGGTTGAGCTTTGGGTAAGCGGTTTGCTGAAATTTGACGAGTAATTTGCTGTGCAATGTCATCAATCACAATACGTTGCAAATAACCTTCTTGCTGGTTCTCAGTGTTGACAGTTGCCAGGTCGTATTGATAACTACGAGATGCAGTTAAAGTACGTGGCTCAGTAATTTTATTACCTTGATGGTCTTCAATTTGGAAAGTCACAGTCAGACGTAATAATACTTCTGTAAGTTTACCATTTAGAAGTTGACGACGAGGTGTGTATTCTAAAACACGAAGGACATAGGCATCGTTGCTATTGCTAAGCTGAACGCCATTTGCTGCCAAATACACTTTTAACTGTGTTTCTAAGTCATCGGTTTTTGCCGGTAACTCAAGGCTTAACTTTTTATAAACAAGTGGAGTCGCAGTCGGGTTAGTTCCTTTTAAATGGAAACCACACCCGACTAAGCCTGCACTAAGGCCTAAGGTTAAAACAACAGCGGCTAAACGTTGGGCTAAGTGCATGCTTGATCCTCTCATTAATACCTGTAATTAAACCACGAGGTTAACCAATTTGTTTGGAACCACAATCTCTTTTTTTGTTGGTCCTGTTAAGAACTGTTGAACTTCTGGTAAAGCTTTAGCTTGTGCTAATAGCTCATCTTTAGAAATATCAACAGAAACTTCAAGTTTACCGCGAAGTTTACCATTTACTTGTACAACAATCGTTTGGGTATTACGTGTTAACGCAGACGTATCAACTTCAGGGAATGTTGCTTCTGTTACATCTGTACCAAACTGAGTCAATAAAGTTTGACTTAAATGTGGTGCAAATGGAGCAAGTAAAGTTAACAATGTTGTGATTGCTTCACGTTCTACTGCAACGTCATTGTCATCTTTTGCTTCAAACTTGTTGCTTGCATTTAACAATTCCATCAAAGCAGCAATTGCAGTATTGAACGCATGACGACGTTCAATATCATCAGTTACTTTTTGAATAGTTTCGTGTGTTTTACGACGTAAATCTTGAGCATCTTTAGACAAGTTTGCTGTATCGATTGCAGTTGCAGAGTTTCCTTTTTCAAGGAAGCTTGCTACAAGACGCCACACACGTTTTAAGAAACGGTTAGCACCTTCAACACCCGCATCAGACCATTCTAAAGATTGATCTGGTGGAGCAGCAAACATCATAAATACACGTGCTGTATCTGCGCCGTATTGATCAATAATCGCTTGAGGGTCAATACCGTTATTTTTCGACTTAGACATTTTTTCTTGTCCGCCGATAATTACTTCCTGACCATCACCTGAATATTTCGCAGAAATGATACGACCTTTTTCGTCACGCTCTAATTCGATGTCGGCAGGGTTGAACCAAGTTTTCTTACCATTTTCAGCTTCACGATAGAATGTATCTGCAAGCACCATGCCTTGAGTTAACAAGTTGGTAAATGGCTCATTACCTTGTACTACGCCTTCATCACGCATTAATTTGTGGAAGAAACGTGCATAAAGTAAGTGAAGAATCGCATGTTCAACACCACCAATATATTGGTTTACAGGAAGCCAGTTTTGAGCTGCTTCAGGTTTTACCATACCGCCAGTAAAGTCTGGAGACGCATAGCGTGCGTAGTACCAAGATGACTCTACGAATGTATCCAACGTATCTGTTTCACGGCGTGCATCGCCACCACAGCAAGGACATTTGGTTTCATAGAATTCAGGCATTTTGTTTAGCGGGTTACCTGAACCATCTGGAACAACGTCAGTTGGTAATACAACTGGAAGCTGGTCTTCTGGAACTGTGACTTGACCACAAGTATCACAGTTAATCATTGGAATTGGACAACCCCAGTAACGTTGACGAGAAACACCCCAGTCACGTAAACGGAATTGAACTTTAGAGTTTGCTAAACCTTGTGGTTCTAATTTCGCAAGGAATGCGTCAAACGCAGCTTGGAATTCTAAACCGTCAAACTCACCAGAGTTAACAAGTTTACCTTCTTTATAACCGTACCATTCTTGCCATTCAGTTGCAGAGTAGTCTGCATCATCAGCACCTTTAGCATCAATCACTTGTTTAATTGGTAAGTTGAACTTGTTCGCAAATTCAAAGTCGCGTTCGTCATGTGCTGGTACAGCCATCACTGCGCCAGAACCATAAGACATTAATACGTAGTTTGCGATCCAGACAGGAAGCTGTTCACCAGTTACAGGGTGTTTTACAAACAAGCCTGTTGCCATGCCTTTTTTCTCGGCTGTTGCCAAGTCCGCTTCTGCAACTGAACCCATGCGGCATTCTTCAATAAATGCAGCCAATTCAGAGTTATTTTCAGCAGCTTTAAGCGCAAGAGGGTGTTCTGCTGCAACAGCAACATAAGTCACACCCATTAAAGTATCGGCACGTGTTGTGTAAACAGTTAAACCATCAGCATAGATTTCGGTATTGGCAGATGGGAAAGTAATTTCCATACCTGTAGAGCGACCAATCCAGTTACGTTGCATGGTCAACACTTGTTGAGGCCAGCCGTTTTGTAGAGTGTCTAGGTCGTCTAATAATTCTTGTGCATAGTCAGTAATACGGAAGTAGTACATTGGAATATCGCGTTTTTCAACCAATGCACCAGAACGCCAACCGCGACCATTTTCAACTTGTTCGTTTGCCAAAACGGTTTGGTCAACAGGGTCCCAGTTTACTGTTGAAAGTTTACGGTAGATCAAACCTTTTTTATAAAGTTGAACGAACAACCATTGTTCCCAGTGATAGTACTCTGGTGTACAAGTTGCAAATTCACGGTCCCAATCTACAGATAGACCTAGTTTTTTTAATTGGTCACGCATGTAAGCGATATTTTCAAATGTCCATTTCGCCGGAGCAACTTTATGGGCAATTGCAGCGTTTTCCGCAGGCAAACCAAATGCATCCCAACCCATAGGTTGTAGCACAGTTTCACCTTTTAGACGGTAGAAACGGCTAATGACGTCACCAATTGTATAGTTACGCACATGACCCATGTGCAGTTTGCCACTTGGGTAAGGGAACATCGACAGGATGTAACGATGTTTACCTTCGACAGTGTCGGCAACTTTAAAGACTTTACGATTTTCCCAATCTTGTTGGACTGATGGTTCAATCGTGTTTGCTTGATATTCTGGGTCAATGTGAGAAATAGTCATAGACGTAAGCTATACAACGAAAATTGAAATGAAAGATTGCTGCACAGCATAGCGCAAAATCGACAAAAATGTCAGTTTTTAGATCAGGATTTTATCTTTTAATAAGAGTGCTCAAAATTTCGCAAAATATTTATTTATTCAGCCGTATTTTTAAGCTCATTCATTTCTCTTTCTGTAGATAGGCTAATTCGAGTGAAGTACTCAGATCTTTTTACGAGCCTATTCAATATAACTAAAAATGGGTGCTTTTACCTTCTTATATTTTAAATCATAGAGAAGTGGTGAAAATATCCACCACTTCTCTTTCGCTTATCGTGGTGCTGACGCAGATGGGGCAGGTGGAACTGCTACAGCAGGCGCAGCCTTTTCTTGTGTGACGTTAGCTGTTTCAGGCACTACTTTCTCTGTTTTATCCTGAGGTTGTTGTTCTTGGCTTGATGTGGAAGTTTTTGGAATTATTTGGCTGCCATAAGTCGAAACTTTGTTCAAATGCTTTGCGCCTTTAGGTGGTGGTGTCGTGGTGTAATGTGTTGAGCCACTTTTATCCATCCATTTATAATATTGCTGAGCATAACTTTGGCTTGAGCCCAGTAAAATTGCAGTTGTGACTGCTGTATATAAGGTTGTTTTTAAATAAGATAAGTTCATATTAGTTCTTCCCCAAAGAATGCTGTCTATATTTAAATAAAGTTCATAAATAAGCAATTTACAAAGTATGTTTTTATATAAAAATAATGAATTTTTAGTAAATAACGGGATGGAATAACTAAATTTACGGTTCAAGAGTAGCTTAAAAAAACAACAGCTAAGATTTTTTATGGAAAAACTATTTCTTTATTCTTGACTTTGTATATAGAAACAACAAAAATGCTTTCTCTAGTTTTATATGCATTTACTCGATCACCCTTCGAATAAGTGTCATGTTTTGTAATAGACATTCTCTCTAGCCGAGAGATTGATTTTACTAAAGTATGTATATCCAGACATGCTTTATTAATGTTAAAACAGCTTATACGGCTGAAAAACAGAAATTTTTCTATTGCGACGAAAACTAGACAATATGTGTGCTATAACAGTGCAGACAATTCAATGAATGAAACACTATTTGTGCCTTCCATAAATAGTGATAAAAATTTTAGGGTGAATCACGTTGGAACTTTTATCTGGTGGTGAAATGCTCGTTCGTGCTCTTGCGGACGAAGGCGTTGAACATGTTTTTGGTTATCCAGGCGGCGCTGTATTACATATTTATGATGCGCTATTTCAACAAGACAAAATCAATCATTACCTCGTGCGTCATGAGCAAGCTGCTGGTCATATGGCAGATGCATATTCGCGTGCTACAGGTAAGACTGGCGTAGTACTGGTCACTTCTGGCCCAGGCGCAACCAATACAGTAACTCCAATTGCAACAGCTTATATGGACTCAATCCCAATGGTGATTTTGTCTGGCCAGGTTGCATCACATCTTATTGGTGAAGACGCTTTCCAGGAAACTGATATGGTGGGTATTTCACGTCCTATCGTGAAACACAGCTTTCAGGTCCGTCACGCAAGTGAAATCCCTGCAATTATCAAAAAAGCATTCTATATCGCATCAAGTGGGCGCCCTGGTCCGGTTGTCGTCGATATTCCTAAAGATGCGACTAATCCTGCTGAAAAGTTTGCATACGAATATCCTGAAAAAGTGAAAATGCGTTCTTATCAGCCGCCTTCACGTGGTCACTCTGGTCAAATTCGTAAAGCGATTGATGAACTTCTAAGTGCAAAACGCCCTGTAATTTATACAGGTGGTGGGGTTGTTCAAGGTAATGCATCAGCATTATTGACTGAGCTCGCTCATTTGTTGGGCTATCCGGTAACCAATACGCTTATGGGTCTTGGTGGCTTCCCTGGCGATGATCCACAGTTCGTGGGCATGTTAGGTATGCATGGTACTTATGAAGCAAATATGGCGATGCATAATGCTGACGTTATTCTTGCGATCGGTGCCCGTTTTGATGACCGAGTAACCAATAATCCGGCAAAATTCTGTGTAAATGCCAAAGTGATTCATATTGATATTGATCCGGCGAGCATTTCAAAAACAATCATGGCGCACATTCCAATTGTAGGGGCCGTTGAACCTGTACTTCAGGAAATGTTGACGCAGTTGAAGCAATTGGATGTATCTAAGCCAAACCCTGAAGCAATTGCTGCATGGTGGGATCAAATTAATGGATGGCGTAAAGTCCATGGTTTGAAGTTTGAGACACTGACCGATGGCACAATGAAGCCACAGCAAGTTGTCGAAGCTTTATATAAAGCGACTAATGGTGAAGCCATCATTACTTCTGACGTAGGTCAACACCAAATGTTTGGTGCGTTGTATTACAAGTACAAACGTCCACGTCAATGGATTAACTCAGGTGGATTAGGCACTATGGGCGTAGGTTTACCTTATGCGATGGCTGCCAAGTTAGCTTTCCCAGATCAACAAGTTGTTTGTATTACGGGTGAAGCTTCAATTCAAATGTGTATTCAAGAGCTTTCGACTTGTAAGCAATATGGTATGAATGTGAAGATCTTATGCTTGAATAACCGTGCTTTAGGTATGGTGAAACAGTGGCAAGATATGAACTATGAAGGCCGTCACTCAAGCTCATATGTTGAATCATTGCCTGATTTTGGCAAGTTGATGGAAGCTTATGGTCATGTGGGTATCCAAATTGATCATGCTGATGAATTAGAGTCGAAGCTTGCTGAAGCAATGGCTATTAATGATAAATGTGTATTCATTAATGTCATGGTTGATCGCACAGAACATGTTTATCCAATGCTGATCGCTGGTCAGTCAATGAAGGATATGTGGTTAGGTAAAGGGGAGCGTACATAATGAGACATATTATTTCTGTACTCGTTGAAAACGAAGCAGGTGCGCTTTCTCGTTTGGTAGGGTTGTTCAGTCAACGTAACTACAACATTGAAACGCTTAATGTTGCACCAACCGAAGACCCGACACTATCGCGTTTAACGTTAACGACTTATGGCGATGACCATAAAATTGAACAAATTACGAAACAGCTCAATAAACTTGTTGAGGTGGTTAAAGTAGTTGATTTATCAGAAGGTTCGCACATTGAGCGTGAACTTATGCTAATCAAAGTAAAAGCATTAGGTGCTTCACGTGCTGAAATTAAGCGTACGGCAGATATTTTTCGTGCGCAAATTGTAGACGTAACACCAACAACCTATACCATTCAAATAGCAGGGACAACTGAAAAATTAGATGGTTTTATCGATGCACTTTCAGAAAACACCATTCTTGAAGTCGTTCGTTCAGGGGTATCTGGTATCGCCCGTGGCGAAAAAGTTTTAGCCATTTAATTTTTTAAAAAGTATTTTAGCGGAGAACACAAATGCAAATTTTTTACGATAAAGACTGTGACTTATCAATCATCCAAGGCAAGAAAGTAGCGATTATTGGTTACGGTTCTCAAGGTCATGCTCATGCACTTAACCTTAAAGACTCAGGTGTAGACGTAACTGTAGGTTTACGTGCTGGTTCAGCTTCTTGGAAAAAAGCTGAAAATTCTGGTCTTAAAGTTGCAGAAGTTCCTGCTGCAGTTCAGCAAGCTGACCTCGTAATGATTTTGACTCCAGATGAATTTCAATCACAACTTTACCGTGACGTGATTGAGCCAAACATCAAAGAAGGCGCGACTTTAGCATTTGCCCATGGTTTCTCTATTCTTTATAACCAAGTTGTTCCACGTAAAGATTTAGATGTAATCATGATTGCACCTAAAGCTCCTGGTCACACTGTACGTTCAGAATACCAACGTGGTTCAGGTGTTCCTGACCTAATCGCGATTCACCAAGATGCTTCTGGTAATGCACGTAACGTTGCGCTTTCTTACGCTTCTGGTGTAGGTGGCGGCCGTACAGGTATTATCGAAACTTCATTCCGTGAAGAAACAGAAACTGACTTGTTCGGTGAGCAAGCAGTTCTTTGTGGTGGTGCTGTTGAACTTGTTAAAATGGGCTTCGAAACTTTAGTTGAAGCTGGTTATGCACCAGAAATGGCTTATTTCGAATGCTTACACGAGCTTAAGTTAATCGTTGACTTGATGTTCGAAGGCGGTATCGCTGACATGAACTACTCAGTTTCTAACAACGCTGAGTACGGTGAATATGTAACGGGTACTGAAGTAATTAACGAACAGTCTCGTGAAGCAATGCGTAACGCATTAAAACGTATTCAGTCTGGTGAATACGCGAAGATGTTCATCCAAGAGGGTGCGTTAAACTACCCATCTATGACAGCTCGTCGTCGTCAAAATGCTGCACACGGTATTGAAGTAACTGGTAACAAGTTACGTGCGATGATGCCTTGGATCCAAGCAAACAAAATCGTAGACAAAGAGAAAAACTAAGATTTCTCTTTAGCTTGAAACGTGCGTTAGCGAAGTAAAACTTCGCTCTTGCACTCGGGCAGAGCGGTGCTCTACTAGTCCTCGTTCATACCTTGGATTCAAGCGAATAAAATCGTAGATAAAGAGAAAAACTAATACTTTTTTTACTACTTTAAAAAACCCTGCTGAATGCAGGGTTTTTTATTTTAAAGACTTTAAAGTGAGCTTAAAAAAACACCATTAAGGTCGGTTGACCTAGAGAAAAGAAATTCTATATTTTTCATATAATTGGCTGCTTAATTTTTGGTTACTTTATTGATTTATAAAGTAAAAAATACTTGACCAAATATTAGATAATGTTATTGTTTATAACTGACCGAAAAGGTCAAATTTACTAATATTTCTTTAACGTGTTTAATTGTATTTTGTGCAGTGAATTGAACAAAATAAAAAAAAGTATTGAATAATCATGGAAGTCCAATATGGGTCATGTTGATTACGACAGCACATTGATCATCGGCTCTTTTATTGCGGCTGGCGCTATTTGTTATATCGTGATTTCCATGGAGCAATTAATTTTCAAAAAAATTTATAAAAAGATTGAACCGCTCATTTTATTACTCAATGGTTTATTGCTCGCAGCAGCTATTAGTATTGTACATATCGTAGGTATGTATGCTTATCATTTGTTTGAAACAGCTTCTTCTAATATTCCTTTAATTACAATTTCTTATATTATTAGCGCCGTTCTCTCGTGTATCTCAATTTGGCTAACTTCTCGTTTTTCGCTCCCTATATTTAGACTGATTATCAGTTCAATTACGATGGGAATTGGTATTTCTGCTTCATATTATGTGAGTATGTTGGGTTGGAATATCGATATTTATAAGAAAGATTACACCTCATTTTTAATTTTATTTTCTGTTTTAATTGCCATGAGCGGCTCGGGGCTGGCATTTTTATTGGCTTATAAATTAAAAGATAGTGAACGTCATGGCTTGAGTTTAAAAATAGCTTTTTCGGTCATGATGACCTTAAGTATTATGGGGATGCACTATACGGCACTCATTGCGACTAATATTACCGATAAATTTGTGAGCCAATATCAGGCTGAACATGACTTGCTGCTCTTTACGATTATTTTAGTCACTTGTCTGGTACTGGTCGCGAGTTTTATTGTCGCTATGCTCGAACAGCGACTGACCCAGAGAAATTTAGAACTACGCAAAGCCAATAAAGAATTAGCCACACTCTCTATTCAAGATAACCTAACTAAGTTACCAAACCGACTTTATTTAGTTGACTACGCCGAAGTTCTCCTTTCAGACCATCGCTATAAAGAACAAAAAATAGCTTTTCTCTATATAGATTTAGACCGATTTAAGTCGGTAAATGATGCTTTTGGACATCACATTGGTGATCAACTCCTTATTCAAATGGCCAATCGGTTACATTGGCAACTTAATGAAAAATGTAAGTTACTTCGAATTGGGGGCGATGAGTTTTTATTAATTGCTGAAAATACAGATACTGATGGGGCTATGTATTTAGCGGAAAAAGTATTACAGCTCATTCAAGAAAGTTATCAAATATCGGGTAAAGAAATTAATATTTCAGCAAGTCTGGGTATCGCAATATTTCCAGAGCATGGGCAAAATGTTCAAGACCTACTCATGAATGCTGATGCCGCCATGCTCATGTCTAAAGAACAGGGCCGAAATACTTACACCGTCTTTAGTTATTCTACTCATCAGCAAGAAACAAGAAGTCAGTCAAAACTGATCAATGATTTATATAAAGCAGTCGATGAAAAACAATTTGTTCTCTATTACCAGCCGAAGTTTAATACCAATCTTGAAATTTGTGGGGTAGAGGCACTCATTCGCTGGAACCACCCATCTTTGGGTATGCTTACACCACACATGTTTATTGGTGGGGCAGAAAAGACAGGTTTAATTATTCCAATGGGATATTGGGCGCTTGAGCAAGCTTGTCAGCAAATTCAGGAATGGGAGCATAGCAATACCCAGTTTTATCCAATAGCAGTAAATTTATCGGCTTTGCAGTTTGAAAATAAAAAGCTCTTTAGTACACTTGAAGGCCTATTAAGAAAATATCAAATTCAGCCTCATCACTTAATTGTTGAAATTACTGAATCGACGGCAATGCGGCATATCGACTTAAGTATTCGTGCTTGTGAGCGACTACGAGATATGGGTATTCGAGTGGCGATTGATGACTTTGGGACAGGGCACTCAAGCTTTTTATATTTAAAAGATTTACCAGTAGATGAGCTTAAAATTGACCGTGGTTTTATTGTAGATTTAAAGCCGGGTTCAAAAGAAGAAGTCATTTTAGAAAGTATTATTCATTTGGCGAAAAAGCTAGGTTTGACCGTAACTGCTGAAGGGGTCGAAACTCAGCAGCAAGTTGAGATTTTAACACGTTTAGGTTGTCAGCAGTTCCAAGGCTATTTGTTGGGAATGCCTGTAAATGTAGGGCAACTGATACAGTCACAAGGCGCTCATTTTATTTAATCTAGACATTGGGTTAAATTTAAAAATACTGGTTTATATAATATTTAAAACAATAATTTAGTTAATCTAATGAAATACAAAAAGAATTTTAAAAACTTGGCATAAATTCCACATTGACACTTCTAAACTCTCAGATTAAGCTTTGCATGCTGGCCTACATTGCCAGGTGGTTTTGACAGACCACATACGACCGCATCAGAGTTTTCCCTTCTGAGGGATGATTCTGTGTGTAAGCTCCTCGTCTCCTCCCGTAGCGGTAGGACGGGAGAGGGACACCTTCGGGTGTGCTGGCGTCGTACCAGTCTGTCAACCCTCTTTCGTTCTGCCACCATAATTATAAATTAATGCTTTGGCAGAACTCCCAATATAAGGAGTTGGCTATGCATACTATTTTTATACCACCAGATTAGTCTTTAACAGGGTTTGATTACTTTTGAGTTTTCAGACTTTAGTTCGTCACGACTAAAAAATCATATCAACTATAAAATTTGAGATGCGTTAGGGCAGTCTTTGGAGCCTTTGCATGCTTTTTTTGCCTAAAGCAAAAGTTGCAGCCGTTTTATCTCATTTAGACACAACAACAAATTATTTTATAACGGTACATATATGCCATATTCAGATCTCTCATTTCGCGCTCTAAGTGCGCTACATAAGTCTCGCTATCTTTTTAGTAAACATGGTTTTCACACCCTTGGTGTAGACCGTATTATAAAAGAAGCCGAGGTGTCAAAAGCCTCGTTTTATAACTATTTCCACTCTAAAGAGCGGCTGATTGAAATGTGCTTAAACTTTCAAAAAGATGCTCTAAAAGAACAAGTGATCTCGATCATTTACATACAAAAAGATTTGAGTTTACGTGAAAAGCTAAAAGCGCTTTTCTTTTTACATACTTATTTAGATGGTAACTATTACTTGCTCTTCAGGGCTATTTTTGAAATTGAAAAAATTTATCCTGCTGCCTATGACGTAGTTGTGCAGTACCGAAACTGGTTCATAAATGAAACTTATCATTTGCTTTTGGCAAGTAATGAAGATGCCATCCAAAAAGATGCCTATATGTTTTTGTTCGTGATGGATGGGGTAATTATTCAGCTACTAGATGAAAACAGGGGAGATCAGCGAGAGTTGCTGCTAGAGTATATTTTAAAGGGTATTTTGCTTAATGATTAATTGAAATAAATGAGCTTAGGCAACACTATAATTATTATTAATAAATCCTTTAAAGATAGCTGGATTGATATATACCTAAGGCTGTTATGTATGGAGTGCATATCAGTCTAGTTTTATAAAGCAAAAAGATGAGACAGGTTTTTATAATGTAGTGGAGTGATCATTCAAACTCCACTTACATTCAAACAAGATTTGTTGAAACGGTACTCTAAAGTATTTAATGTGTTTTTAAGCAGCTACACATGCTTGAGTTGTTTCAAGTAAAATCAGTTTGTTTATATAAGACCATGTTTGTTCAGCATTAATTTGTGTCTTGTTTGTAGTGCCATCAATAATAAGCCCATCAATAATGTTAAGAAAAAGGCTGCTTAACACTTCAGGACTTTCAATGTCTAGTTCTACAAATGTTGATAAAACTAAGCTAAAAACCCATTCACGATATTTATTAATTTGGTTTTTAAGAGAGGGATAAAGTTGTATGACTTCAATGGTCGCTTTTTTAAATAAACAGCCATTAAAGTCTTCAGTATTAATCCAGTCGATATACCAATTAAAAATATTTTTAAGTTTATTTAATGGGTTATCGATTTTATTAACTTTATCTAATAAAGAAGCTTGGACTTCTAAATTCCTTTGATAAAGACATTCCTCAATTAAATTTTCTTTAGAAGAGAAATACTTATAAAAAGTCATTTTTGCAACGTTGGACTCAGCAATAATTTTATCAACTCCAATAGAGGTGTAACTTTTCTGATTAAAAAGGTTCATTGCTGTTGTTATAATCGTTTCTCTTTTTGACATTGGTTGCCCCGTCATAGATATTTTTTGATTAACTTCGCTATTGTAAAGTATGAAAGCTTAAATAAAACTTATTTTATGATATTTAAAAAATCATATTTATTCAATAGGTTGGTTTATTTTAAAAAGTGTAAAAATGTATATTTTATTGCTAATAGTTTAATTTTTTAAATAATATTAATTAATCCATTGATTTGTTGAGATAATAAACATAATATCAACTAGTTAAGTATGGGTATACGGAATTTATCCTTTTGGCGATTGAGTTCGGAATGGAAATAGAGGGATGACCTTTAGCTTAACTATAAGAAAAATTTTTTATTGAGAATGATTATGTCAAAAAAATTTGAAGATTTTGATAATCCAAGACAAAAAGCTTTACAGGGGATGAAAGATAGTATTCCCGCCCAACAGTGGGAAGAAAACTTAAAGTTTCTGAAACAGTTAAGAAATAAAATCGCGCAATTGCCAGTAAGTACACATCCAGCAATTGAAATATTAAACAACGGTTATCTTGATAAAGAAACCTTGACACGTATTCATTTAGAGTACCGTCATGCCATTGTACAAATTTTTACTGATGCTTTATTAAAGGCACAGTTCCAAACAAAACAGCTTGAACCAAAACTTCACTCTGGGGCTAAAATGTTTCCACGAGTATTATTAAGTTTAAATATACTTGATGAATTTGGCTTTAGACCTGGATTAGGCAAAGATAATTATTATTTAGGGAATCCTGAATATGCACATTATCCTTTGTATGAAGATTTACTTAATGATTATGGTTTGACTGAAGTGGACCGTCGTAATTATAAACCTTCAATAATCGCAGATCAGGTGAGAACATTTTTAGAAGCTTCTTATGAGAGTTATATTAATGTAGTGGCTTTATTGGCTGTGGCCGAAGAAGAAGTTATTCTTTTTAGTCCACCATTGCGACAAGCAACCAAGTTTGTAAATATTGATGTTGAAGGTGGTGGTTATTACCATGTGCATGGTGTCTCGACCGATGAAACGGCAGAAGCGGCTGACGATGACCATCAAGATGATCTATGGTTTGCATTGGCTCAAGCCATTACCCAAGCGGACTACGATAACTTAACTCAACTCTGTCTTGATTATTGTGCGTTATGGACTGAGTTTTGGGATGCGCAAATTGCCGATGTTCAACTAATTGAAGAAAAGAAACTAGCATAAATTATTAAATTAATTCATAAAAGCCTGTCGATATTGGATAGGCTTTTTGATTATTAGAGGTATAAAATTTTTAAGGTCTCACTAAACATATTTCAAATATGAAAACACGGTTAGACAACTCAACAATCTCTAAACAGTACTTATAAATCTGCTACAATTACGCCAATTTTTATTTTGATCGACTTTAGATCTTTGGCACTGCAATCTCCGCAGTAGGTGTATTTCATGAGTTTTAAAGATGAGTTAGCGGCACAGGTCGCTCAACGACGCACATTTGCTATTATTTCCCACCCCGATGCCGGTAAAACCACCATGACAGAAAAACTGTTGTTATGGGGTAAAGCGATTCAGGTTGCAGGGATGGTAAAAAGCCGTAAATCTGACCGTGCTGCTACATCTGACTGGATGGAAATGGAAAAAGAACGTGGTATTTCGATCACCACTTCTGTTATGCAGTTTCCATACAAAGGTCACACCATTAATTTACTCGATACACCGGGACATGAAGACTTCTCGGAAGATACCTATCGTACGCTTACTGCCGTTGACTCAGCACTTATGGTGATCGATGGTGCAAAAGGTGTCGAAGAACGTACCATCAAATTGATGGAAGTGTGTCGTATGCGTGACACACCCATTATTTCGTTCGTAAACAAAATGGACCGCGAAATTCGTGAGCCACTTGAGTTGTTAGATGAAATTGAAAGCGTCTTAAAAATTCGTTGTGTACCAATTACATGGCCGCTTGGTATGGGACGTGATTTTGCTGGTGTATACAATATTATTGAAAATAAATTGTATGTGTACAAAGCAGGTTTCGGTTCAACGATTACCGATATTGAAGTGCGTGATGGCTATGACCATGCCGACATTCGTGAAAAAGTAGGCGATTTGGCTTGGGCTTCTTTTGAAGAGTCGCTTGAACTTGTGCAAATGGCAAACGAGCCATTAGACCGCGAGCTTTTCTTACAAGGTAAACAAACGCCTGTTCTATTTGGTACAGCATTAGGTAACTTCGGTGTTGACCATGTTCTTGATGCGTTCATGAACTGGGCACCAGAACCTAAAGCGCATCCAACTCAAGAACGTGTGGTTGAAGCGAAAGAAGAAGGTTTCTCTGGTTTTGTATTTAAAATTCAAGCCAACATGGACCCGAAACACCGTGACCGTATTGCCTTCATGCGTATTTGTTCAGGTAAATATGAGAAAGGTCTGAAAATGAATCATGTGCGTATTGGTAAAGAAGTCCGCATTAGTGATGCGTTGACCTTCTTGGCTGGTGAACGTGAGCATTTAGAAGAAGCATGGCCGGGCGATATTATTGGTTTACACAACCACGGTACGATCCAGATTGGTGATACTTTCACAAGTGGTGAAGATCTTCACTTCACAGGTATTCCTCACTTCGCGCCAGAAATGTTCCGCCGTGTACGTTTGAGAGATCCATTAAAGTCAAAACAATTGCAAAAAGGTTTGAAAGAGTTGTCTGAAGAAGGTGCAACTCAGGTATTTATGCCACAAATTAGCAATGATTTGATTGTGGGTGCAGTTGGTGTGCTTCAGTTTGATGTTGTTGCTTATCGTTTGAAAGAAGAATATAAAGTTGACTGTGTGTACGAGCCAGTAAGTGTAAATACCGTGCGTTGGATTCATTGTGATGATGAGAAGATTCTGAATGAATTTAAGAAAAAAGCACACGACCAACTTTCAATTGATGGTGGCGGACACTTAACGTATCTTGCGCCAAGTCGAGTAAACTTGCAGATTATGCAAGAGCGTTGGCCTGATATTCAGTTCCGTAATACACGTGAACACTAATCATGTAAATGTGACAAACAGCTTCGAATAGAAGCTGTTTTGTTTTGAAAAATAAGAAAGGATGATGAAATGAATTTGAGTAAAAAGGCAATAATTGGGCTTGTAGCTGCAGTCATTGCATTAATTTCTGCTATTTCGGCATTTGTCTGGAAAGGTACTCAGCCCTCATCATCTTCTCAAAAAATTGCAGTTTCTGCCCAAGAGCATCCTGCTGAAAAGGCAGAGGTTTTACCGTATTTAAATTTGACTGAAACCAAGGCAAGTTATGCAGTGCCGTTTTGTGAAAAGAAAAACTGTATTGATGTCGATATTCAAACTATAAAAACTCAAGACACATGGTTAAACAGCTGGATTGAAAAAAGTCAGGCTAAAGTTATTCAGTCTCAAATTGATTTGAAAAAAGATTTAAGCTTGCAACAAGCCATAAATGCTTACGTTAAAAAGTCGGATGAATGGCAAGAAAAATATTCTAAAAATCGTGCTTATGAATTACACATACACACACGCATTGCTTCACAGCGTAATCAGTATGTGTTGTTGCAATTGGCTTTGGACAGTAAACAGGAAGAGATTACGATAAAAGATCGTTACTATTTTTTTGTGGCTGATCGTAAATTGCATAAAAGCTTAAGCTTGCTTGATATTGTTAAAAAAGACCAACAAACTACAGTCCATCAACTTGTTCAAACTGCTTATCAAGATTGGTTGAAAAAGCAAACGGATGACATCAAAAAAGATGCGCCAAAAACCTTATATTGGGGCCAAGCCGATTGGTTCTTTGATAGTGAAGGTGTAGGCCTACACTATCAGGTAAATCAGATTACCAAAGATGCGCCTCAGCTCGATATTTATTTAACAACAGAGCAAACTAAAAAAATATTACAACCTGAGGTTTATGCACAAATGTTTTAAGTTGGTAGCAGAATTTGCAACCTACATTTAGATGCGCTAACTTCATATGAGTTATGCATAATCTTTTCAGAATAAAGGCAAAATATGATGTTAACTGCAAAGGCCTCTCTACGTTTAACGCTACTTGCTTCTGCTATTTTTTTAGTGGCATGTCAGCCTAAAAGTGACCCTAAAAAAGAGTCGGAAGATCAGCAAAAACCAGCTGTGGTTGAACAAAAGCCTGTAGAGCTGATTCTAAAAGGAGAAACAGTCTCAAGTAAGGTGGCTTTACCTGACTGTAGTGGTAAAATTTGCCCTGAATTTACAGTAGAGCGCTTGCAAAGTAACTATCCCTTTATTGATAAGATTATTGACCAGCAGGTTTTAAAGGCACTTGGTCAGATTCTTGAAATTGCAAAGCCAGATGTAAAAGCAGCAAAAGCTGAGAAAAAGGCAGAAGCTTCGGCAGTTGTTGCAACAGATCAACAAGATAGTTTCGATGCTCAGGTTCAACGTTATGCAAATTCATTTATTGGTTTAGACAATGAACTCAAAGCGTTAAGTAATAATCATCAGATTAATCTTTTAGTGAAGCCTAAAATCATACAGTCGCAAGGTAAAGTGGTGACTGTTGTTGTAAATAGTAGTAGTTATTTGGGTGGGGCACATGGTTCGGCAGCACAGCACTATTATAATTTTGATTTAAAAGAACAAAAGCAGGTCAAACTTGAAAACTTGCTACGTCCAGAGAAAAAAGCAGCGCTAGAAAAGTTAGCTCATGAGGCGTTTAAAGCTTGGGTGACAGACTCAAAACTTGCCAATAGTGTGAGTGAATATGAACAAGCTTGGCCGTTTAAGCTCACAGAAAACTTCTTGTTAGGTGATCAGGGCTTGATTCTTCAATATGGCGAATATGAGATTGGGCCGTATGTAGTCGGGTTGCCTCGTTTAGTGATTCCATACGACCAATTACAAGATGTATTGAAAGAAGAATATTTGCCAAAGCCTAAGGCTCAAGCTGCTTCGGCACCTGCCGCAAAAAGTGCCAGTTAATGCATTTGTTTGATACCCATACCCATTTTGATGTTGCTGATTTTGATGAAGATCGGCAACAGTTAGCACTTGATGCTAAAAAAGTAGGGGTAGATGCACTGGTGTTAATTGGCTTTTTGCAATCACGCTTTGATGAGTTAGTACAAACCCATCATCAGCTCAAGCAGTGGGACAATGTACCCACATCTTATTTAGCGCCAGGGTTGCATCCGTTTTATATTGAACAGCACAAGCCAGAACATCTTGCTCATCTTGAGCAAATTTTGCGGCAAGAAGACTGTGTGGCTGTCGGTGAAATTGGTTTAGATACTTTTTTAAAAGAACATAAACAGCCTGAAATATATGCCAAGCAAAAACAGTATTTTGCTGACCAGTTAGAATTGGCAACTCAATATCAAAAACCGGTGTTACTTCATATTCGTAAAGCACATGGCGATGTGCTTGGCTTGTTAAAAGCGCATAAGTTTAAACTTGGCGGCATTGCTCATGCCTTTAGCGGTGGGGTAGAAGAGGCGAAAGGACTAATTAAACTCGGTTTTAAAATTGGTGTGACGGGGCAAATCACCAATCCAAATGCGAAAAAGCTTCATACCGTTGTGCAGGCGATAGGTGCTGAGCATTTAGTCATTGAAACAGACTGCCCTGATATGACACCGCTTTGCTGTCAAACCTCTGCTGAACAGCGTACCCGAAATACGCCTGTGAACTTACCTTTTGTATTAAAAAGTTTGGCCGAAAATTTAAATATATCAGAGTCAGATTTGGCCGAAAAACTGTGGAAAAACTCATTATCTGCTTTGAAATTATCGTAATAAAAATCAAAGATTAGAAATAGTAACTAAAACAAAACACAGTGATGAAAAAAGAAGCTTAAAGTAAGAAAACAACTTGTAAAACGTGAAAAATAACATTGCCAGACATGGGAGGATAACCCAATGGCTAAGTATAGCAATATCAATAGTTTTAATGCTTTACAGACGCTAACAGTAGGTTCCAGCAAATATCAGATTTTTAGCTTAACCCAAGCCGAGAAAAAGCTAGGTGACATTGCCAAACTACCGAAATCATTAAAAGTATTGTTGGAAAACTTATTACGGTTTGAAGATCAGCATAGTGTTAAAACAGAACACATTCATGCTTTAGCAGAGTGGTTAAAAACCCGTAGCTCCGATCAGGAAATTCAATATCGACCTGCACGGGTTTTAATGCAGGATTTTACTGGCGTTCCTGCTGTGGTTGACTTGGCTGCAATGCGTGCAGCAATGGCACAGGCGGGTGGTAACCCTGAAAAAATTAATCCATTATCGCCTGTAGATTTAGTGATTGACCACTCTGTGATGGTTGACCATTTTGCCGATGATCAGGCTTTTGAAGAAAATGTTCAAATTGAAATGCAGCGTAATGGCGAGCGATATCAGTTTTTACGTTGGGGACAATCTGCATTTAATAACTTTAGTGTGGTGCCACCGGGTACGGGTATTTGTCATCAGGTCAATTTAGAGTATTTAGCTCAAGCGGTGTGGCTAGGTGAAGACAACGGACAAACTTTTGCTTTCCCTGACACCTTGGTCGGTACAGACTCACATACCACCATGATTAATGGTCTAGGTGTACTGGGTTGGGGTGTGGGAGGGATTGAAGCAGAAGCTGCCATGTTAGGCCAACCAATCTCTATGCTTATTCCTGAGGTTATCGGTTTTAAACTGACAGGCAAATTACCAGAAGGAATTACGGCGACCGACTTGGTGCTCACCATTACGCAAATGCTTCGCCAAAAAGGTGTAGTGGGTAAATTTGTAGAATTCTATGGAGATGGCTTAGCCGATTTACCACTTGCTGACCGTGCGACTATTGCCAATATGGCACCTGAATACGGTGCGACTTGTGGTTTCTTCCCAATTGATGAAGTGACTTTGGGCTATTTGAAATTAACGGGACGCCAAAGTGACCGTATAGAACTGGTTGAAGCGTATAGCAAAGCACAAGGCTTATGGCGTAATGCTGGTGATGAACCTGTTTTCACCGATACTTTAAGTTTAGATATGAGTACGGTTCAGGCAAGTTTAGCAGGTCCAAAACGCCCACAAGACCGTGTGCTTTTGTCAGAAGTACCTAAAACGTTTAATGCATTGATGGAGTTAACGCTTAAACCAGCCAAAGAAGCTAAAGAGCGTTTGGAAAATGAAGGCGGTGGTGGTACGGCTGTAGAAGCGACCAAAGCCAATATTCAGCATGAAAGCCCATCTTGTGTGATTGGAGGAGAAGAATATCCGTTAAATCATGGCGATGTCGTAATTTCAGCTATTACTTCATGTACCAATACTTCCAACCCAAGTGTAATGCTAGCAGCAGGTTTGCTTGCTAAAAAAGCCATTGAAAAAGGCTTGCAGCGTAAACCGTGGGTAAAAAGCTCTCTTGCACCCGGCTCTAAAGTTGTAACGGATTATTTATTGGCTGCTGGACTTACGCCGTATTTAGATGAGTTGGGCTATAACTTGGTGGGTTATGGTTGTACCACGTGTATTGGTAACTCGGGGCCTCTACCTGAACCTATTGAAGAAGCAATTCAATGCCATGATTTAAACGTGGCATCAGTACTCTCTGGCAACCGTAACTTTGAAGGGCGTGTACATCCATTAGTTAAAACCAACTGGCTTGCATCACCACCACTTGTCGTGGCTTATGGTTTGGTTGGGAATATCCGTACCGACTTAACGACGCAACCCATTGGGCAAGGTAAAGACGGGCAACCTGTTTACTTAAAAGATATTTGGCCAAGTCAGGCAGAAATTGATGCTGTCTTGCAAAAGGTCAATACAGACATGTTCCACAAAGAATATGCTGCTGTATTTGATGGCGATGAAAGTTGGCAAGCGATTCAAATTCCAAAAAGTAAAACTTACGAATGGGCTGATGACTCGACTTATATTCGCCATCCGCCGTTCTTTGAAGGAATTGGTGAGCCACCAAAACCAATCAAAAATATTGAACAGGCACGTATTTTGGCAGTGCTTGGTGACTCGGTAACAACGGACCATATTTCGCCAGCAGGTAATATCAAAAAAGACAGTCCGGCAGGCCGATATTTACAAGAGCAAGGTGTTGAGCCAAAAGACTTCAACTCTTATGGTTCACGACGTGGTAATCATGAAGTCATGATGAGAGGTACCTTTGCCAACATTCGTATTAAAAACGAAATGCTCGGTGGTGAAGAAGGCGGTAATACCATTCATATTCCAAGTGGTGAGAAGCTTGCCATTTATGATGCAGCTATGCGTTATCAACAAGAGCATACGCCGCTTGTGATTATTGCTGGTAAAGAATATGGAACAGGTTCTTCACGTGACTGGGCTGCCAAAGGAACGAACTTGTTGGGTGTGAAAGCCGTGATTGCCGAAAGTTTCGAGCGTATTCATCGTTCAAACTTGGTGGGTATGGGCGTGTTGCCACTACAATTTGTTGACGGTCAAACTAGACAGTCTCTCAACTTAACTGGTCATGAGGTCATTTCAATTCGTGGTTTATCAGATGGTATTCAGCCGCATCAAATTCTTGAAGTTGATGTAAAAGGGCCAAATGGGGTCGCGAGTCATTTTAATGTGTTGTGTCGAATTGATACGTTAAATGAGGTCGAGTACTTTAAGGCGGGTGGTATTTTGCATTATGTACTGCGGAATTTGATTGCTTCATAAATTGGCTAAGTTTGCATAGCCTTGTAATGAGGGTGCTTTGGCTAATGTTGACTATATAGGCGTATCCTTACTTTTTAAGGATAAAAAGTAACAAAAATCCTTTGTCGGGCTGACGGTATATCCTTATAGCGCAGCCCAACTGGGCGGCATCCATGCCGCCTGTCACAGTAATAAATGAAGGACTAAATCCTAAATGTTCTTATATATGATGTTATAAAGTTTTCTTTGTTCTGAAATACACTTTCTTCTGAAAAGCAGTAAAATACTCTCCATGTTTTATATACCCTAAGAGTAGCAATGACCGATCTCCAACAAGATGAATATGACCGCCGTTTTGCAGGTGTAGCCAAAATTTATGGTGATTCATCGTTCCAGCACTATGAAAAAAGTCATGTGATGGTGATTGGTATTGGTGGTGTTGGCAGTTGGGCGGTAGAAGCTTTAGCACGCACGGGGATTGGTGAGATCACACTAGTTGATATGGATGTGGTTGCCGCCTCAAATGTAAACCGTCAGTTACCTGCAATGACATCAACTCTGGGCTGTGAAAAAGTCGAAATTATGGCGGAGCGTTGTCGCCAAATTAACCCGCGTATTAAAGTTAATATTATTGATGATTTCTTAACACCTGAAAATGTCGCAGAGCTTTTAAACCCTGTACCCGATATTATCTTGGACTGTATTGATGACGTTAAAGCAAAATTGGCTTTGATGCTTCATTGTCGTTTTAACAAGATACCTTTGATTGTTTCAGGCGGAGCAGGTGGTAAGCTCGATCCGCTTAAAATCCGTGTGGCTGATTTATCAAAGACGGAACAAGACCCAATGTTAGCGAAGCTACGTAGTCAGCTTCGTGCTCGAGGCATCTGTAAAAAGCCGAAAGAAAAATTTGGAATTACTTGTGTTTACTCAATCGATAATCCATTTTCAAGTGCAGATGTTTGTCCATCGGCTGGCCTACGCTGTGGTGGCTATGGTTCCGCAGTAGTGGTGACTTCAAGCTTTGCCATGATTGCTGTGGCCGAAGTTTTGAAAAAGCTCGATTTAAAGAAAGCCTGATTTAAATATTGAAAAGGCATGCGCTTATATGAGTGCATGCCTTTTGTTTTTGAGAAAAACTATTTAATCATATAGCTCTATAGTGTCGTGTTTGGGCTGTGTTGGAAGCTGCTGATCGTAAAATTTAAAACACCATAAAAGTAGAACAACGACAGTAAAGATGGTGAAACCTTTAAAATACTTCATGAATAATTCAATCAAGTGAGTGGTCTTGATAAAATTCTAGCGAAGGTAATCTATCTAATCTAATATAGAAAATAGACCTAATAATCTAATTTTGAGATAGTAATGCTCACATTAAAACAATTCCAATATTTTATAAAAATTGTTGAAGAAGGAAGCTTTACTGCTGCTTCCGAAAAACTGTTTATTGCTCAGTCTGCCTTAAGTCGACAAATGAAGCTATTAGAAGAAGAAATTGACTTTCAGTTGTTTGATCGCACAGATAAAAGAGCAAAACTCACGGCAGCGGGAGAGATGTTTTATAAGAAAATAAAAGATAACTTGAGCTACTTAAATGAAATTATTGATCTATCTAAAAGTGTTTCGGAAGGAAAAAACCGTCAGATTAAAATTGCTCATTCAAGTAGTATTGTTATGGATAATAAAAAAGTTCAGATATTAAAAGAAGTTAGTTTAATGCAGCAGATGAGTTTTGAGATTAATACCTTGTCATCAGAGCAGCAAATCTTAGCGTTAATGAAGGGCGAAATCGATATTGGTCTAATTCGGCCGCCTGTTCGACATACATTAGATGATCTTAATATTCTTAAGTTATATGAAGAACCGTTAATGGTGGCTGTACATGTTGATCATGTTAGGTTTGCCAAAAATGAAGGCATTTACTTAAAGGATTTAAAAGACCAGTACTTTGTATCAACGCCTTATCCTCAACGAGGGGGCTTAAGTTTTTTGGTCGCGAATCTGTGTTTGGCCGCAGGATTTACCCCGCAAAAAGCTCCGATTCAATCACGTAAGGTTTCTCAGCTACAATTGGTCTCTGCAAATTTAGGAATTAGTATTGTTCCTCAAGAGTACCAAAAAATATTACCCAATCAGGTCAAGCTATTACCTTTGGCAGATTATTTGTCACTTTCAGAAGTTCAGTTGGTCTATAGAAAAGATCATGATGAGATGATTCAGCGCTGTGCCGAACAAATTCATCAAATGTTTTATCTTAAAAATTAATTAGCCTAATCTGTAGTAAGTATAAGTAACGCTGTCATCTTTATAGACGTCATAACTGCTTTGTTTAAAGTCAGAAACCCATTCACTGCCTGTGTAACCGGCAATATGTCCATAAACGTGATTGCGGGTTCTATGAATGATGTAAATGTCGCCTTCTTGTGGCTCATCAAAAGCCGGATCAATTTCTTTATAGCCAATCTTTTTCAGGGTATCACCCCAATCAGATGCTGCGATTGGGTGGTTTTCAACATCGGCACCAGCAGATTCAAGTGCGAGACGAATGCTACGTGCACAGCGAGCTTTGCTGCGTCGAGAGGTAATACTTTCTAGTTTGGCTACGAATTTTTCTACATCGATGGCTGGGGGGGTATTGGGTTCAGTACGGTGACTATTGGGTTTCATGGTGAAGGGATAAGGAAGGCTTGGTGTGCTGTGTGATACAACAATGGCTGCCTGATTTGAATTCTGATACATATAGTTATCAGCTACTTGTCCGTCATAAATAATCATCGTGAAATCTCTACCCGTACTACCTATATCCGTATTTAGAAAATCACCACCTACCTGTGGCGTTCAGAGATACTAATGGCCCAATCTTAAAAGTTTTGTTTATGTTATGTAATAACGTATCTTTTTTACAGTTTTTATTCCTGACTGTTAAAAAACAAGTTAACTAAAATAACGTTTAAAAACGTTGAAATTTAAGTATTTGATAAAACTTAATAAAAATAATTAAACAGAGCTTAAATTTAAATATTTTGAACCAACATTTGTGAATATACTCAAAATCTAAGTCTCTGATTTAAAATGCCACATTTTCTTACAATTTAAGAAAGCTGAGCAAGCTTAGATTTGATGCTCTTTTACATATTCTTCAGTACGAATAAGTGCCGCTTGCATGTTTCGAATCGCATTCTCGACATCAGCTAAAGTTTTTGCATTTCCACCGCTCAGCGCCTGACGCCATTTACGGGCACCCGGTAAATTTTGGAATAAACCTAAAATATGACGCGTAATGATAGAGAGTGGCGCACCCTCAGCCATGCGTTGTTCAATATAAGGCAGCATTTGTTCCATAATATCGAAACGATCTGGTGCTTCTAGGTTCCAAAGTTGGCCAAGCTCAGCAAGCAAATAAGGGTTGTGATACGCTTCACGGCCAATCATCACGCCGTCCACGTGCTGTAAATGAGCTTGAGTTTCGGCAAAAGTTTTAATTCCGCCGTTAATTTCGATGGTGAGATGTGGGCGTTCTTGTTTTAAACGGTAGACATCTTCATAACGTAGTGGCGGTACTTCTCGGTTCTCTTTTGGAGATAGACCTTTCAAAATAGCAATACGCGCATGTACAACGAAATAAGTACAGCCTGTTGCAGCAACAGTATCTACGAAATGTAGCATTTCTTCGTAGGACTGCATATCATCAATACCAATACGGTGTTTCACTGTTACTGGAATATTCACTGCCTTTTGCATGCTATGAATGCATTCAGCAACCAAGTCTGGCTCTGCCATTAAACATGCACCGATTTTATTGTTCTGTACACGGTCACTTGGGCAGCCTACATTGAGGTTAACTTCATTATAACCCCAGTCTTCGGCCATTTTTGTACAGGTGGCAAGCTCTTGAGGGTTTGAGCCACCAAGCTGCAAAACGATCGGGTGTTCTTGAGTGTTATAGTCCAAGTGGCGTTTTGCATCGCCAAATAAAATCGCGCCTGTAGTCACCATTTCTGTATAAAGCACGACGTTTGGGTTAAACAACCGCGCAAAGAATCGGTAATCCTTCGTTGTCCAGTCCATCATAGGGGCAACTGAAATACGAGGTTGTAACGATTGAAGTGATTGCATAACCAATAGACCCAAAAGTCGCTAAATTAAAGAAAGGGCAGCATTATACGAGGTTTAGCTTTGAATCGACAGAGGCATTTAACCGAGTGCTTTATGACCGCCCTTGTGTTGAATATATAGAGATGATTTTTAACAAATTACCTTATGATTGAATCATCTGCTTTTTTTGTAAGAAAGCATCAATCACACTAAATAAAATGCAAAACACAACGAGTCCTACACCTGCCATACATGTCATGATCCATCCACCACGATTCCACGCAAAAATCCCTAATGCTGAACCAGCTGCACCACCAATAAAGTAAGTGGTCATATAGATGGCATTAATACGAGACTTAGCATCTGGACGTAAACGGAAAATAATACTTTGGTTGCTGGTGTGGACGAGTGCGAGTGCTAATTGAATTAAAGCAAATCCAATAACATAAGCTAAGAGTAGAGTTTGTCCGAAGTAGAAACAGATCCAGCTGACTAAAAATAGCCCGCAACCCATCCAAGTGAGTAAGCGTGTGTAGCCTTGATCGGCATATTTGCCGATATAACGTGTAGATAAAGCACCAAAAATACCGACTAGAGGGACGAGTCCGATAAATAGATCTGGCAAATGGTGTGCCGAGGTGAGTAGCAGTGCGATAGTGGAATACAAAATGCTAACTGCTGCAAAGGCAAAGGCACCTGTTAGTGCTCTTAATAATAGTCGCTTCTCTTGTTTTAAAAGTTGAGCCATGGAGACAAAGATTTGTCTATAGTTCATTTTCATACGCATGACATAAGGCAAGCGACTTTTTAAAGTATATGCCAGTAGTAACATTAATATACCACTTACGACATACACCACTTTCCAATGGAATAAGTTAGAGAATAAACCCGCCAGACTGGTAGAGAGTAAAATTCCGACCAATAAGCCACTCATTAAAAAGCCAATAATCTCGCCCGTTTTTTCGGGTTTGACTGTCATGGTCGCAAGTGGAATAAGCACTTGAGCTGCAACAGAAAATAAGCCCGCTAAAATTGTGCCAATCCAGAGCATGGGTAAGTTAACAGCAAAAGCAGACGTAAATAGGCCTACTGCACAAAGCACCATTAAAAACGGAATAGCTTTTGCTTTGTTAACAATATCACCCATCGGAACAATAAAGAGTAAACCGAGGGCATAAGACACTTGAGCAAATGTTACTGTTAAAGCGGCTTGTGCTTGAGTTACTGCAAACTCCTGTTGAATAGAGTGAATTAGTGGCTGACAGTAATAATTCACACCTGCACATAAGCCACATGCTGCTGCCATCAACCAAAGTAAAGGTTTATTTTGACTGATATCTTCAGGGGTAGACATGATGTTCTCTCAGTTTTATTAGGTGTATGCCGTTGCTTCAACTTCAATGAGCATGTGTTCTAATGCAAGGCGTGGCACAGGAATGAGCGTACAGGCTGGAAAAGGATGATTTTTCCATAGATGTTGCATGATTTTAATTAAAATTTGGTGTTTTTCATCCGAGTGGTCAACAATTAAAACTCTTAAAACAGCGATATCTGTGATTTTTGCATCTGCTGCTGTTAATGCATGTTGGATGTTATCAAAAACATGGATGGCTTGTTCTTGAAAATCTGTACTAAGTTCACCCTTTGTATCTTCACCTCCTTGACCCGCAACATGAATGATATTTTTAAAATTTTGTACTACAGCAACATGACTATAAGCATTTGGAGTGGGGTTATATAAAGTCGATGGATTTATAATTTTAAAAGCTTCTTTTTTCATGGAACTCAGCCGTTTATTAAAAGTGAGGTGAGTATCCAACCTCAACTTAAGTTGAGGTCAAGCAGATTTAGTGTTTTAGTCTTTTCTTTCTAAGCGTAATCATCATGACACCTACAATATTGAGTAGGCAGCCGACCCATTGCCATATATTCAGATGTTCATTTAAAAAAACAACAGCAAGTAAAATCGTTAAAACTGGTCCAATCGAGGCAATCATAGCAGATTGTGATGCACCAAGGCGTTCAATGCTTTGTATGAGCATAACGGTGGGTAAGACGGTTACTAAAAAGCCTAAGCCAATGCCATACCAAATAACACTTGAGGGGAGTTGTAATATAAGTTGAATAGGGTGAGGGGTACTCAATGTATAGTGCGTTAATGTTCCGATACAAGCTACAGTTAACGCTAAACCTGTGAAATTCCAAGAACCAAATTTTTTAATGAGTGACGGAGTTAGGAGTAAATAACCTGCAAAAGCCACCGCGCTTGCAAATACAAAACTGCTTCCTAACCAAAAGTTGCCCTGAATTGGTGCGTTGTTGTGCTCTTGGAGCATCACTAGTATGGTTCCACCATAACTAAGAAAAATGGCAAACCAACTTTTTACATCTAATTTTTGTTTGTAGAGTAGACTCGAAGCGATCACGGTGAGTGTCGGATATAAAAAAAGAATAATTCGCTCTAAAGAGGCACTAATAAACATAAGACCCGTGAAATCGAGCCAGCTGGCGAAGTAGTAGCCTAATAGACCAGCAAAAATTAAAATTAGCCAATCCTTCTTTTTTATGCCCTGATTATGATGCCTATTGAACCAGCAAATTAATAGAAAGAACGGTAAAGCGCTTAACATACGTAAAGCCATCAGGACTGTACCGTCTACTAATGGAGAAAGGGCATAAGTCTGTTTAATAAAGATTGCTTTTGTGCTGAATAGAAAAGCAGAGCAAAGCGCAAAAAAAGACCCAATTTGAAACGATGATAAAGAAATTTTCATATACAGGACTGTATAAGAGAGACTATTGTCTGTAGAAAAAGAAAAATCCTCCTATGTTATACCTCTATTTTAACAACGTGAATCATCAGTTCAAAATATGGGTATTTATTAAATAAATATTGGGTGGTATTTTCAAAAAGTTCAATTAGAATCCAAATTCTGTACAAAGAATACACATGGGGGAAACATTGCAGGTTGCAATGTTTTTGACAATGAGAAATTAGCTTGAGGAACGCTCATGCAGATCGGAATCCCAACCGAAACTGTCGTCGGTGAAAATCGTGTAGCTGCTACGCCAGAGACAGTAAAGAAGTTGATTAGCGCTGGTCATAGCGTTGTGATTGAACGTGGTGCTGGTGTAAAGGCTGCGTACATTGATAGTGCTTATGAACAGGTCGGTGCAACCATTACGGATGATGCCTATACGGGTAGTCAAATTATTTTGAAAGTTCGTGCGCCGCAAGGCGGGGAAATTCAGAAACTTGCAGCAAATACAGCTGTTGTAGCAATGTTTGATCCTTATCGTAACACCGAGCTAGATCAATTTGCGACTCAGCAAGTGTCTGCTTTTGCTCTAGAACTGCTTCCTCGTACGCTTTCTCGTGCACAAAATATGGATGTGTTGTCTTCTCAGGCAAACCTTTCTGGTTATAAATCAGTTTTGCTTGCTGCTGCTGAATATCAGCGCATGTTCCCAATGCTTATGACAGCTGCTGGTACTGTAAAACCTGCTCGTGTTGTGATTATGGGTGTGGGCGTTGCAGGTCTTCAGGCAATCGCAACAGCAAAGCGTTTAGGCGCAATTGTTGAAGCAACTGATTTACGTCCTACAGCAAAAGATCAGGTTGAATCTTTAGGTGGTAAGTGGTTAGACGTACCAATGTCTGAAGAAGAACAACAACGTGCAGCAGATGCCGCTAAAAATGGTTATGGATGGATGCCGGGTGAGCAGTACATCAAAGACCAGGCAGCGATTGTGGATAAGGCTGTTTCTAACGCTGACATCGTGATTACTACTGCGTTGTTACCAGGCCGTGATGCACCACGTCTGATTAAAGCTGAAACTGTTGCCAAGATGAAACCAGGTTCTGTCATTTTAGATATGGCTGTTGAAACTGGCGGTAACGTTGAAGGCTCTAAAGTGGGCGAGACTGCTTTTACAGAAAATGGCGTGAAAATTTTGGGTGTTCCAAATATTCCGGCAACTGTAGCGACAGAAGCTTCTGCACTATATGCACGTAACGTTTTCAATTTCGTAGAGACTTTATTCGACAAAGAGAAAAACTTTGCGATTAATCAGGAAGACGAAATCCAAAAAGCCCTATTGGTCACTCATGGCGGTCAAGTACTGCTTAAGCGTGGTTAAGGAGATTTCTCATGGTTGAAACTATTACAATTTTCGTCCTTGCCATCTTCGTAGGTTATTACGTAGTTTGGGGTGTTACACCAGCTTTACATACGCCACTTATGGCTGTAACCAATGCGTTGTCATCTATTATTGTAGTGGGTGCGATGTTGCAAACTGTGGGTCTACCTATTTTGGGTGTAGATGCTAACGTTGCATTTCAAAGTGTGAATGTGGTGAGCGTACTTGGTGCGATTGCAGTATTTTTGGCAAGCATTAATATTTTCGGTGGCTTTGCAGTAACTGCACGCATGCTGGAAATGTTCAAGCCTAAGCAAAAGAAATAAGAGGGCTTTGACATGGAATTTATTCAAGCAAACGCGAACTGGTTGTACCTTGTTGGTGCAATCCTCTTTATCTTGACGCTTCGTGGTTTGTCTGGCCCTAAAACAGCAATTCAAGGTAACCGTTACGGTATGATCGCGATGGCGATTGCAGTGGTAACAACCTTCTTTGTTGCGAATAACCCAGTCATCTGGATGATTGTTGGTGCAATGGTGTTGGGTGCAATCGTAGGTATTGCACGAGCTCGTACTGTACCAATGACACAAATGCCAGAGACTGTTGCACTCATGCACTCTTTAGTTGGTTTGGCTGCTGTCCTAATTGCAATTGCTGCAATTTTGCATAACAACCAATTAACTGAATTGTTTGCTCAAAATGAGGCGGCTTTAACTGCGGCTGGTGTACAACATGTTCACATGAGCAGTGTTCATTTATTTGAATTGTTCGTGGGTTGTTTTGTTGGTGCGATTACCTTTACTGCATCTGTATTTGCGTATGGTAAATTAGCTGCAAAAAAATGGGCGAAAACAATTTCTGGTGCATGGGTTAAACCTGTTCAAGCGCTTATCTTTATTGCGATGTTGGCTTGTGGTTTCTACTTCTTCACGACTGGCAACATGACTGCTTTCTGGGCAATGACGGCACTTGCACTTGCATTTGGTTGGGTTTGGATTGCACCAGTCGGTGGTGGTGATATGCCTGTGGTGGTATCGCTTCTTAACTCATTTTCTGGTTGGGCTGCGGCAGGTATTGGTTTTACACTTGAAAACAACATGTTGATTGTAGCGGGTTCGCTTGTGGGTTCATCTGGTGCGATTCTGTCGTACATCATGTGTAAAGCAATGAACCGTTCGATCATCAATGTATTGTTTGGTGGTGCAATGGGTGGTGCAGCAGTTGCTACTGCTGCTAAAGGAGAGCAAGTTCAGCGTAACCATCGTTCTGGTTCTGCCGATGATGCTGGTTTCTTGATGTCAAATGCTGACAGTGTTGTGATCGTACCGGGTTATGGTATGGCGCAAGGTCGTGCACAAAATGCTGTAAAAGAGTTGTGTGAAATTCTAAAAGAGCAAGGTGTTCGTGTTCGTTTCGCAATCCATCCTGTTGCTGGTCGTATGCCAGGTCATATGAACGTATTGCTTGCTGAAGCAGACGTAGCATATGAAGATATCTTGGAAATGGATGAGATTAACTCAGACTTCCCAGCAACAGATGTCGTGCTTGTAATTGGTGCAAATGACGTAGTAAACCCTGCTGCAAAAGATGATCCAACTTCACCGATTTATGGCATGCCGATTCTTGAAGCACATAAAGCGCGTACAATCATGGTGATTAAGCGTTCTATGGCTACAGGTTATGCAGGTCTAGACAATGATTTGTTCTACAATGAAAAAACGATGATGATCTTTGGTGATGCGAAGAAAGTTGTGGAAGATATGACGAAAGCAATCAATGGTGGTGGTCACTAATCTGACCTTAATCAGGATTGTAAAAGCCACCTGAGGGTGGCTTTTTTTATTTGGCCTTATTTTAAAGAAATTTTTCTACGAGGTTTAGAGATTGTTGATAGAGGTCGCGTGCCAGTTGCTGGTTTTTAGCATGTGAAGATCTCCAGTCTGGCATGTGTGCACTGACATATTCGCCATTACGGTTTTGCCAAGCATCTCCAGTTGCCATTTCTGTAATAAGTTTTGCAGGAACTGAGGTTGGCACTAAGCCTATTTTCATGGCTGCATAAACTGGTTTTGGTAAATCACGATAAATATCAGAAGCAACACCACCGGGGTGTAATGCATTATTTGTAATTGAGTTTCCAGCTAGTTGCTCTGCTAATGCGTTGCTGAACAGTAAATTTGCAAGCTTCGATTGCCCATAATAGAACAGGGGGTTATAAAAACCTTCTGCACGAAACTTGTTGGGTTTAATTGAACCCACCCAGTGAGCAATAGATGCAAGATGGATAATGCGTGCTTTGGGGGATTGTTTTAAAACTGGAAGTAATTTTTGAGTAAGTAAAAAATGACCTAAATAGTTAACCCCAAATTGTTGCTCAAAGCCTTCATTGGTCAATTGTTTGGTTTTGGCAAATAAGCCTGCATTATTAATAAGTACGTCAAGGTTGCCATAGCGATCAGCAATTTCATCTGCTGCTTTTCGGGTTAACTCAAGGCTGTTTAAATCGAGGGAAACTAAATCGACTTGACCTTGATTAAGTGAACTTAATCTGTTTTGTGCCTCTTGTGCTTTTTGAGGATTTCGGCATGCCAAAATTACATGTTGTCCTTGTTTTACAAGTTGTTCTGCTGTGGCAAAGCCAATCCCTGTGTTGGCACCTGTAATTAGTATCTTCACTTTCTGTACTCCAGTTATGCTATTTATTGGTGGGAACTTCAAGAATTTGTATAGTGCTGTAATTCTGACAATTTGTCATGTCAATTTTGTTTGTGGCTGATGATTAAATTTTAATATGTATGAAAGTTTGATAGGGAAGTGAATATTGTTATGGGTGAAATGAGCTATATGTTTATCGCATTACTGCATAAAAAGAGAGGTATAAATAAAAAAGCGGCTCAAAAGAGCCGCTTTTTTTAAAAGCAAAGTTTTATGCGACTGACTCTGGGGCAGTACGCCATAAGCTTTCTAAATCATAGAATTTGCGGGCAGTTGGTAGCATCACGTGTACTACAACATAGCCAAGATCAATTAAGATCCATTCAGCATCTCGTTCGCCTTCAACGCCAATCGGGCGGAAACCAGCTTTTCGAGCTTCTTCTGCAACATTGTCAGCAAGTGCTTTGACGTGACGAGTAGAAGTACCACTCGCGATGACAATAGCATCTGCAACATTGCTAATAGAGCTAACATCTAACTGTAGAATATCTTTTGCTTTTACATCAACTAAAGCGTCATGGACGACTTTGAGACAAGCTTGTACGTCTTTATTTGAGGTGTTCATTGCGAAATCGTGAGAATTAGACACGCTGGGCGATGGTTCTAAATTCATATAGGGTATATTTTCCTGACAATTACTCACTATCTAATATAGTGGTTTTTACTCAGAATTTCAAACTAAACTAGTAACAGTTTATATATTTACATCGTCGGAAAAATATTTATTTTTCCATGTAAATGATTGATTTGACCCATTTTTAGGCTTGTACTCTGCTGCAATGTAGCCTTGATAAGTGCTTTGTTTAATCCAAGAAAAAATTTGTTCATAAGGAATTTCAGCTGTATCAGGCTCATGACGGCCCGGACAGTCCGCAAATTGAATGTGTCCAATTAAATTAATATTTTCTTGCAAACCCTCAAGTACATCTTCACCCATCATTGCCATGTGATAGCAGTCATATTGCATTTTTAAAGAAGGGTGATTGACCGCTTCTAGCATTTCTTGTGCCTGCGCAATATTTTGTACTAAAAAACGGGGCATATCTGTACCGTTAATCATTTCAAAAACGGGTTCTATATCGTGTTCACTAAGTAAGTTGCAGGCAAGTTTTAAATTAGCTGCTAAGGTTTTTAAACAAGGAAGTAAGTCAGCATCGAGCGGTTGTTTACCCGCTAAAATATTAACACGAGGAACTTTTAAAGCAGTGGCATAGCTAATGGCTAACTCTAATGCTTCACGGAAAGCTATTTCTTGGCCAGGTACGCCTGCTAAACCATTTCCGCCTTGCATAAGATCACCCGCAGGTACATTAATTAGGCAAAGGCTAAGATTGTAGTGCTCGAGTTGAGTTTGAATATCTGAAATAGCCAATTCATAAGGAAATTGAATTTCTACATATTCAAAGCCCTGTGCATGGGCCAGAGCAAAGCGTTCGATTAAAGGAACTTCGGTAAAAATCATGGATAAATTGACTGCAAGACGACCCATACACAAACTCCGTTTATTATTGCTCTACTACTTGAATCATAGTAGCTAAATCTTTCTCAGCAAAGCCATTTTTTTGGTGAGTTTGTAGCTGTAATAGAGCTTTTTGTGCAACAGGAATGTCTAAATTAACATTCTTAGCCAATGTTACTGCGTTGTTAAGATCCTTAGATAATGTTTGAACTTTCCACTGAATAGGCTCGAATGTATGAGTTGCCATGCGTGGCGCAAGTATTTGAAAAGGCTTTGAGTCAGCAAATCCACCAGCTAGAGCAGGAGCGAGTAATGTTGTGTCTACACCAGCACGGTCTGCTAGTGCTACAGCCTCCGCGATAAGAGCGCTATTTGCTGCCACAATCAATTGATTGCAAATTTTGGTGGCTTGCCCTGTACCTGTATCCCCCATTCGTGTTACACGCTGGGAAAGCACATTGTAAACAGGGTTTAAAGCTTCAATGCTTTGTGCATCTCCACCTGCAAAAATGACAAGTGTACCTTGTTCGGCACCAGCTGTACCGCCCGAAACAGGAGAATCAATCCATGTCACATGTTGTGAAGCAGCAGCTTGAGCAAGTGCTTTTGTTGCAGCAACAGATAGACTTGAGAAATCTACAATAACCTGACCGGTTTTTAAGTGAGACTGGATTTGTTTAAATACAGCTTGCACGGCTTTATCGTCAGCTAAACAAGTTAAAACTACAGGGTGTTGTCCGATGTTTGAAAGGTCGAGAAGGTGTGCGCCGTTATCGATCAGTTCTTCACAGGCAGATGCTGTTCGATTCCAGACAGCAACTTGAAAACCTGCTTGAATAAGTCGGCTTGCCATACGGCTTCCCATAAGCCCTATGCCCAAAAAAGCAATAGGTGTATTACGATCAAAATTCATCTTCAAAGCTCTTATCTATATTGACGTGGTAAAAATTTAACTTCCGGGTGTTTATCTTTTTTACGAGCAAGTTTGCTATTTTTACCAAGTAATAATTTAAGTTGCCAGATTTTTTCTAGACGCAATGATTTTTCTGGTTGATGTTCCATTGCATCTAATACGCGTTTTGCGGCAGTCAATGCATCTGGTGAGCGTTGCAACATTTCTGAAGCGATTGCATTCGCTTTTTCTAATGGATTTTCATTTAAGTGAGTTACAAGGCCGATGTCTTTTGCGTAGTTTCCGTCAAAAACACGGGCTGTTAAGGTCAGTTCTTTTGCAAGATCTACACCAATCAAACCTTTGAGTGAGCGGGTAAGTCCCATGTCTGGAACCAATCCCCAGCGACTTTCCATAATCGACATTTGGGTTTCTGGGTGAGCAATACGGATATCGGCAGCCAGTGCAAGTTGCATCCCCGCACCAAAGCAATAACCTTCAAGTGCGGCAATAACTGGTACAGGCAAGTTCTGCCAAATTAAAAAAGCTTTTTGGAAAAGGCTTTGTCCTGGCTTTACAAGCTCCCAAAGCGCAAATGCAGAATTTTTAGGATTGTTAAGATCAGACAAATCAATACCAGCACTAAATACTTGTGCTTCACCAGTTAAAATCACACAGCGAATATTCCGATCTTTTTGTATGGCTTTAGCCGTTGAAACGAGTTCTTTGAGTAGAGCAAAACTCATGGCGTTACGCTTATCAGGACGGTTTAAATATACCGTTGCAATGCCATTATTCTTTTCTATACGTAAAAGTGCCATGAAATTCCCGCTTATTTTTTTATCGATAAGCGGAGCATAACATGGCTTGAAATTGGAAACATGACAGGTCAGTCATGCCTTTTTTACAGGTTCTTGTTTAGTCAGGGATAACTAAAATTTGATGAGCTGCACTCTCCACTTCTTTAATGACGAGCCCTAGTTCATCGAAACGTTTTGCGACTTCCTCAATAAATCTGTCATCTGCTCGGCGGCGCTCTTTGCGTAAAGTGGAAACAAACTGCTCAAAGTCACCTGTAACTTGTTGAAGTTTTGGTGTGCCGACATAGCGAGTTGCACCATAGAGGCGGTGTAATACATGTTCAAGCTGAGGAAAGTCTTCAAGTTCAATGAGCTGCTGCATTTCATCTAGCTCAGTTGGGAAGCTGTCTACTAACATTTGAAGTAAGTCTTGAGCAAGGTCTTCTTTATTTGCTGCCAATTGTAGACTTTGCTGCCAGTTTAATATTTCTGGGTCTAGTGCCTCAGCAACAACATGATGATCTTTATCTAAAGCTTGCGCGGTGAAATTGTTTTTGGTCCATTGCGTTAAAATCTGAATAATTTGCTCCATTTGAATTGGTTTGGTGACATAGTCATTCATACCAACTTTAAGAAGCTTTTGTTTTTCATCGGCAAGGGCATGGGCGGTTAATGCAATGATTGGAAGCTGCATTTCACCATCTAGCGTTGATTCTAACGAACGGATCGCACGAGTTGTATCAATGCCTGACATAACTGGCATCTGAATGTCCATAAATACCAAATCAAATGGTTTGAGCTTTTGATCAATGCGTTCTTGAATGATATTAAGCGCTTCTTGTCCGCTTAAGGCTTTAGTAGTTTTAACATTTAACTCACCTAATAGTGCCTCTAAAACAATTAAGTTCGGTAAGTGGTCATCGACTGCTAAAATATGTAAACCCTGACCATTAAAGTCTTGTTGTTCCTCTTCAAAAATAGGTTGGTCACTTAATAATTGAATGAGTCCACTACGGCTTAATGGTTGATAAAGTGGGCGAGCACGATATTCGGTGAGCATGTTTGGCTCAAGTGTCATTTGATAGCCGTAAACTGCTAAGTTGCCTTGATAGCGGCTACGAATTTCTTTGAGTAAAGCTTCTGTATCACCGCTATGATCGACGATAAGCCAAGTGTTGTCTTTCTGGTCGAGGTGTTTTAAGCGGCTAAATAAGTCTAGAATCGATTGGGTTTCAATGTGTGGAACTTGATAGTTTTCAAGGTAATAACGTAAAACACTTGCCGTTGCTGGGTGTGCTAAATAAGACACGACTTGTAAATGTTCAAAGTGTGGATGCTCAATTTCGTGCTCTTCATCTACAGTAAACTGTGCTGTAAACCAGAATGTTGAACCTTTTTCTGTTGGTGCACGTTCTTGGTTATCTTCAAAACCAATTTGTCCATGCATGAGATGAACCAGTTGTTTTGAGATCGCGAGTCCTAAACCTGTACCCCCAAATTGACGGGTAACTGATGCATCGCCTTGCGAAAATGACTCAAATAACTTTTTGCGGTCAGTACCACTTAAACCAATACCACTATCTTGAACACTAAAGTGCAATAAGCATTGTCCAATATCATCATGTTCCATGCGTACACGAACAATAATTTCGCCATCTGGAGTGAACTTGATGGCATTGGAAATTAAATTGGTCAAAATTTGTTTGAAACGTAAAGCATCGCCGATGACTTCTTGTGGGATGCTATCTGCATAATAAAATGCCATGGCAATATGTTTTTGTGCAGCTAGAGGCGATAGCATGTCCATAACATCGAAAATAGCTTCTTCTAAATCAAACGGCGCTGTTTCAAGTTCCAGTTTACCTGCATCAATTTTTGAAAAATCTAATACATCGTTAATTAATGCTAATAAATGGGCTGAAGATTTTCGAATAGTTTGTAGATAAAGGTTCTGCTCGTTATTTAAGTTTTGTTGGCGAAGTAGTAAATGAATAAAACCATCAATACTGTTGAGTGGGGTACGAAGTTCATGACTAATATTGGCAAGGAAAACTGACTTGGCTTGGTTTGATGAAATCGCTTGGTCACGTGCTTGACGGTAAGTAATGTTTTGAACTTCTAGTGTATCTAATGTTCTACGTAAGTCTTCTTCGGTTTGTTCGGTATGTTCTTTAAGCTCTAAAAAACTAAAATGTAATCTTTTCACCAGACTTGCGATATCACGCTGGAGTAAGCGTAATTCGCCAGTACTGTTAATCACCATATGCTGGTCTAGGGTATCCGCATTTAAACGTTGTAACTGCATCCGAATTTCGTACATCGGTGCAACCCAGCGGCGAGAGAAGAAATTTAGACAGAGCAAAAGTAATAATAAAGTCATCAGGCTGGTAATGACTAAAGCAATCAGAATACGATAACGCGCTAATTCTAGTGGTTGATTATCCATTTCAATCACTAGCCAAACAGGGGCTTTCCCTTTGGTATTGCTAATGCTAACGCCGTAAATATTATTGTGGTTATAAGAGATCGGACCGAAAAAACTACTGTTTTGTGTGAAGTTTGGCCAGTAACGATTATCTCGATAACCTACACTTAAGTAAGTCTGGCCATTACTGTCAATTAAAGCAGCACGCTTTAGATTTTTTTCACTGAACATGCTTTGCATAATATTTTGTGCATGATCATATTCATCAGGTTTTAGCTCTACTAATGTATAGAGATCTTTAGCGATTTGATTATAACGCGCCAAAATAGCCGAAGCGTGATGGAGTTGCTGTTGTTTTGCAGAATAGGATGTTTCAGTTAAAACCAGAAATGCGCCAACCCCTGTTAAAATCATCATGGGCACAAAAATAAGAGCAATAAGTTGCCCATATGCATGATTCAGACGTAAGCGTTTCGATAAGGTTTTATTGAAATTAGACATGGCTACATCGGATTGATCTCTCTGTAGGGCATATTATCACGCTTTATTTTAAAACAGACGCCATTTTATAACTGACCGTGCTTTAATCACTTTTATTAAAAAGCATAGTGAAATGGGTGCAGTGCCGATCATTTTTTCATACAATAGTGCCACCCCGATTTAGGTGTTGATCATGAGTAATACACAACCTGATTTTTTAGCCGACGAATTTTTGTTAGATCACTACGTAGGTAAAACACCTCTAGTCCGTTTGCAGCGCTTGGCTTGTCATACGCAAGCAACGGTTTTAGCAAAATTAGAAGGTAATAATCCAGCAGGTTCTGTAAAAGATCGTCCTGCATATAACATGATTATGCAGGCAGAAAAACGTGGTCGAATTAAACCGGGCGATACATTAATTGAAGCAACTAGTGGCAATACAGGTATTGCTTTGGCTATGGTTGCGGCAATGCGCGGCTATAAAATGAAACTTATTATGCCAAACAACATGAGCCAAGAGCGTAAAGATGCGATGTTGGCTTATGGTGCAGAGTTGATTGAAGTGACTCCACAACAAGGTATGGAAGGCGCTCGTGACTTAGCTTTGCAAATGGAAAAAGACGGCAAAGGTTTTGTTTTAAATCAGTTTGGTAATCCGGATAATGTTGAAGCACATTACCTTACGACAGGGCCAGAAATCTGGAAGCAAACTGGCGGTAAAATTACTCATTTTGTAAGCTCAATGGGTACAACTGGTACCATTATGGGTGTTTCTAAGTATTTAAAAGAACAAAATCCAGACATTCAGATTGTAGGTTTACAACCAGCAGATGGATCAAGCATTGCAGGTATTCGCCGCTGGCCAAAGGAATACTTGCCGACAATTTTTGATAGTAGTCGTGTAGACCGAATTATTGATATTCCTCAAATTGGGGCTGAAAAAACCATGCGTAAATTAGCGCGTATGGAAGGTATTAGTGCGGGTACATCTTCAGGTGGTGCGGTTTGGGCATCAATTAAGATTGCAGAAGAAAATCCGGATGCTGTTATTGTTTGCATTATCTGTGATCGTGGCGACCGTTACTTGTCTACAGGTCTGTTCTCAGTACAGGACGATAACTCATAATTGAGAGAAAGAATGCGTTTCCCAACTTTGGTTTTTGACATTGAAACTTTAACTGATTTAAAAGCGGGAGCGCATTTATATCATCTTGATTTACCAGAGCCAGATGTTGAGCAGGCACTCACAAAAATTCGCCGTCAAGAATCAGGTATGGATTTTCAGCGTTTGCCGTTGCATGAGATCGTATGTATTTCTGGTTTATGGATTGATGAGTCAGGTTTTAGACTATTTTCTTTTAGTCGAGAGCACTATTCAGAAGCTGAAATTTTACAGAAGTTTTTATCAATTTTTGACAAACGTCATCCGACTTTAGTGAGTTGGAACGGTTCACAATTTGATTTACCAGTTATTTTGTTCCGAGCTATGTATCATGGTCTTTCTGCACCGGGGCTTTTTGATCAGGGCGAGCTTGATAGTCAGAAACGTTTTAATAATTACCAAAACCGTTATCACCACCGCCATGTTGATTTAATGGATGTGATGGCAATGTTTAATGGTCGTAATTTTCAAAAGCTTGATGATGTTGCCTGTATTTTAGGTTTACCTGGTAAACGTGGGGAATCGGGGTATCATGTACCTGAATATGTACGTGCACAGCAATGGTTGAAGTTAATTAGTTATTGTGAAGGTGATGTACTGAATACATGGTTTATTTATTTGCGTTGGTTGTTGTTAAAAGGCCAACTCAATGCAGATGAGCATAATCACTGGATTCGTTCGAGTATTGAATATTTACAGACTATACCGCAGCAGGCCGATTTTCTTGAAGTGTGGCAACGTACCTCGAAGCATACTGAATTTACGTCACATTATTTTAATCCTTTAGATTTTTAGGTTCATTCTTTGAAACAGCACACCAAATCTCGTAAACCTCAGCAACCCGAATATATTTTTCAGGTTGAGACTCTTTCTCATGAGGGGCGAGGAATTGCGCACTATGGTTCTCATCCGGATCATCCGGCAGATAAGCATGGTAAAAAGGTGTTTATTCGTTATGCATTACCTGGAGAAACTGTAAAGGCTCAAATTACGCATGAGGCTAAACGTCTTGAAGAAGCTGAAATGACTGAGCTTTTAGCAGAATCTTCACCAAATCGCGTACAGGCCATTTGCCCTCATTACGGCATTTGCGGTGGTTGTAGCATGCAGCACATTCACCCAGATGAGCAAATTCGCCTAAAACAAAGTGTACTCCAATCACATTTACAACATTTTGCAGGTATTCAACCTGAACAATGGTTAGAGCCGATTCGCTCTTTACAAAGTGATTACCGCCGTCGGGCACGTATAGGTGTGCGTTATTTACCAAAACCGGACCGTTTGATTTTGGGATTCCGTGAGCATCATAGTAATCGCTTAACTTCTATTCATACATGTAGCGTTTTGGATAAAACGTTATCAGACTGTTTGCCTGAATTGCGCGCGTTACTCCAAAGTCTAAAAGGCAAAGCACATATTGGTCATGTAGAATTAGCAAAAGGTGATCACGAAACTTCTTTATTGGTTCGTCATGTTGAAAAATTAAACAATGCTGATGTCAACCAATTAAGAGAATTCGCGTTACACAAAGGCTGGCAATTGTATATGCAACCTAAAGGTCCTGAAAGCCTTCGTCGTATTGATGAAGAGCACGGAGCTATGCGGTTACATTATACTTTAAATGTATTTGAGGTAAATTTTGCTTTTTCGCCATTGGATTTTACACAGGTCAATGCCACAGTAAATGAGCAAATGGTACAATTGGCATGTGAATTGCTTCAATTGCAACAGGGTGAAAGAGTATTGGACCTCTTTTGTGGATTAGGCAATTTTTCGCTACCACTTGCACAGTGTGTTGGAGCAAATGGTCAGGTTGTTGGTGTAGAGGCAAGTGAGGAAATGGTGCAGCGCGCAACAGATAATGCAAAATGCAACAATTTGGTGCAAGCGGTCTTCTTTTCACAAGATTTAACAAAAGATTTTTCGCATCATTCTTGGGCAAATCAAGGATTTGATGCATTATTGATTGATCCTCCTCGTGCTGGTGCATATGAAATTATGCAGTATGTACCAAATTTTGGAGCAAAAAGAATCGTTTATGTATCATGTGATCCAGCAACCCTAGCCAGGGATGCGGGGGTTTTGGCTCAACATGGGTACCAGTTAAAAAAAGCAGCGGTTATGGACATGTTTACGCACACAGAACATGTTGAATCAATTGCTTTATTTGAAAAAATTCAAGAGATAAACGATTAAAAACATGAGTTACATATCCAGGAGAATGGTATGGTCACAGTACGTGAACAGTTACCTGAACAACTAACTGAGTTGTCAGAGGAAACGACTGTAGAGCATGCCGCCGAAACACAAATCGGTTTAGCCTCATGGTTGGATCGGGTTCGTGAAATATTAGATGGGGCAGAGCTTAAACAACTCGAAGAGGTTGCGCATTTAACCCTGCAAAAAGAGTTAGATTCAACGGTTAATCATCGTTCCAATACTTTTGCTACAGGTGTTGGAATGGCCGATATTCTGGCACATTTACATGTAGATGAAGACACTTTATCTGCTGCAATGCTTTATCGTAGTGTCCGCGAAGACATTACGGATATAGAAGAAGTAAAGCGCAAGTTTGGTGAACAAGTCTATAACCTTGTCAAAGGCGCTTTGGCAATGGGTAAGCTTTCAGAACTCATTGAAAAAAATAAACGACTAGAAGACCATTTTAATAACAACCAGCGGGAACATTTAAGCGGCATTTATAAAATGCTGATTTCAGTAACTGAAGATGTTCGTGTTGTTTTAATTAAGTTGGCTGAGCGTACTTATTCTTTACGAGAGCTTGCAAACTCATCACGGGAACGTCAAGAGCGCGTGGCGCGTGAAATTTTAACTATTTATTCGCCATTAGCGCACCGACTTGGTATTGCGCAGCTTAAGTGGGAACTAGAAGATTTAGCTTTTCGCTATTTGGCACCAGACCGTTATAAAGAGATTGCTTCTTTACTGAATGAAAAGCGTCTTGAGCGCGAACACTATATTCAGTTCGTGATTGATCGCTTAAAAAATGAGTTGGCATCTTACGGCATTGAGGCGGAAATTACAGGACGAGCAAAGCACATTTATTCGATTTATCGAAAAATGAAAAGTAAAAACCTGAGTTTCGATCAGCTTTATGATATTCGTGCCTTACGGGTATTGGTGAATAGCGTACCTGAGTGTTATCACTCGTTAGGTATTGTTCATCAGATTTGGCGTCATATTCCACATCAATTTGATGACTATATTACAAACCCAAAAGCCAATGGTTATCGCTCATTACACACTGCTGTGATTGCTGAAAATAAATCTTTAGAGGTACAAATCCGTACTCATGAGATGCATGATGAAGCAGAGTTAGGGGTATGTTCGCACTTTAACTATAAAGAAGGTTCAAAAAATACTGACCATTCTTTTAACCATCGTTTACATTCGCTGCGTGCTGTTTTGGAACATTACCAAGAACGTAATGAAACAACAGTACACCAAAACGAAGATGAGACAGAAGGCTTTGATCAACTTCAAGATTTTGAAGGTTTTGAAAAGATTTATGTCTTTAGTCGTGATGGTGACATTAAAGAATTGCCACGTGGTTCAACTGTTCTAGACTTTGCTTATCATGTCCATACCGAGGTTGGGAATAAATGTTATGCGGCGCGGGTGAATCAGCGCTATGTGCCATTAACCTACACACTTAAAACAGGTGAACAGGTTGAGATTTTAACCAAGAAGGATCGTGAACCAAATCGTGACTGGTTGGTGAACTCTTTAGGTTATATCAAGACATCTCGTGCACGTGACAAGCTACGTCACTGGTTCAGACAGCAAGATCGTAGCAAGAACCTTGAAGTTGGTCGTGAGTTACTGAACAAAGAATTGTCTCGATTGGCGATTCACCCGAAGAGTATTGATCTTAATGACTACTCATCACATTTTAATGTGAAAACAGGTGATGATATTTTGGTTAATCTGGTTAGCGGCGATATAAGCCTACATGCCTTGATTAACCAGATTAATCGCCAAATGCATCTGGATCAGGATGAGCCTGAACTGGTACTTAAGCCAACATTAAATCCACGTGCCAGTCATACTTTGTCTGCCCATGGTATTTTGATTGATGGCTTAGACAACGTAGAGCTACATATTGCACAGTGCTGCCAACCAGTTCATGGTGAGTCTATTGCTGGGTATATCACGTTAAATCGCGGTGTAAGTATTCATAAAGTCTTATGTTCAGATTATCTGCGCATGATCAAGCAAGAACCAGAACGTGCTGTTGAAGCGGATTGGGAAATGCAGCCAACACGTGGACAAAGTGTTCAAATTGTGGTGGAAGCTTATGATCGTCGTGGCTTGCTCAAAGACTTAACTCAAGTAATTTTCTCTGACCAAATTAATATCCGTCAGGTGAATACAATTTCTGAGGCTGATGGTATTGCCAATATGAAGTTGCTCATTGAGGTGAAAGGTTTGGCTCAACTTTCACGTTTATTGGCTCGTTTAGAGCAGCAACCTGGAATTATTAGTGCACGACGCATGATTCAAGGTGTTTAAGTAAATTCAGTAAAAAAGGCCATCAAGAGATGGCCTTTTTTATAAGCTACTTTCTTGATAAGTAAATATTAGTCAAACGATTTAAAAACTGTGGGCTTATTGTTGAGAGTTGATAAAGCAATTTGGTTTTTATACCAACTGGCGTATGAGTAGGTGTCCAGAAATGAGCTTTTTTCTCAACAAGCGAAATGACCTGTTGAGCAATATCATTTGGAGTTAAATCGACTCCCATATTTTGAATGCTACCTGCATTCATATTATTGACCATCGCAGTTTGTACAAATAAAGGCATCACATCTAACACGCGAATGCCATATTTTTTCCATTCCACATCTAAACCTTCGGTAATTCCTCGAACTGCAAACTTACTGGCAGAATAAGAAATGAGGTCAGCTTGTCCATAAATTGCAGAAGCTGACGAGAGGTTAATGACTCGTGCAAAAGAAGCTTGTTTTAAATAGGGGAGTGCAGCATGGCAACCATTGATTACGCCATTTACATTAATATTTATTGTCCTTTGATGTAATTTTATATCGATATTTTCAAAGGCCCCAGAATATAAAATTCCTGCGTTATTCACTAAAATATTAAGCTCACCAGCCCAGTCGGTAAATTCTTTTAATATCAGTTGCCACTGACTGTAATCACTGACGTCTAAATAGCCAGCGCATGCATTGGGCCCTAACTCTGTTGCTAAGCTTTGAGCGAGAGACTCATTAATATCATAAATACCTACTTTATATCCTTGGTTGTAAAATACTCGTGCAATTTCTGCTCCAATACCTTGAGCTGCACCACTAATTAGAATGCTATGTTTCATCTTTTTTTCTCTTTATCGTTACAATATGGCGAATGATCTGCCGCTTTAATTTTGATCATAGCAAATTAAGATTTTAAATTTACTGACCGACTTTTTGAACTTGAGGGTTACCATGGATAAATTGCTTAAAATTATGCAAGAGCTACGTGAAAAATGTCCGTGGGATCAAGAGCAAACCCCAATGTCATTAACTAAATATGCAATTGAAGAAGCATATGAAGTTGAAGCTGCTATTCGTCAGGGCGACATTAATGAAATTCGAAATGAACTGGGTGATCTGTTGCTACAAGTTGTATTTCAATCACAAATGTTTAGTGAGCAAGGTGCCTTTAATTTTCAAGATGTGGTTGAAGCAATTAGTGAAAAATTGGTGCGACGTCATCCACATGTTTTTCAAGCTGATCAATTTAATAACTTAACCTCAGAACAAGTAAGCGAGTTATGGAAACAAATTAAACAACAAGAGAAGCAAGGTAAGCCGCAATCAAGATTAGATGAAATTAAACATGGGCCAGCACTTACTCAAGCACAAGAAATTCAAAAAAATGTCGCAAAAGTCGGGTTCGATTTTGAAACAGTAGAAGATGCTTATACAAAGCTAGAAGAAGAATTAGATGAGTTTAAAGAGGCACTCAAAAATCAAAATATTGATGAAATTCAAGATGAATTTGGAGACTGCCTGTTTTCATTGGTCAATGTAGGACGTAAACTTGGCATTTCAAGTGAAACTTCACTTTTATCAACCATACATAAATTTAGAAGCCGTTTTGCTTTTATTGAAGATCAAGCGATAAAACAGCAAAGAACATTAGATGACATGACATTGTCTGAGATGGATGAATTGTGGAATCAGGCAAAACTGCAATTACAATCAGGGGAAAAAACACATGCGATACAGCATGAGACTTTGGAAGAATAAGTGCTTTATTTTAATGATGATGTTTTTGGGGGTTATTTCACCATTAATTTTTGCTCAATCTTTTGATCAGAACTTTCAGGAGTGGAAGACTAAACAGCACATGTATGATCAAAAATTAAACATACATAAGTCTTCTCATTCTGATCATTCTAAAATTTCTCAAAGAAATACTTTTAGTGATTCTACGGGGCAAATTAACTTAAATCAGGCCTCTATAAATGAGTTTCGGCAGTTAAAAGGAGTAGGTGAGAAAAAGGCGCAAGCGATTGTAGAATACAGACAAAAGAATGGAAGTTTTAAAAATATTGACGAAATTAAAAATGTAAAAGGAATCGGGCCAGCTATTTTTGAAAAAAATAAATCCCGGCTAGTTTTATAAAAATTCTGTTCTTCGATTATCATTTCCTGCGCAAACTAAAGAGAATCAAATTGCCCTTTGTGTGTGTTAGAGCTATGATTAGCGACAACTTGTTATTTACGTCCTGACGTAGGAGACAGCGTCTTTTGCAAACCTTGCGAGCGTCAAAATGTGGTTTGTCCACAGCCCAACTTCCTTCTTCGATTTTAGATGTGATCGATAGTCTGACTAAAGCAGGCTATGAAGCTTATATTGTTGGGGGTGGTGTCCGTGATTTAATGCTAGGACTCAATCCTAAAGATTTCGATGCAGTCACCAATGCTACACCTTCTCAAATTAAAGAAGTTTTCGGTCGACGCTGTCGAATTATTGGTCGTCGATTTGAATTGGCACATGTCTATTCAGGACGTGAGCTAATCGAAGTTGCGACTTTTCGTGCTCCCCCTAAAAAAGCAGTCACCAGTGCTTCAGGCATGATTTTACGTGACAATAATTGGGGAACCATCGAACAAGACTTTGCTCGACGTGATTTTTCTATTAATACCCTGTATTACCAACCTCGTAAGGGTATTGTGCTTGATTTCTGTAAAGCAATTGATGATGTTAAAAGTAAGACGTTGCGTTTATTGGGTGACCCTACACAACGTTTTGAAGAAGATCCGGTGCGAATGCTGCGTACCTTACGTTTTGCAGCTAAGCTAAATTTCAAAATTGATCCTTTGATTCTCGATATTTTTAATGTGGAGATGACCCAATTACTCCGTGATGTTTCTCCACACCGTTTATATGACGAGTCTCAGAAACTTTTCACAATGGGTCATTTAGCACGTGTCTTACCAATGTTAGTTGAGTTTGGTGTATGGGAGCAGCTTTTTGCCGATATTAGTGCAGACCTCACTCCATTTATTCAACGTGCAGCAAAAAATACGGATCAACGTATCCAGATTGGTAAAACGATTAATCCTGCATTTTTCTATGCGGTTTTATTGTGGCAACCATTTTTAGAGCGTTGTGAGTTTTATTTATCAAAAGGCGTTGTGCCAGCTGAAGCACGTGCTCAAGCAGGTTTAGACGTTTTAAAACGTCAAGCAACCCGTACAGTCATTCCACGCTTTGCTGAAACTTTTATTCGTGAAGTTTGGGAAATGCAAACTCGCTTGCTTAATCCAAAGCCACAACAAATTGAAGCATTGGCAAGCCATGCTCGTTTCCGTGCTGGATTTGACTTCTTATTACTTCGTGAAAAGTCAGGTGATGACACAACACAAGGAATGGGAAGCTGGTGGGATGCTTACCAAGAAATGTCGAATGACGAAAAAGAAGCTGCGATTAGCCAATATAATCGTCAAAAAGCTAAAAGTCGTCGTAAAGTCGCTGCTGAACCTGTTGAGAAAAATAAAGTCGATACAGAAATTGAGCCTTTGGTGGATGTTCCTGAACCACGTACTCGTCGTGGTAAAAAAGAACGTACACGACAAGAGCAGTCTATTCATCGCTTTATTGAAAAATCTTCCGCAACAGAAGCGAATGGTGTGATGAGCGATCATCCAATTTTGAAGCGTAAGCGGGTACAGCGTGATTTAAGCCAAGTTGTTTTTGGGCCGACACAATGACAGTAACAACATATATTGGCTTGGGAAGTAACTTAGGCGACTCTCGCCAGATTTTATCTGAAGCGATAGCCAAGCTTAAATCTATTGGTGAAGTGAAGGTATCCAAACTTTACCAAAGTCTACCTATGGGTCCCCAAGATCAACCCAATTATCTAAATGCAGTGGCTCAGCTAAAAACTGAGTTACTTCCACTTGACTTACTTGACCAGCTACAGCGTTTTGAGCAGGAAGCGGGGCGGGTGAGACTCCGTCATTGGGGCGAGCGAACTTTAGATCTTGATCTGCTGATTTATGGCAATGAAAAAATACATAATGAGCGCTTAACTGTGCCACATGCAGGAATCTTGCAACGTGATTTTGTTGTGATTCCCTTATTGGATTTAGATGCTGATTTGCACATTAATAATCAGCCACTTAAGAATTTGGAACTGATACAGCAGCCTACGCTGACTGTACTTGCTGATGAGTCTTGGGTTTAAAGCCTGACTTATTACGTTCTGCAAACTCCTGTAGAGGATACCATCATGATTAGTCTAAGTGACTTAAGAAAATTTAAAGCCGAAGGACGTAAGTTCTCTTGCCTAACTTGTTACGATGCAAGCATGGCAAAAGCAATGGAACTTGCTGAAATTGATACAATCTTAATTGGTGATTCTCTTGGAATGGCAATTCAAGGTCGCGACTCAACTTTACCTGTAACTGTTGAAGATATGGCCTATCATACAGCGGCAGTACGTCGTGGTAACCAGCATGCTTTGATTATGACTGATTTACCATTTATGAGTTATGCCACTTTAAATGATGCTTTGCAGAATGCAAAAACAGTGATGCAAGCTGGTGCGCAGATGATCAAAATTGAAGGCGGCGCATGGTTAAGTGAAACTGTACAAGTGTTAACACGTAATGGTGTGCCTGTATGTGTACATTTAGGTTTAACCCCTCAATCTGTACATGTATTTGGCGGCTATAAGTTACAAGCTAGAACGCGTGAAGCTGCAGACCAACTTATTGCTGATTGTACGGCAGTGGTTGAAGCGGGCGCGGCAGTATTATTACTTGAATGTGTTCCAGCACAATTAGGTCACGAAATTGCAGAGTTATTCCCGAATACCCCTGTAATTGGTATTGGGGCGGGTAATGAGACTGATGGTCAGGTACTAGTTGTTCAGGACATGTTAGGTTTGACCTTTGGCCGAGTTGCACGCTTTGTGCGTAACTTTATGAAAGAACAATCTGGTGAAACAGCAATTTTAGATGCTTTTAAAGCTTTTCATGCTGCTGTGCAGGATCAGTCATTCCCAGCTAAAGAACATACTTTCCAAGTAGAGCTGTAATTCATGAAAACAGAAACCACCATACAAGGCTTAGCTGCTTCTTTAAACCCAGCAAGAGCTGCACGTAAAATTATTGGTTTTGTCCCAACAATGGGAAATCTACATGAAGGCCATCTCACCCTTGTTCGTGAAGCGAAAAAGTTATGTGATGTTGTGGTTGTAAGTATCTTCGTAAATCCGACTCAATTTGGTCCAGGTGAAGATTTTGACAACTATCCTCGTACTTTAGAGCAAGACAGCCGTTTACTTGCAGATGTCGGCTGTGACATTATTTTTGCACCTTCAGTTGAGCAAATGTATGGTACACAACCTCGCTTAACTAACATTAGCGTCACTCAAATTACAGATGATTTGTGCGGTAGTGCACGACCAGGCCATTTCGATGGTGTAGCGCTTGTAGTCACCAAACTATTTAATATGGTGCAACCAAATTATGCTTTCTTTGGTCAAAAGGATTACCAACAGTTAGCTGTTATTCGCCAGTTTGTACAAGACTTAAACATTCCGTTAGAAGTTATTGGTGTGCCAATTGTTCGTGCGGCAGATGGTTTGGCACTGAGTTCACGTAATGGTTATTTGACTTCTGAACAGCGTCAGGTCGCTCCTGTAATTTATCAAGGTTTAAAGCAAGCTGAAGAGCAATTACACCAAGGTAAAGATTTACAACAAGTCTTGGCAGATTTAAAAACCCTGTTGACAGACAATGGTTTTGTTGTGGATTATGTGGAAGCTCGTCAAACGAACTTGTTAGCTATTTCTCAATTTGATCGCGATATTGTATTATTTGTCGCGGCTAAGTTGGGCGGCACACGTTTAATTGATAATCTACAAGTTGCCTTTACACCTCAATAATAGATAAAAGGACAGCCATGCCATGAAGCGTATACTTATCGTGACAGGACAGTCTGGTTCAGGAAAATCTTCAGCTCTTCAAGTATTAGAAGATTTGGGCTATTACTGTATTGATAATTTACCTTTGGCATTGCTGCCTGAAATTGTGGCAAAGCTAGATCATGAAAATAATCTTGAACAACTCGCTTTAGGTGTAGATGTCCGAAGTACACGGGCTGATATGCAAGAGTTTGACCATGTTTTTGAGCAATTACAAAAACATGGAACGGTTGATGTGATTTACCTTACAACACAAGATCAGGATTTGATTGCACGATTTAGTGCCTCGCGTCGTCCACATCCGTTGGCGAACCGTTTCAAAAGTCTTTTACAATGTATTCATGAAGAAAAGCAATTATTGATCCCAATTCAGTTCCGCGCTACCGTTCATATTGATACTACAGATAAAAGTGTTCATGACTTAAAACATATCTTGCTGTCAAAATTAGGACAGTCAGATAACTTGATTGTTATATTGCAATCATTTGGTTATAAACATGGTATTCCTTTAGATGCTGACTATGTTTTTGACGTACGGCATTTACCAAATCCACATTGGGATTTAGAATTACGCCGCTTTTCTGGTTTAGACGAGCCAGTTAAGCAGTTTTTAGAAGCAAGCCCACAAGCAAATGAAATGTTCGAGGACATACACCACTTCTTAAAAAAATGGTTGCCTGCATTTGCTGAAGGGCATCGTCACTATATGACGGTTTCTATAGGTTGCACAGGCGGCCAGCATCGTTCAGTTTATATGGTAGATAGACTAAAACAAGCACTTGAGGCAGAATGGTCTGTTCAGGTCTTACACAGAGAAATGAAGCACTGGTCATGATAGACACAACTGTTGATGTAATTAATAAACTCGGTTTACATGCACGTGCATCAGGAAAACTGATAGAGGTCACTACGAAGTTTCGTTCGTCAATTCAAATTGGTAAGGGCGATCATTTGGTAGATGCAAAGAATATTATGTCGTTACTGATGTTAGGTGCAGGTAAAGGGACCACTTTACGTTTGGTCATTGATGGCTCTGACGAAGAACAGGCATTAAACGAAGTACAGGCGTTATTCGCCGCAAAATTTTATGAGGCAGATTAATCGTGGCACGTCGTCCCCAGCGTTATACTGAAGAAGATTTTGGATCTTTAGAAGGACGTGCAAGTAAAACCGAACAGAAAAAAGCAGTTCAACGTATGGCTGCTTTAGGTGAGCAGTTAGCACAACTTTCTATCAAGCAAATTCAAAAACTTCCAGTTGATGAGCGTTTAATTGATGCTCTTTTAGAAGTCCAGAATATTAGTTCGTTTGAAGCACGCCGTCGCCAGTTTCAGCGTGTTGGTAAACTCTTACGCAATGAAGACGAGACAGTCATTTTATCTTATTTGACTCCTCAACAAGGCGCAAAAAAACAAGCCCAACTTATGCGTTGGGTCGATCGTATGATCGAGCAGGGCGATCCTGCGATCAATGAGTTTAGTAAAATCTATAATGCATCAGAACGTCATACTTTACGTCAGCATGTGTTAAGAATTAACCGTGATAAAAACCAACAAGTTGCAGAAGCTGATATTGAAGCATCTAAAATGAAGTTCATTAACTACGTGCAACAAATTGCTTTATTATCAGATCAAGGTTAATACCTTTTTAAATAAAAAAAGCGACGCTAAATACGTCGCTTTTTTTATTTCTTGGAATATTTAAACGAGTTCTTTTGCCCATTCACGCAAAATAAATTTTTGTAATTTGCCTGTCGATGTCTTTGGAATTTCGGTAATGACCACATCCTTAGGCACTTTAAAGCGAGCAAGCTCTTTTTGGCAGTGTGCAATAATTTCTTCAGGAGTCGCTGTAGCACCTGTTTTTAATTCAATGAATGCACATGGTACTTCTTGCCAACGTTCGTCGGGTTTTGCCACAACAGCAGCTGTTAAAACTGCGGGATGCTTATATAAGACGTCCTCAACTTCTAAAGATGAAATATTCTCACCACCCGAAATAATAATATCTTTAGAACGATCGGTAATTTTTGCATAACCATCGGGGTGGCAAACAGCTAAATCTCCCGTATGGAACCAACCACCTGCAAAAGCCTCTTCAGTTGCCTTGGGATTTTTTAAATATCCCTTCATAACAATATTGCCACGGAACATAATTTCTCCCATGGTTTCACCATCATTTGGAACAGGCTGCATCGTTTCAGGGTCTAGCACTCGCATACTGTCCTGAAGTGGATAAGGCACGCCCTGACGTGAATGTAGTTGTGCTTGTTCAGTAATTGAGAGATCGCTCCATCCTGCTTGAGAGGCACAAAGTGCAGATGGTCCATAGGTTTCAGTTAAACCGTAAACATGGTTTACATTAATTCCAATATTGCGCATACCTTCAATCACAGCGACAGGAGGTGCTGCTCCCGCAACCATAACTTCCACATGATGTTCTATGTTCGGTTGTTTTTCTTTCGGTAGATTAATAATCATGGACAGCACAATTGGAGCGCCACAGAAATAATCCACTTTATGTTTTGCAATGAGCTGCATAGCCAGTTCAGGGTCAACTTTGCGCAAACAAATATTGGTTCCACCACTGGCTGCAATACTCCACGCAAAGCACCAGCCATTGCAATGAAACAGAGGAAGTGTCCATAAATAAACGGCTCGAGGTTTCATGCCACAGGCTAGAATATTGCTCGCTGCATTTAAATAAGCACCACGGTGATGATAAACCACGCCTTTTGGATTACCCGTTGTCCCAGAGGTATAATTTAAACTAATCGCATCCCATTCATCTTGTGGTAAATGCCATTCGAAATTGGCATCACCTTGAGCTAACCACTCTTCGTATTCAAACGAACCAAGAAACTGATTTTCACCGTCATATTCTTCATCCGCAACATCAATCACTATAATGTGTTGATTAGGAATAAGGGAAAGGGCCTCTCTGGCTAAATTGACAAACTCTGGGTCAACTAAAAGAACTTTAGTTTCAGCATGCTCTAACATGAAGGCGATGGTTTTTGCATCTAAACGGGTATTGAGTGTATTAAGAACACCACCCACCATAGGCACAGCAAAATGTGCTTCGACCATTGCTGGTACATTTGGCAATAAGACTGAAACAGTATCGTTTTTAATTATGCCTAATTGTTGAAGTTGAGAAGCAAATTGTCGACAACGCTGGTAAGTTTCTTTCCATGAAATTTGACGGTTGCCATGAATAATGGCCGCTTGATTTGGATATATATAAGCCGCCCGCTCTAAATAGCGCAAAGGGGATAAGGCAACAAAGTTTGCTGGTGTACGTTGTAATTCATCATAAGCACTGACCATGTGAAAAAACTCCATGTTTTATTTTTAGTTCATTGTTTAAAAGATATGGCTTAATATTGAACAAGACATTAATGCTTTAGTCTTAAAAAGAAATACCCCTCAGTCAGAAAATGAGCAGAAATGCTATTTTCACCATCTTAAAACAGTTCTGATGAATAGTTATCCTAATTATGTATTTCTTAAAAAATTAGGTAGAGCATTTATTAAAGTCATTTATTGCTGTTTACCGTATAAGCAAAATGTATTTATGATTTTATGATTACAAAGGTTTTCACTTGGCTTGAACAAGTGTAAAATCTTTCAGGTTTTTAATTTTGATTTACACCGTTTTTATATTTTGAGGCTTGCCTCGATCATAATCTCGCGGTGAAATGCTCCTTCGTATAGGGCATCACTCCTTAAGGATTTTTTATGCCAATTATCACATTGCCAAATGGCGATCAAAAGAGTTTTGATCACCCTGTATCAGTTATGGAAGTCGCTCAAAGTATTGGGCCTGGTTTAGCAAAAAATACCGTTGCTGGACGAGTAAATGATCGCTTGGTTGATGCATGTGACTTAATTACCGAAGACTCGACCTTACAAATTATCACTCCAAAAGATGAAGAAGGTCTTGAGATCATTCGCCACTCTTGTGCACACCTTGTAGGGCATGCAGTAAAACAGCTTTTCCCTGAAGCAAAGATGGTGATTGGTCCGGTCATCGAAGAAGGTTTTTATTACGACATCTGGATGCCACGTCCTTTCACATTAGATGATATGGCAGCTATCGAAGAGCGTATGAAAAAGCTCATCGATCAAGATTACGATGTTGTTAAAAAAATGACACCACGTGATGAAGTCATTGCTGAATTTACTGCACGTGGTGAAGAATATAAATTACGCTTGATTGCAGACATGCCTGAAGAAACACAAATGGGCTTGTACTACCATCAAGATTATTTAGATATGTGTCGTGGTCCTCACGTACCGAATACCAAATTCTTAAAATCATTCAAGCTCACTAAAATCTCTGGTGCATACTGGCGTGGTGATGCGAAGAATGAACAGCTTCAACGTATTTATGGTACTGCTTGGGCTGATAAAAAACAGTTAGCAGCTTATATCAAGCGTATTGAAGAAGCTGAAAAGCGTGACCATCGTAAAATTGGTAAAGCGTTAGACTTGTTCCATATGCAAGAAGAAGCACCGGGTATGGTGTTCTGGCATGCAAATGGTTGGACGATTTATCAAGTTCTTGAACAATACATGCGTAAAGTTCAGCAAGACAATGGATACCTCGAGATTAAAACTCCACAAATCGTAGACTTTACGCTTTGGGAGAAATCTGGTCATGCGGCAAACTACGCTGACAACATGTTTACGACTCATTCGGAAAGTCGTAATTATGCTGTTAAACCAATGAACTGCCCTTGTCACGTTCAAGTGTTCAACCAAGGATTAAAATCTTACCGTGATTTACCGATTCGTTTAGCTGAGTTTGGTTCTTGTCACCGTAATGAGCCATCTGGTTCTTTACACGGTATTATGCGTGTTCGTGGTTTTACACAAGATGATGCACATATCTTCTGTACTAAAGAACAAATCGGTAAAGAAGTTGCAGACTTTATTAAACTCACCTTAGATGTTTATAAAGACTTTGGCTTTGAAGAAGTTCAAATGAAATTATCAACTCGCCCAGAAAAGCGTGTAGGTGATGATGCACTTTGGGATTTAGCTGAAAAATCTTTGGCAGATGCTTTAGATGCGGCAAATCTTCAGTGGGAATTGCAGCCGGGTGAAGGCGCATTCTACGGTCCAAAGATTGAGTTCTCTTTAAAAGACTGTCTTGGTCGTGTATGGCAATGTGGTACCATTCAGTGTGACTTCAACTTGCCAGTTCGTTTAGATGCTTCTTATGTAACTGAAGAAAACGAACGTGATCAGCCTGTAATGTTGCACCGTGCAATTCTTGGTAGTTTTGAGCGTTTTATTGGTATACTAATTGAACACTACGCTGGTTTTATGCCGCCTTGGTTGTCACCTGTACAAGCATGTGTGATGAACATTACTGACTCTCAAGCTGAAGCAAGTGAGCAAGTTGTAGCGAAACTCAAGGAAAATGGCCTTCGCGCTATTTCTGACTTGAGAAATGAAAAAATCGGATTTAAGATTCGTGAGCGTACTCTAGAGCGCATTCCTTACCTGTTAGTTCTTGGTGATCGAGAAGTGGAAGAAGGTACAGTGAATGTACGTACTCGCTCAGGAAAAAATTTAGGTACTATGTCAGTGGATGCTTTCATTGACTTAGTGAAATCTGCCGTCGCCGAACGTGGCCGGTATATTGTGGAGTAAGAAAGATTAAACAGCCTGACCGTAACCAACAACAAGGTGCAAAGAGTAACCGTCCAGCAATTAACGATGAGATCCGTGCAAAAGAAGTACGCCTCGTCGCTGCTGATGGTGAGCAAAAAGGAATTGTTTCATTAAATGAAGCACTGCGTGCTGCTGAGGATGCAGATCTTGACCTTGTTGAGATTGTCGCAAACGCTGAGCCGCCTGTTTGTAAAATCATGGATTACAACAAGCACTTGTTTGACCTGAAACAGAAGCAAAAAGATGCCAAGAAAAAACAGCATCAAGTGCAAGTGAAGGAAATCAAACTACGCCCAGCAACTGATGTAGGTGATTATCAAGTTAAGCTTCGTGCTATTTTGAAGTTCCTTGAAGAAGGTAACAAAGTTAAAATCACTTTACGTTTCCGTGGTCGAGAAATGGCTCACCAACAACTTGGTTTAGCTCAATTACAAAAAATTGAAGCAGACGTAGCTGAGTTTGGGGTTGTAGAGCAAGCTCCGAAAATGGAAGGTCGACAAATGGGTATGTTACTTGGACCTAAAAAGAAAAAGTAATACTCAAAAAAAGCACTGCAAAAGCAGTGCTTTTTTATGTCTGTCATTTTTGATTTAGTTCCATTAAAGTGCGATTTAATAACTTTTTAAACCAAAGTTATTCTCAAATTTTATGTGTTTTTTGGTGTTGGAAATCTCATCGTATTACTCAAAACATGATATAACGCAAGACGCAGTCATGATAACGATGAATAGGAAAATAGAATGATTGATCTATATTATTGGGGAACACCCAATGGACATAAAATCACAATTGCCTTAGAAGAAATGGGACTGGATTACACCCTTTATCCAATTAATATTTTAGAAAATGATCAATTTCAGCCAGATTTCCTGAAAATTTCCCCCAATAATAAAATCCCTGCAATTGTTGATCAGGATGGTCCACGTGGTGAGCCAATTTCAGTATTTGAATCAGGCGCGATCTTGCAATATTTAGGTCGAAAAACTGGTTTGTTCTATCCAATAGATGAACAAGAGCGGGTTGAGGTAGAGCAATGGCTCATGTGGCAAATGGGTGGCTTGGGTCCTATGTTAGGACAAAATCATCATTTTAATCGCTTTGCGCCAGAGAAAATTCCATACGCAATAGAGCGTTATGTGAATGAAACCAAGCGCTTATATAGTGTGTTAAATAAGCAGCTTATTGGTCAGAAATTTGTTGCAGGGGAATACTCAATTGCAGATATGGCAATTTTGCCTTGGATTTTGCGCTATGAATGGCAGGGTATTCAATTAGAGGATTACCCATATGTGCAAGAATACATTACCCGCTTAACCGCACGTCCAGCTGTACAAAAAGCTTTATCAATTAAAGTCATCTAATTTTATTGGTAGTGAAATGAATAAAGTGAAAGGTAATTTGGACTTAATTTAATATGCTAAGTTACTTTTTACTTTTTTTGAGTGCTTTTGGGGCGGCTACATTATTACCGCTACAATCAGAAGCTGTACTTGCTGCTTTATTATTAAAAAATCAACATTCTGCTCTTCTTCTCATTTTGATTGCTACTTTCGGAAATGTGCTAGGTTCATGCGTGAACTGGTGGTTAGGTTTAAAAATAGAACAGTTTAAACATAAAAAATGGTTCCCTGTTTCTGAAAAACGCCTAGAACAAGCTCAACGTTTTTATCATAAGTATGGCTTTTATTCGCTGCTTTTAAGTTGGACACCTGTGATAGGTGATCCAATTACTTTGGTTGCTGGCTTATTTAAGGAAAACTTCTGGCGCTTCTTAATTATGGTTTTCATTGCTAAGGCTGGGCGTTATATCTTTATTTACTGGGTAATTACCGATTTCATTTAATATAAAAGCATCCGAAGATGCTTTTATTAAAAGGATTTAATTAGTCTTCCGAGCTTTTGGTAATGTCGACTTTAAAGAGGTCGTTGGTTTTTAACCAACAGAATGTCACTACTGCAAGGGTCATACAGCCACCAAAAATAGTTGCAGTAATAGTTCCTAAATATTTAGCGGCCAAACCTGATTCAAATGCACCCAACTCATTACTTGATGAGACAAACATTCCATTTACAGCCGCAACGCGACCACGCATATTTTCTGGCGGGAAAATTTGCAAAATGGTCTGTCTGACTACAACTGAAATACTGTCACAAGCACCTGTCATCGCCAGTGCAAATAGGGATAACCACATATTGTTCGAGAAAGCGAATAGGATCGTAAATACACCAAACCCGGCAACTGCAAGTAACATATTGCGCCAAGCGTGCTGAGTGGGAGGAAAACGAGTCAAAGTAATCATGGTAATGAGTGCGCCAATAGAAGGTGCTGCACGCAAGTAACCTAAGCCTTCTGGCCCGACTTTTAATATATCTTCTGCAAAGATAGGGAGTAAGGCAATGACTCCACCAAATAAAACAGAGGCAAGGTCTAAGGAAATTGCCCAGAGAACTATTTTGGTTTTCCAAATAAAGCGGAAACCATCACCTAAGCTTTCTAGAACATTGGTCGTTTCAATTTTAGGAAAGCTTCGTTTTTGTAATAAATTAATAAGAATAAAGCAGATGCTGAGTAATACAGCAACACTAAAAAGACTAGTTTCTCTACCCAAATAAGCCAGCATAAACCCACCGAGCATAGGCCCGATAATCACTCCACTTTGCCAACCAATTGTTGTCCAAGTTGCACCGTTGGCATAAAGCTCGCGTGGAATTAAAAATGGTTTTAATGAAGTAGCAGAAGGATTGTAAAACCCCCGTATTGTACCTAGGCCAAAAATAACGGCATAAATACCCCAAGAAAGGAAATTTACACTGATATGACTTAAACCATGTAGATGGAACAGTAACCACAAAACTAAAGGTAGAGGCACCGAGAAAAATAAACAGATTTTCATGATGACCTGTTTGTTAAACTTATCGGCGAAATAGCCACCCCAAAGCGATAGGGCAATAAAAGGAATTGCTTCTGCTAGACCAATTAAACCTAAAGTTAATGGGTCTTTGGTAATTTGATAAAGTGAATAGGCAACAATAATTTCTTGAATCAAAATTGCTAACGTTAAGCAAAATTGATTAATAGTAACAATTGAGAAATCTC
>JAITLL010000077.1 GCA_031277915.1 Acinetobacter sp.
TTGACTCTATACGGACTTGTGTGCGTGCGCTACGGTCGGGTTCCTAAACCACAAGTATTCTAGGAAGCGGACAAACTGCCCTTAGGCAGCTAGAGCGTAAGTTTCGTCGTTTGCGACTAAAATATGCAAATTTGATTTACGAGAGAAAATGCGCTCTCGGCATGCATCTATGAGTTTCATCACCAGCGTCGAAGCCAATAACATCCCCATGAATGTCTGAACATCATAGCATAACTAAAATAAAATGCTGTGCAATTTATCAACAGTCCGCTACAAATGAACCTACTTACATAATTGAGTGTCTTTTGTTTTTTTCAAGGCCCACATAAAAAAGCTGCCAAAAATGACAGCTTTTTTTAAAGTTTGGTCTACAGGCTTATAAAGCACCATTGCCTAACACAATACCTTCACGGCGTGGGTCTACCCCACCTGCGTATTTGCTTTGATTATTAATATTTACTTTCATAATCGTTGAAATACCGCTAGTTTGCGCAGAGTTAGAAATGACGTGCCCTTTGGCTTTTAAGCCTTCAATCAAATCAAGCATAGAAAGCTGTACATTCGAGCTATCGATATTGGTTGTTGGGCTATTGGTTGCACCAAAGTTTACAAGTGAAGTGGCTTGCTGTGCATTTAAGTTCCAGTCCAACGCACCTACCAAGGTTTTAACCACATATTGAATGATCGTACCGCCACCTGGTGAACCTGTTGCCATATAAAACTCATCTGGCGTAGTGCCTTTAAACACTAAAGTTGGCGCCATGGTACTACGTGGGCGTTTGCCTCCTTCCACACGGTTGGCAACTAGTGCCCCAGTGCTGTCATAAGGGTTCGCGCTAAAGTCAGTTAACTGGTTGGTTAGTAAAAAACCATCCACCATATGGAATGACCCCATACTCGATTCAACAGTCGATGTCATTGAAACGACATTGCCGTAGGCATCTACAATAGTGAACTGAGTCGTACCATGTTCAACAGTGGTGTCGACACCAGACGCTGCATTGAAATTACCCGCAGGTGCAACACCCATACTCTGGTTCGGGTTAATCAGTGCTGCACGTTGTTTTAAGTAGTTTTTATCAATAAAGCTTGGAATACCCTGTGCTGGTAAACGTACAAAGTCGGTATCTGCGACATATTTGTCACGGTCAGCATAGGCCAAACGCTCTGCTTCAGACACTAAATGCACGCCCATGACATCGGGTACGCCGCCTTCATTTTCAGGGTTTTTAGGTGGATACAGCGACATATCAAAGTTTTCTAGAATACCCAGTGTTTGCGCAACCGCAATCCCTCCGGAAGATGGAGGTGGCATGGTACATACGTAATAACGGTCACGGTACGTTGTACAAATCGGGTCGCGTTTTTTAACCTGATAGTTCGATAAATCCTGCAAGGTCATCAAGCTTGGGGTAATTGGAGTATGTGCAGGGTCATCTCCTACTGTTTGGCCTGCTTTTGCCACAATCGCTTGAGCAATTGGGCCAGTATGCAGTGCATCTGCGCCTTGCGTGGCAAGTGCTTCAAGTGTTTTTGCATATTCTTTATTGGTCATGATTTCACCCACTTTGCGTGGTGAACCATCCGCATAAAAATAAGTCGCCATTGCATTTGCATCGAGCGCCAAATCACTTGCATTACTTGTAATTGCATCGGCCAAACGTCCCGGTATACGGAAACCGTTGTCAGCTAAACCAATGGCTTCACCAAAAAGCTGGTTCCACTTGAGTTTGCCATGTTCTTTTTGTGCTTGTTCGAGCAAACGCATCACACCCGGCACACCAATTGAACGTCCACTACGGCGTGCACTTGGTACTGGTGCTGGTGAATTTGGGTCATCTATATTTTGGCGAATTAAATAAAATGAGTTGGCTGCGGCTGGTGCTGTTTCACGGCCATCATAGGCAGTAACTTTTTTAGTTTTGGCATCGTAATACATCATAAAACCACTACCAGCAATCGTACTCGATTGTGGTTCAACCAAACCAAGCACCGCTTGTACCGCAACGGCTGCATCGACTGCACTACCGCCTGCTCTTAAAACATCACAACCTGCTTTTACCGCAAGTGGTGTATTTGCCACCACCATGTATTTATCTGAGTATTTAACCGTGTTACCAAGTCGATAACCCGATGCACCTTCAGGCGCTGCCGGGTCACCATTTTGGTTAGAACCCACAACCACGTTTGAACCGTCTTGTGCCAGTTTGCTACAACTGGTCGGGTCATTATCAACAATTAAATCAGGTGGTGTGGTATTTGAATCGTCCTTGGGTTGATCTGAAGAATTATCTCCACATCCTTGTAATAAACCGACTGCTAATAAACTACTGAACAAAAATGAATATCTTTTATTCACGTGATAACTCCAATATATACGCTTGCCTATCCATGCAATTGCTGTGCAAGCTTCTTTAATTTTCAGGTCTTCAGTTTTTTAATCTTTGATAAGAATAAGATTTTAATAATATTAAATGATCGAGGGCATTTGATCCTGTGCCCTATTGTCTGCCTCCTTGCGTGGTAACACATTATTTTATATCTGATTTGCCCGATTCTGGCATGTTTTATTTAGCAAAATACAGGCAAAATCTGCCATTTCTAAGTCTATCTATTTTTTAGTAGGCCTAAAAAAAGCACCTCCGAAGAGATGCTTTTTTATGTTTAGTGAGAAGGCATTCCACCCGTATTCCCTTTGGGTTTAGGACACAGCCAAATCACCAGTCCCGCAAATATAAATACCATCGCAAACAGCAAAAACACATGGTTTGCCGACATGGTAATGGCTTCTTTATCAACAAGGTTTGAAATAATTCCTAAGGTCGAATCAGTCGTAAAACCATTTTGCAAAAGGTTATTTTGAACTTCGGTTGGGTTGAGGTTTGACACCATTTCACTACGTGCAACTTTGGCATGGTCGTCCCATACCGTCACTGCAATTGAAGCACCAATCGCCCCCGCCATGGTTCTTAAAAAGTTCATAAGACCCGCAGCAGATGCAATTTCTTGCTGGAGTACTGAACCAAGTGCAATGTTAGACAGTGGAATAAAGAAGAACGGTACAGCAAAACCTTGTAGGATTTGTGGCCAAGCCAGTGCCATAAAGTCGGCATCTGTAGTCCAGAATGCCCGCATTAAGGTTACGCCACCTAACAAAATTAAACCAAAACTTGCCAGTGCCCGTGGGTCATGCTTGGTCGAGAGCTTTGCCACAATCGGTGACATGGTCAAACTACCAAAGCCCATGGTTGCGGTTAAATAGCCGGCCCATGTGGCGGTGTAAGAAAGGTTCATTTGCAGCCACTGCGGTATCAGTACAATACTGCCAAAGAACGCGCCAAAGCCAAGCGACAAGGCCAGTACCGAAATTGCAAAGCCCCTATGCCTAAAGACTTTGACATCCACCACGGGGTGCTTGTCGGTCAGCTCCCATATGAGGAACACCACAAAGCCAATGGCGGCCGTTAAAGCTAAAATCACAATACTTGTACTATTAAACCAGTCACGTTCATGCCCCAAGTCGAGCATGAGCTGTAGCGCACCAATCCAAAGTACCAACAGACCTAATCCGACGGTATCGATTCTTAAAGAAATCGTTTCTGTTTCGGCTGGTTTAAGCAAACGGATTGCCGCTAAAACACAAATAATCCCGACTGGAATGTTAATAAAGAAAATCCAGTGCCAAGACAGGTTGTCACTAATCAGACCACCCAAAATTGGTCCTAAAATTGGCCCAACGACTGTGGTCATTGCCCATAGGCCCATCGCCTGTGCATGCTTTTCCTGAGGGAAAATACGCATAAGCAAAGTTTGGCTGAGTGGCATAAGTGGACCACCACATAGGCCTTGTCCAATACGGAAAAATACCAGCATTTCTAACGATGTTGCCAAACCACACAGGAAAGAAAAAACCGTAAAGCCAATTAAACCAAATATAAAGACTCGTACTGTTCCAAAGCGCCCAGCAAGCCAACCCGTTAAGGGTACACAAATCGCTTCTGCAACTGCATACGATGTGACAACCCACGTCCCTTGTGTACTTGAAACAGCAAGGTTACCAGTAATATGCGGTACAGATACGTTGGCAATGGTCGTATCAAGCACGACCATAAAGTTCGACAAGGCAATAACAAACGCTGCCAGTAATAAACGGCCACCGCTTAACTCGGCAAAAGGTGTTTGCGTTTTCATAAGCGTTTACTTCGCAGATAAGTCGACTTTTGCTTCCATCGACAAGCCAACACGCAGTGGGTGTTTAGCAAGTTCTTTCGGGTCAAGTGCAATACGAACCGGTAAGCGTTGAACCACTTTAATCCAGTTACCTGTTGCATTTTGAGCCGGAATTAAGGCAAAGGCAGAGCCTGTACCACCAGAGAAGCCCACCACTTTGCCGTGGTATTCAACGTTATCACCATATAAATCTGAAGTGAGTGTGACTGGCTGACCTGGGCGGACTTTTTTCAACTGACTTTCTTTAAAGTTAGCATCTACATATAACTCGTTCAGCGGCACAATCATCATCATGCTGGCACCTGGTGCAACGCGTTGTCCAACTTGGATATTACGACGTGTAATCACACCATCGACTGGTGCACGAATAATTGTACGTTCCAAATCAAGTTGAGCTTGTTCCACATGTGCTTGCGCAACTTGTACATCTGGTGTCGAGGTTTCACTTACACCCTGAATTAAGGCTTCGTTTGCAGCTAAAGTACTTTCAGCAGCTTTACGACTTGAAGACGCTTGCGCTAAACCTGCTTTGGCAAGCTCTAGTCCAGCTTTCGCTGTTTCGACCGCACTTTGTGCTTTCGTTAGTTCTTCTTTAGATACTGCACCAGAGGCTGCTAGTTGCGCACGGCGGTTGAGTTCTAAAGCAGCTTTGTCGTAGTCAGCTTGTGCTTGAGCAACTTGTGCTTTGGCACTGTTAATTTCGTCAGCATGCACCACAACTTGAGAGTTTAAAGAACTGCTATTTGCTGCGGTTTGTTTATATTGGCGTTTTGCTTTGGCAAGCTCTGCTTCAGCTTGAGCCAATGCAATTTTGGCATCACGGTCATCAATACGAACCAGCACATCACCCCGACGTACTATTTGAGTATCATTTACCAAAACCTGAGCGACCTGACCGCTCACCATTGAGGTAATCTGAGCGGTTTCTGCACCGACATAGGCATTATCTGTACTTACGGAATGATTTAAAAATAAAGCCCAAATTGCATATAAAATAGCGGCGATCAATAAAATCAGCGCAAAAAAACCAAGAAATTTTTTGCGCTTGTTTTTCATGTTGTCATCCGAGGCAGATGTTGTTGGCACTGTTTCTTGTACATTGCTTTGTGCATCAGTCATGGTATGTTCCTAAAGATGAGTTGGCTTTGCCATCAATCTCGCACTACACCTTGTTATAGAGTTTTTATTATTCTATGAACAAGACATATCGCATTGTCAAAGCAGTCAATTTTAACGCTAAAACCTCATGATATGAGAATAAAAAAATATAACTCATGCGTTCGTTCTACTTAAATTAATGTTTATCTCAAGGTTTTTATGAAAACTTTAGCTTTTTAAGCACAAAAAAAGCACACGTGGTGCTTTTAAATAGTTCAATTCATTGCCTAATAAGCATATGAAGCGATACCCGCAGCGATGGCTTTATCTTCATCATTGACCATCGTCATGCGCATAGTGCAGCCCTTACGCCCTAAACGTAACACTTCGGCGCGTGCAATAAAATACTTACCGCGTCCCGGCGCCAAATAATCTACACGCATATCAACAGTTGCTAAACGCGATACCTGCTTAATTGTTTCAGTTAAAGTTTCTGGGGTCGAACGGCGATAGAGATGTTCCATTGCTACAATTCCACCAATACTATCGAGCAAAGTTGCAGCAACGCCGCCATGCAAAATCTGAAATGCCAGATTACCAATCAAGTTGGGTTGCATCTCGATATAGCCTTCAATGTGCCCATCCACCACACGCATAATCATTCCACTATGCTTAAAAAAAGGAGAGCTATTAAACGCCTTACATAATTGGTTAAGAACCACGTTTAGGTCAGTTTTTGCGCCTAAATGGATGTTCCCAGTCCAATTTTTCTTTTCATCACTCATACATTGCCTAAATTTAAAAGCATGATAAACCCCCATAATTTTGTACAAATCCAGCATTATGGGGCTACAATACAGCAGTCGGTTGACAGTAATGGAATATCCGCCAACCTATCCTAGTGTAATACCGAACATCGAGATTGTTATGACTTATACGTTCAATCGTCCTGCATTTCCAGCTACTCGCATGCGCCGTATCCGTAAAAATGACCAGTTGCGTGCGATGGTCAGCGAAACACAGCTCACTACCAATCACTTGATTTATCCAGTATTTGTATTACCGGGGCAAAATCAAACCCAAGATATTCCAAGTATGCCAAACATTCAGCGTTTGTCGGCAGATTTGTTACTGAAAAAAGCTGAAAGACTTCTGGAATTGGGTGTATCGAAACTGGCTCTTTTTCCAGTCACTCCTCAAGAAGATAAAAGCCTGACCGCAGAAGCTGCATGGCATGAAGATGGTTTAGTACAAACCACTTGCCGTTTGCTTAAAAAAGAATTACCAGAAATGGTGTTAATTACTGATGGTGCCCTCGACCCATATACCACACATGGACAAGACGGCATTATTGATGAAACTGGCTATGTGCTGAATGACGAGACTGTTGAATGCTTGATTAAACAAGCGTTAAGTCACGCCGAAGCTGGTGCCGAAGTGATTGCACCAAGTGACATGATGGATGGCCGTATTGGCGCGATTCGTCAGGCTTTAGAAGCCAATGGTCACATCTACACCAACATCATGGCCTACTCTGCAAAATATGCGTCTAGCTTCTATGGCCCATTCCGTGATGCTGTTGGCTCTGCATCCAACCTAAAAGGTGGTAATAAATATAACTACCAGATGGACTTTGCCAACCGTGCCGAAGCGTTACATGAAATCGCGCTTGATATTCAAGAAGGCGCCGACATGGTGATTGTAAAACCGGGCATGCCTTATCTAGATGTAGTACGTGAAGTGAAAGATACCTTTGGTGTTCCGACATTCATTTATCAAGTGAGTGGCGAATACGCGATGTTAGCTGGTGCAATTCAAAATGGCTGGTTATCAGACTCGGTTATTTTAGAATCACTCATGTGCTGCCGCCGTGCAGGTGCAGACGGAATCTGGACTTACTTTGCAGAAACCGCTGCCGAAAAACTCAAGGAAATGAACTAAGTTCGCAGAGAAAGGATAACACTGCATGCATATTGCAATCATTGGCGCAGGCATAAGTGGATTAATGTCTGCGCTGGAGTTGGTTGAACAAGGCTGTACGTTAAGCATTTTTGATCAACAACAAGCGGGACAAGCAGCCTCTTGGGCTGGTGGAGGTATTCTCTCTCCGATGTACCCGTGGCGCTATGTGCATGCAGTGAACCAACTTGCTCAATTTGGCAAAGCCTCTTATCAAGCATGGAACCAAAAACTCTCCCCTGTTACAGGCATTGATTTTGAAATTCATGACACAGGCATGCTGATTTTTGATGAAGAAGATTTTGACGTTGGACTTTCTTACGCAAATCAACATCAAGAACCCATGCAACGCTGTGAATATTTACAGCGAGATGCGCTAGAACAAGTCAACCCGCATATTTCCGATCAATTTCAAGAAGCCATTTATTTCCCTGAACTGTCGAATATTCGCAATCCACGCGTATTACAGTCCCTGATTAGTTATTTAAAACAACATCCAAATGTTGAGTTTTTTGAACACGCTGCTGTTAAAAAACTAATTCAACAGGGCGATGTCATACAAGCCCTACAAACTGAAGATGGTCGTAAACATACAGCAGATCACTTTGTAATAACTTCGGGCGCTTGGAGCCATTACTGGAACTCACAATTACAACTCAAAATTCCAGTCGAACCTGTTCAAGGTCAAATGCTGTTGTTTAAAACCCCTGCTCACTGGCTACCGACCATGTGCATGAATCGAGTGATGTATCTGATTCCACGTATGGATGGGCATATTGTGTGTGGTTCAAGCATGGCACATCGTGGTTTTGACACCTCTACCGATGAAACCACCCAGCACAATATTTTAGAAGCGTGTTTAGAAATGGTGCCTGAACTGGCTGATTTTCCGATTGTACAGCGCTGGGCAGGACTTAGACCAAGCTCACCCAGTGGTGTGCCCTACATTGGCAAAATGCCTGAAATGGACAACCTATGGGCAAACTTTGGTCATTTTAGAAATGGCTTATGCATGGGCGCAGGCTCTGCGCAATTGCTCCGTCAGCTTATGCTGGGTCAACCGACCTTAGTTGATGCAAAAGCATATTCCCCAGAGCGCCTACAAAATAAAATCTTAGCCTGACGCCAATATATTCTCTAAAGCTGCTTTTAATTTGGGATAAGCAAACTCAAATCCTTCTGCTTGTAAGGCAGCAGGTTTGACGTATTGACCATTTAAAATCAATTGCGACTGTTCCCCTAACAAACAGCGAAAAACTGTACTTGGTACTTTCAACAGTGGTTTCTTATTGAGTACCTCAGCAGCTTGTTCAAAAAATACCTTTTGAGTCACATTTTCTGGCGCCACTACATTGTGAATTTGAGCAGATTGAGAGTGCTTAAATATAAACTCGATTGCGCTTAATACATCTTCAATGTGTACCCACACTACAGGCTGACGCCCGTGACCAATTTGACCGACTAAATTGAGTCGAATCGGAAGCAACATTTTAGGCAAAATGCCACCGCCCTGCCCAAACACCACACCTAAGCGAATAATTTTAGTATTTTGCTGAGTATCTGTTAAAGCTGCTCGCTCCCACTCTTGGCAAAGCTCGGACATAAAAATAGGCTGTGGCGGGCTTTGTTCAGTACATACCTCTGGCCACTGTTCTTGAATATCTATACCGTAATAGCCAATGGCCGAACCAGAGACAATTACTTCCGGAAAAATTTTAGATTGCTTGAGCCACGCATACAATTTCCGCGTTGTATTCACACGGCTTTCAATGAGTTGTTTTTTACGTGACTCGGTCCAACGCTTCTCTCCAATATTTGCACCCGCCAAATTCACTACATAGTCAATTTGACGGGTTGAAATATCTTCAAATTTTTGTACCCACTGTAAGGCAGGATGGTCAGATATCTTTCCAGCCTGCCGTGTCACAGCAATCACGTTATAATTTTTTTGTAATAGGAACTTAATTAAATGTGTTCCGATAAAACCACTGGCACCAGTGATTAATACATTCTTATTCATATTTCCTCCAAAACTGAGGACACAAGTTTTATTTAATTATATAAGGATCTTTTAGATCTAATCTGAACCATTTTTGTAGTGATCTATGGTGTATTAAACATTTTGCTTGCCATTCGCTGTGCCTGTTTTCCATAAAACCAGTAGGTAATTAAATAAAGCGGAATAGCTAACATTAAAAGCATAATCACCATAATGCTCAAGAACTGAGGCTGTTTGAGGTAAAGCATAAAGTTCTGCAAAATCTCAGGGTCTTTTCTGGCAAATAAAAACAGGCCAAATAAGACACCACATAAGTTATAGCCCCAAAAAATCAGGGTAAAACCTAAAGTAAATTTCTTTTTTTCCTGTACAGTCGGCGCACGGCGTTCTTTCTTTAAAAATCTAAACAAGACAAAAATCATTGCACCTAAATATGGAACGGCTGTTAAAATACCACCTACGCTCGCTGGTAAAACTGCTGCAACTACCCCAACCACTAGGGTCAGTCCAAAGCATAAAAGCAAAAACCAGAGAAAGTAAGAACGTAATTTGGTCATATTTTTGCCTAATTTATGAGTTCAAAAAATAATTATAAATTTTTTTCGATTTTTTTTCATTTTTATGTCAACCAATCCTAATCTTCCGACGTTATATAGGGTAACAAGGTCGCAGCAACCGAATACTTCCTTTGCACGGCATCCGCAAATTTGTTTCGGTGACCTTTCATTACGACTCTTTTCTACCTTCGGATTAGGTTTTGTTAGCAGCCAGACCCTTGATGAAGTTTTTGACCGACGATTCCTCATCACTCGAATCGTCGGTTTTTATTATCTGGCATGCTTAATTTTACCCGATCCTTACACAATGGTGCTTCACCAACCATTCCGTCTTTGTCTATATTATTTACACCATAAAAATATGATTTAAATAATATGAACAACATTGCCTATTTTGAAATCCAGTCTTCAAACCCTGCTCGCGACGCGCAGTTTTATCAAGCTGTGTTCGGCTGGCAATTTAAACTCGATGAAAATTTACCGATTGAATATTACCGTATCGAAACGCCTTCAATTATGGGTGGACTATTAAAACGCCCAACCCAAACACCGCCAATGGAATATGGCACAAATGCATTTACCTGTTCGGTTCAGGTTGGAAACTTCGATGAAGTTGCTGCGAAAATTTTAACGCAAGGCGGTATTATCGCGATGGATAAATTTGCTATTCCTGGCCGTGCTTGGCATGGTTACTTTGTCGATTTAGACCATAACGTTTTTGGTATTTTTCAAGTCGATGAAAACGCAGCTTAAAGATTTTATCTAACCACTTTATTTTTAATGTATAGCCACCGCCTTGTTGTCGGTGGCTATTTCATATTGATTATTCAGCAAAACTAAAGCTGGCTTCACATGTAACTGGGAAGTTCACAGAGTTGGCAATCATGCATTCATGATGTGCTTCTTCATGTAGTTTTGCAGCAAGTTCTTGGTCAGCACCTTTTTCTAACACAACGTCTGGTCTTAAAATAATTTGGGTAAAGTGACCACGTTTAACTGGATCTGCATCTTCCATAAAACCAAGTGCTTTGTCGACATAACTCAGTACGTGAATATGATTGACCGCACAAAGGTGTAAATACCAAAGCTTATGACAAGCAGAGGCTGACGCGACTAATAAATCTTCGGGGTTCCATCGGGTTATATCCCCTAAATAGGCAGGATCTGATGAACCTTGAATGGTGGTCTTTTGCGGATGCTGAATACTAAAGTCTCGTTTATAAGAACGATAAGATGAAGTGCCTGTACCCGTATTGCCTTCCCACTGTATTTTTACTTGGTATTCATGAATGGTCATTTTGTTCTCAAAGTTCATGGTTTAAGTCGATAGTAACAAAGCAAAGTTTAAAGTGAACAATTTAATTCAAGTTTCAACTTAGGCTTAAATAACGAGCACTTTAAAATGTCTTGATAAAATCTCCTGCCAATTTATGCTAACGTATCTGTGTTTATTTTGGCTTGATGTCTGTTTCTATGTCCGTACACTTTCTACATACTTCTGACTGGCATTTGGGGCAGTTTTTTTATAATCATTCACGCCACTACGAACACCAACAATTTTTAAGCTGGCTGCTCACTAAAATTCAAGAAAAACAACCACATGCCCTACTCATTGCCGGCGATATTTTTGATGTCATCAACCCAAGTTCTCAGGCACAAAAACAACTCTATCAATTTTTAGCAGATGCACATCGCCTTGCACCACACATGCAAACGCTCATGATTGCCGGTAACCATGACTCAGGCTACCGGATTGAACAGGTCGAACCACTCTTAGAAAAATACAATGCAAAAACCGTGGGTGTAGTTCGCTGGAATCAAGATAAAACACTAGATCTCGACCGTCTACTTTTACCTATTTATAATCAAAATCAAGATATTGTGGCATGGTGTCTGGCCTTGCCTTTTTTACGCTCGGCCGAAATTACGGGCTTTAATGAACATACCACTAACAGCAAAAACGCAATTGTCTATTTGCACCAGCAGCTCATTGCCGAAGCCAAACGCCGTAAAACACCAGACCAAGCGCTTATTTTGATGTCGCATGCGCATATGCAAGGTGGTGAAACATCTGACTCTGAACGACCAATTATTATTGGTAATGAAGAGGCACTTTCAACGACTTTGTTTGAAGATGCTGTCGACTATGTAGCGCTAGGGCACTTACATAAACCACAAAAAGTGGGCCAGCCGCACATTCGTTATAGTGGCTCGCCGATTCCGCTTTCATTTAGTGAAATTAACTATAAGCACCAAGTGGTTGAGGTCAAAATTGATCCAACTCAAGAGACAGACAACCGTTTGCAATTTGAAGCTGTAGAAATTCCGCGTTGCATACAATTACACCGCATTCGTGGTGAATTAAACGAAGTGCTGCAACAACTCAAAGCTTTGCCACACGGCATGATTGAGAATATTGACCACCGTGAATATGTCGATATTGAATACTATAGTTTAACGCCGCCACAGCCCAATTTACGTCAGCAGTTTGAAGCAGCCTTACCACCTGATCGCTATCGTTTAGTGCGTATTTCTCGTCAATATGTGAATAAAGACTCGACCGACTCAAGTACTGCTCAGCACATCGCACTTGAACCACCCACACCAGAAAAACTCTTTCAAAATATTTGGGAAAAACAAGGGTACAGTGCAGATGATGCGGTCTTAAAAGATTTTCTGAGTCTGGTACAAGAAGCACAAAAAAATCTTGAAAATGATGCAACCCCTTAAGGATATGTCATGAAAATTTTATCCATTCGAATAAAAAATCTGGCATCTCTTTCTGATGAACACTTTATTGATTTTGAAAGCGCACCCTTAGCCCACGCCGGTCTCATTGCAATTGTAGGGAAAACAGGCGCAGGTAAATCGACCATTTTAGATGCAATGTGTCTGGCCTTGTTTAATCGGGTTCCACGCCTTAAAGACAGCGATGGTAAATTAAAAGATGTTGATGGCTCCGAGTTGCTCACTAACTCGCCTTTAACAGTCCTACGCCGTGGTACAGGACATGGTTTTGCTGAGCTTTGCTTTATTGCACAAGATCAAAAACGCTATTTGGCACGTTGGGAAATTAAACGTGCGCGTGAAAATCCAAATGGTAAATTACAAAGTGTGCAGCGCCACTTAAAATGCCTGACCGATGGTGTGGTACTTGCCGATAAAGCCAAAGCGGTTGATGAAAAAGTTAAACAAATTACCCAGCTTTCATTTGAACAATTTACGCGTGCTGTATTGCTTGCCCAGTCAGAAGTAACTGCATTTTTAAAAGCACGAGATAGTGAACGCGGTGAGTTACTTGAGTACCTGACCAACTCCAGTATTTTTGCCAAAATCGGTGAACTGGCTTTTCGTAAAACAGCAGATATTGCAAAACAGCGTAAACAGCTCGAAGAGTTCTTAGGCCATATTGAAATTTTGTCTGATGAAGAGATTGCTGCGTTTACTGCACAATATCAGCAAGCAGAACAAAACCATCAACAGTTAGAACAGCAAAAAAATGTCTTAGACAAACAACAACAATGGTTTGAGCGCAAAGCAAAACTTGAGCAAGAGGTTCAAGCAAAACAGCAACAGTTTCAAACCCAGCAAAATCACCATCAGCAACTTGCTCCTGAACGTGAGCAATTAAAACGGCTCGAATTTTTCTCTGAAATACGCCCGCAAGTTTTTCAGCAAACTCAAAATTTACAAACGCTACAACAGCTTGAGCCACAAATTCAACAAGCTCAAACCAAGTTTAATGACTTGGTGCAAGTTTTTGAAACGGGACAAAAACAATATCAACTTGCAGAACAAGAGCTCAAACAAACACTCGATTTTGAGCAAGAGCATCAACATGCTTTAAGTCAAGTTCGGCAGTCCATTCAAGAACGTGCTTTTATTGCCGATGAATATAAAAAGTGCAAAGAAAAAAGACATGGACTTGAGCAGAAACTCAGTCCACTGCAACAGCAGCAAAATACTGTGCAACAGCAGATTGCACAGCTTGAGCAGAACCAAATTCATCTTCAACAGCAACTTACTCAAACTCAGCAATATGCTGTGTTAGATAAAGGCCTTTCAGCACATCTGCATCAGCTTGGGCAATTTATTCAAAATTACCAAGCGATTGAACAACAGCTTGGCAACCCTAGCTTTGCTCGCCAAAAATTATCAGAAGCTAAAAGTGAACTAGAACAACTGACAGTTTCACTCGGCACAGTTGAACAGATTGAGTTAAAACTTGAGCAACAGCGTAAAGAAAAAGATCAGAAACTTGCTCAAATCACTCAGTTAGATCTGATTCAACAGAAACTAAAAATTTATCATGAGCTCTATGCTGAGCTTCAGCAATTCACCGAGAAACAGACACAAACTTTAGTCCAAGAGCAGCAGCTTAAAACCCTTTGTCAGTCGGCTGAGCAAGAGTACCAAACCGCAAAAACTGAACGTGAAAAGTTACAGCACATTTTGCAACAGCAGCGTTTACTACACACCGAAAATATTGAGCAGTTACGAACCAATCTTAAAGAAGGCGAAGCGTGTTTAGTATGTGGAAGTACACAGCATCCCTATCGTGTTGATGACAGTGCAGTTTCTAAAGCTTTATTCGATTTGCAGCAACAACAAGAACAGCAAGCGGTTGCTTTAGAGCAAAATAAATTTAATGCGTGGCAAAACCAACAACATGCACTTACCCAGTGCCATGCCGAGCTTGAGCAAGTTCAAAAATATCTAGCTCAACTTCAAGCAAAACAAACGAACTTACAGCAAGAACTTGAGCAAGGTTTTAACCTCAATCAGTTCCACATTGAGCTTAATCAAGCTCCTGAGCAGATTTTGCAAACGCTTAACGAACTCAGACAAACCGCACAAACTGCCATAAGTGCATTTGAGTCGGAAAGCTTGCGTTTAACCCAAGCGATTAAACAACATAATCAGCTCGTTCAATCTATTCAGCGCAGTGAAAGCTTGCTTAATACAGCACAGCAATGGCAACAACAAGTTCAACATATTGTTGAGTGTCTATCTGAAACCGAACAGCACGCGTGGCAGCAGTCGAGTAGCCAAACAGCTAAGCAGACTTGGTCAATGCTAGACGCTCGTGCTAAGCAACTTGAACAACAAGAACAGCTTTCTCAGCGTTTTGAGCAACAGCAGCAAGAACTTAAAATGCTAACTGCTAACCTTGAGCAAATGACCAAGCAAATTGATGAGATCGATCAAAATCTCCAAGAGATTACGCTTAAAGGCCAACAAAATAATGAAAAAGCGGTGTCACTCATTCAACAAATGACAGGGTGTGCTGACATTAAACCGCACGAATGGTTAATTGAGCACGACGCTAAACGTCAGCAGCAACAAACCGCGTATCATGAAGCTAAACAGCGTTTCGAACAAACCAGACAGCACTTTGAACAACAAAAACAGGCACTTGATCAGCTCAAGCATCAACATCAACACACTGCACAACACCAACAGCAGATTGATGAACAAATTCAAAACTGGTTAAAAGCTCACACTGATTTTCAAGCATCTGAGCTTACAGCGCTCATACACATCAATTCCGCCCAAGAGCAAGACATTCGTAACCGCCTTAATCATGCCGAGCGTTTATTAAGTGAAGCCTCATCAGCCCTTAAGACCATGCAAGAGCAATTGAGCGAGCATTTACAAACTCAACCAGATATTGAACATGAAAAGCTCGTTACTCTCATTCAAGATAATATTGCAGAGCTTAAAGCACAGCTTGAAGTACGTGATCGACTGAAACTTAAGCTCGAAGTGCATCAGCAAAATCTTGCTAAGCAACAACAATATGCAGAGCAAATTCAAAACATTCAGCAAGAAGAACATCGCTGGAGCAAAATTTCAGGTCTCATTGGCGATGCAAAAGGTAAAGAGTTCCGTGACTACGCCCAGCAATATCATTTAGATATTTTAGTTGAACATGCCAACCAGCAACTGGCGATGCTATCTCAGCGCTATACGCTAAAACGTTTAGATCAGTCTTTAAGCCTTGCGATTATTGACCACGACATGGACGGAGAAACCCGCTCTGTTACATCGCTATCTGGCGGTGAGTCGTTCTTAACTGCCCTTGCCTTATCTTTAGCAATTGCCAATATGGCATCGGGTTCAATGAAAATTGAATCGCTGTTTATTGATGAAGGCTTTGGTACTTTGGATGCTTCTTCTTTGCACATGGTCATGAATGCTTTAGACCAACTGCAAAACCAAGGACGTCAGGTCATTCTCATTTCACATATTCAAGAAATGCACGAGCGTATTCCTGTACAAATTCAAGTTAAACCACTTGGCGCTGGTGCAAGTACGATTGAGGTAGTGGGTTAACTTACCAAGGTTTCCTATCTGAAAGTTAATGAATCTTATATAACAAAGGGACGTATTATTTACGTCCCTTTTTTCGTGTATTGTCTTGTACTAATTTTTATTTTTAAAACATCAAAAATTAATTCACACAGAGTACGACAACCGCAAAACCAATACAGTACAGACCGAACAAATGCCAACGGCCATGTTCTAACCAAGAAGACAACCATTTTAATGCCAAAAGACCAGCACCAAAGCTAAAGCACATACCTAGTAAGCTTGGAACCATTGAATGGAACACTTGACCATGAGCAACTGTTTGTAAGCCTTGAGCGTGAATTAAACGGTATAGTTCTTTTAAAATCACTGCTGGTGTCAATACCACAGCTAGTGCAAAGCTGAACTCTTCAGCCTTTTGACGCGATACACCCAAAAACAGACCTGTAGAAATGGTTGCACCAGAGCGTGAAAAGCCACGGAAAGGTAAACATAACGCTTGTACTGCTCCAATAATAGAAGCACTACGCAAACTGATTTCACCTTGTTGACCACGATCTAAACGTGAAGATAAAATAATCAGAACACCTGCCGAAATCAGTGCAGCCGCCATTAATTTTGAGTTACTAAACAAATGCTCAATTTCGAAACTGCTCGCGCCGCCGAAGAATACATGTTTAATAATAGATTGCAGCGCTAAACCGAGCACACCTGTAATCAGGGTTGCCAAAATAATATAGAAGGCTTGTTTTTTAAAACTTTCCCAAGAAGAAAAATAGGTCTTTTTCCAAGATTTCCAAAAATAAACGATCACTGCAAACATCGTACCTGTATGCAACATCACAAGTAAGAATGTCATATCAGGTGCAGATGGATCATACCCCATTAACTTTTCAGCTAAAATAACGTGTGCGGAACTAGAAACCGGCAATAATTCAGCAAAACCCTGAATTACTGCCAGAATGAAAACATGCAACAAATCCATACATTACACACTCAAATATTAAAATATCTGGTTTATAAATGAGGAAAATTAAATTTAAATTAACTGATTACAGTTTCACCACAAAATATTTAAATAAACCGTAAAAGTTATTTTTTCAAAATTAAATCACGCTTTCCAAACAAAGCCGTACCTACACGTACCATGGTTGAACCTGCGGCAATTGCAGCCTCTAAATCACCGGACATTCCCATGCTTAATGTGTCCCAGTCTTGCACATAAGCATGCTGGTCTTTCACTTCATCAAATAGCTTTCTGGCATCTGCAAAGGCAGCGGTATTGTCTGGTGCAGGAATCACCATCAAACCACGTAATTTAATTTTCGGCAGTTGACTTATTTGAGCAACCAACTCGGCAACGTCTTCCGGCGCACAACCATCTTTACTGTCTTGCCCATCAATATTCACTTGCAAACAAATATTAAGTGCAGCTTGGTCATCACCACGCTGGTTAGACAAACGCTCTGCAATAATCAAACGATCTACACCATGCACCCAATCAAACTTTTCAGCCAAATGCTTAGTTTTGTTGCGTTGAACATGTCCAATAAAATGCCACTCAATGTCTAAATCATGCAAAGCTTCAATTTTGTCCAAAGCTTCTTGTAAATAGTTTTCACCGAATGCTCTTTGTCCTGCTGCATACATTTCACGCAATCTTTCACTCGGATGTGTTTTCGACACGGCTAAAAGTTGCACGGTTTCAGGCGCACGCTGAACATGTTCACAAACAGTTTTAATTTGCTGTAGTACGTGCTGCCGCGCATCTTGCAGGTAATTCATTGACAAGGTTCTCATTTTCAAAAAACTTTTTTGCTTTTCACCTAAAGTGAGGTGTTGGTAAGCCTCGATGAAAGCCGTATATTATTCTACAAAATAATGACATATTTTGATTTACTTGGGGAAATTATGGATATTACAGAGCTACTCGCCTTCTCTGTGAAAAATGGCGCTTCCGATTTACACTTGTCTGCTGGCATGCCACCAATGATTCGTGTCGATGGTGAAGTTCGCCGTATTAACTTACCAGCCTTAGAACATAAAGATGTCCATCGCCTTGTTTATGACATCATGAACGATAAACAGCGCCGTGATTATGAAGAAAAGCTTGAAACCGACTTTTCTTTTGAAGTACCCAACGTTGCCCGTTTCCGTGTTAACGCATTTAACCAAAACCGCGGTGCTGGTGCGGTATTTCGTACCATTCCATCTAAAGTACTCACTATGGAAGATTTAGGCTTAGGTCAAATCTTTAAAGATATTTGCGACTATCCTCGCGGAATTGTACTAGTGACAGGCCCAACTGGTTCTGGTAAATCAACCACCCTTGCAGCGATGATGGATTATATTAATGAAAATCGCTATGACCATATTTTAACGGTCGAAGACCCCATCGAATTTGTACACCAGTCCAAGAAATGCCTGATTAACCAACGTGAAGTACATCGTGATACACATGGCTTTAATGAAGCACTTCGCTCAGCACTACGTGAAGACCCTGATATTATTTTAGTCGGTGAGATGCGTGACCTTGAAACGATTCGTTTGGCCCTTACAGCTGCCGAAACAGGTCACTTGGTATTTGGTACACTTCATACCACATCAGCCGCAAAAACCATTGACCGTGTGATTGACGTGTTCCCTGCCGAAGAAAAAGACATGGTTCGTGCCATGTTGTCTGAGTCTTTACAAGCGGTTATTTCACAAACCTTACTTAAAAAGAATGGTGGTGGTCGTGTGGCAGCACATGAAATCATGATTGGTATTCCTGCCATTCGTAACTTAATTCGTGAAAACAAAGTCGCACAAATGTATTCAGCCATTCAGACGGGTGCTAACCATGGTATGACGACCCTCGACCAAAGCTTAAAAAACTTAGTGTCTCGTGGTGTAATCAGCCCACAAACAGCACGTACTGCGGCAAAACAGCCTGAATCATTCCTATAAAAATAACAAAATAGCGAGAGTACAATTATGGATTTTAATGACTTGCTCAACCTCATGGTTGAGAAAAAATCATCCGATCTTTTTATTACCGATGGTGTTGCACCATCTATGAAAATTAATGGCCAAATTGTTCCCATTTCTAAAAATAGCCTTTCAGGCGAAGTGATTGGTCAACTCTTACATTCTATTATGAGCGAAAAACAACGCAAAGAATTTGCAGACACTCGTGAATGTAACTTTGCCATTATGAACCGTGATAAAACGGCACGTTTTCGTGTGAGTGCTTTTCAGCAACGCGACATGCCAGGTATGGTTCTACGTCGAATTGAAACTAAAATTCCTTCGATTGATGACTTACAGTTGCCGGCTGTGCTTAAAGATTTATCGATGACTAAACGTGGCATTATTATTTTCGTAGGTGCAACAGGTACAGGTAAATCAACGTCTTTGGCTTCAATGATCAGCCATCGTAACCACAGCTCTAAAGGCCATATTATTACCATTGAAGACCCGATTGAGTTTATTCACGAACATGCAGGCTGCATCATTACCCAACGTGAAGTCGGTATCGATACAGACTCATTCGAAATTGCTTTGAAAAATACTTTACGACAAGCACCCGATGTCATCTTAATTGGTGAGATCCGTTCCCGTGAAGTCATGGACTATGCAATTGGCTTTGCTGAAACAGGTCACCTTGTATTAGCTACCATGCACGCCAACAACGCCAACCAAGCGCTCGACCGTATTATTCACTTCTTTGAAAGTGACCGTCATAGCCAGCTCTACATGGACTTATCACTTAACTTAAAAGCCATGATTGCACAGCAACTTATTCCAACACCAGATGGTAATTCACGCCGAGCAGCAATTGAGATTTTAATTAACTCCCCATTAATTTCAGACTACATCCGTAAAGGCGAAATTCATGAAATTAAAGACTTGATGAAACGCTCACGTGAACTGGGTATGCAGACATTTGACCAAGCTTTATTTGATTTATATAAAGCAGGTCAAATTACTTATAAAGATGCGCTTAAACATGCCGACTCACCAAACGATTTACGCTTAACCATTAAGCTTGCAGATGAAGGCCCTGATCAAATAACAGACGAAAAACAGCATTTAACTTTCGATCGTCAGTAATTTCTTCATAAAAAAAGGAAGGTTAAACGTAACCTTCCTTTTTTATTTGTTTTCTTTATGTGAAAACGATTATTTCTTGCGCAATGTTTCCTGACATTCAGGTTCATTACAATAACCATAGAGGTTTAATGAGTGACCGGTTAAGGTAAACCCATGTTGCTCAGCTACAGCGTGTTGCTCTTTCTCGATAATATCATTAGTAAATTCAATGACTTTGTTGCAATTTTGGCAAACTAAGTGATCGTGGTGATCTTCTTGCATAATTTCGAAAACAGAATGGTTATTTTCAAAATGATGACGTTGAATAATGCCCGCAGCTTCAAATTGTGTTAACACACGGTAAACTGTTGCAAGTCCAACATCTTCCCCTTGCTCGAGCAAAGTCTTGTAAATATCTTCAGCGCTAAGATGATGCTGTTTTGAATTTTCTAATAATTCCAAAATCTTAATTCGTGGAAGGGTAACTTTAAGTCCAGCTTTGCGCAAATCTTGATTGGAAATAGGCATGAAAAAAGGTCTCTCAACAAATCTCAAGTTGGAATAGGCAATAGAATTTAGATGAAGTATGATCTATCCTTTGATCAAATGCATCATAATTTATTGGGATAGTGTAGCAAAATGCAAAAACTCGTGCTGACGTTATTCGTCACTTCACTCCTAGCTGGTTGTTCAATCTTTGGTGTATATAAGGTTGATATTCCTCAAGGTACTCCATTGACTAAAGCTCAAGCCTCTCAAGTACAAGTCGGCATGAATTTCCAGCAAGTTCGCTTTTTGCTTGGTAGCCCAACAGTGACTGATCCCCTCAATCCACAACGTTGGGACTATATCTACAACTATATCCCGGGAACATATGCTAAAAAAGCCAAAATCCCCGCAGCACATGGTCAGCATTTAAAAGTTTACTTTGATGAAACCGGAACCGTAACTAAAATTGAAGGTTTAGATACTATTCCAGAATCGCAACCAGGTTTACCTGCTTCTAAAGAAGCGATTTTAACTGCCCCACCACTATAATCGTTTTTTCTAATAAAAAGAAACCCCTCAAGTGAAAAAACTTGAGGGGTTTTGCTTATTGAGCTGATTGCTTAAAGCGATTACTTTTAATGTATCTACCCACTGGATTCTTCGCAGCACGTTTCCTGCGAATGTCTTTTGGATTGATCGTTAAAGGCCGATAGATCTCAACTCGATCACCTGCATGTAGTACCGCATCAGTTTCAATTTTGACTCCAAAAACACCAAGCTGAAGTGGTTCAGGCAAATTAACTTGATTTGATAAACCACTTACTTGAACTGCCTGCAAGGCAGTCATTCCCTCTTCAAATGGAACAGAGATTAGAAACTGTTGTTCTGGCGCCGCAAAAGCAACCCAAACTTGTTGAGCACGTTCCATTAGATACTTTGTCCAATTACAGCAATCATTGCCACAATAATTGAAAGTGGCAATACAATACGTACGGCGATACGCCATAAGTTATAGAAAAGCTCATTGCTGAAATTCATCGATTTACGCAAGTGGCTAATTTTCATAATCCAACCTACAAAAATTGCATAGATCAAACTAATGAGTAAGCCCCAAAGCATAAGAATAAGCGTAAATAAGCTATGAAGTTCAGGTACTGCCCAAACCGCAATTGCGACAACAATAATCACCCACTGTAAAATAGGCATGAGCTGACGCTGAGCCAACTGCTCTCTTGCTAATTGAACAAATAAGGCCGATGTCATTACACCTGTAAATATCCAAGTAAGGACTGGTAATTGCGCTTGAAGTGAAAAGAAACCAAAAGCAATTACAGCAATGAGCTGAGCTAGCCAAATTGGAAGCACAGTTTTTGTTGCACCTTCTTCAGCTTGAATAGTGCCAACACTATTTTGCCAATAAAGCCCTAAACCGAGACCACTCGCCACCAGTGCAAGTACGACTGCATTGCCCCACTCTTTGAACTCGACATTAGTCCAGTGCCAAGGTTGTAAAGTCGTACCCATCATGTTTGCCAGTGCAATAGAAGCGATTACTCCCAATGTCATTAATAAAATGAGAATTTGACGTGGAATAAAAGATAAGACTAAGGCAGCGACTGCAAGGCCTGCAAAAATGATTTGGCCTGAAATACTTGGAGCAAATTGTGCAACTAATATATTGCTTGCAGTGCTCAGTACATTACCCGCTAAGAAAGGAATAAAAACAACAGCAAGCCAGCCAACCACACGCCATTTAGATGAACTATCTGCTTCACGAGTTAAACTCGATAATGCATTTAAAGCGGTTGTTTTCGATCGTTTTGCTAAAGCAATTTCCAAATAACAAACTGGTAATGCCAATAACAACATTGTCCCAAACCACAATAACCAGAAATCGAGCTGACGATCAATCTGGATACCCATAGTAGGTGCCAACGTAGCCATGATGACAAAAGATAAGCAAAACGCCATAAGAGGCGATAACCATCGTGACATAGGTATGTCCTGCATTATGCATTCCTTGAAAAAGTCTCTAGATATTTTGCCCGTCTCATGCATGAAAATCAAAGATTGCATAATAAAAAAAGCAAACCACCGAAACGATAGTTTGCCGCGCTAACTGTAAATTAGAGTTTTTCCAGTTAAAGTTATGAGAAAAAACGAGCGAACCAGTTTTTTCCTTTCTTCTTTTCTTTTTCTTTAATAATCCCCATCATATTTTCTTTTACTGCTCCTACATAATCGGCATCATCATGTTGAATATGATTAATTAACCATTTAGCCAAAATTTCTTGTAATTCTGCTTCAATCGTATGTCCCATTTCAAAACGTTCACGATATAACTCTATTTTTTTAATAAACAAGTCATGTACACGTTTATGTGGAACTCTATATTTATAATCTGCTTCTTCTTGCAAACTTTCTTCAAAGGTAAAATGTGACTGCGTATAATCAATAATATTGTCTAGAACATCTTTAATACGACGTCTATCTTCTTCATCTTTTACATCATCAATCTCATTAATATAATCGAGTATTCGTTTATGTTGTTCATCAATAACATCAATACCCGTATTATATTCCGAAGCCCATTTCATTTTCATCCATCACCCCCAATGATGTTCAATGACTGTTGCATAAATCTCATCTTATCTTTAAAGGGTATAAATAAAAACAAAGCTATTTCGTTGGTTTTATATAAATAAAATCCAATAAATATTTAAGTATTTGATTTATAAAAAATTAAATAACATTAACCAACTAAAACAATAAAGTATTTTTTAAACAAAATACTTTATTGCTAAATAAATAAAAATATAGTTTTCACTTATTAAAAATTATTCAATTAAAAAATTAATATTGGTCTGCACGAGTAATTCGTTTAAGTTCAGGGTTTTTCTCTTCACGTATTAATCTGTCAACTTGAGTAATGGCTTTTTTTATAGGCTTCCCATGTTGAAATAAAATCATTTCACCGGGTTGATAAGCTGTCCATATTTCATTATGGGTTAACGGCTCGGTTGTAATTACAGCCACCCTATCTTCAGGCGTAGTGACCTCACTAAAATCAACCTCTACATCTAAATCAATTAAATGTGCATTGTTAAATGGATATTCTCTAACTAACCAATGCAATTTAGTAATGGCATAACTAAATAAAGCTTTTCCATTCGATAAGCAGAAATTAAATGTGCCATATTCTGCAATCTGCGGAGAAATCTTTTCTAATACTTCAAAGATCTGCTCAAGACTTGGCTCTTCATAACCAAATACTTCTACGAGTTGATCTAATAAATAACAAAATGCTCTTTCACTGTCTGTATTACCGACTGGAGTAAAACGCCCACTAAGCGGTGGATTAAAATCATGTAAATCACCATTATGGGCAAAAATCCAATGACGCCCCCATAACTCCCGAATAAAGGGGTGAGAGTTCTCAAGTGTAATTTTGCCTTGGGTCGCCTTACGGATATGTGCAATCACGTTACGTGATTTGATAGGATAATTACGAATCAGGTCAGCAATTGGAGATTCAACCGCAGATTGGTTGTCTACAAATAAACGGCATGCTTTATCTTCAAAAAAAGCGATACCAAATCCATCACTGTGGTCAGAGGTAATTCCTGCACGTTGTGAAAACCCACGGAAAGAAAAAGTAATGTCCGTTGGTGTTGCACAATTCATTCCTAATAGCTGGCACATATTGTTTTAAACTTATTCACTTCATTACCCCGTATGCACTATTGTGCATGAGAGTAAAATAGCTTGTAAATCCCAATATGTGCTCGCTATTACAAAATATAAGATATCTTTATCTCTGAGCCATTTTGTTCATTACAAATGAAGTGGCAATTTTATTCACTTCTAAGAATACAAAATAATCAAGACAGTTAAATTTATCATCAAAAAAGGCTTCTTTAGATAATTTAGACTGCATACTCAAGTACATTTGAAACAGTTTAGGCATGCGTTCATCTTGTGGAAAGCTAAACTCAGGGTACTCAGGTTCATAAATCTTTTTAGAGCGAATATCGATAGTTTTACTGTCTGATAATTGCTGAATCTGACGGTGCGTATAGTAGGCTCGAGCTAAATTATCCTGAAGGTGAATACTCACGCATCCCATCAAATATTTAGCACGCATTGACCACAACACTTTAGGGGCAAGGTTCATCCAAAGCGTAGAAAGTGCCTTACCATTACGAAAGCGCGGGTGCACACAGGTACGCCCTATTTCTAATACGTTTGGCAAGTGTGACAAATGAGGAACAATATCAAACTCATGGGCACTATAACTCTGCGCTATTTCATGGCCTTGGAAGAGTTTGAGTCGTGTATAAGCAACAATCTCTCCTGTCCATTTTTCACGTAATACCGCATGTTCACAGCTAAAATCGTAGATATCTTGATCTAAATTATCTTCAAAATGGATACCAAATTGTTTACTAAATTGTTGAGCACGGAACCGTTGTACATCTTGTAATTCTTTTAGATTATCAACCCATTCAAAGCGGAATTGTGTTTGATTCGTAGTTTTATGACGATTTAAAGGTAAAGTCCAGGTTTGGCGATATTGATTAAATTTTTCCAGCATAATGAACGCTCCTAGTGACATCTCTTACACTAGTCAAAGCTCATGACAAAAAAATGACCAAAATTAAAAGACATAAAAAAAGACCACTTAGCGTGATCTTTTAATAAAAACACCGAATTTAGTGCGCTGCATTTGTACGATTTGAAATCAGCGTACCTACACCATGGTCTGTAAAGATTTCAAGTAATGTCGCGTGTGGTACACGTCCATCTACAATGTGTGCACTCACAACACCACCTTTTACAGCATCAAGCGCACAGCCTACTTTAGGAATCATTCCACCGTAGATCACACCTGTTTCAATTAAACGGTCAACTTCTTGAGTGCTTAAGCCAGTTAATAGTTTTTTGTTTTCATCAAGCACACCAGTAATATTAGTGAGCAGAATTAATTTTTCCGCACCTAACGCCTCAGCGACCTTACCAGCCACCAAGTCAGCATTAATATTATAGGTGTTGCCTTTTTCATCTACGCCTAATGGTGCAATTACAGGAATAAAATCGCTTTGGGTAAACATCTCTAACACATCTGTTTTTACCCCAGTCACTTCACCTACCATACCAAGATCGATATGTTTGATAGAACCATCTTCTTCTTGTTTTTCCATCAAGAGTTTACGGGCACGTAATAGGTTGCCATCTTGGCCAGTCAGACCAATTGCACGACCACCATGCTTATTAATTAAATTAACAATGGACTTGTTTACACTGCCACCCAATACCATTTCAACGACTTCCATAGTCGCAGCATCGGTAACACGCATACCATCAATACGGTCAGACTCACGACCTAATTGTTTTAAAAAAGAGTCAACTTGTGGGCCACCACCATGCACAACAACTGGGTTTAAACCTACAGTTTTAAGTAAAACGATATCTCGAGCAAATGAACTTTCAAGCTCTGGATCAGTCATCGCATTACCACCATATTTCACCACTAGCGTCTTACCAGAAAAACGTTGAATATATGGCAAAGCTTCAATCAAGATTTTTGCTTTGTCGACGCCAAGGTGCTGATGTTGTGGCATTGCGCCTCTCCTTATTAGGCCTCAGAAAGTTCTTGTGCAATTTGCGGGTAACGCTCTTGCAACATATCAATAAATTTTTGCTGGATTTCCTTTAAACGCAAAGGATTATCAGCATCAAATCTTACGGTAAAATACTCACCCGTATTTGATGCTCGAATAATGCCAAAACCATCATCAAAATCAAGACGTACACCATCAATTTTACTAATATGAGCACCTAAACGGTGGCTCAAAATTTCAATATCTTGCAATACGTGCTTAGGGTCTGACTGGTAGGTGCTAATATAGGTATCTTCTGTACAGCATCTTTCAGGATAAATAGAAAATAAATCAGAAACTGTTGTCGCACTAGACTCGGTGAAATACTCCATTACACGAAGCGCAGCGTATATACCATCATCATACCCAAAACCACGTCCATCATTAAAAACGTAGTGACCAGCATATTCACCACCAAAAATGGCATGACCTTTGGACTTAGATAAATATGAACGGAGGAAGCTACTTCCCGTACGAATCATTTTTGCTTGACCACCAAGTCTCTCTACAGTTCTTTGAACCATACGCGAGCATTTCACATCAAATACAATTTCTTTTTCTGGCTGTTGTTCAAGACACATTTGAGCAAATAACGACAATAGACGATCAGCTGTAATGATATTGGCTTTTTCATCGAGTAATACGACACGATCACCGTCACCATCAAGAGCAATACCAATATCTGCCCCTTGTTCAATAATCGTTTTACGTAACTCTTTCAAATGCGCAGCATGCGAAGGATCTGGCGCATGATCAGGGAACTCACCATTTGGGGTAGTACGTAAGGCAATCACCTCACACCCCATTTTTTCAAGGATGAGTTTCGAGCAATGCCCTGCCGAACCATGTAAACCATCTAATACGACTTTTAGAGGACGCTTTAGTTGAATATCTTTTAAGATAGCTTGTTGGTATTTTTTGCAAAATTCTGATTTAAATTGAGGAATTGATAATTCTAATAATGAAATTGGATTGGTAGGAGTATAAGTTTGCGCAAATTCACCTACTTGCTGAATCATTTCAGGAGATGGTGGTTCACCTCTTAAAATCCATTTAATACCATTATCTGATTTAGGATTATGGCTAGCTGTCACCATAATACCGTTACCACCAAACTCTCGTGCGATGTAATACATCATTGGAGTTGAGCAACAACCAATATTTGTAACTATTAGACCCTGCTCGACTAAAATCTCTTCAATTAAATGTGCATAAGCAGGGCTTGTGAGGCGGGCATCATAACCAATAACCAGTTGAGTTTGTTCTGCTTGTTTATATTGTTGTGCCAATCCATAGGCAATTGAACGGACGACGTCCGTAGTTAAATAAGAAAGTTTGCCTCTAATATCGTAAGCACGAAAAATGTTTTTTGGGAACGAGTGTCTTACATTCATAACGTATCTTCTATTTTAAAGATCAATCTGATCTATCGCAAAAACATAGAGTATTCAAAAGGGTATTTGCTAAAAAAGTTAAAAGAATATGAGTAAAGCGTTTTGTAATATAATTCATTGTAACATTCAAGGTATAAAAAGAAACACCCGTAAGACAGGCGTTTCTTTTCATTATTTTTTATAAGTTAATTATTGTTTACCCGTGTGACCAAAGCCACCCGCACCACGTAAAGTTTCTTCAAATTCCTCTACTTGCTCAAACTCAGCCTGAACAACTGGAACTAAAACATATTGTGCTAAACGCTCGCCTGGTTCTAAACGGAATGTTGTTTGGCCACGGTTCCAAACTGAAACCATCAATTCACCTTGATAGTCCGAATCAATTAACCCAACCAAGTTACCAAGCACGATACCGTGTTTATGGCCTAGACCTGAACGCGGTAAAATTAAACCCGCAAAATTCACATCACGAATATAAATTGCCATACCTGTTTTAACCAACACGGTTTGGCCTGGTTCAATTTCAATTGCTTCATCTAAACAGGCACGTAAATCTAAACCTGCTGATCCTGCTGTTGCATATGAAGGTAAAGGCCACTCTTTACCTAAACGTGGATCGAGCAATTTAACTTGAACTTTCATGGGATTTCCTAAAAATTAAAAAATTAACGCTTTAATAAAGCTTTTAAATTTGCCAAATATTGTTGAGCCTGTTCTTTAGGGTCAACATTTGCTGCAATTTTCTTTTTACGCCCTAACCATTCGAGCTCGTCTTGCGGAAGCTCATCAAGGAAACGGCTTGGGGTCATCTGTTTCATTTGACCACCATTTTTACGTTGTTCTGCCAAAGTCAAAGTTAAGCCTTGACGCGCACGGGTAATGCCCACGTACATAAGACGGCGTTCTTCTTCAATAGTTTCAGCTGCAATCGAGTTTTTATGCGGTAAAAGCTCTTCTTCAAGTCCCATAATGTATACATATGGGAACTCCAAACCTTTTGCTGCATGCAAAGTAAGTAGATTAACTTTGTCAGTGTCCTCTTCTTCTTGTTGCTGTTCTAACAGATCGAGCAAAACCAATTTTCGAATGACGCTTTCAATATTCTTTTCATCAACATCTTCTGCACGATTAATCAGATTTTGAATACTGGTAAATAAGTTCTCGATATTATCGAGCTTACTTTTCTCTTGAGCAGGTGTTGCAGATTGCTCGCGAATATAATCGATATAACCCGCTTCATTCATCATTTGACGAACTTTAGGCACAGGCTCATCATCTTCTAGCAACTCACGCGTAAATGTCGCGATAAAGTCGGCAAACTCATGGAGTTGAGTTTCTGCCTTTTTAGGCAACACCATACTTAAACGCTGGTCAGAAGAAGCACCAAGCAAAGACAAATTATTTTCTTGTGAGAATAAACCTAGCTTCTCTAAAGTAACTGGGCCAATCGCACGTTTAGGCGTATTAATAATACGTAAGAAAGCACTGTCATCTTCTGGATTAATAATAAGACGTAAGTAACTCATTACATCTTTAATTTCCGCACGAGCGAAAAACGAAGTACCACCAGAGAGTTTATAAGGGATTTGCATTTGGCGAAGCTGTGTTTCTAATACACGCGCCTGAAAGTTCCCACGATATAAAACTGCATAATCCTTCCAGTTTTTACCGTTCATGAGCTTGTGAGTGAGTAAGTCTTTGACCACGCGCTCTGCTTCATCATCATCATTACGACACGTAATAATTCTGATGACTTCACCGTGCCCTTTATCACTCCACAATTTCTTATCGAAAATATGGGGGTTATTTTGAATGACACAGTTTGCAGCCTTTAAAATACGGCTGGTTGAACGATAGTTCTGTTCAAGTTTAATAATATGTAAATTTGGGAAATCCTGTTTAAGCAAAGCCATGTTTTCAGGCTTAGCTCCACGCCATGCATAAATCGACTGGTCATCATCACCTACCGCGGTGAACTGTCCCATTACGCCAACCAACAGTTTCACTAAAATATATTGCGCGGTATTGGTATCTTGATATTCATCGACCAATAAATAACGAACACGATTTTGCCATTTATCACGTACTTCGGCATTTTCTTGCAGTAAACGTGTTGGCATAACAATGAGATCATCAAAATCGACGGCATTGTAAGCACGTAAATTACGTTCATAAAGCTGGTAAAGGTGCGCAAACTGAACATCTTCTGGTGTTTCACACGTCGAATGCGCTTGCTCTGGCACGATCAGATCATTTTTCCAATCTGAAATTTTCTTCATTGCCTTAGCAATTAATTCTTTGCTTTCTGCACCCGACAAATTATCACGATGCATCAGATCCATCAAAATACGTTTACAGTCATCTGCATCTAAAATCGAAAAATTGGTTTTTAAAGGTAAATTTTTAAGTTCTAAACGTAAAAGATTTAGACCAAAAGTATGGAAGGTAGAAACTGATAAACCTTTTGATTCTTCGCGTGATAAAAGCTTGGACACACGCTCTTTCATTTCACGTGCAGCTTTGTTTGTAAAGGTCATCGCAGTAATACGATGCGCTGGAATGCGGCAATGCTGCACCAAATAGGCAATCTTACGGGTAATTACCGATGTTTTACCTGAGCCAGCACCAGCAAGCACCAATAAAGGGCCTTGAGTATATTTCATGGCTTCTTGTTGCTTGTCGTTCAATTGACCGGCAGATGACATCGCGTATTACCTCTTACTTTTTCGAGCATGATTATAGTCATCTCTTTTTTAGAATCCCAATAATAAATCTACGGATATGTATAAATGATGTCTAATAATGCAATTTATGCGCCGCAGAATGTCGTGTTTTTTTTGTACTGCACTCATAAAAAAACCACCCGAAGGTGGTTTTGAAACAATAAACTAGATCTTATTGTTTTGCATAAATACTGATTTCAACACGACGGTTTTGTTCTTTACCAGCTGCAGTTGAGTTGTCTGCGATTGGGTTAGATGAACCATAACCTTGCGCATCGATACGGCTAGCAGCTACGCCTTGGCTTGCTAAATAACTACGTACTGATTGAGCGCGTGCTTGCGATAATGGAATGTTGATTGAATCATTACCAGTGTTATCAGTATAACCTGTCACAAGAATTGCACTCTTGTTATCTTCAGCCAAAGTTTGAGCAACTTTGTTTAAAGTTGCGTAGAAGTTTGGTTTGATATTTGATTTGTTCGTATCAAAAGTAATGCTACCCGGCATGATCAATTGAACAGAACCATCTGGGTTACGGCCAACGTTTACACCAGTACCCGCCATTTGCTCACGTAGTTTTTTCTCTTTGTTGTCAAGATATAAACCACCAGCACCACCAAGAACTGCACCGATTGCCATTGCACGGTTATTCTGAGCACTACTGCCGTTACCAATACCTTTAGAAATACCGTAACCTAGCGCTGTACCAAGTACTGCACCTACTGCTGTTTTGTCATATTCAAAACCGTTGCCGCCATTTCCTGTAGTTTGGCAACCAGAAAGAACCAAACCAGCCCCGATTAGTGTTGAAATTGCTAATGCACGCATTGCATGCCTCCTCACTTTGTGTGTTTTGTTGTCTGGATGAATAATGAAACAAAAAGGAAGTATAAAACATTGATATTTTGTTAATAATAAACAATTTAGTTAGTTTTTTGTAATATTTTGATGCACTTTAAGATATACACTCATCACAATTTCTTCATTGTTATCTAAGATACCGTTGTATTTCATTTCACGATAGTTATAGTTGAACAACTTTCTATGGATTTTAGATATTCGGGGTCATTTATATGTCAACTGCACCCAATAAGCAATCTGCGCTAAAAAAAATTACACGTGGACTCACTGTAGGTACAGTCATCACAGGTAGTACTTTTTTT